>JBMTQX010000007.1:0-73992 GCA_049446715.1 Pseudohongiellaceae bacterium
CGCGACCTGCCCAGGGAACTGCGCGAGCTTGCCGGGTTTCTGGATATTCCCATTGATGAAGCGCGCTGGCTACAAATCGTCGAGTTCTGCACCTTTGACTGGATGCGCGCGGATGCGGAAAAGGTGGCGCCAATGAGTGGTGTGAAGTTCAAAGACGGCGGCAAGACCTTCATCCACAAGGCCACGAACAACCGCTGCAAGGATGGGCTGACGGAAGCCGATTACCAGGAATGCCTGGACCTGGCAGAAAAAGAGTTGGGGGCACAATGTGCTGCCTGGGTAGTTAACGGTGGCCAGATATGACGCTCGCCGGTGTCGTAGGGGCCTCAGGGCCGAACGCGTCTGGCGTAAAACTCGGGCCGGGATTCTGATAAAAGACCAGTCTGCGTTGAATGCGCAGACCGTATTCGTTACTTTAGTTCCCTTCATGCAGGAAAACACCATCCGGAGGGGAGATGAACATCCAACTGACCAGGGCCGTTCGTGCCTTGTTATCCACAACCATCATACTCATGCTTGCAGCCTGTTCGTCCGAGGAGGAACAAGCCACGGCGCCAGTTGTCACGGATATGTCGACCGTGGCCTATACCGGTGCCCGCCTCATACCTGGGGATGGTTCCGCACCGATTGAAAATGGCACACTGGTGGTGGCAGACGGCAAAATTACCATGATGGGAGCCACATCTGCTGTGCAGGTACCTGCCGGTATCCAGGTGGTCGATGTGGGGGGTACCACCATCATGCCGATGATGCTGGATACTCATGTCCATCTCAGCACCAACCGGAATGACTTGATCCAGGACTTGCGCAATCGTGTCAGGTTTGGCGTCGGTGCCGCCATGAGCCTGGGCATGGATGGCGAGGATGACATCCTGGCCGTACGCCAGGAAAGTATCGACGGGGCAGCGCGTTACTTCAGTGCTGGTCGCGGTATTACGCGTCCTGAGCCCGATCGTACGGAAGTGCCGCACTGGGTGGACACTCCGGAAGAGGCCCGCGCCGCCGTGCAGGCCGAGGCCGCCCGTGATGTCGACATCATCAAGATCTGGGTCGATGACCGCAACGGCCAGTATGAAAAAATGACCCCGGCGTTATATGGTGCCGTGATTGATGAAGCCCACGCCAATGATGTGCGTGTGACAGCCCATATCTTCAATCTTGTGGATGCCAAGGGACTGCTCGAAGCCGGCATTGATGCCTTTGCCCATGGCGTCAGGGATACCGACGTGGACGCCGAGTTTGTCGCCATGGTGCAGGCCAGACCACAGGTAGTCGTGGTTCCCAACATGCCATACCGCGGCGTACCCACCGATTATGACTGGCTGGAAGGCCTGGTACCGGCCGATGAGCTGGCGCGGTTGCAGGCTCAGAAAGAAAACGAAGCGGCGGCAGAGGCCTGGGCCATCCAGGCACGCAACCTATACAAACTGAACCGCGCCGGCATGACCATTGCCATGGGCACCGACGGCAATGTGCCTTACGCGCCCCACGTGGAAATCGAGGATATGGTGATAGCCGGCATGACGCCAATGCAGGCCATTGTCGCCGCCACGGCCACCAGTGCTGACTTCCTCGGCCTGGACGACACCGGTGTGCTGGCTGCAGGCCAGGATGCCGATTTCATCGTGCTGGAAGCCAATCCGCTGGATGACATTACCCACACCCGGCAGATACGCATGGTGGTGTACCAGGGTGAACAGGTCGACCGGTAGGCGCGATCAGCGAAAACCCTGGCGCATAAAATAAAAAAGCCGTTCCTGTAAACAGGGCCGGCTTTTTTTATGGCAGGAGAAAAGACAGGGGTGGTTACACCCCCGGGTTCAGGCCAGGGCCTTGTCAAACAGCACCAGCAGGCGATCCCAGGCATGCTCGGCCTGGGCCTCGTCATAAACATCGGAATCTGGCGGGCACCAGCCATGCAGGGTGCCTTCATAGACTTCCACCTCGGCATCGATACCGGCGGCGGCATAGGCCTGGCGCAGGGTGTCCTTGGCGACCGGATTGGATTCGTCATCGTTGGCGGCAATGGCATGGAGCATGCTGGCGTTGGTTTTCGGAATCAGCAGATGCGGGCTGTTGTCGGCATCCGTGGCCAGCCCCCCGCCATGGAAGGTGGCGCCGGCGCGGAAACGATGGGGAACGGCAGCCACGGAGCGCATGACCATGGGGCCGCCCATGCAGTAACCGGTGGTGCCAATACCACGGCTGGTGTCGACCGCATCCTGGGCATCCAGCCAGGTGACGAAGGCTTCAGCATCCTGGAAGTGAGTTTGTTCATTAAGCTGGCCGGCCAGGGCAAACACCGTATTGCGGACATCGGGATCGGCGAAGCTGGCACCGGGTTCGACCACCGGGGCTTTGGCGCTGCGATAGAACGGATTGACCACCAACACGGAATAACCGGACTGGGCCAGGCGGTCGCCCATCATGTTAAAGGCGGGACGCAGGCCGAGAATGTCCGGCCATACCAGCACGGCGGCATGACTGCCGCTGGCCGGATGCACGAAGTAGGCATCGGCGACACCGTCGGGTGTCGTGATTTCCACATTGGTGCGGGTAATGGCCTGGGCATTGGCTACCGGTGGCAGGGCCATGACGAGACCGGCACCGGCTGACAGTTTGTTGAACTTGCGACGGGTGAGTCCCGTTTTGTGGAAATGGGCTTCGTTGTCCTTGAGCGTTTTTTCGTCACACATGTGGTGGATCCCCCTGATGTTTGGGTCTGGTTATTGGTTTTATGATCGGGCCTTGCGGCCGTCAAGAATAGCCAGCCGCCCTCATAAAGTCCATGCGCCCCAGGGCGCCTGTTGTCGCCATCCAGGTGCTGAAGTATGCTCGGTCAATACGTCATCCAGGGTAAACACCATGAAGATCACGACACGCCTAACCGGCATGCTGCTGGTACTGATCGTCTCATTCAACGTCTACAGTGCCGAGCCGGGTATCAGCCGCGAGGCTTACAACGAATATCTCGAGCTGTTCAATAACAACGACATGTCCTTCATCAAGTTCTATCACCCGGACGTGGTGCTGGAACTGGGTTCGTCGGAAATCCGGGGTGCCGAGGGCATTCGTGATTTCTATGCGGTGGTCAAGGAACATATCAGTGAGCGGGTGGATGTCACGGCGTTTATCGCTGACGAAGACCAGCTCGCCGTGGAGATTCCTACCACCTTCGAAGTGATCAAGGACTGGGAGGACAGTTTCTGGGGTGTGCCGCTGAAAAAAGGGCAGGTGATGCGCATCATCAGCTGGGGTATTTACGATATTGAGGACGGCAAGTTCAAACGCATCCGGACGGCGCGCTACCGCATGATCAATGACTGGCAGTTCGACTAAAGCTGTCCACGGCGACATGAACAGTATTTACACATTCACTGGCCATAATGGCGAACAATAATAATGAGACGGGGATTCAGGGGGACACACCGCGTGGCAATATCAGGGTTCACTGCACGCAAGCTGGTGCCGGCATTCATGCTGGGCCTGCTCACCACGCCAACGCTGCTGGCGCAGGAAATGGCCGAAGGCCTGGAAATCTTCAACTCGGTTTGTGCCCACTGCCATGGTTCCAATGGCTCCGGCGGTACGCTTGGCCCGAGTATTCTCGAACGCGTTGCCGATGAGGACGACCAGGCCCTGGTCGCTTTCCTGCGTACCGGCAGCCCTGAGAAGGGTATGCCGCCCGTGGTCATCGATGACGGGCAGATGCCGGCATTGCTCGATTACGTGCGCTTCCTGGCCACCAATTTCATGCCCACTTCCGGCGACAACGCCACCTCCTTCAATCCGCTGGCATCGATGTCCGCCATCGAGAACTTCCGGCCGGTCACCGATGAGATGCTGCGCAATCCCGATCCCGAAGACTGGCTCATGTTCAGCCGTACCTATGATGCCCAGCGCTTCAGTCCGCTCGACCAGATCAACCGTGACAATGTGGATGACCTGACCCTGGCCTGGACCCTGGGCCTGCCCGCGGGCATCACCGAAACCATTCCGACCGTCTATGACGGCATCATGTACCTGACCACGCCGGATTCCGGCATAGTGGCACTGGATGCCACCACCGGTGACCTGATCTGGCGCCACATGCCGGAAATCGAGGGCCGGGGCAGGGGACGCTCGAAGACCATGGCCATTTATGAGGACATGATCTATTTCGGCGCCTCCGATGGTTCGATTATTGCCCTGGATGCGGTGACCGGCGAGCAGCGCTGGCGCAGCGAAACCTCCGGGCGCGATATCACCTCCGGCACCTTCGTGGCGGAAGGCAAGGTCTACACCGCAGGCACCTGCCGCCAGCGGGATGACTGTGTCATTACTGCCCATGATGCCCATACCGGCGAATTGGCCTGGACCTTCTATACTACGCAGTCGCCCGACCAGCCGCCCGGCTATGACACCTGGGCCGGTGTGCCCCTGGCAGATCGCCGGGCCTCGGCCTGGGGCCTGCCGGGCTCCTATGACCCGGACAGCGGCCTGATCTACTGGGGCATTGCCAACCCATCCCCCTATACCCGCTATGACCGCCACAACGGCAACTCTGCCGCTGTGCCCTATACCGCCCCCGCCGAGTTGTACAGCAACTCCACCGTGGCCCTGGACCCGGACACGGGTGAGCTGGCCTGGTATTACCAGCACCTGCCCGGCGATGACTGGGACGAGGACATGAACGAGGAGCGGATCATCTTCACCACGAAGATCAATCCGGATCCCGAGCACGTGAAATGGATCAACCCGGCTGTGGTCGGCCAGACCCGCGATGTCGTGGTGAATGTGGGCGAGGGCGGTGGCCTCTGGGTGCTGGACAAGCACACCGGCGAATTCCTGTGGGCGTTGCCGTTCCCCGAAGAGCATGAGAACTTCCTGATTGCCGATATCGATGTCAATACCGGCCTGACCACCATTAACAGCGACCTGCTGCTGACCGAGCCTGGCGCCCACCGTATCATCTGCTACTTTAATACCCGGTCCTACTGGCCCAGCTCCTACGATCCCGACCGCAACATGATGTACGTCCCGTTCGTGCGCAACTGCCTGAACATGACATCGGCGGTGCCAGCCAGCGAGGGACGTCCTGCCCAGCCACAGAGCCGCATCGGCATTGTTGCGCCGGGTATCACCACGGACGAGCTGAACGGCATGGCCAGAATCAACATGGAAACCGGCGAGATCGACTACTGGCACACCGGCCTGATTCCCACCACGGCCTCCATCCTGACCACTGGCGGCGACCTGCTGTTCTGGGGTGACGTCAATCGTCGTTTTCGGGCCCAGGACATGGACACCGGCGAAGTGCTCTGGGAAACCATCCTGGGCGGCCCTATTTCCACGAGCAACATCACTTACAGTGTTGACGGCCGGCAGTATGTGGCTGTGATCACGGGCAACAACCTGTCAGCCCCGGGCATCAACACCGGCACCATGGGGCCACTGCGCCTGAATATCGACAACGGCTCCGGCAACAATCTGTATGTGTTCGCCCTGCCTGAAGACTGACACGCGCTGAGGGCTGGAGAGGGGCAATGCTCCCCTGGCCGGCTTGAATGTGGGAATGGTGGAAAGTGGGGAAGTGTTAAAAGTGTGCCAGGTGAAAGCCAGGATCAGGGCAGGAAAGCGGTAAAAAAGGGGCTAGCACCAGGCATCATGCCTGGCACTGGCCGTTGAAAGTCCGCACTAAGAGGGATTCCGTCCAGGATCTTAAGAAGCTTTCAAATAAGAACTAAAACATACCAAAATTCCAGTTACGCCAGCTTGCCCAATCAGTGTACAAAGTGACTGATCACAAAGTGCTCCGATAAAGCCCTCTGCCGTAACCAGCATAGTCTCAAGAGGGTTTGAGTTAGGCGTAAGCCAAGATAAGCGAGACAAGCAGGTCTGTACTGAACCGGCTCTGAAATACACTGAAATAATTTGAAACCGGCGCCACACATGGGTTTCAGGCAACCTTTGTCAGTATTTGGGCAGGGTGCACACTGGCCCGATGGCATCAGGCCGAAAGTCTGGATCTGAACCTGCCCGTTCCCGTCACTGAAACTGTAATGAAATCAGCAGGAAAGCCAGCGCACAGGCTTCACTTGCCGAGGTGCAGACACGCTACATGTGGGCTACCGGGCACCAATGCAACAGCGTATTAACCAGACAGGCACCATGACAGACTCAGACCAGTGCATCGAATATCACTTTGCAGGTTCCGCCTGAATGTTCAGGACAAGAGCCTGGCGGATCCTGCAGGACAGCCGGTACAGATCAGCCATCGGGCGCTGGATACGCTGGCCGTGCTGGTGCGCAATCGTGGCAACACCTTGTCCAAGGAGACCCTGATCGAAACCGTGTGGCCGGATGTCTATGTTGAGGCAAACAATCTCAATCAGGCCATCACCGGCATTCGCAAGGCGCTCGGGGATAACAAGGAAGCCAGCCGTTTCATCAAGACCTTCAAGGGCAAGGGTTACTGTTTTGTCGCCGACGTGAAACAGGTCAGCGGTACCAATCTGCCGACAGACGAGAGTCATGTCTACTTAGATCTCCAAAAAAATGGCCGGTTAATACCGGCCATTTTCGTGGTGGGTCAGCGACATCAGAAACTGTAGCGCAGGCCCACGTTCAGCACATTGGACTCGTTATTGATATCAAAGTTTGCCGGCAGCAGCCTGGCATCCAGCGATGCTTCATCGGCATCACGGAAGGTATAGCTGCCATATGCGGAAAAAGCATCATTGATGTCATAACTGATGCCCAGGATGAATTGGTAAACAAAGCCATCGTCATCATCGCTCAGCACACCCACGGCTGAAGGCCTGAACTCGATTTCGGTATTGGCGGTGCCGATACCGACACCGACGTAGGGTGTGAATGCCGAGTCCGTGACAAAGTCGTAATAGGCATTGAGCATCAACGTCTCAGTCTCAAAATCACCCCGGCCATCGGCTACCAGGTTGGCTGTTGTCACACCCAGGTCGCCGACATTGCCACTGATCAGTACACCGGCATCGATACCGGAAAGATCGATGCCGGCTGCATTGACGTTCTGGTGGTTGTCCACGTCGGCGTCAGACATGGCGTATTCCAGTTCGAAACGGTAATTCTCGAGTTTCATGCCAAAGGCAATGCTGTATGCATCGCCGTTATCGTAATTGGTATGCCATGACACGGGGCTGCCTGCCGCAATGTCCAGCGGCGGAGTGACACCGGTCACTGCACCGGTTGTGAAGTTGGAGGTAAACGTGCCGTTATTGCTGGTGTCGTCCTGGTAATTTTTGCCAACGGATCCCGACACATAAAAGGATTGGGCCAAAGCCGGCAGTGACAGGGACAGCATGGGAACCAAAGGCAGAACTTTCAGTATTGAACTATGACGTAACATGGTTTTCTCCTGTTTTAAGTAGCGGGGATGGTTACGCAGGAGATCAGGGTGCGGATTTTAATTAACTTTAAAAATGTGCTCTAAGTAACAGATAATTAAGGTTTTTAGAGGGTTTTTATGCAGAAAAAGAATACGCCATTACTGAATACGGATAAGACCTTCGGTCAGTTCAATGTACGTGCCGGCCGGGTCGGTGATGAAGGCAATACACAGATCGATGGCCTCGATGCATTCGGGGCCACGGTCAAAGGTGATACCCAGGGTTTCCAGCCGTGCGGCAAACGCTGCCAGGTCGGCGACTTCAAAGCCGATGTGGTCAATCGCATTACCGGCTGAGGGCAACAGTGGGGTTTCTGACGGGAAGAAATCCACCTGTCCGCCGGGGATAAGCGCCGAAGGCAGATTGCGGCGGGAACCGGGAGCGGCATCAAACACCTCCACATACCACTGGCGCAGACCTTCAGCATCTGCCGTAAACAGGTGGGTGTGATGAAAGGCGATACTGTCGGTTTGCGTGGTGTCTGTGGCCAGTTCAAGGCGGACGCCGTCAGGCAGGTCGGCAATCACCTGGCCTTGGCCGTCATCGAAGAAAATCACCGCGCCTATAGCGGCCAGCTTTTGCTTGTATAGCGCGTAGTCATTCACCGTAAAGCCGATGTGATTGGCGGTGGTGGCCGTTGACGGGGTGCCGGGTTCGCCCTCCCGCAGCAGGATATGCATACCGGGAAACATCAGCAGTTGCAGCCGACCACTGCTTCTTTCCTGCGCCCCCAACTGAATCCAGAAGTCGCGGTGCCTGGCGACATCGGGCACCACCAGGTGGGTATGGCCGGTAGAGACACCGGCAGCGTTTGGGGCAGGCAATTGCGCTGCTGCGCCGAAGGCGGTAAAGCCGGCCAGCATCATGGCGGCCAGTCGGAACAGTGGGGTCATCGCGTTGCCCTTATTCTGGTCCATAGAGCCTGCAGCCCAGTGTCTGCCGCCAGGCGTTCATATCAACTAGCACGTAGCGCTTTCAGTTCCTTGCGGCGGGCGTGCAGCACCGGCTCGGTATAGCCATTGGGCTGTTCCATGCCGCGGAACACCAGGTCGCAGGCGGCCTGGAAGGCAATGCTGTCGAAATCCGGGGCCATCGGCGTGTAATTCGGATCGCCGGCATTCTGCTCGTCGACGATTTTTGCCATACGCTTCATGCTCTCCATGACCATCTCCTCGCTGCAGACACCATGGCATAGCCAGTTGGCGATATGCTGGCTGGAGATGCGGCAGGTGGCGCGGTCTTCCATCAGGCCGACGTTATTGATGTCAGGCACCTTGGAGCAGCCCACACCCTGGTCGATCCAGCGCACGACATACCCCAGGATGCCCTGGGCATTGTTGTCCACTTCCTTCTGGATCTGTTCCGGTGTCAGGTTGTTCTCGGTCATCAGCGGAATGGTCAGGATGTCATCGACACTGGCCGGCGTTCGGTTGGCCAGCTGACGCTGGGTGCGTGTGACGTTGATCTGGTGGTAATGAATGGCATGCAGCGTGGCCGCGGTTGGCGAGGGCACCCAGGCGCAGCTGGCACCGACGTTGGGATGCGCCACTTTCTGCATCATCATGTCCGCCATGCGGTCCGGAATGGCCCACATGCCCTTGCCGATCTGTGCCTTGCCGATGAAGCCGCAGGCAACACCGATGTCGACATTGGAATCCTCGTAGGCGGCAATCCAGGGTTCGCCCTTGACCGCGCCTTTCGGCAGGAAGGGGCCGGCATGCATGCTGGTGTGGATTTCGTCACCGGTGCGATCGAGAAAGCCGGTGTTGATGAAGAAAATGCGCTCGCGTACGGCGCGGATGCATTCTTTCAGGTTGACGCTGGTCCGGCGTTCCTCGTCCATGACACCGACCTTGATAGTGTTGCGTGCCAGGCCCAGGGCATCCTCGACCGCGTTGAACAGGTCGTTGGTGAAGGCGGCTTCTTCCGGCCCGTGCATCTTCGGTTTCACGATATAGATATTGCCGTTGCGGCTGTTGCGGTAGGGACCGTTGCGGCGCAGGTCATGAATGCTGCACAGGGTGGTGACCATGGCATCGAGGATGCCTTCCGGGATTTCATTGCCCTGCTTGTCGAGCACCGCATCCGTAGTCATGAGATGACCGACGTTGCGCACGAGCAGCAGGCTGCGGCCCTGCATCGACACGGTTTCGCCGCTGGTGCCCTTGTAGAAACGGTCCTGGTTGAGCATGCGGGTCACCTGCTTGTCGCCTTTGGTGAAGGTTTCCTGCAGGGTGCCGCGCATCAGGCCGAGCCAGTTGCGGTAGACCGTGACCTTGTCCGTGCCATCAACGGCCGCCACGGAATCCTCGCAATCCTGGATAGTGGTCATGGCCGATTCCATGACAATATCCTTGACCTTGGCATGGTGCTGCTTGCCGATGAAATGCTCGTCGTCGATCTGCATCTCGATGTGCAGGCCATGGTTGACGAAGAGCAGGGCTTCCGGCGCTTCCGAGAAGCCGATCCAGCCCACCAGTTTGTCCTGGTTGGTGAGGCGGGTATATGAGCCGTCTTCCAGCTCTACCTGCAGCACGATATGGCCGTCCTGGTTGATCAGGCCGTATTTACGCACCTGGCTGTGCCGCCCTTTCTCCAGGGGAATGGCCTGGTCGAGGAAATCGTCAGCCCAGTCGATGACCTGCTGGCCGCGCTTGGGGTCATAGCCTTTTCGCTCAGCGCCCGTGAACGGAATCACATCGGTACCGTAGAGGGCGTCAAACAGGCTGCCCCAGCGCGCATTGGCGGCATTGAGGGCGTAGCGGGCATTCATCACCGGCACCACCAGCTGGGGACCGGCAACAATGGAAATTTCGTAGTCGATATTCCAGGTACTGACCTTGAAGTCCTTGCCTTCGGGCACGAGGTAACCGATGTCGGTCAGGAACTGTTTGTATTCCTCGCGATGCGACAGGTAGTAGGCCATGTCATGCTGTTTGTGCCAGTCATCAATTTTGGCCTGCAAGGCATCCCGTTTTTCCAGCAGGGCTTTGTTGCGCGGGGCAAATTCCGCCACGATGGCCGCCAGGGACTTGAAGAAATGATCGGTGGTGAGCCCGGTGCCCAGAATGGCTTCCTTCTCGATGAAATCGTAAAGGACTTGGGTAATCTGCAGGCTGTTGGCGGCAATGTTGTTGGACATGGGTACCTCTTACTACGGCGGTAAAACGGGTTTGCTTGTATGGCGTCCAGTGCTGGCTGCAGCTTGACGACTATTCGACTACTGACTACTGCTTGGCGAAAGTTAATGGCCGTTAACTGCAGTTAACGAGGTAACTGTCATGAAATACAGACAGTGACAGTGCATTCCGGCGGGTGGCCGGATTTACGCGTACAGGCACCCCTGAAACAGGCTGAAAGGCGTGAGATTGTAGTGCGTATACCCTGAAAACGGAACCCTGCAAAAACCAAGGAAATTCGGCGCTGTGCGGGGAGAAAGGCTTTAAGTTCAAAAAAGAGATCATGTATACTCGGCCACACTTCAAGGGAGGAAAATAAGAACAATTTTCCTGTTTCACGTCTTTTTTTACTTTCCATTCAGGGGTCACCTCAGGAGGATCTATGAAAAATTTACTCAGGGTCATTGCGTTCGGCCTGTGCTTTATCAGCACAGCCATGCTGGCCCAGGCGCCAGGTTTTATTGAGCGCAAGTACCCGGAAGGCTACATCACTGGCACCGTGACCAGTGAAAACGGCCCTGAAGCCGGGGTTTGGGTTATCGCTGAGACCAGTGAACTGAATACCGGTTTTATCAAAATTGTTGTCACTGATGACGCAGGTCGTTTTGTGATGCCGCAGCTGCCTGAAGCCACTTACAACATGTGGGTTCGCGGCTATGGTCTGCTGGACTCCGAGGCCATCGAAGGCCGTCCGGGTGATCGCGACATGGAACTGAGCGTGAATGTCGCCACGACCGACGAAGAAGCCGCCCGTGTGTATCCGCCGGATTACTGGCTCTCCCTGCTGGATGTCCCTGGTGATGACCAGTTCCCGGGCACCCCGGAAAACGGCTTCTCCCCGCAGATGCCAAGCCAGAAAAAATTCCTCCACGAATTCAAGAGTGACTGTCACTTCTGTCACCAGCTGGGCAACCAGGTAACCCGCAGTGTGGCCCACATGGATCACCTGGGTTTTGATTCCCATGAGCAGGCCTGGCAGTACCGCACCAGCCTCGGCGTCCGCGGTGGTTCAATGTACGGCAACTTCGCAGCCTTCGGTATCAACGGTATGGCCCGGACCATGGCTGACTGGACCCGCAAGATTGAAGCCGGTGCCACACCGCCGATGCCGCCGCGTCCGCAAGGCGTAGAGCGCAGTGTGGTTGTCACCCTGCGTGACATCGGTGGCGATCACGACTTCATGCACGACCAGATCACCACTGACAAGAACGACCCGACCGTGAACGCCTACGGTCCGACCTATGCCGTTTCTTCCGGTCACGGTACCCTGGCCGTGGTGGATCCGATCACCAACGACTCCTACTTCTATACCATTCCGACCAAGGAAGATCCGCGCGTGGTCCGTGGCCGATTCCCGGCCCCTGGCAACCCGTCCAACTTCTGGGGTATGGAGCACCTGTGGGGTCCGGACTACAATCCGGCTGACCCGCACAACCCGATGATTGGCCCTGACGGCCGCGTCTGGATGACGTCAAAGGTGCGCAACGACCAGCCTGAATTCTGTGGTCGTGATTCCGACAACAAGTTCGCGCAGTACTACCCACTGACTTTCAGCAATCGCCAGGCGTCCGTGTTTGATCCGACCACTGGTGAGTTCGAGCTGATCGACACCTGCTTCGCGACCCACCATCTGCAGTTTGGTACCGACCCGGACAATACCCTGTACTTCAACGAGCTGCTGGGTCCGATGTTCGGCTGGGTCAACACCCGCACCTGGGACCTGACCCATGACGAAGAAGCCTCACAGGGCTGGTGTCCGCAGATCATCGATACCAACGGTGACGGTGTGATCACCAAGCCGTGGAACGAGTGGCGCACTGAAAACCCGGATCCGAACCTGGATACCGAAGTGCGCGCGAACCTGTACACCGTGATTCCTGATCCGAACAACAGCAACATCGTCTGGGGTGCTTCAGAAGATACCGGTACCGAGTTCCCGTTCGGTTCCATCGTGCGTCTGGATCGTGGCAACAACCCGCCGGAAACCTGTATCGCCGAAGTCTATGCCATTCCTGATCCGGGCTTTGACCCGCGCGGCATGGACCTGGACAGCAAGGGCAACCCCTGGGTTTCCCTGGCCGGTTCTTCCCACTGGGCGCTGTTTGAGCGCAACAAGTGTGACGTCCTGAATGGTCCGGATACCGAGCACGGCACACACTGTGAAGAAGGGTGGACCCTGTACCAGACTCCGGGCCCGAAACTGGGCAATTCCGATGTGCCGGCTGACTTCCATTACTTTGGCTGGGTTGACCAGCACAATGTCAGCGGCCTAGGTAAAGACACCCCGATCATCACCGGCTCCAACTCCGACTCCCTGATCGCACTGGATCCGGAAAGCGGTGAGTGGACCTATCTGCGTGTGCCGTACCCGATGGGCTTCTACCATCGCGGTCTCGACGGCCGTGTCGATGATCCGGACCTGGGCTGGAAGGGACGCTCACTCTGGGCCAACTATGGTAACCATCTCATCTGGCACACCGAAGGTGGTAAAGGCACTACTGGAAAGATGGTCCAGTTCCAGATCAGGGATACACCACTGGATTACTGATTTGAACGAGATGTAAAAAAAGGGTCGCATTAGCGACCCTTTTTTCTTTCCGCTAGATTAACTTTCGTTGTAGCTGCTGCGCTTGGCCTCTCTTCGTTATTTTCTTTTTTGAAACGCGGGGCCGTGCTACAGCACTGACCCCGGTTCTCAAAAAAGAAAATGCCTCGACCTGCCTGCGCTCGCGACGCTACCAAAATTTGCGCTTTGATGGGCTGGCTACGTCAGCCTGGCTGTCGCCGTGAATGGTTGAAGGTCGGCATTAGCCTCTGGGGCATAAAAGGCCCTAGGCCGTTTGCCGCCAAGGGGACTGTGGGCTGGAAAGTGTTGTAGGCCGGAAGAGGCCGAAGGCCGTCATCCGGCATTGACGTTATCCGAGTCTATGGTGTGATCAGATGCAGGTAATGATCGGGGATTTTATATGGCGGCTGTGGCTTGTGTGGACAGCAACGTGAATATCAATCCGTAAATTCAAAACTGAGCCGGATGGTTTTCACGCCGGCGATTTTGCTGACTGCCTGTGCCACGGTATTGGCTAGTTCCCGAGAGACTCGTCCCAGCAAATGGACGGTGCCGTCATGGACCACGACGGTGGTTTGTTCGGTGAGATCGCTGATGGCGGTATTGATGCTGTCTGTCAGGGCGGCATCGCTGTTCTGGAAACTGGTGTCGATGGTGTCTACTACGGCCAGTTCGTTGATCAGGCGGCGCATGGCGTCGGTGGCAAAGGCGACAGCGATGGAGGCTTGTTGCTTCTGATCCGCGTTCAGGGCCTGACCGGTGAGCAGCACGTAGCCGTTAACGCTGGTGATATGAATGTCGGCGTCAGTCAGCGTTTCATCGTTGGCGATGGCGCGTTCCACCCGGGACACAATGGCAGCATCGTCGACGTCCTGGGCAACAGCAGGCAGGCTCAGCAGGAGGATCGTCAGCAGAAAAGGCAGGACGCGCATGGCCATTACCCCCGCGTGAGTTCAAACTTGTCGCGAATGGGGGCGTACCAGTTGCCGGCAAGCCGGCCGACCGGGTCGAGCTTTTCGAAATCCACATAGCCGTTATCGTAGATGTCATCGTCGATGCGGATATTGATGATCTGGCCCAGTACCAGGTTGCCGGCACCTTCCACATCGCCAAAGGAAATAACCTGGTTGAGTGTGCATTCAAAAACCAGTTGCGCGTCTTTCACATAGGGGGCATTCACTTTCTCGGCTTTGGCGGGTTCCAGTCCGGCATAGGCAAATTCGTCTTCTTCAGGCTCCAGCAGGGCGGCTGACTTGCTCATCTGCTGCACGAGCCGGTGGCTGACCGCACTGAGGGTGAAGCAGCCGGTGTCCAGCACATTCTGCAGGGAATCCTTTTTGCGTCCGTCCAGGCGTGGAATAGTGGAAAAGCCCACGATGGGGGGCGTTGAACTGAAGGCGTTGTAGAACGAGAACGGGGCCAGGTTGTTGGTACCGTCCTGGCTGCGGGTGCCCACCCACGCGATGGGGCGCGGTGCGACACCGCCGATCAGGAACTTATACATTTCCTTGTTGTTGAGGGTGGCGGGATCGATGACCATACAAGCTCTCCGAATGCTGTCGCGGGATATCATGTTGGGGCGTGTCAGCGACACACCCGGTAAGTTAGGTGACTGCACTCCCTAAAATTGTGTCTGAAAAGCACCGATTTCAGGCATTGTGGCAGTTGCTGCACTATTTTGACGCACTGATTGCCCAAAAAAGACAATAACAGCCTTGTTTTTGTCTGCCAAAGCCGGAACCATTCTTGCTTTGCATTCTTGCTTTGATGGAAGAGGTGATTCCTGCGCCCCGGGCCAGTGCAATAGCACGGCAAAGATAGCAGGAAACAACGGACAGGACAGCATTGACCAGTCACTTGCACACTAGACGTCAGGCATGAGCGCGAAACCCACCGATATCCTCGTGGTGACCGACCTCGATGGCACACTGCTAGACCATCACAGTTACAGTTGGGCCCCCGCCAGCCAGTCGCTGACGGCCCTGGAGAGGGGGGGTATTCCACTCGTCCTGTGCAGCAGCAAGACCGCTGCCGAGATCCAAGCGCTGCGGGAGGCCCTGGCACTGGGGCACCCGTTCATTGTCGAGAACGGGGCTGCCGTGTACCTGCCGGAACCGGGCGGGGAGATGGAGATTCAGGCTTTCGGGCTGCCGCGTGAAGAAATTCTGACGCGGCTGCAAACGATCAAGGCGGCGGGCAACTGGCGCTACACCGGTTTCGCTGACATGACCGTGGCCGATGTGGTGGCGGCGACAGGCCTGGACGAAAGCGGGGCCGTCAACGCCTTGCAGCGTGAGTTCACCGAGCCGCTGCTATGGCAGGATACCGAGGCCAACAAGGTGCGCTTTATCAGGGCGATCCGCCGGGTCGGTCTTGATGCCGTCCAGGGTGGGCGCTTCCTGCACGTGGCTTCGGGTTGCGACAAGGGCAGGGCCGTAGACTGGCTGCGCGGCTGGTATGCCAAACACTATGGCAAGGCGCCATTCGTGATCGCTCTCGGTGACAGTGACAACGACATCAGCATGCTGGAAAGTGCCGACCAGCCGGTGCTGGTGAAATCACCGGTCCGTGACTATCCGGACGTAAAACATGCGGCCTCCATCCGCACCAATGGCATTGGCCCGGTGGGCTGGAATGCCGCCATAGTGAACATTTTGAAACAGCAGGACGGAAAATAACATGGGTGATTTTTACCAGAACGGGGTCATCACCACGCTTCATAATCTGAGCAACAGGCCGCTGGCGGCGCTGGAAAAGGAACTGCAGGAGTTCGCCAGGGTACGTCCCATGGCTCTGGTACTGCCCTGTCTGTATTCCGAACTGGAAGGCCCGGCGATGGACAATATCGTAGCGGAACTGTCCCAAGTGTCCTACTTGTCAAAGATTGTCATTGGCCTGGACCGCGCCGACGAGGAGCAGTACCGCAAGGCCATCGATTTCTTCAAGGTACTGCCCCAGGAGCACGTGGTGCTGTGGAATGACGGCCCGCGCCTAAAAGCGATTGATGAGGAGCTGAAAAAACTCAACCTGGAACCCAAGCAACTGGGTAAGGGACGCAATGTCTGGTACTGCTTTGGCTACCTGCTGGCCGAAGGCAAGGCCGAAGCCATTGCGCTGCATGACTGCGACATTGTCACCTACAGCCGCGACCTGCTGGCCCGTCTTATCTATCCGGTGGCCAATCCCGATTTTAATTACGAGTTCTGCAAGGGCTATTACGCCCGGGTCGCCAATGGCACCATCAACGGCCGTGTTTGCCGCCTGCTGGTGACACCATTGCTGCGCGCCCTGAAGAAAATCATCGGCCAGCACGACTACCTGGATTACATGGACAGCTACCGTTACGCACTTGCCGGCGAGTTTTCCATGCGCGCGGATGTGCTCAAAGGCCTGCGCATACCCAGTGACTGGGGACTGGAGATCGGTGTGCTGTCGGAAACCTGGCGCAACTATTCCAACAACGCCCTGTGCCAGGTCGACATTGCCGACATCTACGATCACAAGCACCAGACGGTCTCCTACGAGGACGAGAACACCGGGTTGTCTCGCATGTCGATCGACATCAGCAAGGCCATTTTCCGCAAGTTGGCCACCACCGGTGTCGTGCTCTCGTTAGAAACCTTCCGCTCCATCAAGGCCACGTATTACCGGCTGGCCCTGGATATTGTCGAGGCCCACCATAACGATGCCATGATCAACGGCCTGACGCTGGATATTCACAACGAAGAAAAAGCGGTCGAGCTGTTCGCGGAAAACATCATGAAAGCCGGTCACCATTTTCTGGAAAACCCGCAGGAAACCCCGTTTATTCCCAGCTGGACCCGTGTGAAAAGTGCGCTGCCTGACCTGGGCAACCAGTTTCTGACAGCGGTGGAAGAAGACCTCAACAATTACAAACCCTGAGTAGTAGACGTTTTATGGGGAAAAATACCTTCAAACCGGAGCTTGCCGAAGAGCTCAACATGCGGGTGCGCGGACACCTGGCACTGGTCTATCCGGACCAGGACCTGGACCAGCTGACCACGCAACTGCTCAAGCGGATGGGGCTCGATACGGTCTGCCGCAAACCGCGCTGGCACAAGAACAACTGGAATGAGCAGGATGTTTGCGTCATCACCTACGCCAACTCCTTCGTCAGGGAAGGCGAACGCCCGCTGGTGACGCTGAACCGTTTCCTGAACACTCACCTCCAGGAAGAAATCAGCTGGGTGCATATCCTGCCGTTTTTCCCGTTCAGCTCCGATGACGGTTTTGCCGTGATCGATTACACCCAGGTCAACGAAAGCTATGGTGACTGGGGGCATATCAGCCGTATCGGCAAGCGCTTTCATCTGATGGCTGATCTGGTCATCAACCACTGTTCCGCCATGGGCCGCTGGTTTGAACAGCTGAAACAGAACAAGCGGCCGGGCAAGGATTACTTCCTGACGGTTGATCCTCATTATGATTTTTCCAATGTGGTCAGGCCCCGAACCAGCCCGCTGCTCAGGAAAGTGCAGACGCTGGACGGCATCAAGTATGTCTGGTGTACCTTCAGCCATGACCAGCCTGACCTGGATTTCCGCAATCCGGCTGTGCTGCTGGAAATGGTCCGCATCATTCGCCTGTACCTGGAGCGGGGGGTGCGCATTTTCCGGCTCGATGCCGTGGCCTTTCTTTGGAAGGAAGAGGGCACATCCTGTCTTAACCTCAACCAGACCCATGAAATTGTGCGCCTGTTGCGTACGCTGGTGGAGTACTACAGCCCGGGCACCATCATCATCACGGAAACCAATATTCCGAACGTGGAAAACATTTCCTATTTCGGCAATGCCAACGAGGCCCACCTGGTATACAACTTTTCCCTGCCGCCGTTATTGCTGAACACCCTGGTCACCGGCAACTGTCATGCCCTTAAGAGCTGGGCCATGAGCATGCCGCCGGCGCAGAAGGGCACCACCTTTTTCAATTTCCTGGCCTCACATGACGGCATCGGACTGCGGCCCCTGGAAGGGCTGATCGAAGACGAGGAACTTGGTCATCTCATGGCGCTGATGGAGCACAACGGTGGTCGTATTTCCTGGCGCAGTCTGGAAGGCGGGGAAGCCAGGCCCTACGAGATCAACATCACGTTCTTCGATGCCATGAAGAGCACGCTGGAAAACCTGGATGACGGCTACCAGGAAAAACGCTTTATCTGTGCGCATGTGATCATGCTGGCGATGGAAGGTGTACCGGCGTTCTACATACACAGCCTGGTGGCGACCGAAAACGACCAGGAGAAGTTCCAGCACACGAACAACAATCGTGCCCTGAACCGCCATAACTGGGACATCGACAGGCTCGAGGTATTATTGGGCGAAGACACCCACCATGCCCGCATGTTTGCCGAACTGAAACGCCTGATTGCCATACGCAAACAGCAGAAGGCGTTTCATCCCAATGCCATCATGTACACCCTGCATATCGGTGATGAAGTGTTCGCGTTCTGGCGCCAAAGCCTGAAGCGGGACCAGAGTATTTTCTGCCTCAACAACATCACCGCGAAACCGCAAAAGATCCATCTCAATACCCTGAACCTGGTCATCACGGATCGCTGGCTGGACCTGGTCAGCGGGGCGGCATTGGCACCGGGTCAGGCCACGCTGACCCTGGCGCCTTACCAGTGTGTCTGGCTGACAAACAAGTTTCCGGACAACGGGGATCAATCCGATACATTGCCACCCTGACGCGGTCCGGGCCTGAAGCCGGGACCACGTCCTGGAGGTGGTCCTTGGTGGCGGCCGTCTACACCCTCCTCCCCGGCTTCCCGGCGCCGGTGCGGTTTGCCTTCACCTTCGCCGGCATGTTCACCCCGACGGCCAGCACCTTCTAGGTGACGCCGGTTGCCAAAGCGTTCTCCGGCATCGGGATTGGCGGCCAGAAACGCCTCGCGTTCCTGCTGTCGTTCTGCCATGCGGGCAGCCGCTTCCGGATTGTTGGCCAGGAACTCGGCCCGGCGCTGTGCCATGTCAGCATGGCGCTGTTTGGCAGTTGTCTCTTGTGCCTGGACGCTGTTGAGCATGAGGCCCATGCCCAGCAGCAGGGCGGTGATAACCGCCTGGCGGTGGGGCAAAAACGTTTTCATGATGCTCTCCAACTCTGGTAACGTTATTGACCTAACGCACGGCCAGCGGTCCGGTTTACCTGCTCGCTGGGCGCATGCCACAACGTCCTGCAAGGAGAATATTTTGAATACCCTGATCAGCCCCCAGGAGCTTGCCGCCAACCTCGACAACCCTGACTGGGTCATTGCCGACTGTCGTTTCGCCCTCAATGATCCGCAGGCAGGACGCCAGGCCTATGCCGCCGGGCACATTCCCGGCAGCTTCTACGTCAGCCTCGATGATGACCTGAGTACGCCGCATATTCCGGGCAAGACCGGTCGGCATCCGCTGCCGGCCCAGGCTGACTGGGCGGCCACGGTGGCGGCGATGGGTATCCAGCACGGTTCCCAGGTCGTGGTTTACGACGATGCCGGTGGCGCGATGGCGGCACGCATGTGGTGGATGATGCGCTGGCTGGGTCATGAAACGGTTGCCGTGCTCAATGGCGGCTGGCAGGCCTGGCAGGCGGGCGGTGGTGCGGTGAGCCAGGAAGGCAGGGCTTTTACGCCGACTTCCGCCCGTTTTGAATCCCTGCCATCCCTGGTCAAGATAGTCACAGCCGAGGATCTCGACAGCGCGCACCTGCAACTGGTGGATGCCAGGGACCTGCCGCGTTACCGCGGTGACACCGAGCCCTTGGATCCGGTGGCCGGCCATATACCCGGCGCGATCTGTTCCCCGTTTGCCGGGAATTTGTCAGCGGATAAGACCTTCCTGTCCCCAGCAGCCCTGCGGGAAAAATTCCTCGCCGTGACGGCCTCCGGCAAACCGGTAGTGTGCTACTGCGGCTCAGGCGTTACTGCCGCTCACAATGTGCTGGCCATGAAGGTGGCAGGGCTCGATGATCCGGCACTGTACCCGGGATCCTGGAGTGAATGGATCACTGATCCGTCACGCCCCGTGGCTACCGGCGAGGAACACTGAGGTTGCTCTTGCCCTGCCAACTTTTCAGCCCTGTCACACGCTACTGATCCGACACGTTTCACCAAACACGCCTTCAAGGAATGCTGCATGACCACACTTACCGGTGGCGAACTCGTTGCCCAGTCACTTGTTGCCAATGGCGTGGATACGCTCTTCGGTATTCCCGGTGTCCAGCTGGACCCGATCTTTGCCGGCCTGCACGATGTGCAGGACACAATCCGCATCATCCATGCCCGCCACGAGCAGGGGGTGGCCCTCATGGCATTCGGTTACGCCCATGCCTCACGCAAGACCGCGGTGGTTCTGGTTGTCCCTGGCCCCGGGTTCCTCAATGCGACGACCGGCCTGCTGGTGGCGCATGCCTGCAATACACCGCTGCTGTGCCTGGCCGGACAATCCGAACGCCAGTTTATCGGCTCCGGTGTCGGCGTTTTGCATGAACTGGACAACCAGATCGGCATTGCCCGCAGTCTGACCAAGTGGGTCGAACGCGTGGAGGACCCGGCGCTGATCGGCAGCCTCATGGTCGAGGCCATCATGCAGACACAGCAAGGCAGAACCCGTCCCGTCTATCTGGAACTGCCCTCGGATATCGTGCGCATGAACGTTGCTGCCGGTGAGGTGCCAGTAGCCCGAGTGGAAACAACGCGCCCGGATTTTGATGATGCGGCTGTCGATCAGCTGGCGCAGGCATTGGCCGCCGCGCAATGTCCGCTGATCATCGCCGGCGGCGGAGCCACCCATGCCGGTGAAGAAATCAGGGCACTGGCCGAGATGCTTGGTGCGCCGGTAGGCATGACCGAGAACGGCCTGGGGACACTGGATTGCACCCACCCACTGGCGTTTTCCCAGATTGGAGCCAACAAGTTCTGGGGCAGGGCAGATGTGGCCCTCGCGCTGGGGTCGCGCCTGTACGCTCCCGTCTTCAACTGGGGTTGGGATGATGACCTGGCGATCTACAAGGTCGACATCGATGACAGCGAACTCAACCGTTTGCCGGCGCCGATCCATGGCATTCACGGGGAGGTGGCCGCCGTTGTTGATCGCCTGCTGGATGTTTTGCCGCAGTACCTGACAACCCGCGTGGATTTATCCGGCGCTATCGCCGAGGTCAATGCCGAACGCGAAGATATGCTGGCGCCCCACGCGGAAGCGGCTGACATCCTGAGCCGTGTTCGGCAAAGCCTGGGGGAAGACGGCATTCTGGTCGTCGATGTGACCCAGCTAAATCATGCCTGCCTGGAACTGCTGCCGGTTCACAAGCCCCGTACCTATGTCAGCTCCGGTTACCAGGGCGCCCTGGGTTTCGGGCCGTGTACAGCCATGGGCATGAAGGTGGCGAAACCGGATGTGCCGGTGGTCTGCATGGTCGGCGACGGTGGTTTCATGTACGCCGCTCAGGAACTGGCCACGGCAGTGCAGTTCGATATTCCCGTGATCATGCTGATCATGAACGACGGCAGTTACAAGAATGTGGAAGGCATTCTCAATCGTGCCTATGGCGGCAGGGCAGTGGCGACTACGCTGAAGAATCCGGACTTCTGCCAGTTGGCTGAAAGCTTCGGGGTCGAGGCACAGCGGGTGACAACCCCCAAAGCCATGCAGACGGCCCTTGATGATTACATCGCCCGCAATGTGCCGGCTCTGATCGATTATCGCATGGGTGCCATCGAGTCGCCGTTCTGGCTGCGCTTCCTGCCGCAGGTACGCAAGCAGGTGCCACCGAACGATTACGGCCTGGTCAAGAAATAAGCCAGCGCATGCGCACAGCGGTCATTCAGTCTTTCCGCAACACAGACAGGCCCGCCTGGATTTCACGCTGCCTGGATTCCGTCAGGCACTGGTGCGAATGTCACGGGTATGACTGGTGCTTTTGCGGCGATGAATTGTTTGCCAGGGTGCCGGACTGGTACATGGCCAAGACCGGACCGGGTCCGGTGGCGGCCGATTATGCCCGCCTGGTGCTGGCGCAGGAAAAGCTGGCAGCAGGCTATCACACCGTTATATGGCTCGATGCAGATACACTTGTGCTGGATGACGCGCTGCAACTGACCACGGATCGCAGCTGTGCCTTTGGCCAGGAATTCTGGGTTCAGGAAGAGCAGGGTGGGCTGAAAGTGCGGCGTAATGTGCATAACGCCGTCTGCCTTTTTCACCAGGACGATGTGGTGCTGCCGTTTCTGGCGGAGACGGTGGCCTCCATCATCCGTCGCGCTAACCCTGACCACATCGCCCCGCAAATGGTGGGGCCGAAACTGCTGACGGCGCTGCACTCCCTGCATGACTTTGCGCTGTTGCCCCAGGCAGGCGCGCTCAGTCCTGCCGTGGTGAATGACCTCGTGGCGGGGGTTGGCCCGGCGTTGTCGCTGCTGCTTGCCCGCACACCGGTACCGTTACAGGCGGTCAATCTGTGCGCCTCACTGATCACCCCAAGCGCTGCCGCACACGTCATCGACAAGGCCTTCCTGCTGCTGTCGGCAGGGCATAATTAACCGCCAAACGACTGATTTGCCATGTAATTTCATCCCCCCGGTGCAGGCTGGATTAATTCTCTGTAAGCGGTATCATGCGGAGTCTGCCTGTTCGGGCAACCTGGCACTTTTTTTACATCACTCTTTTTATGACATTGCCAGGACCAGCAGTGGTAAACCGAAAAACCATTGCCGCAAACACGGCTTTAACAACCAAAAAACCGCACGACAAAGGCTTCCAATAAAAACAGTATTCAACGCTAGAAGGGGATCACACATGACAGCCATTAATCTGGACAACATCACCGACGCCGTTATCAACCATGGTGACGGTGGCAAGAAAAACCCACGCCTCCACGAAATCTACTCAAGCCTGATCAAACACCTGCATGCCTTTCAGCGTGAGGTGAACCTGACCACCGAAGAGCTGGAAATCGGCCGCCAGTTCCTGTTCAAGCTGGCCCAGCCCAACCAGGATTTTCCGATGGGCGAAATCCATCTGATGTCCGATTGTCTCGGCATTTCCGAAATTGCCGTGCTGTTGGAGGATGCCAGCAACAAGACGACGACTGAAATGAACGTGGAGGGCCCGCTCTACATTCCCGGCCTGCCCGAGCGCCAGTCCGGCGAGGTGATCGGCAAGATCGAGGACTGTGATGATCCGTTGTTCATCCACCACAAGGTTGTGGACAAGGATGGCAATCCGGTAGCCGGGGCCAAGGTGGATATCTGGCAGCCCAACGGCGAAGGCTATTATTTTGTGCAGCGTGAACAACTGCCGGAATGGAATTTCTATGGCCGTTTCACCACTGATGAAAACGGTGAGTTCGATGTCGGTACCGTGGCGCCGGGCGATTACCCTGTGCCGCTGGAAGGCCCGACCGGCACCATGCTCGACCAGCTGGGTCGCCATGGTTACCGTGCTGCCCATATTCACTATAAGATCTGGGCCGATGGCCACGATGAATTCACGACCATGATGTATTTCAACCGCTCACCCTACGTGGATTCAGACACCATCTTCTCCGTGAAAGATTTCCGCGTGGATCTTGAGGAACATGCAGACAAGGATGAAATTTCAGCGAAGGGGCTGGACAAGCCGTTCTACACGCTTGATTACACGTTCGTGCTGCCCTGATGTCCAAATAAGAATAATAAAGACACATAGCAACATAGTACTAACCCGCAAATAGAAACCAGCAAAGCAGTGGCGACACTGCAAGGCGCAAGAGGATGCACTTGAAGAGTAAAAATGCCCTAATAGGCTGCGCTGTAGTCAGCCTGCTGTTGGCCACCCAGACGGGTGCACAGCAAATGCCAGAAATCGGCTTTGACAGTGTCGGCCGCGGAGCACCGGTTGCCGATGCCCAGGGTTACGCCACGGTCGGGCCGGTGAACTTTTTCGGCTTTGAAGCAGTAGCAGCGCGTGACGGCAATGTGCCGGCTGGAGTGGAGCCGCTGCCCGTGGATATCTTTACTACGGATGACTTCTACCAGGATGAGGCGTACTGGTCTGACCCACGCTATTTTCGCTGCAACTCCGGTTTTGCGCTGGAAGCGCAGGGGGGGGCCTATCCCGGCCCGAACATGGCCGGTGACAACCCGCCGGCGACCGCGGCCTGGGGCTACTGTGACGAGGATTATCCGCGTGAGCAGATCGTCAGTCCGTACGGATTTTCTTCAGCCCAGGAACACTACGAAGCCTTGCTGGCAGAAACAGAAGGCCGGGGTGGACCTGATGAGTACACCTATGCGACGGTGCCGGGTGATATCAGCGGGCGCTATTTTTGGGATGAAGGCGGCCCGGGCGGCCTGAAAGGCACCTGGTATGCCATGATGGTCAACCAGATTCCCACCATCCTGTCGCTGCTGACCCCGGAGTACCAGCAGCGCGTGGTCCAGGAGGCCTACCACCAGTCCCACGGCCAGTCTCAATGGCCGTCGCAGTACTGCTGGCCAGAGGGCTTCATGCGGCGCTGGCATTTTGCATCGACCCTGATGCAGAACCACGAAGTGCTGGTGACGCCGGACATTTTTGAAATCAAGGCCGGGGTAGCCCGCAACTTCCTGACCGAAGTGCATATCGGTCGTGAGTTCAACCTGACAGGAGCGATTCCGCGCCTGGGCCAGGATGTGCCGCGCTGGTACGGGGAAACGGTGGGTTTCTGGGATGGCGAATCGCTGATCTCCTGGACCTCCAACATCCAGCCCTGGATGGCCCATTCCCAGTATGAATTTTCCGGCAAACTGCAGACCATCGAAATCTACACGCCGATCCGCGATGCTGATGGCAACATCACCTATTTAAATCATGAATCCATCTTTTACGATCCGGAAGCGCTGGTGGAGCCGGTGCGCATCGTGCGCAACTTGTCCCGGGTGAGCAGTCTCAGCGAAGGCGATCCGTACAGCTACATCGAATGCGTACAGTCCATCTTTGCCGTCGACGGTATTGCTACACCGCTCAATCCCGGTGAAACCTATGAGGCCTATGTGCCCGACATGTTCGGCCGGCCCTGGGCGGAAATCTGGGAGAAATACCATGAAGAGGGCATGGAAGCCCCGGAAGATGACGTCGATATCTTCAGTTTTGAATAAGACGGGAAATCGCCGTCGTGTTTGATCTTAGGATGGAAAGCGTTCAGGCCCTGTTTTACCAGCCGTCCTATGAACGGTTGCGGGAGCGTATCAGCCATGCTGCCCCTGATCTAGACATTGTTCTGATCGACGAGGACGGCAAGCTTTCCCATCACGGCCAGCCGGTCAGTCCGGAACAGGTCAATCCGCAATGGTTCTGGATTCATTCAGAACTGTTCAAGACACCGGTCTTCCCCGAATATTTTCGCCTCATGCAGGAAGTGTTCAACGATGTGCAGTGGCTGCACACCATCAATACCGGTCTTGATCAGGGTCCGTATTTGGCGCTGCTGCGCCAGGGCGTGCGCATTTCCAACAACCACTCTCAGGCCATCGCCATCGCCGAGTACGTGATGGCTCATGTGCTGTCGCACTTTCATGACCTGCCGGCGTTTGCCGGCAACCAGGCGGCGGGCAACTGGAAATACCTGCGCTTTCGCGAGCTGTGCCGAACACGCTGGGTGATTGTTGGCTTTGGTCACATTGGCCAGCAGGTGGCGCGACGCGCAAAAGCCTTTGGCGTGCATGTCACGGCAGTGCGGCGCAGCAAGGGAGATGCCGACCTGGCCGATGCTGTATGCCAGTCCGACACCATGGGCGAGGCATTGCAAGCCGCGGATGTGGTGGTGTTGGCCTGTGCCTCGAACGAGGCTACTCGTGACATGGTCGACGCCTGTTTCCTGGCGCAGATGAAAGACGATGCTGTACTGGTCAACATTGCCCGCGGTGACCTGGTCGTTGAAGAAGACCTGAAGGCGGCGCTGGATGCCGGTCGTCCCGGGCATGCCATACTGGATGTGTTCCGTGAAGAGCCCTTGCCGGCTGATGCCTGGTTCTGGTTCCATCCGCGTGTGACATTGACACCGCATTGTTCCAATGGCGGCAGTGGCATGCGCAACCGCAGCGACGACCTGTTTCTCGAAAACCTCAATCGCATGAGCAGCGGTCAACGGCTGCTCAATGCCGTCAGCGAAAAGGATATTCTCTAGCGTGGCAGATTATCGCTACACCGTTGAAACGGTCATCGTGGACGACAGTCCCATGGATGTCTTCCTGTTTCAGCCTGAGGGCAATGGCCCGTTTCCCGGTATCGTCCTGGCCCAGCATATCCCTGTCGGGCATACCGGCCTCGAGAATGACGAATTCACCCTGACTACCGCCCAGCGTTTTGCCAATCATGGTTTTGCGGTGGCGGTACCCTTCATCTTCCACTGGTGGCCAAAAAGCGAAAGCATGGAGTTGAAGAAACAGGAGAGCCGGGACGACTGGACACTGGAAGATGTCAGCATGGCATTCAATGTGCTGGCCGGTCAGGATGGTGTTGATGCCGAGCGCATCGGGATCGTCGGGCACTGCTGGGGCGGGCGTGTGGCCTTGCTCGCCGCCTGTCATATCCGTCAGTTCCGGGCGCTGGCCATGTTTTATGGCGGCAATCTCAAAAAGGGCCTGGGGGAGGGCAGCATTGCGCCGCTGGACCTCGTGGCCAACATTCCTTGCCCGGTGCTGGGGGTGTTTGGCAAGGATGACACAAACCCGTCTCCTGGGGATGTGGCGGAACTCGAAGCCGCCCTGACTGCGGCGGGGATCAGCCATACGTTCCACCAGTATGACGGTGCAGGGCATGCTTTCCAGAATTTCCCCAATCCGGAACGTTACCGTGAAGCCGCCAGTGAAGATGCCTGGGACAAGGTACTCGGTTTTCTGGATACACAGCTGAAATAACCACATCAGTCAGCCCTAAAAAGCCGCTATAGGCGGCTTTTTTTAGGGCTGTTGTGGCGCTCCAATCAGGCCTGCTGGTAGTACTCCTCAATCGGACGTCCGCTGTGGTCCAGCTCCGGAATGATTTTCGGCGGTTGCATCAATGCCAGGATGGCAGGTACCAGGCCGAGCAGGATACAGGTACCGAACAGCACACCGAAACCGACACTCAAGGCCACCGGGATCAGGAACTGGGCCTGTACGCTGGTTTCAAACACCAGAGGTGCTACGCCCAGGAAGGTGGTGATAGAGGTCAGGAAGATGGGGCGAAAGCGGTTCTTGACGCCTTCGATGATGGCCTCACGGTACTCCATGCCATTGCGGACTTGCTCGTTGATGAAGTCGATCATGACCAGCGCGCCATTGATGATGACACCGGACAGGCCAATGATGCCGAACACGCTCAGCAGGGACAGGTTCATGCCCATGATGAGGTGTCCCATGATGGCGCCGAAGACACCAAAGGGAATGACCGACATCACAATCAGCGGCTGCGTGTAGGATTTGAAAGCAATGGCCAGCATGGCGTAAATCGCCACCAGGGCATAGAAGAAGTTCAGCACGATGGCGGGGCCGGTGCGGGCCTGTTCGCGCTGTTCGCCCCCGAAGTCATAGGTGAGATCGGGATAGTCGGACTGGACCTGCGGCATCAGCGTGGAAGTGATATAGGCATTCACTTCGTTGCTGGTGATGACTTCGGAATCCACGTTGGCGGTGACGGCGATAATACGACGGCCATTACGCCGATTGATGGCGGTGGGACTGGTGCCTTCCTGCAGGTCGGCGACCTCCCCCAAGGGCACAAAGCCCTCGGCCGTGCGGACACGATAGGCGCGCAGGTCGTCGAGTGAATTGCGTTCCTCGGCCGGCAGGCGCACGTAGACGCGGACATCCTCACGGCCACGCTGAACACGCAGCGATTCATCCCCGAAGAAAGCCGCACGCACCTGGAAGGCCAGGTTTTGCAGGGTGAGGCCGTAGGTTCGGGCTTCCGGTTTCAGGGAAAAGGTGATTTCACGTTTGCCGGTGTCGCGGTCATTCTTCACATCAAATACGCCGGCTAACTGGCGCAGGGCAGTTTCCACTTCGCTGACCACCGCATCCAGGGTGTCATCACTGGCCGCCGTAAGTTCCACGCGCACGGGATCGCCGAAATTCATCTGCTGGGAGGAGTAGGTCAGCTTGCGCGCTTCCGGGACCATGCCAACGGCATCACGCCAGGCATCCTCGAACTCGCCGGAGGAAAACTCGCGCACTTCGGGCGGTGCCATTTCCAGCACGATGGTGGCGACATTAGGCGTTTGCGCACCGCCGCCGCTGGCCAGCGGATTGGGCTGGCCGCTGTCCTGCGCGCCGACGAGGACATTCATGGATTTGATCGCGGTCTGGCCATTAACCAACTGGTCATACTGCTCGCCCAGGCGGATGGCTTCTGCTTCCAGGCGGTTGACCACGGCCTGCGTACGTTCCACCGTGGCACCGGCCGGCAGTTCGATGCTGGCGATGACACTGTCACCCTCGATTTCCGGGAAGAACGTGAACTTCACATAACCCCCGGCCATGATGCCGGCCGTGATGAACAGCAGGCTAATGGCCGAGGTAATGGCGACCCAGGGGTGGATGGTGATGAAGTGCAGGGAGCTGTCGAGCGGGCCGTCAACGAACCATTTGAAACCCCTACCTACTTTCTTGTGCAGGTTGTCCAGAAAAGTGGAGATGCCATTGCGCGCCTTGACCGTCGCGCGCTGGTGGGACAGGTGATAGGGGAGCACCAGCAGGGCTTCAGCCACTGACAGGAACAGCACGCCGATCACCACGGCGGGGATATCACCCATCAGGCTGCCGAGTGTGCCGGGCAGGGTCAACAGAGAACTAAAGGCGGCAATGGTGGTGGCCACGGCGAAGATCACCGGGATGGAAATACGCTGGGCACCCTGAATGGCGGCCTGCAGCGGGTGTATGCCGGTTTCCTGGCGGGCAAAGATGTTCTCGCCCACGACGATGGCATCATCGACCACGATGCCGATGGCGAGCAGGAAACCGATGGAGGAGAGCACGTTTACCGTAGTGCCGAATATGCGCATGATGGCAAACACGCCGATGAACGAAATCATGATGCCCAGGCTGGTCCAGGCAGCGACCCTGAATTCGAGGAAAATGGTCAGAGTGATGATGACCAGGATCAGTCCCATGATGCCGTTTTCAATCAGGATGCCGAGGCGGTCCTTGATAATGGAAGCCTCATTGCGTCCCACGACGGCAAACACGCCGTCGGGCAGCGTCGGTTGCAGTTCGTCAACAAGATAGGTTTCGACGGTATCGGCAATATCGAGAATCTGTTCTTCCCCGACTCGCATGACATTGATCATCACAGCCGGAATGCCGTCATACAGGTTGACCAGATCCGTATCGGTAAATCCGTCAGACACGGTGGCGACATCGCCGAGGACAATGCGACCGCCATTCTCGCCGGTGCGCAGCACAATCTCCTCGAAGTCATTGCGGTCGTAGTTGCGCCCCAGCGTGCGCAGCACCAGTTCCTCGCTCGGGGTTTCGATTTCACCGCCGGGCAGTTCCAGGCTTTCCTGCCGGACAGCGACAGCAATGTCGTTCAGGGTCAGGCCCTGGCTGCGCAGGGCGTCATTGGAGGCCTCGATGGAAATCTCGTAGTCGCGGGCCCCGGATATCTCGACAATGGAGATGCCCGGCTTGAAGGTGAGCTCATCCTTGATGCGATTGGCCAGCTCCTTCAGTTCCCGCTCGCTGGTGTTGCCGCCCACCACCAGTTGCAGGGCGCGCTGGGCGTTGCTCATCAGGCTGATCTGGGGTTCTTCGGCATCCAGCGGAAAGGTGGTGATCTGGTCGACTTCGGAGGTGATCTCGTCCATGCGCAACTGGGTGTCGGCGCCCTGGACCAGTTCTACGGTGACCGTGCCCATGCCTTCGGCGGCCACAGCGGTGATGTCGAGGATTTCCTCGACACTTTCAATTTTCTCCTCGATCCGGCGGATGATGGATTCCTCCACCTCATTGGGCGAGGCGCCCGGATACAGCACGCTGATCGTGATGCGATTCTGTTCCTGTTCCGGAAACAGCTTGACCGTGATCTGCAGGAAATTGACAAAGCCTGCCACCAGCATGAACACCATCAGCAGGTTAGCGGCTACGCCGTTGCGGGCCATCCAAGCAATGATCCCGTTCATGTCAGTTCACCATGCCGCTGGCAGCCGGGGCGGCCTGCACCCGCATGCCGTCCGAGACGAGGGCGATGTCACTGGTGACAAGGGGCGTACCCTCGGGCAGGTCAGGGGCAAGCAGCACGGCCTGATTGCCCTCCTGGCGCACAAATTCCACCGGCACGATGTTCAGGATTCCCTCTGCCGTGGCAGTCCACACCGTGTTGTTGGCACGCAGGGCACTGACCGGCAGCACGAAGTGTTCGGCCAGATGCATGCCCTCAATGGCAACATCTGCATACATGCCCACGAGCAGGGGAGGTGCCTCCAGGGCAATGGGAGAATCCAGTTCGCCAACCAGTTTGCCGGGCGTATACGGATCACGCACACGCACGACGACGTCCACGGTGCGGGTGGTCCGGTCAATGTCGGATTCCACGCGGTGCACATAGCCTTCCCATTCATATTCATGCCCGCCGTGATCGACACTGACCCAAGCACGTCGTTCGCCGTTTTCCGGTTGCCATAATCCGGGAATGAACACGGCATCGTCGGCATTCAGGGAGACAACCACTTCAACTTCGTCACTGGCGTAGAACCGGCCCAGTTCGCGACCGGGCGCCACGATATCGCCCAGGCCAACGCTTTCCTCGTAGATGCGGCCACTGAAGGGGGCACGAATGCTGGTGCGTTCCAGGTCCAGTTGCCTGTTCAGGATGACGGCTTCCTGGCGGGCAATGGCTGCCTGCGTCTGGGCGCGGCGGCTGATGGCATCATCCAGGGCCTCTTCACCGGCAAAATCACGGGCCCGCAGTGACTCCAGGCGGGCAACCTGTTTGTTGAGAAAATCCAGGTTGGCCTGGTTCGCGGCCTGGTTGGCACGGGCCTCTTCCAGATTCGCCTCAAAGGTACGCGGGTCAATCTGTATCATGGTGTCACCGGCTTGCAGGGCGCCACCACTGACAAACTGTGGATGCAGGGAAACCACTTCACCGCTGACCTGCGACGAAATGACGATGGCCGCTGTTGGCATGACGATACCATTGCCGTTCACCAGCAGGGGGGCATCACGCCAGGCGAGGGGGCTGGTGGTGACACTGGGTACCAGCGTGGCAGGATCACGCTGTTCCGGGGCGGGGCGCAGGGCCTTGAGCATGACAAAGCTGAATACGCCGAAGCCGAGAATGGCGATACAGGCGAAAAACCACAGCGGCCTGCGTGGCTTTAGCAGAGTGTTGGGGGTCTCCATGGGGGTGTTCACTTCATTGACTGACTGGTCAGTCAGTTTTATAATTTTTGAGGTTATTGTCAAGTGGTAAGTGGGTTTAACGGGGTGCAGGCACTGAAAGATCATGTCCCAAGCAAGCGGGAGCAGCAAAAGGAAGCGCGGCGCAATGCCATCATTGATGCCGGCTTCCAGGAGTTTGCGCTGCAGGGTTTCACGGCCACCAAGCTGGATGATGTGGCTGTGCGCGCCGGTATCGGCAAGGGCACCATTTATCTGTATTTCGACAGCAAGGAAAGCCTGTTTGAGGAAGTCATCCGCAAGAACCTGTTTCCTGCTCGCGATGAGGCCGAAAACCGCGCCGCTGAATTTACCGGCACGGCCACTGAACTGCTGAGGATCCAATTCCGGCGCATGTATGAATTCCTGCACGAGGACAAAATGCCACAACTGCTGGCCCTGATCATGAGTGAGTCCACCCGCTTTCCGACCCTAGCTGATTTCTTTTTCCGCGAAATGGTCAGTCGCAACCAGGACCTGATGCGCCGAACCATCAAGAAAGGGGTGGCCAGTGGAGAATTCCGCGAAACCTTTCCCGAGGAGTTCACCCAAATACTCATGGCCCCGACCATGATCAGCGCTCTCTGGAAACTGCAGTTCGACAATCATTCACCGCTGGATATCGACGCCTTTGCGGAAGCTCATATCGACTTCATCCTGCGCGGCCTGAAACCCTGACCTGTGCCTCGGGGCCTCTTGACCCGGATCAAACAACCCCGGAATTCTGCTTTCAAGCCACCCCTGACAGGCGTAGAGTGGGCCGCACACTGTCGATGGGGGTTTGTGCCATGTTCACCGTTTCCCGCCTGTTTTCAGCCACTTTATTGGTTTGTCTGCTCAGCCCTTTCGGCCAGGCCCAGACCAGCCTGGATGACCGGCTTGTGCTGGCATCACCGGACGTGATTGCTGCTGATCCGGCACTGACTGGGCACATGAATACCCTGGCAACAGCGGCCATCACAGAACATTGCGCGGCCTGTCATGGCGCCGACCTGACCGGCAGGATCGGTGTGCCCAATCTGGTCGATTTTGACTGGAATTGGGGTGTGACGGGCTACGAGTTGACGCAGGCCGAAGGGGTCTTCGCCATCATGCAGACGATTCTTTACGGCATTCGCAATACGGACTGTGCCGACGACATCAAGCGCTACGGCGCATGTCCGGACACGCGTTTTTCCCAGATGCCGGGATATGGCGAACTGGGTTTTACCGAAGCGCAGCTCAATGGCCTGGTGGATTTTGTGCTGGGACTGGCAGGGCAGCCGCATGATGCCGCTGCTGCCGAAAGTGTCAGTAACCTGATAGGTCTGTGCGCCGAGTGCCATGGTGATGACAGTGCTGGTTATAAACCGTTCGGCGGCCCCGATCTGACTGATGACGTCTGGCTTTATGGCGACAGCCGCGAACAGGTTTATGATGTCATTGCCAATGGCAGGGTGGGTATCTGTCCGGCCTGGAGTACCACGATATCACCGGCTGAGGTCAAGGCGCTCGCGCTAACCATTTACCAGCAATCGATGGGTTACTGACTGACAGCCTGACCAGGCCTCTGGCAGCGTCTCGAAGGCTTTCTTCTTTTCCTCTTGCCAGGTCTGCATGGCCTGCGGGTTTTGCATCAACCCTTTCAGGACTGCCATGGCCGCAAGGTGGTGAGCATCCTGTTGCTGAAACATGGTCATCCCATGCTGTTTACTCTGTTCAGCTATCTCTTCGAAAGTGTTGCCGGTGAATGTTTCATCGCAGGCGCGAGTTCCTCGGCTACACCTGTAAAGAGAGGCTCAAGCGGACCAGTGACAGGCAGTTGAAAGACCAGCAGATTATCCGCTCATGGGTCGTGCGCCAGTTTGCCGGCGAATACCATCCCGTCCATCATCACAGTGGCCACATTTCGGGGGCAGCTTCCCTGAAACTGCCGTCCAGCATGGGCGATACCGTACAGAGCAACAAGCAAAGTAACGCCAACGCAAACCTGGTTTTCATGCACGGCTCACCCAGCCTGTTTTCCCAGGCCACGTTCGAAGTGAAACCGGAAGTGGAGGATTTTTACAGGTTTCCGGCATACCTGATGCACGGGGTATATGCTTTCACGGGGGCGGACGAGGAACGGCGCTCGATTTCCTTCAATGCCATTCTCGACCCGGAAGCGTCAGTCTACGGATGTTTCTGGCGTAGTGCTCAGGCGTCATCCTTGCGCCACGCCAGCAAGGGTTCAAACCCGCCTAGTATCATGCGGGAGCCGTCAAAGGGCATATCACCCATATCCATCAGCCGCGGGTCTTCGTACATACCCTTGTGCGCCTCAGCCGCAGCTTCCCGGTCCGGCCAGATAACCCAGGACGACACGATTTTCTCACCCGGTTCGGCTTTTACGGCCTTGCGATAATCCGTGTTGTCACCATCCGGAATTTCCTGCTCCCAGTTTTCCCGGATTTCGATGGCCCCGTAATCCCTGGCCACCTCGGCAAACACGGAGGCAATTTTCAGATACTCGTCCTTGTGCGCTTCCGGTACGGCGATAATGTAGGTGTTGATATACATGTCAGTCTCCTTCAGGGTACAGAGCCCAAATTCCATGACGGCGGTATCGACGTCAAAACCGGCACTTTGTACTACGCTGGTGACGACATGGTATCAGTCCTCAAGACCAAAACGCCGTGTTTCATCATCAACTATCAAGATCCGCTCTCCATGGGTAGCCAGGGGCGCCTTGACTTGAATAACACCACTCCCTAATCTGCCCGTTTTCCGGAAATCTTATTCATGAACAGGCTCCTGGCTTCAGCACTCTTCCTAGGTATCATATATGCCACCTGCGGTGTGGTGGCAGTCATCACCGTGATGCCGGTCAACGGCCAGCCCAGCGAAAGGCTGACCCCTGACGTCAGTGCCGTCATGGCGGCCGGGCCGCTCAATGAAGTCAGCGGCATGGCGAAAAGCCGCTCCTACCCGAACACCTACTGGGTCGTGAATGACTCCGGCAATGATGCTCGGCTGTTTGCCATTAACCGGGAAGGGCAGATGATCATCCCCACGTTTTCCCGGTTCTCCTATTATGGTGAGACACCGGAAGACGGCAAGCAGCAGTGGGAGGGCTTTCGTGTGCTCTATACCCGCAACGTGGACTGGGAAGCGATGACGGCCGATGACAGTTACCTGTACGTGGCCGATATCGGCAACAACTTCAACAACCGTCGCAACCTGGTGATCTATGCCCTGAGCGAAATCGATCCCACGGCGTCCACGCAATCGGCAGCCATCAAGATCATACCGGTGCGCTACCCGGAACAAACCGGCTTTCCCGGCCTGAATGGCAAGCGCCACTTCGACAGTGAAGCCCTCTTCAGTGCGGATGACCACCTGTACCTGGTCACTAAGCATCGCGCGGCACAAGGGCGCGCAGAAGCCGGTGCCAACCTGTACCGGCTTGATACCGAATACACTGACCGGGACAACGACCTGGTCCTGATTGACCACCACCCGGACATTACCCAGGCGACCGGGGCGGAACTGTCTCCGGATGGCCAGCGACTGGCTGTCATTTCCTATACTGACCTGTGGCTGTTCGACCGCCCTGAGGAGGGTGACAAGTGGCTGTCCTCCAGCCATCGTCGCTATCTGCTCAACACGGCGATCCTGCGCCAGGTGGAGACCGTGATCTGGGATGATGAGCGCACCCTGATCCTCAGCAACGAACAACGTGAGCTGTTTACCTTAGATCTGGTGGATATCGGCGAGATATCACCGGTTTTGTCGAATAAAACCGAGTAAAATCAATAGCTTTTCGCTATTTCATTCGCCGGCGCGTGGTGCTATGATGCGCCGCTTTCCTGACGAAAACACTTCTACCAAGTGGCATCAAGGCATTCATGAAAGCGTTCTACCAGGACCTCAGACTCGGCATTCTCGGTGGCGGACAACTTGGCCGCATGCTGATCCAGGCCGCGACCAACTTCAACATCCACACCACTGTCCTAGACCGGGACAACGGTGCGCCATGCGCCGAAGTCGCCAGTGCCTTCCTGGCCGGTGACATCACCGATTTCGATACCGTTTACCGGTTCGGCAAGGGCATGGATCTGATCACCATTGAAATCGAAAACGTCAATGTGGATGCCCTGGCACAACTGGAAGCCGAGGGGGTGACCGTGTACCCGCAACCGGCGGTCATCAACCTGATCAAGGACAAGCGCACTCAGAAACAGTTTTACCGGAACAACAACATTCCCACGGCCGATTTCGTGCTGGTGGATGATCGTGATGCCATCAGGCAGCACCTGGACTTTCTGCCGGCCTTCAACAAGCTTGGTACCGGCGGTTATGACGGTGGCGGCGTGCAGCGCCTCAACAGTGAGGCGGATATCGACACGGCGTTTGATGCGCCCGGCCTGCTGGAAAAATTCATCGATTTTGATTGTGAAGTCTCGGTCATCGCCGCGCGTAATGCCAACGGTGAGGTCAGTATATTCCCGGCCGTGGAGTGCGTCTTCCACCCGGAGCACAACCTGGTGGATTTCCTGCTGGCACCGGCCAGTGTGGCGCCGGAGATTGAAGCCAGGGCCGAGGCCATTGCCCGCCGGGTCGTTGAGGCCTTCGGCATCGTCGGCCTGCTTGCAGTTGAAATGTTTGTCACCAGGGATGGGGATGTTCTGGTCAATGAAGTAGCACCACGTCCGCACAACAGTGGCCACCAGACCATCAATGCCAATGTCACTTCACAGTATGAACAGCACTTGCGGGCCATCTTCGGCTTGCCGCTGGGAGCCACGGCCATCACCAAACCGTCTGCCATGGTCAATCTGCTTGGTGCAGACGGCTTTACCGGCCCGGCGATTTACGACGGCCTGGAGACGCTGCTGCGTATCGAAGGGGTTAGTCTGTTTTTGTATGGCAAGAAAGAAACCCGGCCGCATCGCAAGATGGGGCATATCACTATCGTCGATGACGAACTCACCCACCTGCGCGACAAGGTCGAGCAGGTCAAAAAAGCAATCAGGGTAATCGCATGAGCGACAGCAAGCACAAAGTAGGGATTATCATGGGCAGCAGTTCAGACCTGCCGGTCATGCAGCAGGCAGCAGACATGCTTGCCGAATTCGGTATTGCCACGGAAGTGGCTGTGGTGTCTGCCCACCGTACACCCGAAGCGATGGTGGAATATGGCAAGACCGCAGCGGACAAGGGCCTGCGCTGCATCATCGCCGGTGCCGGCGGTGCCGCCCATTTGCCGGGCATGGTCGCATCACTGACCACGCTGCCGGTGATCGGCGTGCCCATCAAATCGTCCAACTCCATCGACGGCTGGGATTCCGTGCTGTCGATCCTGCAAATGCCCGCTGGTGTGCCGGTGGCCACGGTGGCCCTCAATGGCGCCAAGAATGCGGGTATCCTGGCGGCACAGATGATCGGGGCTTTCGACGAAGCCGTCGCCGCCAGGCTGGCGGATTACAAGCAAGCGTTAAAGGACAAAGTCAAAGGAATGAATGAAGGGCTTTGACGACTACGCCAGTAACACGATAGGAAGGATAACGGGGTAAACCGATAAAGCGTCCGATAGCTGGGCCAGCCCCTTTTTTAAATGACAACTCTGTTTGCAGAACTGCATTTAAAAATTAGGCTGGATTCTCACTAATACCCTCTATCAGTTTATCCCTTTATCGTTTTATCGCCCTAAACCGAAGCCACTTTACTTTCAGCCTTCTCAATGCCCTTGAGTTTCTTCGCGTAAGCCATGAAGCTCAGTGCCGTGAATTTCATGAAGAAGCCATAGATCAGCGTGACGGCAGCATAGTCCGGTACACCAAGCAGGGTATTGGCCAGCACCAGGGCCAGCGACAGGTTTTGCAGGCCGACTTCGTAGGTAATAGAGATGGTCTGGTCGACATTCAGTTTGGCCACTCGGGTCAGGCCATAGCCCATGCTCATGCAGACCACGTTCAGGACCAGGGCGGCAACGCCGGCCTGCACCATGTACTGTTTCAAGGTATCAATGCTGAAGTAGGTGTTGGTGATGATCACCATGATGAGTATGCCCAGCGCCATTTTCCGCACCGGCTCCACCATGCGTTCGGCAAAGGCGGGTTTGAACTTGCGAAAGGTCATGCCGAGGCCAATCGGCAGCACCGTGAGCTGGGCCAGGCTGCGCATCATGTTGCCTACCGGAACCTCGAGCATGTCACCGGCCTCGGCAAAGGTATCCAGGGCAAGCCAGGCCAGCAGTGGCATGGTTACGACCGTGAACAGGCTGGCAACGGTAGTCAGGGTTACCGACAGGGCGATATCTCCGCGACTGGCAAAGACGTAGGCATTGGACGTGATGCCCCCTGGGCAGGCGGCAAGCAGGATCAGGCCGATGGCAATCACCGGCGCCGGATTCATGACAAAGGCGAGGCCAAAGGCGACTAGGGGCAGCAGGATCAACTGGCCGGCCAGGCCGGTCAGCACAGCCTTGGGCATGATGATGACGCGTAGGATGTCATCAATGGACAGGGTCAGGCCCAGCCCCATCATGACAAGAAACAGGCCAAACGGAATGATGATGGTCTGGAACAGTACAGCCGGATCCATGAAATTTTTCCCCCGAAAACAACAGACAGCATGATACTGGGGTGACGGCTGGGTCACAAGGAAGGCAAGGCAGAGACCGTGAGCCGGAGAGAGGAGATAAGGGCACCCTGTCCAGCTTCAATTTTCACAGAGGTAGGTCAGATAAGGCCAAAGGCCGCCATCCGACGTATAACAGCAGTATTAGTTGTAATGTGAATGGCAGGCAACTTGTGGTCGCCATATAGGATGGCGACGCCAGCGCCTCATGCCACCTCCGGAAAACGATACGTTATACTCACGACATGCCAGAAAATCCCAATCCCCAAGGCAAAGGCCTGGTTCCCCTCCTGCAGGGACTCGACAATCATCGGCTGGACCGGCTGCTGCCGCCCAAGCAGATCGAGCAGGTGCAGATGGAACTGTTTACCTCCATGTTTGTGCTCAAGAGCGACATCCGTTTCAATCCGGTGCCTGACCGTTCCTACTTCCTTTACCAGACCGATGGCCGCTTCAAGCTGCTGATGGTCGGTCCCCGGGAATGGCATACCCCTTACCGCGGCCGCTATATCGGTGAATGTGTCCTGCACCAGGACCGGACGTGGTCCATGGCACTTGATGCGGCCATGTCCCACGATGAGAAGTTCATGGCTGAGATCACGGCGCAACAGGACAAACTCCAGGCCACCCTGGAAGCGGCGACCTCGGTCGAAGATGTATTGCCGGTGTTTGAAGCGGAGCTTGGCTACAACAGCCGCCTGCTGGCCTACATCCTGGGCAAGTCACTGGGCCTGTCGATGGGCAGGGCAGGCATACTCGGGTTGAGTTACGACGAAGCCCGGGGGCTGTTGACCCATGATGATGCCATTGAATCCAGTGCATGAAGCAGGCAGTCCTGTGGGCCGCCTTCCTATGGGTGGTTGCCTGCGGCAGTGAACTGGCGCTGGCACCGTTCCGCCGTCTGCAACCCTTCTGGTCTTTGGTGACAGCCTTACCGCCGGCAACGGCGCGCCGGCAGACGGCAGTTATCCTGCACAGCTTGCGCAACTGATCAATCGAACCGTGATCAATGCCGGTATTTCCGGTGAGGAAAGCGACCAGGGCCGGGCCCGGCTGGCGGGGCTGCTGGAGCAGCACCAGCCACAACTGCTGATTCTCTCATGGCGGCAACGACCTGCTGCGCAAACGCCCCAAGGCACAACTGGAGAGTAACCTCAAGGCCATGATTGCTATGGCCCAGGAGCGTGGCATTGCGGTCATCTTGCTGGGTGTGCCCGCACCGGCCATTTTCCTGAGTAGGGAGGCCGTGTATGACACGGGGGCCAATGAAACGGGCGTGGTTTTTATCGAAGACCTGGTCGCCGATGTGCTGTCACAGCCAGACAAGAAATCCGATGCCGCACACTCCAATGTGGCGGGTTACCGGGAGATGGCGGAAACCATTGCCGGGGTCCTGACCGATCAAGGTGCGATTTAACGCTGGGCCGTGTTTTTTTCGAGGCAAGCGCAAAATTGGCTGGTATAATGCGCGCCGTTTTTTTCAGTAAATTCGTTTGCTGTATTTAACAACCTACAATCAACCCACAACACTCACTGGACACTGCCATGTTTGATGCCATCGAAGCGCGACCACCGGATCCCATTCTCGGACTTTCTGCAGCGTACAAGACGGACACGAACCCGAATAAAGTCGATCTCGGCGTTGGTGTCTACAAGGATGAAATGGGCAACTGTCCGGTGATGACGGCCGTGAAAAAGGCCGAGCGTCGCAAGTGCGATGAGGAAGACTCCAAGGCCTATATCGCCCAGGCCGGCCCGGAAGCCTTCATCAAGCACACCCTAAACTTGGTGCTGGGCAATGCCCATCCGGTGATCAAGGATGGCCGTCACAGCTGCACGCTGGCGCCGGGCGGTTCCGGCTCTTTGCGCCTGGCAGCTGAGTTCATCAACAACACAGCTCCTGGCAGCAAGATATTTGTCAGCAACCCGAGCTGGCCGAACCACGTGCCGCTGCTCACCTCAACCGGTCTGAAGCTGGAGCTGTACCCGTACTACGATTTCGAAAACCACAGCCTGGATTTCGACGCCATGATGGGTTCCCTGAAAACCGCGAAGAAGGGTGACCTGGTGTTGCTGCACGGCTGCTGCCACAACCCCTGTGGTGCCGACCTGAGTCCCGCCCAGTGGCAGGAAGTCACCGAGCTGGCTGAAATGAACGGCTTTACCCCGTTCATCGACATGGCTTACCAGGGACTGGGCGACGGCCTGGACGAAGACGCCTATGGTGCGAGGCTGATGGCAGAAAAACTGCCGGAGCTGATCATTGCCAACAGCTACTCGAAAAACTTCGGCCTGTACCGCGACCGTGTCGGCGCCGTGACCATCGTGACGGCCAACAGCGAATCGGCCAAAGCGGTCAGCAGCCAGGTGGTGGCTACGGCGCGTGAAATCTATTCGGTTCCGCCAGCCCATGGCGCCTTCCTGGTGGCCATGATCCTGGATGACGAAGATCTGACCCGCGAGTGGAATGACGAGCTGACCGGGATGCGCAACCGCATCAACGGCCTGCGCCGCATGCTGGTGGAGCGCCTGCAGGCTATTGGCGTGGACAAGGACTTCACCTTCATTCAGAACGAGAAGGGCCTGTTCTCCTTCCTTGGCCTGAGCAAGGAACAGGTAGCGACCATGGTCAACGAGTACAGCATTTACCTGGTGGCGTCTTCACGTATCAACGTCGCCGGCATCAATGCCAAGAACCTGGACTACCTGGCTGACAGTATCGCCAAGGTGCTTTGAACACGCTGACCCTGCCTGTCAGGGTAATAAAAAAGGCGACCTCAACAGGTCGCCTTTTTTGTGTCCGGAAGAATTCGTTCGCGGCTGAAGCCGCTACTACGTTTTGTTATCTGCAGTTGAAACCATCATTGGGAGCGGCTTGAGCCGCGAACCTATCCGAATAACCTAGAAATCGAGGTTTACCGTAAGGCCGTAACGTACCGGTTCGCCTAACTGGGTATAACCCCTGGCGGTGTAATCATCGCGAGGATCGTTGCCGAAATAAAAGCCACGCACGAAGGTGTCTTCATCCGTCAGGTTGCGTCCCCATAGGGTAAGAGTCATGGCATCGCGCTGGTATCGCAGGCTGGCGTTGAGCAGGGCGTAGCTGTCGGAGCGTGCGTCATGGCTGTCGGAGAAATAGAAGGCATCGCGGCCCTGTACGTTCACATCCAGTGAAAGGTTGGCATCAAAGTCATAGACCATCCCCAGGGTGTACTGGTAATCCGGAGCGTGTGCCTGCTGGCGTCCGTCCAGGTTGTCGCCGTTGGAATTGATGAAGTCCTCATAGTCAGCATCGAGCAGGCCCAGGTTGCCATAGAGGGACCAGTGGTCGGTGCTCTGCCACTGGGCGCTGACTTCCAGGCCGCGATTGGTGCCGCCCGCGGCATTGCCGATGAAGTCGATGAATTCGGCACTGCCGTTATCACGCACGCGCACCGTGGAACTGGAAATCTGCACATCGTCCCGGTCCATCCAGAACAGCGCGGCTTGCAGTTGCAGACGGTTGTCCAGTAACAGACCCTTGAAGCCGGCTTCATAGTTCCACAGGGTTTCGGCATTGAATTCACGCAGGTCGGCATCAAGGCTGCCATCGGTATTGAAACCGCCACTCTTGTAGCCGCGCGAGGCGCTGGCATACAGCAGGCTGCTGCCAGGCAGGGCATAGTTCAGGCTGATCTTGCCACCGAACAGATCATCATCCGGGGAGAATGCCAGGCCGTTGCTGTCCTGGTACTCCGCGCTGAAACGTTCGCTGCGCAGGCCGATATCCACTGAGAAGTTGTCGGTCAGTGTCGTGGTGGTATCGGCATAGACGGCAAGCCGGTCAATGATGAAACGGCTAGTGAAGAGCGCCGGCAGGAAAGTGTAGTCTCGTGCCAGGTCGACATCCTGGTGCAGGGAATAGATGCCGGCAACCCAGCTGGTGCCCCCCCCCAGCAGGGCACCGGCGTCACTAGACACCAGGCGGACTTCCCCGCTGAGGGTTTCACGGTCGCGGTAGTACTTGTCGGTTGAGGAATATTCAAACGGGTGGAACCCGGTATAGACCCAGTCTTCGTCATAGCCGTAAGCAATGTCTGATACCGCAAAGCCGCCGAGAACTTCCAGGGCAAAGGGGGCAAAGCGACTGGTCGTGAAGTTGAGGCTGGCGAGCTTGGTGTCCTGGCGGTCGAAGCCCGGCTCATCGGACAATGTGTCACGCATGTTGTCCAGGGAAAAGGCATCGTAGCCGTTGTCGAGATCGATCATGGCAGCGGTAAAGTCCAGCTGTTCGGCGTCAGTCATAAGCCAGCGGAATTTGCCACGCAGGGTGGTTTCTTCCCGGGTGTTGGTGGGCCGGCCAAGAAACAGGTTGTTGCTGAAGCCGTCACTTTCCAGTTGCTGCCCTGACACGCGAAAAAACAGGTCATCGGTGGCAGTGCCGGTCAGGAAACCGGCGATGCCACGTTCGCCGGCATTGGCGGCTTGCAGTTGCACCCCGTACTCGGTTTTCGGCTGTGGCGCTTTGGTCTGCATATTGATCAGTCCGGCCAGGGCATTGGAGCCATAACGGGTGCCTTGGGGACCCATCAAGACTTCCACCTGTGCCATGTCATAAAGCATGCCGGCGGTACCGATGCCGGAAAAATCCACACCATCGATCATCACGCCCACGGACGCATTCAACGGTTCCGAAAACTGGCCGCGTTCACCGATGCCGCGGATCTGGATGAAACGTGCGCGGGAAGCGCCGGATGCCAGGTTGACGTTGGGCGTGTTGAGCAGGATGTCTTCCAGGTGCTGGGCATTCTTGCGTGCCATGACGTCAGCATCGACCACGGCAATACTGGCCGGAATGTCATCCACGGCAGCCTGGCGAAAATCGGCCGTGACAATGATTTCTTCCAGGACAGGCTGCGCACATACGAAGGATGCGCAGGGCAGGGTACTGATGGCCAGGAGACGGGCAAGTAACAAGCGCGGTAATGACATGGACTACTCCGGTGTTCATTGTGACCGGATCAGTATGGCAGCGAGGATAACAGGGAAACGGGGCATCAACCCCATGAACGAAACGCGAGAGCGGTTTCGCTTTCCTATTCCTCCGCCGGTATTGTCCGGGTCAGGTTCAAAGGGTTTGATCTCAGGCCGTAGCCACCCCTTAGGAAGCTCGACACTTTAACGCCACGGGTCGCAAGTCGCAAGTGTGGGGTTCAGATTCAGAGCATGATAATTAAGGTGAATAGGCTGTAGGCCGAAAAAGCGAGGCGTCATCCGGCGTATTGCCTGCGATGCGAGGTAAAGGGGTGTAATGTTGGTTGCCGGATGACGGCTCTTTGAGCCTCTTGCGACCTACAAATCTATCAGCGCCAGGGCCTGCTCCAGGCGCTGTGCCTTGTCGCCACGCATCACCGTGTAGTGCAGATCGAAATACGCCAGCTTCTGTTCGTACAGCGCAAACAGTTCGGCACGGTCATTGGGGTTTTCCCGCAACGGGTCCGGTTCCCAGGGAATGCTGTAGTCGCACAGCAGGTAGTGACGAGGGTTGGCTTCATTGACGCCCAGGAACGTTTCCACAATTTCGGCGAGGCAATGGCCAAAGCGCACTTCACTCCAGACGATGATGACAAGCAGGTCGGTATCACACACGACCCAGTCAGGTTTTCCAACCAGCTGTGCCAGTTCGGCCTGCTGTTGTGCCTGAGCAATGGCCAGCAGGTCGGCTTCGCGGTAATGAAAACGGGCGTTGGCGGCCATTTTCTCTTGCAGGTAAGGGCGGCTGCATTCGGCCACCAGTGGCGCACCCAGGGCGCCACTGAGATCCTGCGCGAGGGTGGTTTTGCCACAGGATTCCGGGCCGGTGAGCACAAGCAGGTTAGTGATGGGGCTTCTCCGCTGCAAACAAAATCAACATGCCCCCATTCTAGCAGGCATCGGTTAACCTGCCGGGGGCATGGATCAGACTACTCTTCGGGCAGGTCGCGGTTGTTGCCCCAGCTCTCGTTGGCACGGGCAATCAGGTAGGCGTGGATGGCATTGACCTCGCCGGCATCGAGTAAGTCGGCAAAGGACGCCATGCCTTTTTCCACCAGCGCGCCTTCCAGCACGATGGTCTCGAAGTTGTCATGGGTTTCGCGGGACATGTAACGCAAATCCTTCTGGCCGCCGACGGCGTCCTGGCCATGACAGCGTGAGCAGGTGTCATTGAACAACTGGGCGCCCAAGGAGACTTCCTGCTCGGTGGCGGTCAGGGCCGGAGGCAGCTCTGGCAAGGCCGTGGTCAGGGCTTCCATGGGGGGCAGTGTTTCATCGCCGCCGAGTTTGAAGACAAGCATGCGCGCCGGGCTGATCTGGAAGTTGTTGCCGGAAGCGCGGGCGACCTGGGCGCGACCACCACCCCAGCCGGCATTGACGGCAATGTACTGTTCGCCATCGACTTCATAGCTGATGGGGCCAGCCAGTGCGACGGTCTGGATTGGCATGCTCCACAGCTTGTCCCCGTTAGTGGCGCGATAGATGACAAAGTCGCGGTCGATACTGCCCTGGGCAACGATATTGCCGGCCGTGGCCAGTGCGCCGCCGGACCCGACATCGGAGTGGGGTACCCGCCAGGCTTCGCGCTGGCGCACCGGATCCCAGGCAGTGAGCCAGGCCTGGCGGCGTTCATTCATGAACCGGGTGTTTTCGGCACGTTTTTCGGCATTGGTTTCAAAGCCCCAGGCCGGGTTGGAGCGGAATTTCTTCGGGGTGAATTCGCGGGCCACGGACAGGGCAATCCAGTCTTCCTGCACGGTGAAATACACCAGCCCCGTGATCGGGCTGTAGGACATGGGCTCCCAGTTGTGACCGCCGCCAGGGCCGGGGGTGTAGAGGGCGGTCTGCGTACCAAAGTCGGCTGCAGGATTGATGACCGGACGGCCGGTCAGCATGTCGATATGACTGGCCCAGGTGTTGGGCACAAATTCACGGGCAGAGAGCAGTTCGCCGGTGGCGCGGTCCAGCACGTAGAAGAAGCCGTTTTTCGGGGCCTGCATGATGACCTTGCGCTGCTCACCATACAGTTCCAGCTCTGCCAGCATCATGGGCTGGGTAGCCGTGTAATCCCATTTCTCGCCGGGGACTTGCTGGTAATGCCAGACGTAGTCACCGGAATCCAGATCCAGGGCCACGATGGAAGCCAGGAAAAGGTTGTCGCCGCCGCCGGGGCTGCGGAACTCAGCGGCCAGGGGAGAGCCATTGCCGGTGCCGATATAGACCAGGTTTAGTTCCGGGTCGTAGATGATGGAGTCCCACACGGTGCCGCCACCCCCCAGGGTCCACCATTCGCCGTTCCAGGTTTCGGCCGCCATGCGCATGGCGTCGTTTTCAAAACCGTCGGCGGGGTTACCGGGCACCGTGTAGAAGCGCCATCTGAATTCGCCGGTATGGGCATCCCAGGCACTGACGACGCCACGCACGCCAAAATCTGCACCGCCGTTGCCGACAACCACGGTACCGTTGAACACGCGTGGCGCACCGGTAATGGTGTAGGGCCAGTTCTGGTCGGTGGTCTGCGCTGTCCAGATTTCCTCACCGGTAGCGGCATCAAGGCCAATCAGGCGACCATCGAGCGTACCGATGATGACCTTGCCTTCCCAGACGGCCAGGCCACGACTGACCGGACCACAGCAGGCATAGCGGCCCCATTCACGCGGGGTCTGCGGATCGTATTCCCAGAGCCGTTCCCCGGTTTTGGCATCCAGGGCATAGGTCATGGTCCAGGCACTGGTGAGATACATGACCCCATCAACCACGATGGGTGTGCCTTCGACACCCCGGTAGGTATCCAGGTCGAAATACCAGGCCAGGCCAAGGTCTTCGACAGTGTCGTCATTGATCTGCGTGAGCGGGCTGAAACGCTGTTCCTTGTAGGTGCGCCCCCAGGACAGCCAGTTCTTGCCGTCGGACTCGTCCATCAGGCGTTCGTGGGTGACATTGCCCTGGCCGTAGCTGAGGGCAGCCGTCAGGAGCAGGAAGAGTGCGGCAGGCAGGCGAAGCATTGGTATTTTCAAGGCGGTTTTCGGGCTCGGTGGATCAGGGAAAAGGGAGAATAAACGCCCGTGCCGGGGATGTCCATGGCACCGAAAAGTGCCTCTTGCGCCTGACTTGACCCTCCCTGAGCGCTCATGCAAAGTGTCTTCCTGGTCATCATCAGACCCTTAGAATCATCATGCGCAAAGCCACTATCGACATCGCTGCAGCCGCCTGCAAATTCGCGTTGTTGACTACCCTGGCCACCGCGGCGTTGGCCCAGACCAGTCCCTTCCAGGAAAAACCGGATCTCACTGGTGTGCGGACCTGGAACATGCAGCCCGGACAGAACCCGATGGCCGCCATGTCGGCGGCTTCTGCCAACCTGCCCGTTTGCGCCGAAAATGCGCCCGCGCATCGAGGAGTACCGGGAAATGACGGGCCTGTCGCTGGAAAACCCCGGCAGTTACTGTGTCCAGTTCGGCATGCCGCAGGCGATGCTCTTTTCAGGCGGCTATCCCATGGAAATCGTTCAGCGTCCGGAACGGGTCACCTTTATTTTTGAAGCCTACTCGGAAGTGCGGCGGGTGTTCATGGAGCCCCATCCCTACGACCCCGAAGACGAATGGCCCTCCCTGATCGGCTTTTCCGAAGGTCACTGGGAAGCAGATACCCTGGTGATCACGACCTCGCGCATGAAAGAGCAGTTTTACGGCATCATTCCCCACAGTGATGAGGCGGTCCTGGTGGAGCGTTATCGACTGGAGCATGAGGCTGACGGTACGCCCATTCTGGTCAATGACTGGACCCTGACTGACCCGGTGTTTTACACAGAACCGGTATCCAACAGTCGTGACTGGAAGCCGCTCGGGGATAACCGACACCTGGCCGAGTATGCCTGCATGGAAGACCGGTGGGTGGAACGGGAGGATTACCTGCTGGAGCGATTTCGCCGTGGCGATCCCGTGATCGCCAACCAGGAAGAGGAGTAAGGCCCATGACCAGAATCGTGAAACTTCTTACGGCGGCGTGCTTGATGGCAATGGCTGTCATGGCCAGCGCCCATCATTCCAATACGCCGTTTGACATGTCCCGACGCCTGGAAGCCACCGGCGTCATCACCAGGGCCAACTTCAAGAATCCGCATTCCTTGCTGACCCTGGATCTGATTGAAGGCGGGGAGGGTGAGGTGACCTATCAAGGACACAGCCTGACCACCTTGCGCCATTACGGCCTGAAGCCCTCCCTGGTGAAGGAGGGGCAGACAGTGACGATTGGTTATGCAGCGCGTATTGATGGAGAGCCGGGTGGCATTTTCCTGGTGTTTACCGGCGCGTCCGGCGAAACGCTGGATTTTTCCAATTTCGGTTACGAATAAAACAGGGCGCCATAAAAAAGGTCGGCAAATGCCGGCCTTTTTTATTTTGTGGTTGGCGCTTCAGTTCACCGGATTACCTTCGGTATCCAGCTCCACCACCGGATAGCCCAGGGCCTCCAGGGATTCGCCGATCACGGCCTTGTCACCGACCACGACGATCTTCATTTTCTCAACCGGCAGATGCTCCCTGGCCAGGGTAAGTATCCGTTCTTCCGTCATCTCGGCAATCACCGCCTGCTGCTGGCGCACGAAGTCTGCGGGCAGGTCATAGGTGATGATCTGGTCAAGCAGACGTGCTTTTTGTCCCGGTGTTTCGTAATCGCGGGCTTCACTCTGGCCGATGGCATCCTTGGTGAATGACAGCTCAGTGGGTGAGATACCGTTTTCTCGGTAGTTGATGATTTCATTCATGAACTGCACGATGGCATCCGCTGTGGTGTCGGTACGGACACTGGCCGAGGCGGTGAACGGTCCCGGCAGCTTGCTGCCACTGAAACCGCTGCGGGCGCCGTAGGTGTAACCCTTGTCTTCGCGCAGGTTCAGGTTAATGCGGCTGTTGAAGGCACCACCGAGGGCATAGTTCATCAGGAAACGTTCCCAGTATTCCCCGGCGGCATCGTAAGTCAGATCGGTCAGGTACCCGATACGGATTTCCGACTGGGCCGCACCCGGCTTGTCGACCAGGTAGAGGGTGGTCTCATCGATATTGCTCACGTCCGGTTGCGGCCGCAAATTCACGTCTTCATTCGGCAGTTGCTGCAGGAAGGCCAGCTTGCTGATGATCTCGCTCTGGGGCAGGTCGCCAACGACAGAGACTTTCAGTGCCTGGCTGACCAGGTTGCGCTCGGCAAAGGCGCTGATGTCTTCCAGGGTAATGTCCTGCAGGGTATCGATGGCGCCGGCAGCCGACACGGCATACGCGTGGTCCTCACCATAAATCAGTTTCGGATAGACGATGCCGGCAATGCCTGAAGGTTCTTCCTTGGCCGCTTCCAGGGACTCGATCTGTTGCTGGCGCAGGCGATCGAGATCTTCCTGTTTGAAGTCGGGACGGAACAGGCGCTCTTCCAGCAGAACCATGGTGGCATCCACATTGCGCCGCAAGGACTGCATGGTCACGGTAAAGGTGTCATTGCCCGAACTGACGCTGATGCGGCTGCCGAGCTTGTCGAGTTCGTTTTCAAATTCCTCGGCGGTGTAGTTTTCAGTGCCTTCGTTCATCATCTGGGCGGTCAGGCTGGCGACACCGTATTCTTCGGGGGCTTCCAGCAGATGGCCGCCCTCGAACTCCAGGCGCATGCTCACCAGGGGCACTTCAGCGTTGGCCGTGCCGATCACCTGAATGCCGTTGTCCAGGTCCTGGCGCCAGAAGTCCGGCATGGTAACCAGTGGATTGGGTGGTGGTTCCGGACGCTGGGAGCGGTCAAAGGATTCCGGTGCCTCCCGCATCTCCAGGTCATCGGTTTCGCTTTCCATGCGGGGCAGCGGTTCCGGAATCTCGAAGTTGTCGGGTTTGGCAACAATGTCTTCGGCCCCGGCGGGGACGACGCTGAGATAGATGGCCGGTTTGTCCTTGATGTAGGTGTTGTAGACGCGCAGCACGTCTTCCTTGGCCAGAGAGCGAATGGCATCCAGGTCTTTCTGGATCTGGTTGGGATCTCCCAGCAGATATTCGTTGGTGGCCAGTTGCGAGACCTTGCCGCTGACACTGGCCAGGGAGTTGATCAGGTTCGCTTCGTTGGTGGACTTGTAAATCTGCAGCACTTCATCGGTGATATCGTCTTCACTGAAGTTGGCCAGGATTTCGCGCATATCCGCTTCAAAGTCGGCCAGGGGGGTGCCGGGGAAGGGCAATACCAGGAACGTGATCAGCCCGGCCAGTTCCTGCGGAAAATTGAAACCGCTGGCCTGAATGGCTTTCTGGGTCAGCACGAATTCCTTGTAGAAAAACGATTTGCGGCCCACAGTGATGATTTCGTTCAGAGCCTCCAGGGCAACATTGTCCTCGTGGGTCGCATTCACCGTCGGAAAGGCGATGAACAGGGCCGGGAAGCGGATGTTGTTGTCGACGTAGGAAATATAGCGATCAGCATCCAGCACGCCCGGCTGCTTTTCGGCATTGGTCACTTCAGGGCCACGCGGGATCTCACCGAAGTATTTCACAACCAGGTCCATCACTTCTTCTTCATCGACATAGCCGCCAATGGACAGGGTCGCGTTGTTCGGACCGTACCAGCGCAGGAAGAACTTCTTCAGGTCATCCAGTGTGGCCGCATCGAGGTCTTCGATGAACCCGATCGGCATCCAGGAATAGGGGTGTCCGGGCGGGAACAAGGACGTAAAGATTTTTTCCGACCACAAACCGTACGGCTGGTTCTCGTAATTCTGATTGCGTTCGTTTTTAACGGTGTCGCGCTGGACCTCGAACTTTTCCTGGGTCACGGCATCCAGGAAATAGCCCATGCGATCTGATTCTAGCCACAGCATGGTTTCCAGCTGGTTGCTCGGGACGGTCTCGAAATAGTTGGTGCGGTCAAACGAGGTGGTACCGTTCATGGTGCCGCCGGACTCGGTGACAATGCCGATGTGCTGTTCATCAGCGACATGCTCTGAGCCCTGAAACATCATGTGTTCGAAAAAGTGCGCAAACCCGGAACGATGGGACTCCTCGCGGGCAGAACCCACATGGTAGGTGACATCGACATGCACCAGCGGGTCTGACATGTCCTCGTGGATGATCACGGTGAGGCCGTTGTCCAGTTCATACTTGCTGTAGGGGATGACGATTTCGCTGCTGTCGGCCTCGACCCGTTCTATCAGGGTGTAGCCGGGATCGGAGGGGGCAGCGGCCTGCATGGCCATGTCTGCGCCGGCATTCGCAGTGCTCTGCGTGTTCGGGGCATCATCACTGCAGGCAGCCAGCGCAAACAGCGCTGCACCGATGGCAATGAATTTGAAAACGGAAAAGCGGGACTTGAATGACATAGGCATCCTTGGCTCCTTTTGTTGACGCTGAAATATGGACGCTAACTTACTGACGCTAAAATGGAGAACACGAAAATTCTGGGGTGTGCAGAGGTAGACCGCTGATTAAAGCATATCGTTCCCTGACCCGCCAAGATGTGGGCCGGGTCAGAGGTTATGCAGGTATGACAGTGAAAATGCGCCGTAAAGCTGTGCCTTTTCCTGCCCGCTGAATTCCCGGGTGCGATAGATATGCGCATAGGAAAAACGCAGTTTGTCCCAGCGGCCGGCAATGCCCACGGCAACATCAGCCACCACAGCCTTGCGCTGGACACCTGGACTGCTACGTAAATAGTTGCCATCCAGGAAAATGTTGTTGGCGATGACGCGCGCATCCGTGACCAGAAAGCCGTGCAGGCGGAAGTCACGCTTGCCGGCCATGAGGCCGGGCGTATTGTTGTCGCCACCCGGGCGCAGGGTAGAGGTGCCGAAGTCGTCCGGCAGGTCCCAGCCGATACGCAGTTCAGCACCGGCATTCAGATAGGAAGCCACGTTACCCACGCTGGCGCCCCAGTGGCTGATCAGTTCCATCTGCAGGCCGTTCAGATCCTGCATCTGTCCAAGGCCTTCGCGATGTTTGCGTTCAAAAATGAGCTGGAAGGCAGGTTCGTTCTTGAGCTGGTTGTTCCAGCCCTGGAACCGGTTCCAGCCGCCGATGTCATGCACGAGGTTTTGTGCCTGGCGAGCCAGAGCCGCCGGGCCGACCACGCCAAAATTGAATTCGGTGGAGTGCAGCGTGTCCTGCGTACGGGCGTGGTAGCCAAGCCCAAGATAGAGATAGCCCGCATAAGGTCTGTCATCAGGGGCCAGGGTGACACGCTGTTTCTCGCGCGGTGTGAACATCAGCTGGCCCAGGCTGATGACCATGTTCTGGTGCACAGTGTCGTTATCCGAATTGGCCGGGTCCGGGTGCACAAACGTGAGCAGGTTGTTCAGCTTTTCCACCCAGGGGTATTTTTGGCCGTTCGGATCCTCGAAATTGTCCAGGTCGGGTGAGATGGTCGACAGGCGGATACCGTTGGTGTAATTCAGGTCGGTGTTGGCAAAGAGGTCGTTTTCGAGGAAGAAATTGATCGACCAGGGTTCATCCGACTGGGCGCGGGTGGTAACGCTAGTCAGCAGGCAAAAGGCGCACAACAGGCAGGGACTGCATTTCATGGGCACGTAAGATAGCGTGCGCCCGGTATGATGAGAAGGGGAAAGAGGAAAGGGAAAACAACGGGTGTTGAGTAAAAATTCGTGCCGGTCTGGGTTACCATGGCTGCCGTGTAAATCTCATTGAAAAAAGGCGATCTTTCGCAATGGCAATCCAGCTGGTCAAACTCAGGCATGTGCCCGAGGATGAGCTCGAAGAAATTCACGCACTCATGGCCGAACATGACATTGAAGTGTATGAAACCCATGCCGGCAACTGGGGCCTATCGCTGCCAGCCCTGTGGCTGCGGCATGACGAGCAGTTACCCCAGGCCAAAGCCTTGCTCGATCAGTATGCTGATGAGCGTTTTCACAGGGCGCGTGCTGAATACGATGCCTTGAAAGCGGCCGGCAAGGCCCGCACATTCATGGACATCGCCCGGGAGAATCCGCTCAGGTATATTGCATACGTCGCCATGATTGGCGCCCTCGTATATATTTCACTGGTGCCGTTCCTGGGTTTACTGACCTGAAGGTTTTTCAATCATGAGCAATCCCGTTTTATCGATCACCCCGCTGGATTTTCACTGGCCTACGGCTGATCCGTTTCTGTTCTGTGCTTTTCACCAGGACGATTTTCCTGCCGGTAACGGCGAAATGGGACCGCGCGCCTCACTGGCCGGCCGCCAAATCGGGCAGGATTTCGAAAAACGAGACGGCTGGCGGATGTATCACGGTAACAAGGTGCCGGGCTTTCCCGGACATCCCCATCGCGGCTTTGAAACCATTACCATCGTCCAGAAAGGACTGGTTGACCATGCCGACTCCCTGGGTGCCGCCGGCCGCTACGGCAACGGTGATGTGCAGTGGATGACAGCCGGCAAGGGCGTGCAGCACAGCGAAATGTTTCCTCTGGTTGAAGAGGCGGGCGACAACACGCTCCTGTTGTTCCAGGTCTGGCTTAACCTGCCTGCAGCCAGCAAAATGGTGGAACCGCATTTCACCATGTTCTGGGACAGGGATGTGCCTCTGGTTAATACCCGGGATACCAGTGGCAATGCCATCAGCGTGGAAGTCGTGGCAGGCAATTATGATGGGCATCAGGCGCCGCCACCGCCGCCGGATTCATGGGCCGCAGATCCGGCCAACCATGTCGCCGTCTGGCTGATCGAACTGGCTCCGGGGGCGCAGTGGACCATGCCGGCCGATGCGGCCGGTCTGAGTCGCATGCTGTATTTCTATGAGGGCAGTACGCTGAATATAGTCGGTCAGTCGGTGGCGGTTAGTCATGGCCTGCAGCTGCAGTCTGATGCCCAGGCGCTGATAACAGCGGGTGATCAGACAGCCCGGCTGCTCCTGCTGCAGGGCAAACCCATTGCCGAACCGGTGGCGCATTACGGCCCGTTCGTGATGAACACCCGGGAAGAGCTGCAGCAGGCCTTCGTGGATTACCAGCGTGACCAGTTTGGCGGCTGGCCCTGGGAAAGGCATGACCAGGTGCACGCCGGTCGCGGTCGCTTTGCCCGTTACGCCGATGGCCGTGAAGAAGAACCGGCCTAGGGTTACGCTATATAATCATTAAACGATGCGCCCTAGGTCGGCCTAGGCCGAAGACCGTTTGCCGTCGCTATCAACAAGAAACAGAAGAAGTGGTTTTATGGAACAGGAATTACAGCAAACCCAGGAAGTCTCCGACTTGATCGTCAACTACCTGGTGACATACAGCTTCCAGATTGTCGCCTCGACCCTCATCATGCTGATCGGCAGCACCGTGGCCCGCAAGGTGTCCGGGCTGCTGGAAGCGTTCATGGTGGAAAAGGGGCTGGATATCAAGCTCAGCCATTTCACGGCCAGCTTGATCAAGATCATTATCATTGCCTTTGCCGTGATTATCGCGCTGGGCACGCTGGGCATCAGCGTTACGCTATTTGTGGCCGCCATCGGGGCCTTGTCTCTGGGGGCGGGACTTGCGCTGCAGGGGCTCCTGTCCAACGACGGGGCCGGGATCAGCAGTATCCTCGCCCGGCCCTTTGTGGTCGGGGATACCATCTCGGTGCAGGGCGTCACTGGCATCGTCAAGGACGTGAAGCTGGCCTGTACATCCTCAGTGATGAAGACGAAGTCATGATCACTATGCCCAACAAGCATATTGTCCGGGAGATCATCCATAATTCCCGCGAGAACAGCATTGTCGAAAGCTGTCTCGGCGTGGCCTATGACAGCGGTCCCGAGCAGGCTGTCGCGGTGGTCCGGAAGGCTGTGTCGGAAACGCCGGGTGTCTGCATGGAGAAATCGCCGTTGAGTGGCCTCGAGGCATTTGCTGACAGCAGTATCAACATCGGCATGCGCTACTGGGTGAAGACCGAAGCTCTGTTTGAGACCCAGTACCAGGTCAATATGGCCGTATTCAAAGCCCTGGCCGACCACAATATCGAGATTCCCTTCCCGCCACGCGATGTGCATCTCGTCACTGGCGATCACAGCGTCGCAGGGTAGTCTCTGATGCTGTATTCCCTCCTGCTTGCCGGAGGCCGGTCCGCCCGCATGGGGCGTGACAAATCATCCCTGGAACATGACGGTAAAACCCGCCTTGAGCATGCCTTGAGCCTGCTGCAGGACACGGGTGCCGACCATATTCTGCTCAGTGGCAATGTGCCAGGCCTTGACAGCCTGCCAGACCGCATTCCCGATTGTGGCCCGCTGGGTGGCCTGCATGCCGCCTTGCATCATATCGACGAACAGGGCGCTCTCGACAAGTCTCTGCTGCTGATTATTCCGATAGACATGCCGCGCCTGGATTCCGCTACGCTGCTGCGGCTGGATCAGGCAATCGGCAGTGCCTCTAGCTGTCGTTATGACGGCGAGGTCTTTCCGTGCGTGTTCAAGGCCAGTCATGCCCTGATGACCCACCTGGATAATTTGCTGGCCGAAAGCACCACCCTGGGCGGCAAGCGCTCCATGAAAGCGCTGCTGGCCCTGGGCGAGAGCCGGGCATTGCCCCGCGACGGTTTACCGGACGGTGTGTTTGATAATCTCAATACCCCGGAAGACTGGCAGGCTTTTCTGGCCACTCGGCGCGACCCGCGCCGGGAGTAAAGCCTCTGCTGCATCGAGCAAATCCCAACCTCAATCAATTCGCAGGTCGGCCTAGGCGCATCGTGCCTTTTGCTGACATGGTTCAGATCCGTTCAGGTACTGGCAAATGGACCTTCTGTCCTGTGCCGACCTACTTCCTTTAGCCTTGCAGAGAGGCTTGGGCCCCCAATAAATGGGGCACAGACACAAGTTCGAGGCACAAAAAAGCCGGTCAATTGACCGGCTTTTTCATACACACTGTTCTCAGCGGATCAGTGGGCCACTTCCTCTTCTAGCTTGCGGCGTTCCTCGTTATACGCGAGGTACTGCTTCTGCCACTCGGACATGGAGTCGGTGATTTCCACCTGCACCGCTGTCACTTTGTACTCGGGACAGTTGGTGGCCCAGTCACTGAACTCGGTGGTCACCACATTCGCGCCGGAGATCGGGTTGTGGAACGTGGTGTAGACCACGCCCGGCTGCATGCGGTCGGAGACTTTGGCATGCATGGTGGTTTCACCCTTGCGGCTGGCGATCCGGATCAGATCGCCATCCTTGATGTTGCGGTCGGCTGCATCTTCGGGGTGGATTTCCAGGATGTCTTCCGGGAACCACTTGTTGTTTTCGGTACGGCGGGTCTGGGCGCCAACGTTGTACTGGCTCAGGATGCGGCCGGTTGTTAGGATCAGCGGGAACTTCTTCGTCACTTTTTCTTCTGTCGGGATGAACTCGGTGACCACGAAATTGCCCTTGCCGCGGACAAAGCCATCGATATGCATGATGGGTGTGCCATTGGGTGCGGCATCGTTGACCGGCCATTGCATGCTGCCTTCATTATCCAGGCGTTCAAAGCTCACACCGGCGAAGGTCGGGGTAAGGGCGGCGATCTCATCCATGATTTCCGAGGCATCGTTGTACTGCATCGGATAACCCATAGCGTTGGCCAGGTCCATGGTGATTTCCCATTCATGCTTGCCCTGTTTCGGCGCCATGACCGGACGCACACGGCCGAGACGGCGTTCCGCGTTGGTGAAGGTGCCGTCTTTTTCCAGGAATGATGTGCCGGGCAGGAAGACATGGGCAAACTTGGCGGTTTCGTTCAGGAACAGGTCCTGCACCACCAGACATTCCAGGTTTTCCAGGGCCGCTTCCACGTGGTGAGTGTTCGGGTCGGACTGGGCGATATCTTCACCCTGGACGTACATGCCCTTGTACTCGCCACGAATGGCGGCATCGAACATGTTCGGGATACGGAAACCCGGTTCCGGATCCTGTTCAACACCCCAGGCCTGGGAGAATAGGCTGCGAACGGTGTCGTCACTGACGTGACGGTAGCCGGGGAATTCATGCGGGAAGGAGCCCATGTCACAGGAGCCCTGGACATTGTTCTGGCCGCGCAGCGGGTTCACACCGACGCCGTCCTTGCCGACGTTGCCGGTCAGCATGGCCAGGTTGGCCATACCCATGACCATGGTGGAGCCCTGGGAGTGTTCTGTCACACCCAGGCCGTAGTAGATGGCAGCGCGCGGCGCTTTCGCATACATGCGGGCAGCCTGGCGCACTTTTTCCGGGTCACCGCCGAGCCAGTCGGCATTGGCTTCTGGTGAGTTCTTTTCGTCCCTGATGAATTCCAGCCAGCTGTTAAAGGCTTCTTCATCGCAACGCTCTTTCACGAAATCCCAGTCGGCCAGGTCTTCAGTGACGATGGTATGGGCAAAGGCGTTGATCAGCGCCACATTACCACCCGGAGTCAGGGGCACGTGTACTTCGGCCTTGATGTGCGGGGATTCGACCAGGTCGATCTTGCGCGGATCACACACAATAAGGTCGGCACCATCGCGCAGGCGTTTCTTCATGCGGGAAGCAAACACCGGGTGGGCGTCGGTCGGGTTGGCACCAATCAGCAGTACCAGGTCCGTGTGCTCGACAGAACGGAAGTCCTGGGTACCGGCAGAGGTGCCGAATGTTTCCTTCAAACCGTAACCGGTCGGGGAGTGGCAGACGCGGGCACAGGTGTCAGTGTTGTTGTTTCGGAAAGCGGCGCGAATCATTTTCTGCACGACCCAGACTTCCTCGTTGGTACAACGAGAAGAGGTGATGCCGCCGATGGATTTACGGCCGTATTTTTCCTGCAGGCCCTTGAACTTGTCCGCGGCATACTGGATCGCTTCTTCCCAGCTCACTTCCTTCCAGGGGTCTGTGGTCTTTTCGCGGATCATGGGATTCATGATGCGATCTTTATGGGTGGCATACCCCCAGGCAAAGCGGCCCTTGACGCAGGAGTGGCCGTCGTTGGCTTTGCCGGACTTGGCCGGCACCATGCGCACGACCTCGTCGCCTTTCATTTCGGCACGGAAAGTACAGCCTACACCGCAGTAGGCGCAGGTGGTTTCCACGCTGTGTTCCGGCGTGCCGATTTCCACCACGGATTTTTCCATCAGGGTGGCGGTCGGACAGGCCTGTACACAGGCGCCGCAGGATACGCATTCGGAATTCATGAAGTTTTCCCCGACACCGGCGCTGACCTTGGAACGGAAACCGTTGCCTTCAATGGTCAGGGCGAAGGTGCCCTGGACTTCTTCACAGGCACGGACGCAGCGTGAGCAAACGATGCACTTGCTGGATTCAAACTGGAAATAGGGGTTGGAGGTGTCGGTCGGGGCATCGAGGTGATTGGCGCCGTCATAACCATAACGCACTTCGCGCAGGCCGACAGCACCCGCCATGTCCTGCAGTTCGCAATCGCCGTTGGCGGAGCAGGTCAGGCAGTCCAGCGGATGGTCGGAGATGTAAAGCTCCATCACGCCCTTGCGGAGCTTGTTCAGTTTGGCGTTTTCAGTGTGCACCACCATGCCGGCTTCCACGGGGGTGGTACAGGAGGCCGGGGTACCGCGACGGCCTTCGATTTCCACGACGCAGAGGCGACACGAGCCAAACGGTTCTAGGGAGTCGGTGGCGCACAACTTGGGAATTGTGGTGCCGAGCATCTGCGCGGCGCGCATGACGCTGGTGCCTTTCGGTGCAGTTACCTGCTGGCCGTCGATGGTCAGGGTGACTTCTTCAGTCTCGGTGACTGCCGGGGTGCCATAGTCAATTTCTTTGTTCAGGCTCATTGTGTTTCACCTTTGTTTAAACGCGCTTTGGCGTGTGTACAGTCTGTCACTTCCGGGGAAGTGTTAGCGCAATCCATGCTGCCTTGGTGCTATTGTTTATTGCTGCAATCAGGGTGCTTTCAGAATCCTTTCTCGAAATCCGCGGCAAAATGTTTTACGGCGCTCATGACCGGAATCGGGGTCAGGCCACCCATGGCGCAGAGTGATGCCGATTCCATGGTGTCGCACAAATCCTTCAGGACTATGTGCTCAGCCTGGCGCGTGTCGGCATCCTTGGCGCTGACGATACGGTCGATTACCTCCATGCCGCGAACGGAACCGATGCGGCAGGGGGTGCACTTGCCGCAGGACTCCACGGAACAGAATTCCATGGAGAGGCGGGCTTGCTTGGCCATGTTGACGGAGTCATCAAATACTACCACTCCGCCATGACCCAGCATACCGCCGGCCTTGGCGAACTCCTCGTAGTCGAGCGGCGTTTCCAGCAGGGCATTCGGGAAGTAGGCACCCAGCGGGCCACCTACCTGGACAGCGCGTACCGGCTTACCGGTAAAGGTGCCGCCACCGAAATCCTCGATCAGCTGGCGCAGGGTCAAGCCGAAGGCCTTCTCTACCAGACCGCCATTCTTGATATTTCCTCCCAGCTGGAAGGGCATGGTGCCCAGGGAGCGACCCTGGCCATATTCCGCGTAGTGCTTGCCACCTTTTTCCAGGATGACCGGGATGGAGGCCAGGGAAATGACGTTGTTGACCACGGTGGGCTTGCCAAACAGGCCTTCAATGGCTGGCAGCGGCGGCTTGAAGCGGATCTGGCCACGTTTGCCTTCCAGCGATTCGAGCAGGGAGGTTTCTTCCCCGCAGATATAGGCGCCGGCACCCATGAACACTTCCAGGCGGAAGGACTTGCCGGAACCCTGGATATCGTCGCCCAGGTAGCCGGCGGCCTCGGCATGGGCGATGGCCTCGTTGAGAATCTTCTCGGTCAGCGGGTATTCGGAGCGCAGGTAGATATAGCCTTCGGTGGCGCCGACGGCGAGACCGGCGATGGTCATGCCTTCCACCAGGGACAGGGGGTCGCCTTCCATGATCATGCGATCGGAGAAGGTGCCGGAGTCACCTTCGTCAGCGTTACAAACGATGTATTTCTGGTCGGCCTGACAGTCTGCCACTGTGCGCCACTTGATGGCGGTCGGGAACGCCGCGCCGCCACGGCCGCGCAGTCCTGAATCCTTCACTTCCTCGATGATGCCATCAGCATCTTTTGCCAGCGCGTTTTTCAGGCCGACATACCCGCCCAGGCTTTCGTAGGCAGTTACGCTGGTGGCTTCGATGATGCCGCAGCGGGCAAAGGTCAGGCGTTCCTGGTTGGCAAACCAGGGCAGGGCCGCAACATCGCCGAGTTTTTTCGCATGGTCGCCGCCAGCGAGAAAGTCGGCATCAAACAGGTCGGGCACATCTTCCAGGGCCACCGGGCCATAGCCAATGCGGCCGTTGTCGGTTTCCACTTCGATCAGCGGCTCCAGGAAACAGGCGCCGCGTGAGCCGTTGCGCACGATTTCAATGGCCTGGTTGCGGTACTGGGCTTCGGTACTGATGGCCTTGACCAGAAGTTCGGCGCCGAGGGAATCGGCCGTGGTTTCGCGGGGAATGTAAAGCTTGACCATTACACGGCCTCCTTGGCGAGCGTTTCAGCCAGGGCCTTGAAGCCGGCAATACTGACGCGGCCGTAGGTCTGGGTGTCGATCATGATGTTCGGGGAACAGGCGCAATTGCCCAGGCAGTAGACCGGTTCCAGGGTGAAATCGCCGCTGGCGGTGGTTTCATGGAAGTCCACACCGAGGAAATCCTTGATCTCCCGGGTCAGTTTTTCCGAGCCCATGGCCTGGCAGGCTTCCGCCTGGCACACCTTCACGGTGTATTTGCCCGGCTTGCTGCGTTTGAAGTCATGGTAAAAGCTGGCAATACCGTGGACTTCGGCACGTGACAGGTTGAATGTCTTGCCAAGCATGGGCATGGCGCTGTCATCAATGTAGCCGAAGATTTCCTGGATTCGATGGAGGGCGATCATGACGCCGCCGGTACGGTCTTTCAGGTCCTGGACGGCTTCACGGGCCTTCTCGAGATCCCAGTCCTGCATGGCGTGTGGTCCTGCTAACTGCTGCATGTATTGAGTTCCTACATGAATGTCTATCAGCTTGCGCTGCTGAAGCGGCAGAACGGTGGTGCTGAAGGCGCCCGGGCTGGCGTTGGGATTTGCCAGACTTTTCAGGTTCTTACCGCATGAAAGTCGGTCGAATTTGGAGCGCGAATTCTAGCACGGCAGGCCTCTCGCCAGCAATTTTCGAAATGCGAAAATTATTTCGTATTTAGGGCGGTGCGGCTTTCACGACAGGAAGCACAAAAAATAAGATAAATATATATAAAACAATAAGATATATAAAATTATAAAAGTGATATGTAGGTTTAAGAGGGTTTCAGTTATTGCTTCTCAGGGGCTTTGCAGACAAGAAATCAGGCTGAAAAGGAATCACGGGGATGCTTGTTATAGATTGCACGACAAAGCGCGTCATGGGGCTACGACTCAACGGGTAGGAAACACGCATTAAACAGGCATAAAAAAAGCCGGCACTAGGCCGGCTTTTCAGGATCGGGCAGATTACTGCGGCGTGATCATGGCCGGGTCCCAGTGCTCGTCGGCCTTACCGTCAACGAAGCGCCAGGTGTCAAACCATGAGGTGCTGTAGGTTTCGCCGGGCTTGTTGGGATTATCATAGGTGCGTGGCCACAGGACGGTCACGTAATCGTCTTCAGCCATCACGGCAACGATTTCGGTGGTCAGCTCATCACAGTTATCCACGCGTGGACGCTTCATGACCTGGGTAAAGTAGAAGATGACGCCTTCCAGACCGGACTGGGCGTTCGGGTTATGCTGGATATAGGCATCTGTCAGCCATTCGCCGGCACGATCCCACTGGTTGCATTGCAGCAGCTCACGCATGATGTGCAGGGTGGCCTGCTTGTTCCGGTGCAGCACGGGATCATCGTCCACGAACAGGGATTGCGGGTCGTCGACACCAACTACGGGTTCTTGGGCGAGCAGTGGAAAGCTGAGTATTACCAGCAGCGTGGCAAAAATGCGGGTCAGGATTTTCATCTAATCATTCCTCTTATTATGGCTGTTTCTTATGGCTGTTTCGTCTTTCATGACGGGTTCAAGCGGCTTCGGGATTCAGTGTGACTGGTGCATCCGGCTGTCGAGGTGTGTTGTTCTCGTTGGTCTCTCAGCTCGACAGCGCTACCAGGGCGGCTATTGTAACCACAGTTTGACTGGCAAATGAACCTCGCTCAGTCAGCGCCATCCAGGCCGAAGACGAGCAGGGCATTACCGGTGGCGCCATTCTTCACCCCGACATAACCCGAGGTCACCAGCAACAGGCCGTCTTCCACCACCTGGCCCACTGCACCCAGCGAGCCCCCTGAGGCCGGCACACTATTGACAGTGTCAAATGAGCGGGCCGTATCGAACGACCAGAGTGTGGCCCCCGTTTCCGGATCGAGAATGCGCAGCATGCCGTCCCAGCTGCCGGACAGCAGCAGGTTATGGCTCAGTGTGACGGGTCCTTCCAGGCCGGGGTGCGCTGCCATATCGGCCAGCGGGGCAATGGTGCGTTGCCAGGCGATGGCACCGTCACGGTGTCTGACCGCGGCAATCGTGTTATCGCCCAGTCCCCAGTAACTGTGCTGGGCATCAGCAGCACCGCCCCAGACAATTTTACCGCCGAATTCGGTGGTCACTGCCACCAGCGGTGTCTGCCACAGTACGTTGCCGTTTTCGCGGTCATAAGCGCGCACGATGCCGCTTTTCTGGCCGGCTATCAGTTGGTTCAGGAAATCGGTTTGCACCAGGATGGCGGGCGAGCCGTAGTCCTGGTCTGGTCCGCATTCCGGAAAGGCATTCGGTGTCATGCAGGCCACGGTCCAGATGTCGTCCGCCGTACCCTGGCTGATCCAGCGGATGTCACCATTCAACAGGTCCAGGGCAATCACCGCATCCGTGGCCGGGTCCGCCGGGGCGCTGTAGGCATCGCCGGTCGTGACATAGAGTTGACCCAGTTCTACATCCACGGTGGGTGCACTCCAGATGGCGGCGCCGGAGGGTCCAAAGCGGCCTGGGGCGGTCTCTGCCGGCGGAGTCTGAATCATCGGGGTTTTCCAGATCAGGCTGCCATCGCCCGCGGCTAGGGTGACCACGCTGCCCTGGAAAGTACAGCAGGGATAAACCGGCACCGCGCCCAGGCCTTCCTCGCTGGAGGAGACCGGAATGATGATGCGGTCGGCCTGAGCCTGACCGTCCAGGTGCACATACTGGGGCGCTCCGGTAATGATGGCGGCCTGGTGCTCATCGATCCTGCGCTTCCAGACAGCCTGTCCGTTGGAAGCATTGACGGCATAGACACTGGCACCGCGATCACCGAAAAAGACCAGCCATTGGCCGCCAATCTCCTGAACCAGCGGCATGGTCCTGACGCCTTTTTCGGCCTCGAACACCCAGTCCTCGCAGCCCGTATCGCGGTCCAGGGCATACACCTTGCCATTTTCATCGCCAATAAAAATTCGGTTGCCGTGCAGGGCAGGGTTGCCGACCACGGAGCGCACATCGCTGAAGCCATATGCCCATTTCAGGCTTAGACGTGACAGGGTGTCGCTATTGATAGGATTGCTGTGATCGTCATTGTTGCGGGTATTTGCCGTATTAGCCCCCCAGCCCTGCCAGGTGTCACGTGTTGCCGGGCTGAACCGGTTGTCCGGGGTACAGCTGGCGGCATGTGCCTGGGATAACAACAGCATTGAAAAAACGAAGGTGGTCAAAAGAAAAAAGGGGCGTGGCATGCTGGAAAACCTGGATACGGATTGCCACGGAATTGTAGAGCAGGGGGTCCGAGGTGGCAAAAATAGCGCTTGAGCCTGCATGGTCTGACACACCGCCGCAGGCCGGTGCGATGCTGGCAGGCAAAAAAAAGCCCCGGGCAGCAAGCTGACCGGGGCACAAGTACTACGTTGAACCTAGAATGACATGTTCACACCGAAGACGTAGCGGCGACCAATGGCGTCATACAGGCCGTTGATACCGCTGGTGCCGCCGAGGAAGCCGACGCCATCACCCGGGGTGAGGGGCGGTGCTTCATCGAACACGTTGTTCACCGTCAGGAAGATGTTGTAGGTATTGCCCCCTTCGCCCAGGAAGTCATAACCCAGGGTCAGGTCGGTGATAAAGACCGACTCGATGGTGTTGTCATCCTTTTCACCGGGAGGACTGAAACGGTCCTGCGTCCAGCTGTCGATGTACTGCCCGTTCAGGAAGGCCCTGAAATCACCGCGCGTATAGGTCAGGTTGGTGAGGAACCGGTTGGTCGGATCGGAACGATCCAGGTAGTCCCTGGGTGCCCCTGGGATCAGCTGGGAACGCTCATCGATATGACTGCCGATCAAACGCCAGCTCAGGGATTCATCGCCACCAAACAGGCTGATGTCCGTGCTGTACCGCATCTCCAGGTCGAAACCTTTCAGACGCAGTTCATCGAGGTTGAAGTAGATGGTGGTGATGCGCGTGATCTGACCGGTTTCCGGGCTGCGCTCGATCAGGTCACAGAGCTCCTGTGCACCGGCGAAACAGTTATCGACGATGTCCTGGAATGGCGGCTGTGCCATGGCGCCATCGATCTTGATGTCATACCAGTCGCCGGAAATCGAGAAACCGGGCAGCCAGCTGGGCTGGTACACGGCACCGAAGGTCAGGGTGTCTGCTTCTTCCGGGTCCACGCTCGGGTTACCGGCGTTACGACTGGCGGTGAAGATGAAGCTGTTACCCAGGAACGGGTCGACCACTGCCGCGCCACCGGCGGTTTCATCGAAACGTTCTCTTAGGGTAGCCGCCCTGACGTCACGGGAACTGGTGGCTCTTACTCTCAGGTCATCATTGATTTGCCAGCTGAGGCCGACTTTCCAGGATTCGACACCGCCGGAACCGGAGTAATCGGCGTAGCGGTAGGCCAGGCTGGCATCCAGTTGCTGCATGAATGTCTTGTCGGCAACCAGCGGCACGTTGATCTCACCAAATACTTCATCAACCGTGAAACTGCCGTCCAGGATGGTGGTTGGAGTCTGGATGGAACCGGTGAAGAGGACGCGGGACAGGTTGCTGGTGCCCTGGAAACCGGCGGGCACACTGCCGGCCCGAATACCCGGCATACCCCCCGGGAAGTTTTCCGGCACGAGGCCGCGGAAACCGGTGTTCTGGCCATTCAGGAACACGAATTCGTCTTCCAGTTCGGGGGCCTGCTGAAGGACTTCGTCCTTGCGGTGCGATGCCCCGAAGAACGCCAGGATCGGACCGGCGCCCCAGCCTTCGTGCAGCTCGCCGTCAATGGTGATTTCGGCAAAGGTCTGCTCGTAGAGGCTCTCGATGAATTTTTCCTGGTCGATGACGTAATCAATGCCGTCCGGTGTGGAGGCGGCACTCTGGACACCACCGAGCAGGTTGATCGGACGACAGTCACCCCACTGATCGGGATTAACCACCGCGGCATAACAGGCGGGCTGGCCGTCAGGACCTACGACAGCATCCATGGCGGGGAACAGGTACGCTAGGTCAGGACCACTGAAGAACTGCTGGCGCTGGTCCACACGACCATACTGGGCATAGCCCTTGACGTTCCAGTCGGTGAAGAAGCCGGCGTCATCCAGGCGCAGATTGAAACCGACAGTGCCTGACTTGGAACGGTCGTTCTGCGTCAGGGTGTACTGGCCGAGCGGATTGTCGGCCTGGTTGTCGCCAATCATGGCCATGTTGATCGAGGCCCGGCCTTCGTCATCCATGATTTGCTGGACGTTAGCGGGCAGGAAGGGGTTGCCGGAAAAAATATTGACGGTCCAGGGGCCGGACAGGAAGGGCGTGGAGAACCAGGGGCTTTCCACTTCGGTGTAGCCGTAAATGCCCTGGGCATACACGTTCAGGTTGTCGGAGACATCATGGTCGTAATAGACAAACACATTGTCACGGTCGTTTCGTGCCGAGATCTGGTTGTCGCCATCATTCTGCCAGTCCTGTGTGGCTGCGGTCAGCGCCTGACAGTTACAACCGCCAATGAACTGGCCGACACCGGAAAAGCTTTGCGGGCCGGCAACGACATTGCCGCTATCATCGCGGGTAAACACCCAGCGATTGAGTTCAGAACCCGGTGCATTGATGGTGCCGCCCGGAGATACTGATGTGGAAACCACGTAGTCGCGTGTGATCAGGGTGGGGCCGCTGGGATCCGGGTTGGTGATGCGTGCCTGCTGCCGGTACCAGGAACGGTCTTCCAGAGCTTGCTGGGAGCGGATTTCTTCCTGGCGGAAAGAGTCGATGGACACCAGCAGATGGCCTTTATCACCGATATCTCGGCCATGGGTCAGACCCAGCTCGGTGTTATCGCCATCAGCCCGGTAGGAAGTGCCGGCCTGGGCCTTTACCTTGGTGCCGTTGTAGTCCGTGTCCAGGACAAAGTTGATGACCCCGGCCACGGCATCGGTGCCATAAGCCGCTGATGCGCCACCGGTGACCGCCTGCACGCTGCGAATGGCGGCTTCCGGCAATGCGCTCACATTGGGAATACCCCAGCGGTTGCCGGCCGGTACGCGGCGGCCGTCCAGCAGGACCAGTGATCGCTGCGAGCCTGCGCCACGCAGGTTGAGGTTGCTGCCTGCAGAGTTCCAGCCAACCTGGCTGGGGCGCTGGTTATTGAAGAATTGTGGCAGTTTGCTGAGAGATTCGCCCAGCTGGCCAGGATCGATACTGCCCAGTTCCTCCAGGCCCAGATCGGTCACTGGTGTTGGTGACTCCATGCCTTCACGCTGGATACGGGTACCGGTGATCTGGATTTCCTCAATTTCTTCCTGCGCCCAGCCTTGGCTGGCCAGCGTCATGGCCAGAGCTATCGTGGAGAGTTTGAGAATGGTGGAAGGTGGTTGGGCAGAATGGATAGCGCGCAACGGCGCAAGTTGACTGTTCAACTTCATGAATTTTCCCCTTGTTTGTTTTTTTGGTTACCAAACAGATTGGTATGTTGTGCTTTCAGCTAGCAGGAACGCGGATGTCACTTAAACCCACTCGCACAAGCCACTGGAAGCGGTAGCAGTCCATCACGTAGCTTGAAGTGGTGCAGCAGGAATGGTGGAAGACAAAATCCACTCAGAGAATGCTTGGGTTCTGGAGTGGACAGTACATCACATGAATGGTGTACCAGTTCCTGTAATCAAAGTACAGATTCATAGTACTCACTGTGCTGTTTTAAAATCAAGAGTAAACCAGGTATTTCTACTCTCAAAAAAAGATTTAAGAGCCGTCATTCTTAAATTTCCAGCGTCAGGTGATAGCGTCAGGGTTGTGATAGACATTGCAATTCATCTTGCCAAGAAAGCCGACCAGGGTGATGTTGTATTCCTGTGCCAGTTCCACGGCCAGGGATGATGGTGCACCAACGGCGACGAGCATCGGGCAGCCTGCCGCCAGCGCTTTCTGCAGGAGTTCAAAGCTGGCCCGGCCGCTGACCAGTATGCCTTTATCAGACAGGGGCAACTGGTTGCTGCGCAACAGTGAGCCCACCAGCTTGTCCATGGCGTTATGGCGTCCGACATCTTCGGTGACGGCCAGGATATTGCCATTGCGGTCAAAGAGTGCTGTGCCATGACAGCCGCCAGTCTGGCGAAAAAGCCCCTGTTGCTCGCGCAGTGCCGCGCCCAGATTACACAGTTGATTGAGTGGTAGGGTGAAGTCGTTGTCGCGCAGGGCGTCAAAGCCGCTGGTGCTGAGGGCTTCCAGGGAGGCCTTGCCACAGACGCCACAACTGGATGTGGTGTAGAAGTGCCGGTCCAGGCGCGCCATGTCGAAGACAACATCGGCTTTGAGTTCGACGCGAATGCTGTTCTCGCAGCTGTCATCAATGCTCTCGATCTGCTCGAAGGTCGTGATGATGCTTTCACTGTAAAGAAAGCCACAGGCCAGATTGATGTCATCGCCCGGCGTGCGCATGGTGATGGATAGGCTCTTGTGCAGGCGCCCCTTGCGGGCATCGGTGTAGCCCAGGCGAATCTCAAGCGGTTCTTCCACTGCCAGGACATCGGTCACAGTCTGGCGCTTATCGGCTTTTACCGACGTGATGGTGCCATGGGTGGCGGCGGCTCGAGTTTTGTCAGTGTTGTTATTGATGGCGTCAGGCTCGTTGTCAGAAAATAGGTAGTCAGTCGGCCGGCTGGATGATGCGGCGATTGTCCGGAGACAGGATCACGTTGGCGGCGCGCAGCGGATACTGGTTGGTCAGGCGGTCACTGAAATAATGTTCCAGTGTATTGCCCACGGCAGGAAAGGCAATCTCGTTCCAGGGGATGTCGTCCTTGCGAAACAGGTCGACCTCCAGGCTTTCCGGGCCGGCACCGAAATCCAGATCGAGCAGGGAGGCACGGTAAAACAGGTGCACCTGGTTGATGTGTGGCAGGTTGTAGTAGGAATAGAGTCCGTGCAGTTCAATCCGCGCGCAGGCCTCTTCCCGGGTTTCCCGCAAGGCCGCCTGCTGGGTGGTCTCATCGTTTTCCATGAAGCCGCCGGGCAGGGTCCACTTGCCATAGCGCGGTTCGATGGCGCGTTTGCACAGCAGTACCTTGTCTTCAAAGCAGGGGACAGAGCAGACCACGATGCGCGGATTCTGGTAATGGATTTCGCCGCAGTCATCGCAGATGAAACGTTCGCGATCATCCCCCTCGGGAATCCGGAAGCTGACTTTGCTGGCGCAGGTGGGGCAGAATTTCATGGAGGCAGCAGTCCGGGGCTCAGGAAAACAGAGCGCCCTGTTTCAGCTGTTCACCTGGCGGGTCCTGGGCCCACATCTTGACCGTCTTGATGGCGTTGTCCTGGACATTGAGAATTTCCACGCAATGATATGGCAGTCGCACACAGACATTTTTTTCGGGAATGATTTCGAGTAATTCCGTCAACAGGCCGTTCAGGGTTTTGGGGCCATCAATGGGCAGGTCCCAGTCCAGCGCCTTGTTGATTTCACGAATAGTGGCTGTGCCGTCAATGAAGTAGGTGCCGTCTGCCTGCGGATGAATGTCATCGGTTTCTTCAGACAGGTTGGTGGTGAAGTTGCCGACGATTTCTTCAAGGATGTCTTCAATGGTGATAATGCCCTGCACATCCCCGTACTCATCGACCACCAGGGCAATGCGGCGCCTGTTGTGCTGGAACTTGAACAGCTGGGTATGCAGGGGCGTGGTTTCCGGCACAAAGTAGGCATCATCGGTCAGCTGCATGAGTTCGGCCTTGTTGATGTCCTCAATGCTGATCAGCTTGGACACATTGCGCATGTGCAGAAAACCGATGACATCGTTCAGGTCTTTCTTGTACACCGGTAACACCGTGTGTGAGCTTTTGCTGATGTCCTCGAGGATCTCGTCGATGTCGTCTTCCAGGTCGATGCCAACCACCTCATTACGCGGCACCATGATGTCGGTGACAGTGGCTTTTTCCAGGTCGAGGATGTTCACCAGCATGCCATGGCGCTTGGTCGGTATCAGGCCGCCGGATTCATCGAGCACCGTGCGCAACTCTTCCTTGGTCAGGTGCTGGGAATTTTCACCCTCCGGTTTCAGGCCGCACAGGCGTACCAGGCCGTTGGAGACGCCGTTGATCAGCCAGACTGCCGGGTAGAGGACTTTCATCAAGACGATCAGCAGGATGGAAGAGGGGAAGGCTATTTTTTCCGGATACAGCGCGGCGATGGTTTTTGGGGTCACCTCGGCAAAAATCAGCATGATCACTGTCAGCAGCACTGGCGCCAGGATGAAGCCGAGGTTGCCCCACAGGCGAACAGCAAGGGCGGTACCGACAGACGCGGCAATGAAATTGACCAGGTTGTTGCCGATCAGGATCAGGCCGATGAGGCGGTCGGGCTTGTCCAGCAGATTGCCGGCACGTATGGCGCCATGATCCCCATGCTTAATTAGATGGCGCAGGCGATACCGGTTCAGGGCCATCATGGCGGTTTCTGAACTGGAAAAGTAGGCCGACATCAGTATCAGAAAGATGAGGGCGCCCAGCAGGACGGTAAGCGAAGTTTCTTCCAAAGGGATGCCTTAATTAAAGCGTTGTTTATACGCGGTCCAGGATGATTTCGAGCACGAATTTGCTGCCGAAATAGGCCAGGATCAGGAATGCGAAGCCGGTAAGAATCCAGCGGGTGGCAATCTTGCCACGCCAGCCAAGTTGATGACGCCCCCACAGCAGGATGGCGAACACGACCCAGGATATGCTGGACAGTATGGCCTTGTGGCCCAGGTGCTGGCCAAAGAAGTCGTCCATGAACAGCACGCCGGTGAGCAGGACACCGGACAGCAGCAACAGGCCCAGCCAGAGCATTTCAAACAGCAGGGCTTCCATCGTCACCAGTGGTGGCAGGTGACTGACCAGGCTGAAGGAACGTTTTTCCTTCAGCAGGCGGTTCAGGAAAGAAATGAGCAGGGTCTGGAAGGCGGCAATGGTCATGATGCTGACGGCCAGAATGCCCAGCAGGATGTGCATGGCAACACCGGCTGAATAGTTCTGGTGCGGGTCATAGGAACTGGGAATCAGTATAGATCCCAGCAGGCAGACAATAGCCAGCGGGAACAGGTACAGGAAGAGATTTTCCAGCGGTTTTTTCAGGCTGCTCAACAAGACCGCCACGACAATGACCCAGCTGATGAGGGAAGCGACCTTGAAAAAGCCGAAGTCGATGCCTTCCGGCCGCAGTGTAATCAGCAGGATGACAGCCAGGTGCATGACCACGGCCGCCAGCCCGGTCGCCATGACAAGTCGGCGATCCTGGTGATCGGTAGTCAGGTTGCGACGCTGGAAAAAAGACCCGAGGCCATAACTGATGGCCGCAAGGACACTGACCAGCGTACTCAGGATGGGTGTCAACATGGGCGAAAGTCTCTCACAACAGGCCCCCGCGTTGAAGTCCTATTTCCGCCCGCAGAGCAGGAGATTGGTGCCTTTGACGGTGATTGCCCCTGTGTTCGGGCGCCAGCTTTCGGTAGAATGTGCACCCTTTCATGACGCCATTTAGTGACTACACAACCCGGGACGCCACACACCCATGTTTGAAAACCTGACTGACAGACTGTCGCAGACGCTGCGCTCACTCACCGGCAAAGCCAAACTGACGGAAGAAAACATCCAGGAAAGCCTTCGCGAGGTGCGCCGGGCGCTGCTGGAGGCGGACGTGGCCCTGCCAGTGGTGCAGGCCTTCATCGACAAGGTGAAATTTCGGGCCGTGGGTCAGGAGGTCAGCAAGAGCCTGACGCCGGGCCAGGCCTTTATCAAGATCGTCCAGGCCGAACTGCAGGACCTGATGGGCGAGGCCAACGAAGCCCTCGACCTGAAAGCCACGCCGCCGGCAGTCATGCTAATGGCGGGCCTGCAGGGCGCCGGTAAAACCACCACGGTCGGCAAGCTGTCCCTGTGGCTGAAAAACACCCAGAAGAAAAAAGTCATGGTGGCCAGTGCAGACGTCTATCGTCCAGCGGCGATCAAGCAGCTGGAAACGCTGGCCGCTGAAGTCGGCGTCACCTTTTTCCCCAGCGACCCGTCCCAGAAACCGGAAGTCATTGCCAAAGCCGCCATTGCCGAAGCCAAAAAACAGTTCATGGATGTGCTGTTTATCGATACGGCAGGCCGGCTGGCCATCGATGAAGACATGATGGCCGAAATCAAGGCCCTGCATGCTGTCGCCAACCCGGTCGAAACCCTGTTCGTGGTGGATGCCATGACCGGCCAGGATGCCGCCAACACGGCCAAGGCCTTCAATGATGCCCTGCCGCTTACCGGTGTCATTCTGACCAAGGCCGATGGTGATGCCAGGGGCGGTGCGGCGCTGTCGGTGCGACACATTACCGGCAAACCCATCAAGTTCATGGGTATCGGGGAAAAGCCGGACGGCCTGGAACCTTTCTACCCGGACCGGGTTGCCTCCCGCATCCTCGGCATGGGCGATGTGCTGTCGCTGATCGAGGATGTCGAGAAAAAGGTCGACAGGGAAAAAGCCGAGAAACTGGCGAAAAAGATCAAACGTGGCGCCCGCTTTGACCTAGAGGATTTCAAGGAGCAACTGCAGCAGATGCAGAACATGGGCGGCATGTCGAACATGATCGACAAACTGCCCGGGCTCAGCAGTGCCCAGAAGCAGGCTGCCGGCATGGTCGACGACAAGACCTTTGGCCGCATGGAAGCCATCATCAACTCCATGACCCTGAAGGAAAGACGTCGTCCGGAGCTGCTCAACGGTTCCCGCAAGCGGCGTATCACCGAAGGCTCCGGCACCTCGATCCAGGACCTCAACCGCCTGCTGAAGCAGCACAAGCAGATGCAGAAGATGATGAAGAAAATGAAAGGCGGTGGCCTGGCCAACATGATGCGGGGCATGGGCGGTATGGGCGGCATGAAACCGCCGGGCGGGTTTCCCAGGATGTAAAACCGGCAAGGCCGGTTTCACGGAGGAAAGAAGCAGGCTGCCCAAGTCTGAATTCGGGGACAGTTTACTTATTAGCACAAGCGGGAAAAAAGACTTGATGGTGGAAGGGTAAAAAATTTTTCTTATCTTGCCTCTTGCCTCTTGCCTCTTGCCTCCATAAAACCTTAAAGTTTTTGGTAACTTACCGTTTCAAACGGGCCAATTTTCCCGTAGAATACGCGCCTTTTTTGCTGCCCTGTAAATTGTGCGGGGAAACCGGGCGGGATTGATCCCGTTCTTTAATCTTTAAAACCTTTGGAATCATGGACTTATGGTAACCATTAGACTGTCAAGAAGCGGTGCCAAGAAACGCCCCTTTTACCACCTGACTGTGGCTGACAAGCGTTATTCACGCGACGGCCGTTTCATCGAGCGCGTAGGATTCTTCAATCCCGGTGCCCGTGGTCAGGAAGAAAAGCTGCGTGTGGACCTGGACAGGGTCAAGTACTGGCAGGAGCAGGGCGCTACTACCAGCGACCGCGTCGCCAAGTTGTTGAAGGATGCCGCCGCAGCAGCGACTACCGCTGCCTGATAGCGCCAGATCGACACGGTCGAGGTGTCGTTAGGTATGTCGTCGTCGACAGAAGCCGATGAATCGGCTGCTGCCCTGGCGACGCTGGGCAGAATCGGCGCGCCTCACGGCATCAAGGGTTGGGTGAAGCTGATCTCCTTTACCGACCCGGTCGAGAACATCCTCGACTACCGGGAATTCATCCTGGGGGAGAGCAACCTGCCGGGGGGCAGGGGGCCAACCGCACGACAAGACACCCTCAAGGGGGGGGTTGAGTGCATCGAGATCGATGAATGCCGCAGACAGGGCAAGGACATCATTGCCCATATCAGCGGCTGCGATGATCGCGACCAGGCCCGGCAGTTCACAGGCAGGACATTGCAGGTCGAACGGGCCGCACTGCCCGACCTGTCCGGTACCGGATATTACTGGTTCCAGCTGGAAGGGCTGCAGGTGGTAAACCTGCAGCAGGAACGACTGGGAAGCGTCTATCACCTGATGGAGACCGGTGCCAATGATGTACTGGTAGTCAGGCCGGATGTTGACAGTATAGATGACCAGGAACGACTGATTCCCTGGTTGGAAGACCAGGTCATCAAGGCCGTCGATCTGGACAACCGGACAATCGAGGTGGACTGGGAAAAGGATTACTGAGGCGAGGGCATCCGCTGCAGCCACCGGGTCTCTCGGTCAAAGCGGGTAATAAGCCACATGCGGGCAGCAATCGTCACACTTTTCCCGGACATGTTTGCCGCCATCACTGAGTATGGTGTGACCAGCAGGGCCATTCGGGATGGCCTGGTAAACCTGGCGTTCTGGAACCCCAGGGACTTTACCCGGGATCGGCATCGCACCGTGGACGACCGACCTTATGGCGGTGGCCCCGGGATGCTGATGAAGACCGAACCGGTCGCTGAAGCAATTATGGCTGCGAAAGCGGCATTGCCTTCGGCAAAAGTGATTTACCTGACCCCGCAGGGCAGGGTGCTGGACCAGGCCGCCATCAACCGGCTGGCCAGGCAAGAAGCACTGATCCTGTTGTGTGGCAGATATGAAGGAATCGATGAGCGCGTCATCGAATCCCAGGTTGACGAAGAATGGTCCCTGGGCGATTACGTGCTCAGTGGTGGGGAAGTGGCCGCGATGGCCTGCCTGGATGCCATTATCCGGTTACAGCCGGGGGCACTGGGTCATGAAGACTCCGCCGAAGAGGACTCGTTCATGCAGGGGCTGCTGGACTGCCCGCACTACACGAGACCCGAGCATTATGCAGGGAAGTCGGTACCGCCCGTACTGTTGAGCGGTGATCACGAAGCCATACGGAAATGGCGGTTGCAGCAAAGCCTGGGCAGAACCTGGCAGCGGCGGCCGGAACTGCTGGAAAGAATGACTCTGAACGATGAGCAGCGTGCCTTGCTGGATGCCTTCATCGCTCAGGTAAAGCACGAAGTGGATTGAACTGTTAGTAACTGATTGTTTGACATGGTGGATATGATGAGCAAGAACAGCATTATTGCAAAAATCGAACAGGCACAGCTGAAGACCGATGTGCCGGAATTTTCTCCGGGCGACACGGTAGTCGTGCAGGTTCGAATCAAGGAAGGCGACCGTGAGCGTCTGCAGGCCTTTGAAGGCGTGGTCATCGGCAAGCGTAACCGCGGCCTGAACTCTGCCTTCACCGTGCGCAAGATGTCCCATGGCGTTGGTGTTGAGCGTACTTTCCAAACGCACAGCCACCTGGTCGAAAGCATTACCGTGAAACGTCGCGGTGACGTGCGCCAGGCCAAGCTGTATTACCTGCGTGACCTGACCGGTCGTGCCGCCCGCATCACTGAGAAGCTGGCCAAAAAAGGTGACGCTGCTGCAGCACCGCTGGTAGAGGAAGCCTCTATTGCGGAGCAGGTGGAAGCGGCCGTGGCTGAAGCGCCTGTAGTTGAAGAACAGGCAGTTGAAGAACAGGCAGTTGAGGAGCAGGTAGTCGAAGAGCAGGCAGCCGAGCAGGTTGAACAGACCACTGCTGAAGCACCTGCCGCTGAAGAAGCCTCAGAAGAA
>JBMTQX010000008.1:0-73359 GCA_049446715.1 Pseudohongiellaceae bacterium
CCAGGGAAACGAAAAGAAGCAGGCAGGTCGACGGGATTCTCATGGCGATTTCCTCATGGTGCGCGTTTGTTGTGCTTACGCTTGCAGGGCGTTTCTATCATTCTGAGGTGACCTTTTCCAGCCCGGCCTTTATCATGAACTCGCTACAAGAGGGAAAGCCGCAGCGCTGTGAAGGAAAGCCGCAGCGCCAAGACGGCAATCCACACTGCTGCGTGCGGACACCACAAGAACCTGGTCAAACCAGGCACACCAAGAGAGAAACCCATGCCGAAAAATGCGCTCATCATCCTGGTCATTGTGCTTATCGCCGGAATAGCCGGCTGGCTCATGCCCACCCTCAACACCACACAAAGCCAGTTGCAGGACCTCCAGGCCGAGATGGCCACTCTTCAGCAGGAAGCCGGCCTGGCCGGTGACTACATCGATATTGCCAACCTGCAAACCGCCTACGGCTACTATGTCGACAAATCACGCTGGGACGATGCCGCCGACCTGTTTGCCGATGACGCCACCCTGGAAATTGCCGGCCGTGGCCTGTTCCGCGGGCAGGACCGCATCCGCGAATACCTAAACAATCTCGGCCCGCTGGAATACGGCCGCATGTACAACCACATGCAACTGCAGCCGGTCATTCATGTCGCCGAAGACAGCACCGCCAAGGCACGCTGGCGCGCCTTCATGATGGTGGGTGGCCTGGGTCGGGAAGCGCGCTGGGGCGAAGCCACCTACGAAAACGAATACGTGAAAGACCATGGCGTCTGGAAAATCAGCAAACTGCACAGCTATATCGGTTTTTATGTGGAATATGACGAAGGCTGGCATCGTGGCGCTGTCGGCCTGCCGCCCCAGTTTGAAGAGCTGCCGCCAGATGCGGGGCCGACCGTGGAATACGGGGCCTACCCGACGCCCTACATTGCGCCCTACCACTACGTGAACCCGGTCAGTGGCCGTGAATACACGCCGCAAGCCGCTGAATAAAACCGCACAGGCACAATCACAAGGACACCACCATGCCCATGAAATATTTACTCCTGCTTGCCCTGATTGTCATGCCTTGTGCTCAGGCCGCAGACAACAGCGATTGCGACCGCGCCTGCCTGTACGATCTCACCGACCGCTATTTCCAGGCCATGGTGAAAAAAGACACCAGCCGGGCGCCGGTCGCCCCGCAGGTGAAGTTTTCCGAAAACGGCGTGCTGCTGGAGATCGGTGACGGCCTGTGGAACACCATCAGTGGTATTCGTGGATATGATCTGAAGATCGCCGACACAAAAACCGGTGAAGTAGCTGTGATCGAAGTGGTCGAGGAACATGGCGTGCCCGGCATCATGGCCGCGCGCTTCCATGTCGAGAATCGCCAGATCACCGAAGTGGAAACCGTCCTATCGCGCAAGATCGACACCTCCCCCTTCCCGGTTACCGACGGCTATGACAGCCCCAGCCCGATCTGGTCAGAAGATGTGCCAGCGGCAAAACGCAATCAGCGTGCGCGCATGATCAGCGTAGCCGACGGCTACTTCGATACCATCCAGCTTAACGACGGCACCCTGTTCACGAATTTCAGCGACGACTGCGACCGGGTCGAGAACGGCCTGCTCACCACGAACACCGAGATTCCGGGTTACGACATTGCAAAGATGGGCTGCGCGGAACAGTTTGAACTGGGGCAATACATCTACGACGATCGTCTGCGCGACCGGCGCTATCCGCTGGTGGATGAGGAAAAAGGCGTGGTGCTGGCAGCCGGCTACATGGACCACACCGGCAGCGTGTATGAGTTTGAATGGACCGATGGCACACCGCAGACATCCATCTTTTTCTACCCCCACTCCTTCATTCTGATCGAGCTGTTCAAGGTGGAAGATAATGCCATTCGCCGGGTCGAGGCGGTGTTTGCCAGCATGCCGTACAACATGCCATCGGTCTGGTAAGCCGGAAAATTCCGGTTTCGGTTACGGGATATTGTGACGCTTCAGGTCCCAGGTCTGGGAATTACAAAGCCCGCAATCTTCACCTTCAAACAGTGAGGCAGCGACAGGGTCACCCTTCAGCTGGTACTTGAGCCAGGCAATGGGACCCGACGCGAACGGGTAACCGCCCGGGCGGTTGTAGGTGGCGCCATGGCCGACATCCATGTTGGCATTGATCACGGGCACATCTTCTTTCTGTAAATCCGCCCAGTCACTCTCCGCATTCACGTAAGCGATGTCGGTTTCCCCGCCAATGAAATAGGCAATCGGGGCATGCAGGCGCGTCAGCCAGGAACGGTCCACCTTGTGACGCATGTTGTACTGGTCGCCCTCGGGAAACAGGCCACTGTTCAGAATGAGCGTGGTGCTGATGCGCGGGTCCAGGGACACGTTCATGGCCTGGGCACCGCCGCAGGAATGGCCCATCACGGCGACCTGGCTCACATCCACGTGTCCGGCAAACGGACTGTCCGGCCTGGCGCTTTCCGCCGTGACCCAGTCCAGCGCATCCAGCATCTGGCTGGCGCGGGTTTCAAAGGGAGGCCACAGGGCCGGGTCTTCCGAACGCTGCAGGCGTGGTGCAGGTGAGGCGCGGAACGGCCCGGTCGCCAGCACAATAAAGCCCTGCGAGGCCACTTCACTCAAAAACTCCCGGTAATTGAAATTGCTGTTCACACAACTGCCATTGCCCCACAGCACCACGGGATAATTGCCCTCGAGACCCTCGGGACGATAAATGGTGTGCGTCGGCAAACCGGAGTCGCTATAGGCGATGGCCGGCTCCGGCCCACTGCCCTGCGGATACTGGGCATACAGCGGCATGGCTGCCGCCAGAAAACCTGCAGTAAGTAATGTCTTCATAGGCATGGCCCCTTTTGTGTCTGGCTGCTCAGGGAATCAGGACCACGCTCACGCGACGGCTCTGCCAGTCGTCGACACCGTTGGCGTCAGCCTCGGCACTGATCCAGGTGACCTCGGTATCGATAGCCAGCCCGGCATCCTGCAGCAGCCCGGCGATTTCCTCTGCACGGCGCTGCCCGGTGTTTTCCGCTTCCTGCAACAGCATGCCGTTGCTCAGCTTGTGGGCACCACGGACACCCGTGACCATCATGCGCGCCGGCTTAAGTTTTTCGGCGGTGCTGAGAATCTGGCCCAGGAAACGCGGATGCCGGAAAGACACCCCCTTGTCGAAATCAAAATAGATCTCGAACTCCTGGCGTCCCGTCGGCGGTGGCGGTTCCTGGCGAGGAGCACCCGGGGCCGGATCAAAGGCCAGGCGCCCGGCACTGGGACCGGGCGGACGCGGATTGAAATCGACCACGTAGCGCTCGTCGACCGGCAGGATGGTGTTGCAGTTGGCATCCAGTTCCGGCATGGCCGTCAGGTGCACATCCTCGAGTACGATGCCGCCGCAAATGGCCGGATCGTCGGTGACAATGCCTTCCACCAGCACCTGGTGACCCAGCATCGGCGGTTGCACGCTGGCGCTGACGTCACTCTGGATGGTGAGGTAATAGGTGTCACCGTCATAATCACTCAACCAGCATGGCACGCTGACGGTATCGCGCACGATGGGACAACTGACAAAACTGATGCGCTCACCTGCGGCAGGCGCGGCCTGCGTCAGTGCTGTGGCGCCAGCCAGGGAAAGCCCCAGCAGGGTTCGGGCAAAGTTCTTCATAGGGTACTCAGGAAATTGACCAGATCGGTCTTCTCCTGCTCCGTGTAGCGAATGTTGAAACGACGGTCATAGAAATCCACCAGCTCGCGCAGGTTGGCGGCGGAGCCATTGGAGAAATACGGGGCGCGTGCGGACAGGCCGCGGAACTGCTGAATCACGATGGCGCCCACATCTTCACACTTGCCGGAAATCAGAGCGCGGCCCGGATCCTGGGTGTAGATGGTACGGCCCAGGAACGGGTGCGGCGGCAAGTCTTCGCGACAGGTCACCTTGAACAAAGGCATTTCCGGCTTTTCATCGGCCCATGGACTTTCCGGTGGCTCCAGTGCCCAGGGGTGATTAGTCGTGCCCAGGTCCATCCAGCCGTTGGCGGTATCCATACCGGTCATGTGCATGCCATGACAGGTGGCGCAGGTCCGCTTGATCGGATTACCCAGGCCAACAGTATTGATGTGCATGGCATCCTTGATCCAGAAGGTGCGGTAGAAAAAGGCATCATGGCCGCGCTGCACGGATTCCAGGAATTCATTGCGACGGGCTTCTGCCTCGGTATTGCCTTCCGGCAGGTCAGCCCACTTGTCTTCCATCGGGAAGACAAAGCGGGTGGTGTTGTTGCCCAGCACGCCATCACTGCCGTTGGCCATGGCCTGCGGGCCGATGCCGGACGGACCGTTTTCTTCCACCAGCGTGCCGCCGATGTTGGACCAGGCCTGCGCCCCATAAAGCTGCAGTTCGAAATCCTGGATGCGGTTGAGCTGGTCATTGGTCAGTGGCTGTGTCACTTCCATGTGCCCCTTGGAGGCACTGGTGGCCTGCTGCTTCAGGGTTGAATCACGAGCATCGGCCATCATGTTCATGTTCAGCGGGCGACCGGTTTCCGGATCGGTGGCAGCCAGCTGGCCGGTCTTGCCGATGAACGGTGACACGCCAAACCGTGAGGACGCGACATAGCGCAGGTTGATGGCCGGGCGCGGACGCCGGTATACCGAAATCTGTTTTCTCTCTCCTGCCAGGCCGTACTCCGGGTCGGTGTTGCAGCCGGTCGGGTCACGCACGACCTCGATGTCGAACTCCGGTTCGGCATTGGCCGGCGGCCAGGGCAGCGCAACGCGAATCAGGCCACGCTTGAGCAGCAGCGTATGCGACTCAGGATCGCCGGCAGGCTTGTTCGGGCAATCCATGCCATCAACCGGGGCAAACAGCGGGTCGGTGCCGTTGGTGTCGCGCCAGCGCTGCTGGATGGTGGCTACCGATAATGACATGGCATCCGCCGGCTGGTGACAGGTGACACAGCCACGCCCGTTGGAACCCAGGGCTTCAAAAAACGGATGACCATCCGTCTGGATGGTACCGCTGCTGTTGAGCAGACCGAGGCGGCCGTAGTCGTTTTCGTATTCGATATAGACAGGCAGCGGCCGGTCATCACCGGGTGACCACCACAGCGCGGTGCGGTCAATATCCTGGGCCTGCTGCGCCACGAGCCCGGTCCCACCGAGACAAGCGATTGCGGAGACCAGCCAGGCAAGCCGGGTGCTTTTCGTGTTATGAAGGGAAATTTTCATGAGTCTTGATACCGGGTATTTGGTGGATTACTTGATTTCATAAAACTTGATGCGGATGGCCGGCACGGGATTGCCGTCCTCATCCCGCGCTTCGCCGCTGGTATCCCCTTCCAGGGTAGCGACAAAGGTACCGCGAGTCAGCCAGTCATAAGGCTCAGGGGCTTCAAACCGCGGGCGGAAGAAAAAGCGCTGGCTACCGGGTCCCGGCATGCCGCAACTGAAGGATTCGTTGAGGATATGAATGATGGTGCCATCATCGGCCTCCAGAAAATAATCGGCGCTGAGGGTGCCGCAACCGCTGGCGTAGCGCAGCTGGTAATCCCAGCCACCGGGAATGACGCGACCATTGAGCTTCGGCCCGGCAATGGTGCCGCCGGTGATCGGAATGTACTGGCGATGACCCATGGCCGTTTCGCCCTGCACCACGGCCGGCGCCAGGTGCACACGCTCTTCAAATAGGAATTCCACTTTCGGAAACTGCGCATCGGTCGGCATGCTGCCGAGCTCGGTTGCAGGCGGCTGTGCCGTCGCACAAGCCGACAGCCAGGTACAGGCTGCCACCAGGGCAAGTTGGGTAACGGTTTTCATAGACGCGTCCTTTATGTAGCGGCTCTTTGTCGTGTTGAAAGAAATACTATTGTCCGGTTTATTTGTACTTGTCGAAAAACTCGAAGATGGCCGGGTACACCATAGGTACCATCGAGCCATGGTTGCCGTCCACTTCCAGATACTCGACATTAAAACCGTTGCTGGCCAGGAAACCGGCAAAGCGGCGGCTGCCTTCCAGTGAGGGCTCCGCCTTGAGACCCTCGGTCATCAGGATCGGCATGTCGCGAATGAGATCAAACGGATAGGTGGCCCCATCGACAAACGGGCCCGACATGGGCGCAATGGCCTGCCAGCGTTCCGGATAACGGGCTGCCAGGTGCCAGACACCCCCGCTGCCCATGGAGTGCCCCATCAGGAAAGTGCGATCCCGGTCGGCACCCCAGGTTTCGGTGGCGATTTCCAGCACCGTGATGACATCCAGCTCGCTTAGGCTGAGGGTACGCTGGCGCTGAGGGGTCACGGCAGCAATCTGCGCCGCAGCCTTGTCCAGTTCGCCATATACCGCAGGCAGTCGCAGCGGATTGCCGTAGGCACCCAGGGGGGTATGCCCCAGTGGTGAAACCACGATATAGCCATGTGCTTCTGCCAGCTTCGGCAGCAGACCATCGGCCAGGTCCATGTAGGAATTTTCATTCGCCCCGGCGCCATGCAGCATGAGAACGATAGGCAGCGCCTCCTCTCCATCCCAGGTGGTGGGCACATATACGCGGTAAGGCAGTTCCTCCCCGGTCGGCGCAAACACATAAGTGCGGTGCAGGTCACCGGTTTCCTGGGCCGCAAGGCCACCGGCAGCACTCAGGGCAAAAAACAGGTAAAGCAGTTGTATCAGGCGCATGCTGGCAATCTCCGGTTCAGGCCGTTTACACCTGGCATTCTGGCAGGTTCATGGCGGCAATCTGGTCTTCGTCATAGCCCAGCGTCAGCAGGATTTCCCGCGTGTGCTGGCCCAGGGTCGGCGGCGCTTCAGCAACCCCCGGTCCCTCTTCGCTCATACGAAAACCGGCGTTGACGATATTGACGTTCTCCTGCTCCGGCAGGCCGGGAATATGCAGGGGCAGCACGGCGTCTCGCTCTGCCAGGTGCGGCATCGTGGCCGCTTCACTGACTTCGCGCACCATGCCGCACGGAATGCCGGCACCACTCATGCGATCTTCCCAGTCCGCCGCATCCCGGGCGGCAAATTCGGCATTGAGTTCCTGCTGCATTTCGGCAGCGTGCTGGCGCCTGACTTCCGGATCACGGAATCGGGGGTCATCGAGCCAGTCGGGGCGTTCCAGCACTTTTGCCAGTTGCTCGAACTGGTGCTGCTGAACCACGCCCAGCGAAATCATGCGGCCATCGCGCGCCTTGAACAGGGCCGAGGTGGGCTGGCCACTGTAACCGACGTTGCCCGAGCGTTGCAGGGCCTTGCCGGTCACCAGGTAAGGCACCACGGCAGAGGTCATGAAGGCAATACTGGCATCGAGCATGGCGACATCGATGTATTCGCCGCCGCCACTGCGTTCTCGCCGCAACAGCGCCGCCAGGATGGCAAAGGCGGCAGTCTGGCCGGTCAGGGTATCCACCACGGGAAAGCCCACACGCACCGGCGGATCATCGGGTTCCCCGCCCAGGCTCATCATGCCGCAGGTGGCCTGCACGATATTGTCGATCGCCGGCCAGTCGCGCAGCGGACCGGACTGCCCGTAACCGGACACGGAACAGTAGACAATGTCCTTGTTCAGTTTGCGGGCTTCTTCATAGCCCAGGCCGAGGCGCTTGATCACCCCGGGGCGGAAATTTTCCAGCAAGACATCACTGCTGGCAATAATCTTGCGGGCAACGCGCAGCTGCTCCGGGTCTTTCAAATCCAGTGCAATGGATTTCTTGCCGGCATTGACGCCAATGAAGGCCGGCGCCATGCCGTCGTAGCGACGGTCGGCGCCGTAATAACGCATGGCATCGCCCCGGCCGGGCGCTTCGATCTTGATGACTTCGGCGCCGAGCAGCCTGAGCAGGTGGGACGCAAAGGGTCCCGCCATAACATGGCTGAAATCAGCGACGCGGATTCCTGATAAAGGTTGCATCAGTTCACTACTCCTGGGCAGGTCACCGTGCCGTCGGCATGGATACTGGCCCGCGCCACATCAAAAACATGCATGCCATCGATGTCGTAACGGGAAAGGGATTCGGCATTGCGTCTGGCCTCCGCGAGATACAAATCATTGAATGCGGCCTGCTCCTGCGCCGGCAAATCGATGAATGCCACGCCGCCGGCCTGTGCTTCCGCCAGACCATCGGCCATGGCGGCATCGATCTGGGTGGACAGCGCCGCTTCCCAGACCGCAATGGATTCGTTCAGCACCTGCTGGTGCGCTGCGGACACCGTTTCCCAGCGGGCCTCGCTCATGGCCCGAGCCGGGTAAGCGCCACGGGGCACCACCAGGCCGGTGTAATAATTGGCCACTTCCTCGAAATGCAGGGAGCGGAAGGTATCCAGCGGGGCGATCACGCCATCAAGCACGTTCTTGGCCAGGGCCGAGTATACATCGCCCATCGGCATGTTGACCGGGTCGGCACCGAGTTCCTCCAGCACACCCAGCAATTCTGTTGGCGCGCGGATACGCATGCCGCGCATGTCATCCAGGCTGTACACCGGTTTCTGGCGCGTGATCAGACCCGGCAGGCTGCCACCCTGAATAGCGAGAATTTTCAGGCCGTCCATCTCCTCGGCAAACTGTTCGCTGCTGGCCTCCATACAGCGGTAGAGAGCCAGCTGTGCCGTCATGGTCGTGGTACCAATATAGAAACCGGACTGCATGCGGATCATGTGCGCCCCGCCCTTGACGTAAATCGGGGTAATCAGGCCGATATCGGCTACACCATGGCGCAGTTCCAGCATGGAATGCTCCGAGGACAACAATGCCCCCGCCCAGCTTGGCACAATCTTCAGGGTGCCGCCGGAGCGCTGCTCGACAAAGGCCATCCAGTCCTGGTCGGCGCGGCTGAACGGATGCGAGGGTGCATAGGGGGTGGCATACACCAGTTCGGTGACTTGCGCCGGCACCTCCTTTTCACAGGATGCCAGCAGCATCACCAGTGCCAGCAGCAAGAAGCGATTGATCACCGTCAAGCCCTTCATGTCAGGCCCGCCTCTGCCAGGAACGTGGCGACCGTATTGACCATGACATCGTGATCCCAGCGGCGGGCATCGACCATATCGGCATCCAGGCGCAGAACCGGTACGCCCGCCTCCTCCAGGGAGTGTGCCGTTACCAGGGTGCCGGACTGCGACAGGCGGTTGTCCGGCGGCACCAGCATGACCGCGGCATCAATGCCGCAGCGCTGAGCTTCGCTGACCATCCAGCCGTTCATCCAGGGTGGCAGATGCAGCACCTCGTTCATGGAACAGATGCGGCTGGCCAGGGCACGCATGGGTTCATTGCGAATCTCGCGGATGTATTGTGGCCCGGCAAAGGGCATGTACATGGACCAGACAAACACGGCCCCGAGTTTTTCTTCCAGGGCCTGGTAGAAACCGGGATCGTGCCAGACACCGGCACCGATCCACATCAGGCGCAGGCGTTCGTTGGTTGCCACGCCGACACCCTGCTCGACCCGTGCCGCCACTTCGTCACGGAATTTTTTGGCGTGGGCCACGGCCCAGTCGGAACCGCGATGCCATTGCGGGATCATGGTGTTGGGCATCTGGTCGGCAATGGACACCGGACACGGCCGGGCCTCACCGATCATGTGGGCAGCTTCGGCGATATAGCCTTCCTGTTCGTTGATCTTTTCCATCAGCTCGACAAAAGCGTCCATATCGAACTTGCGCTGCGTGCGGCGTTCCAGCACGTCAATGAGTGCCTCGATTTCCGCCACCATCAGGTCAATACGATCTCGCTGGTAGACCTCTTCCCACTGTGTGCGGGAGTGGGCATACCACTGCGGATCCTTGTCGTGCCAAGCCGGCGCTTCCATGGCGAAAAACTCCGTGCCCAGCGCCTGCGCCCACTGTGTGAATACCTGCTGGATGCAGTCGCAGGTCAGCCGCGCCACCAGTACCGCCGGGGTCGGCAAGCCGCCCCAGGGGGCTGTTTCCGGATCACCCGCAAGCGTACAGGCCAGGCCGAGCGAGCAGTACTTGCAGCTGTTTTCCGGATAGCCGCGTTCGACCATGGCATCAAAATATTTTGTCGACAGCTGCTTGGCCGAGATATACGCCGACCACCACTGGTTGCTGACCAGCGGGATATCCATGGCGTGGAAAATTTCATGGGGGGTATCAGCCTGAGCCAGCACGAAATGCTCGCCGTCCTCAACCACACGTTTTTTTAGGTCCTTGCCGTAGGCCTTCTGAAAGGCCGTGGCCTCGGCGGTACAGGCCAGGTCCTTGCGGCTGCGTTGTCCGGTAGTTGCAGCAGGTGCTGCAGTTGCTGAAGAGGATGTCGATGTGCTCACTGGAATACTCCCAGGTCGGTCAGCTCGGCAAAACGCGCTTCGCTCAGGCCGGCCATGTTCACGGCGACCGCCTCGTTATGTTCACCCATGCCGGGGGCACGGAAGGGCTGTGTCGGCGTCGCTGAAAAATCGATGGGGGTGCGCACGTGTCCGAAATTGCCGAGCACGGTATGCGGCAGGTCTACCAGCGCCCCGCGGGCGGCCAGTGAGGCATCGTGTTCCACCACGTCCTCGATATCCTGTACCACGCCGGCGGCAATACCGGCCTCCTGCAGAATAGCCATGACATCGGCATCCTGCTGGCTTGCGGTCCACGCCGCGATATCGTCACCACCAGCCAGGTCGCACAACTGCTGCCACTGTTCTTCATCGGCAATACTCACGGCCACCCAGCGATCATCGCCGCGGGCCGGCCACAGGTCCTGGCGGTACCAGTGGGCATCGTTGTTGCCCTGCCGGGTGGGTGGCGTGCCGGTCTGGGTCTGCACAAAGGCGTCATACATCTGCTGCACACAGATCTCGTACATGGCGGCATCGATATGGGCTCCCCCACCCTGCCTGCTACGCTGGGCCAGCGCAGCGCTGGCGGTGGCTGCCATGACAAAGGGGACGATAACATCGCCGTACGGTACCGAACCGGGAATCACCGGATCACGATCCGGCCAGCCGGTGAGAAAAGTGCGTCCCGACAGGGCACCACCGGTCCCGTCCACACCCCACTCCGGCGCCATCGGGCCGGTCTGGCCATAGACACTGCCAGAGACCATGACGATATCGGGATTGCGTTTAATCAGGCTGGCGTAATCCAGGCCGAGCTTGGCCATGGTGCCGGGTGAAAAGTTTTCCACCACGATATCGGCCCATGCAATCAGCGGTCCGAGAATGTCCATGGCTTCCGGTTTTTTCATGTCCAGCGACAGGCTGAGCTTGGAACTGTTGAGATGGGCAAACCAGGGTTTGTCGTCAAAACTTGTCGCGCTGGAGGCCGATACCTGCACATCCAGGCGAGACAGGCAGGGCCGGGTGCGGCTTTCCACCTTGATCACTTCTGCGCCGAGGTCGCCCAGGGTCTTGGTGGTAATCGAGCCGACCAGGGCCCAGGAAAAATCGAGTACGCGCACGCCGGACAACGGCCCGGGCCGTTCGCCGCGTTCGACCTGTGCCGGTGCTGTTCCTGCGCCTGCCGTGACGCGGGCAAACCGGGCCGGCATCTTCAGGCCATGGTCTTCCTGCCAGAATTCACGGGCGGCCAGGTGGGGATCTTCCAGTACTTGCGCAGGCTCTCTCACCACGCAGGCGTTGATGCCGCGGCGCTTGCCCTCAAGGGCAATCTCGGCCTTGGTGCGGGTCAGGAAAAATTCGGCCATGGCCGCTTCCCACTCACTGCGGGTTTGCGCCGGCAAGGTGGAACGGTTGTAGCTGAGCCAGTCCACGCCCTGCATGGGATTGGCCACACCCACTTCATCCATCCAGTCGGACAGCCCCTGGTTGGCCGGCGCGCCGAAGCGACCGGTCATCAGGGAATGGAAACACCAACCGTCCTTCAGGGCCCAGATGCAGCGCACCGCCACCTTGTTATAACTGAGCTTGCCCCCCGAGCGGGTGAGCTTGCGCCGATCGAACTGCCAGGCCAGGATGCTGCTGACGTTGCGGTTGAACGCCACTTCCTGGATCGACACATCCACGTGCTGGCCCAGGCCCGTGCGCTGACTGTCAAAGAAGGCGGTCATGGCACCGGCGGCGGCCACCATGTCGGCATGAAACGTACAGGCATCGAGCGCTTCCTTCACCGGCGGCCGGTCCGGATCGCCGGTCAGGCGCAGGGTGCCGCTCATGGCCGAGGCCACCAGTTCACTGCCCAGCCGGTCGGAACCAGGGCCGTGACTGCCGAACGGCGACACCGACACGTGCACGAGTGCCGGGTTGGCCTGCTGGATCAGGTCGCGCGACCAGCCCTGCCCGGCCAGTTGGCGACTGCCGATACCATCCACCAGGATCGCAATATCCTTCAGGCCCGCGGGGGCATCCGGCGCCGGCACGATCGTGGCACCCAGCGACGCCAGGTAGCGCAGCAAAGGCCGCTCTGCGGCCATGGCGACCGCCGTTACCTTGATACCTGCCAGTAAACTCATGTGTTGTGCTCCATCAGGAAGTCGCGCATTTCGGTTACGCTGGCATCGGCGCCATCCCAACGTCTGCGGGTCATGACCAGGTGCGGCAGGTGGCTGTCGGCCAACACCCGGCGCTGGCCGGTAACGTGCCAGGCCAGGGCTTCATCATCCTCGGTCAGCCATAACACAACGGCGTCAGCCTGGCAGCGCTTCATATCAGTTGCCAGTCGTGAGGCACGGTCGCTGAACGCACGCGGGCCCAACGGGCAGCTGTTGTACTGCTCAGCCATGGCCATCACCGGGTCTGCATCGCCCACCTCTATGGGGGGGCCGAAGCGCCCCGGCGTGCGCTGGTGGGATTCACCCACCACGTTCCAGCCGGCGGCCTCGGCGGCCACGTGAAAACTGTCATCCGGTGGCACCGAACCTGCCAGCAGCAGGCGTCGCCCATGCTCGCTGGCCGGAAATGCCAGGCCGCTGAGTTCATCCGCAAGATCACGAAACAGGCTCGCCCGCACAATATTTTCCAGCAGGCGTCCGGAGGCGGTGCGCGAGACATCCAGCATGCCGTAAAGGCTGCGGCGGATGTTCGCGGCATCGATGGCCGGGGCCAGCGCGGCTTCATCGATATCCAGCATCTGCGCCAGGTGTCGAATGGCCTGTCGCGTATGCAGTACCGAGCTGGGACGGGGAATCCGTGCCACGTCATACATCACCGGCCGCGGGCCACTGACCACCCCGCGCCGCTGCAGTTCACAGAGGTAGTAATAAAGGCGCTGGACCGCATCATCGCCACGACTGAAAATCACGGTGTCGAAAACATCAAACCGCCCTGCCATCCAGTCCTGCAGCATGGAGCGTGCCCAGCCCGGAAAGCTGCTTTCCAGCCACTTGTCGGCATCTGGCGTTTTGCGCCCCTTCTGCCAGGGCAGATGGGCGTAGCGGCGTTCACTGGCCAGCAGGATTTCCAGTGGAATGTCCAGTCCGACATAGCCGATCGCCCCCTCATCGGCGCTCATACCGGCCAGCGGATCGGCAAGAATGTTGTCGAGCAGGGCTTCCAATGCTGTGATCATGCCAACCACCCCGGCAGGGCCAGTGCGATGGCCGGAAACAGGATGATCAGCAGCAGATGCACGAAGTCAGCGCCCAGGAACGGCAGCACGCCGCGGAATATCTGCCCCAGACTGACATCGCGGGCCACGCCCTGGATGACATACAGATTCATACCCATGGGCGGGTGAATGAAGCCAATCTCGGTGGCACGTACCAGGAAAATGCCGAACCAGATCGGCGACAGGCCCAACGAGGTAATGACCGGCAACAGGATCGGTGTCGCCAGCAGCATCAGCGCCAGGCCGTCGAGCACGGAACCGAGCAACAACAGGAAAAGCGCCATCAGCAGCACAGTCGTGACCTGGCCGCTGCCCATCTCGGCGATCAGGTTACCGGCCGCATCCGTCAGTCCGGTGATACTGATGAAGACGGAAAAAATCAGGGTGCCGATCACCACGGTGTAAATCATGCCGCTGGTTTTCAGGGTATCTTCCAGCGCCTGGTACAGCATCGGCCAGGACAGGCGCCTGCGCCAGAAACAGATCAACAGCGCACCGGCAGCGCCCATGGAGGCTGCTTCACTCGGGGTGAACCAGCCCATGACGATACCGCCGATCACCATGAGTACCAGCAACAGGATATCGGCCACTTTCAACAGGGCTTCCTTGCGTGCCGTCCAGCTGGCCTTTTCGGTCTGCGGTGCCAGCGACGGTCGCCAGCGCACCAGCAGGTTGATGACCACCAGGTACAGCGCCATCTGGGTCAGGCCCGGAATGATGGCGGCGGTAAACAGGGTGCCGATGGACTGCTCGGCAATAATGCCGAACACGATCAGCGTGCCTGACGGCGGAATCATCTGCCCCAGCGTGCCGCCGGCGGCGACCACACCCGTGGCGAGCTGGTCGGAATAACCATGACGGCGCATCTCCGGCACCGCTACCAGGCCGATAGTGGCTGCCGTCGCCAGGCTGGAGCCATTGATCGCACCGAAGCCGGCGCACCCGGCCACCGAGGCCTGCGCCAGACCACCACGACGGTGACCGATGCAGCGCGCGGCAGCATCAAACAGGTCGCGGCTAGCGTTGGAGGAAAAACACAGGTGCGCCATGAGCAGAAACAGTGGCAGTGTGCCGAGTTCGTAGCGGGTCAGCGTTTCAATGACGATCACGCCGGATTTCACCAGTGCCGGTTCCATGCCTGTCACCAACGTCATACCCACCAGGCCCACCAGGCCCAGGGCGCAGCCAATCGGCATGCCGGTCAGCAATAACAGGAACAGGGCCAGGACGCCCAGCAGGCCGGTACCGGGGGTCGCCATCATGATTTACTCCCCTTCACCGCCTGCCACAGAAACAGCCCGCTGACGGACAACAGGGCACCGCAAATCAGCAGACGCAGGGGCCGGTAGGGAATGCGCCAGAGTTCACTTTCTTCATAACTGTGCCACAAATCCGCCATGAGCCAGACCGAGCCAAGCAGCAGCGCCAGGAAAAACAGTGCGCCCATCAGCGCGTTGAAACGCCCGAGCCGGTCGGCACTGGCCGGTTTGAGACGGTTGAACAGGATCAGCACCTTGGCATGACGCTGATGCAGGGTGGCGACCAGCATGCCAAGCACACCGGATATGCCCACAACCACCTGGACCATTTCAATGGATCCCAGCAGGGGGATGCGCGTGGCACGGCCGATCACGGCAACCACATCGATGGCCATCGCGGCCAGCAAGGCAAATCCCGCCACGATCACGAGAACCCGGTATGCCCTGCCTTGTGTTGTCTGCGGCTCATTCATGCCGTTTTCATCCCGCTCATTGGGTTAGGGGTGATGGTCATCATGTCTGCATTCTGACCCAGGCTGATGGCGGCCAGCCCGGCCTGCCGGGTAATCTGCTCCACGTAGGCACTGATGCGGTCACTTTCCTCGCGGTTTGCCAGTCGCGGCTTGCCTGGGGCATCCACCTGTACCGGGATGATACCGATTTCCACGCTGTCGTCCCCGTGCCAGAGGATGCGGGCCATAAACGCCTGCACGGCCTCGGGGTGAAACGGCGCCAGAAAGAAATCGGGGTCCGGTTCAAACCCGAACAAGGCCTTGCGCTTTTCCGCCCAGGCCGCACGCGCCGGATGCTCCTGGTCGGGGCTGAGCGCCCGTGTCACCACGCAGCCATTGCCGAGACCATGGAACACCGGTTTGCCACGGTAGAACTCAATGCCGCGCACGATATGGGCATGATGGGAAATCACCACATCGGCACCGGCATCTATGGCGGCCCGGGCCAGTTCCCGCTCGTAGTCTTCGACCACGGCCGGCGTATGCACCCTGCCCTTGTGCAGGGCAACGATCACCAGCCCGGCCTTTTCCTTCGCAGCGGCAATGTCCTCGACCAGTATTGCCTGCGCCTGCGGCTCGGCATGGGTAAATGTCTGTGCCGGCGCCACCGGTTCGCCGTTAGCGGTCGCCACGGGCAGAAAGGCACAACCCGCCCGTTCAGCGGTAGCCCAGCCATTTTTAGGACCCACGCAATTGTAACTCAGCACGGCCACGGTCCGCTCACCGACACCCAGCAAGGCCGGCTGGCGGGCCTGCGCCAGGTGAGGGCCGGCACCGCAGCAGGCGATGCCCAGATTCTCGAGCGCATCGATCGTGTCTGTGATGCCGCCGGGGCCACAGTCCGCGATGTGATTGCCCGCCAGGGTCATGGCGGCAAAACCGGCGCTTTTCAGCGCCGCCAGGTTATCGGGATCAGCGCCGGGGGCCGGCACATCGCCGGGCAATTCTGATTGTCGACGGGTATGCGGCACCTCAAGGTGGCCAATGACCAGATCCGCGCGACGGAAGGCCGGGACGATCCCTTCCAGCCAGTATTCAGGCGCCGGTTCATCGAGCACGATGTCACCGGTGCAGATAATCGCAACACTGTCATGTAAAGGCTTATCAGGCGATAATTGGTGCATCATACTGTTCTGTGAAAAAATCCTGTTGCCAGGGCCTTTGCCAGGCCAATGATACGGCCAGTTGTCTGGCCGATTATCTGAACAGTTGTGCGGACAACAGCTAAGGAAAGTCCTGAATGCCCCAAAACGCTCAAACCAAAGCCGCCGGCAGTACGCCGGCAGCAAAAACGAAAACCGTCACCACGTCCGATGTTGTTCGCATACTGCGTGAAAAAATTCGTCACGGCCATGTCGTCCCCGGCCAGCGCCTGGTGGAAGCCGACATCGTGCGCGAAACCAGTGCCAGCCGCAGCAAGGTGCGTGAAGCGCTCAAGCGCATGGAAACCGAAGGCCTGGTGACCATCGAGGAGTTCCGGGGTGCTTCGGTGCGCCAGTTATCCATGGAAGAAGTCAGCCAGATCTACATGGCCCGCATGGCCCTGGAAGGCTTGCTGGCCGCTGAATTTGCCGCTGCCGACAAACCCCGCATGAAGAAGAAACTGCAGGCCCTGCAGGATGAAATGGACGCCCTGGAAAATACCGGCAACCACCGCCGCTTTGCCAAGCTCAATGACGAGTGGCATGCCCAGATCATCAAGGGCTCGGGTAACCAGTATGCCGCGCAGTTTCTGACCCAGCTGTCCGTACCGGTCTACCGCTTGTTGTTTGCCAGCTTCTACAGTGCGCAGCGCATTGACCACGCCAACGCCGATCACAAGGTCATCACCCGGGCGATTGTCGCCGGCGATGTGGCGGGCGCTGAAAAAGCCATGCGCGCCCATATCAAGGACGGTCTGGATTCCCTGCTCGAGATGAGTGAAAAACTGCATATCTGAAAACTGACCGCCCGTCAGGCTGCTTGATGTTTTTATTCTTCCGCTGAAACGGCGCCCCGCCCTACGGGCATGGTCCCGTTTAATGGTTACATGCTGCTGTACCCGGTGTTGCCACTCAGGTCCAGCGCCCGGACGCGTCACCTCTGCGCCCTGTTAATTGTTCACAATATTGTTAACAATGTTGCGCTACTACACCCAGACAAGTCAAGCCGCCGCCCTATTCCAGTACGGGCAGATGTATCCGTGAGCCCTGCTCACCCCCCAGCTGCAGCGTCAGGACCGGCGCCGGGGTTTCCCGAATGTCTGCCAGGTTGCGCTGACGCGCATCAGCGCCGGCAACAGTCATGCGCAGGCGATGTCCTGCAGGAATGATCCGCGATACCGGCATCAGAGCAATAGCCATGGAGACGGTTTCACCGGGCACCAGCGGCTGGTGATCCGCTTCGTGACCGGAATGATACGGTAGCCCCAGCATGTCATAGGGTGGTTCACTCAACGCCCGGTAGGATGCCGCCAGGCGTCCCATGGATAACATGGTCACCTGACCAGCGGCATCCACTTCCTCGAGATAGACAAAGACATTCACATCCTCACGATCGGCGGCCAGCGCCAGATGGGCCACCGGGTAGCCTTCCAGGTGAACGTCCTGCGCCAAGGCCGCGGTGGAATAGGTCAGCCCGTTGGCGTCCTGCGGTTCGGCCCAGAACGAGAAATACTCGCCAGCGCCAACAGCGTAATTGACGGTAAACGACTGGCTCGCGCTGGCTGCCGGTTTGGCCAGCAAGCCCCCGTTGTTGGCCGGATCGTCCGGCTGGGTGTTGCGGTCGCTGAAATACCAGGGCTGTGTCGTGGCCTCATCACCGGGCAGGAAGTCACCGCGTTTCCAGTGCTGACCCTCGGGGGCGTTTTCCACCCACAGGGTAGTGCGCGGCTTATCTGCAAAACCGTTGTCGATGCCTTTCAGATGGTAGTCCATGAAACTGAGCACTTCCCCGCCCAGGTCGAAATCCGGGGGCGGTTGGCAGTGGCTGCCCGGGCCCACCAGCAGGCGACTGCCCAGGTTCTGTGCCAGCAGGATGACCTGCGACGTCGGCTCGTCCTGAAGGTTGCTCCAGACATAGGTGGCAATACCGGAAGCCTTGATGGCATCCAGATAGGGATAGGGGCCGACCTCTTCCCAGAACCGGCTGTCGGTGAGCGGGGAGTAACTGTCACGAAACGGCATGCCGTACCACAGTGGTGCCATCGGCGTATTGCCGGCATGCTGGGCCACCGCTTCCCGCAGCAGGCTGCCATCGGTGTCGGCATCCACCGGCACACTCATCAGGTCATCACTCAGCGGTTCGTCCGGGCGCGTATTGAACTGGGCCGTAATGCCGCCGCGGCGTACGAAATCAAACTTGTCGAGATCCGTGGCACCGGTAAAGATGGCTTTCAGTGCCGGCGGCTGCGTACTGGCAACATGCACCGTCGTACCGCCGACATAGGAACACCCCACCATGCCGACAATGCCATTGGACCAGGGCTGGCCGGCCAGCCACTGCACCAGGTCATAACCATCGTTGGCTTCAGTCCGGTCCTGGAAACCGCGACGGGCACCGAAGGAGGCACCCTTGCCACGCACATCGGCCTGGGCAATGACATAGCCTGAGGCCAGCAGCTCATGGATGCCCATGTTGCCCTGGGTCAGCTCGACAATGTCGCCGTCGGCATTGCGATACCGTGCCCGGTATGGCGTAAACACAAAGATGACCGGCAGTGGCGCGTCAATCACCTGGCCATTGCGCACCGGGCGATAGACATTCATGGCCAGGCGGGTACCGTCCCGGACCGGGACATACAGCGAGGAGCGCTCAAAGGCAGGCGTATCCTGGGCCGCGGCATGCAGGGCAACCCCCAGCAGGAACAGGCAAAGAACGGACCGCAGGCGTGTGATGTTCAGCATGATCGCTCCGCGTCCCGGCATCAGGGTTCGATGTAACGCTCGACAGTCCATTCGGCGTCCTCGCACAGACCGCAGTCAGCACCGAGGAACCAACTGCCCGCCTCGCGATCTCCCTTGAACTGCCAGTCCAGCCAGTGCACGGCAAACTCCGCCCACTGCGCACCGTCAGCCGCTTTCCAGAAGGTGCCGCCATGGCCGACCGGCAGCCAGCTGAAAAACACCGGCACGTGATTGATCCGCGACACATCATCGACGGAATTGACATGAGCGATATCGGACGGCCCGCCGGTGATGTAGGCAATCGGGCCGTGCAGGTTATTGAGTTCATCCTTTGACACGTTGATGCCGCTGACACCACGGTAACCGGTATTGTAGATACCACTGTCGAAGATCATCGCCGTGCTGATGCGGGGATCGGCCGCGGTCTTGATCGCCTGCAAGCCGCCACAGCTATGTCCGGCAACCGCCATGCGGGTCAGGTCGGCATGGCCGAACAGTTCATCGAGGGGATCGCCATTGCGCTGTGCCAGCCAGTCCATCGCGGTGTAGTGCTGCTCAACCGTGGTCGCATCCACGCCCGATGTCGGGGGCGCAGCATTGGCCGGCGGTGCGGGTGGTGGCGCGGCAGGCCGGTCACCTTCCAGCGGTCTTTCACTGGTGGCATACCCCAGGGCCACGACCAGGTAACCGTGGGAAGCGACTTCGCGCAGGAAATAACTGTGCCCGAGACCGTTGTCACTGCAACCGCCATTTCCCCACAGCAGCACAGGCATCGGTGCGCCCGGCAGCGTAACCGGCCGGTAGAGTGTGTGGGTGCGCAGGTCAGCGCGTGACTGCGCCACCGCCGGGTAGGCGCCGTTGCCGGCGGGTGCACCGACAAAACCGGGCGGCTGCAGTTCGCCGTTGACCGGCTGCCCCTGGGCCAGGCCGGTAGCCCCCATGAAGAGACCGAGGACAAACAGGTGAAAACTGAAGCGTGACATAGGATCCCCTTGATGTGGCAGGCAGGCTGCAACACAACGGCGCAGCGGTTTTCATTCTTCTTATAGGCTTGCGTGAAGACGGTTGCACACGGGTGCAAATACTTGGATTCGCCACGATTGTTAACAATTTAGCGGCCAATTTCAATCCCGCAGGTCCTGTCATTTCAGGCCCTTACACAGACTTGACCGGGCTGCCACCCGATTTATCGCCACCCCTGAGTTGACACCTGCAGACCCCGGACAGACAATCCGGGACCGGCTGCCGGATTCCGCACCACTGGCAGAATAACAAGAACACACACGAGCAGAGATCGAAAGGAGAGGCCAATGACCACTTTCCAGGGACAGTTTTCCATCACGCGTGTGCTGACTATCCTGATGGCCTTTGCCGGCATCAACCTGGCCAGCGCCCAGCCCGATAACGGCACCGCCAACATGCCCGACAATGTCGGCACCGGCGCCTGGCCGGCCATGAAAGAGGAAGTGAACACACTGCCGGACCACGTCATCTACCGCCCGCAGAACATCGCTGCCATGGGCAATACCAAACTGGGCGTGGTGGCCTGGGGTAACGGCGGCTGCTCCACCGACGGTGCCAGCACCCGCTTCCACCTGCTGGAACTGGCATCCCACGGCTACCTGGTCATCGCCAGCGGCCGCATCTATTCCGGTCCCGGCGCCCATGAACGTGAACCGGTGCCTGAAGGCCAGCAACCGCAGCGCACGGTTTACCAGCAGCTCACGGCAGCCGTTGACTGGGCCATGGTCGAGAACGCGCGTGTGGGCAGCCCATATTACGGTCGTATCGATCCGGACATGATTGCCATGTCCGGTTTCAGCTGCGGCGGTCTGGAAGCCGTGCAGGCCGGTGGTGACCCGCGTGTGGATACGCTCGTGCTGCACAATACCGGTGTCGTCATCGACAACAGCGGCGCACCGGCCATTGCTGCCATGGCAGCCACCAAGGACCTGCTTGAGGATTTCCATACCCCGGTGATCTACATCCTCGGTGGTGAATCCGATATCGCCTACGTCAACGGCATGGACGATTACGCCCGCATCAACCACGTCCCGGCGGCGGTGGCCAATCTGGACGTGGGCCACGGGGGTACCTACTTCGAGGAGAACGGCGGACAAGCTGCCCAGGTCGCGGTGCACTGGCTGGAATGGCAGCTGCGAGGCGACCAGGAAGCGGCGAAGTGGTTTGTCGGTGACGACTGCGTGTTGTGCACCGATGACGAGTGGACCCTGGAAACGAAAAACTTCGACTAGGCTTTATCAAGGGCTGCGGCATCCCCACAAAGGCGATGCCGCAGTCCTGTTATCCTTTCTATCGCTTTATCGATCTGTGTGTCGAAGCCGTCGGATGACGGCACTACGTGCCTCTTCCGACCTACACAAAACAAGAGGGGACACCCATGACACGATTTCAGGGACAGGTTTCCACCACGAGCCTGCTGGCCACGCTGCTGGCTTTTACCTGCCTCCAGGATGTCAGCGCTCAGCCCGATGCGGCGCGGGACAGGCAACCGGACAATATCGGCACTGGCCCCTACCCGGCCATGAAAGAAGAAGTGAGCTCACTGGCAGATCACGTCATTTACCGGCCACAGAACCTGGCGGCCATGGGCAAGCAAAAACTGGGGATGGTGGCCTGGGGCAATGGGGGGTGCTCCACCGATGGTGCCAGCATGCGCTTTCACCTGCTGGAACTGGCATCCCACGGTTACCTGGTCATTGCCAACGGCCGTATTTACAGCGGCCCTGGCGCCCATGAACGTGACACACTGCCTGAAGGCCAAGCGCCGCGCAGCACACTGGCCGAAGACCTGAGAGAGGCTATCGACTGGGCCCTGCACGAAAACGCCCGGGAAGGCAGCCCCTATTACAACCGCATCGATGGTGACCAGATTGCCGTGTCCGGATCCAGTTGTGGCGGCCTGGAAGCCATCCAGATGGGCGGTGACCCCCGGGTGGATACCCTGGTGCTGCACAATACCGGCGTGGCCACAGACACGAGCGGTGCGCCTCCCCAGGCCGCCCTGGCTGCCATTGCTACCACCAAGGACCTGCTCAACGATTTCCATACACCGGTCCTCTACATTCTCGGAGGCAAAACGGATATGGCCTACGACAACGGGATGGATGACTACGCCCGCATCAATCATGTGCCAGTGGCGGTGGCCAACCTGCCGGTGGGCCATGGCGGCACCCAGTTCGAGGACAACGGTGGTGAGGCGGCCCAGGTGGCGGTCAAGTGGCTGCAGTGGCAGCTGCGTGGCGACCCGGCAGCGGCGAAATGGTTTGTGGGTGACGACTGTGTGCTGTGCACCGATGACCAGTGGTCACTGGACATGAAAAACTTCGACTAGGATTTATTAGACGCTGCAGTCTTTTTATCCTTTTATTCTTACTTCGAAATGCGCATCGAAGTTGCCGGATGACGGCACTGCGTGCCTCTTCCGGCCTACCCCCTTATTCCCTTTTCTCTTTATTCCTTCTTCCCTTCTTCCCTTTTTCGCTTCTCATTCTCCCGCTGGTTCCACAAATTCGACCAGCACCGTGTCCGGATCCTTCACAAACACAAAGCGGCCAAACGCCCGCGGAATTGGTTTGTTATCGACACTGAGAAAGTCATAGCCCCTGGCTGACGTTTCTGCCAGCAGCGCATCCAGGTTTCTCACGGCCAGCTGGAATTGCGGTGAGCCCACATCCTGTAAAGCCCAGTCGTAGGCATGAACCGGGACATCGGCTGGCAGCGAGTACTGCGTAAACAACACGCTGATGTCCGTGCCCCTGATGGTGGCCCGGGTCTCGGTCGCTGCCCCTTCAACCAACCCGAAGACGGCCAGTGCATCGCCCTGCACCTGGCGGGTACTGTCCACCCTGAACCCCAGCATGTCCTCGTAAAACGCCAGTGTCTGTGCCATGTCAGTGACGCTGATACGAATCATGCTGTTGATCACCGCCCCTTCACCGGCCGCCGCAATGGCTTCATCCGGGGCCTGCCTGACCTCGACCAGGTACCCATCGGGATCGCGCACCAGGATGCTTCGACCATCATCATGTGTCGCAGGCACACCTCCCCGGGAAACCACCGGGGCGCCAAAGGCGCGCAGGCGCGTGGCGATGTCATCCAGGTCACGCACGCCAAGAATCAGGACCGTGCTGCCGGGATCCCAGGGATTGGCCGGGCGGTTGCTGCGGGCGATATCGAAAAACTCGGACAACTCCAGGCCGTAGGACAGATTCTCAGCCTCCATGAATACCGTGCGAAAACGGGAGCCGTGGGTATTGGTCAGGTCCCACACCAGGTCATCGGAACCGGCCTGGGCTTCAGGCCGAATGGCCGGCGGCGGTGTGTTGGCGGCAGCGGCGCCGGCAAAGGTTGAGTGGGCAAGCGCCATGCCAAAGACCTGGCGGTAAAACGCAAAAGCCAGCTCGGCATCACCGGTGCTGTGAATCCAGTTGAACATGCCTGTGACATAGACATCGTCCCGGTTGTTGTCCTGGGCCATCGTGGTCGTGTTGAGCAACAGCAGCAACGCCGGCAGGATATGGGCCCAGCCGGCAAGACAACGCCTGGTGGGTTGGCAGGCCTGCAACACTATCGCTCAGTCCACGCTGGCCATCAGGTCGAGCAGGCCGTTGACGATAGCGTTTTCAGCACAGCCCGGCTGCAGCCGCGAGGACAGCACTTCAAAGGTGTTGTATCCAAAGGCACCGTCGTGCGGCACGTAACCGGAATTGGCGGTGCCGTTGGTCAGGGTCACCATCATGGTGTGCTTGTGCACGGACTCTGCTTTCAGCCGCTGCGCGATCAGGTTGAAAATTTCTGCATTCACGGCGCCCAGATAGACATCGCCAATGCGCAGGACACCCAGGAGAAGATTGACATCATCGCCCGGCACGTAGGTGCCCGGGTAACCTTCCCGGCCGCTGTCCGTGCGCCGCCTGCCGGGGCAGGTGACCATTTGCTGGCGGCCACTGATGACCGCGCTGTCCAGGGGCCGTTCCAGGCCGGCGCGCATGACATACAGAACTTCCTCGCCGAGCATCTGGCCCATGGTGTCGAGCATGCGGCGCTGCTGCTCCATCAGTTTCGCCACCTCGGGATTGTCACGATCCAGCCCCATGCCGCCGGGCAGCATGGTGTTGCTGATATCCTCGCCACGGGCTTCGAAATCATCGATACGGATCTGGCGCAGGTCATAGGTTTGCTGGAAAAAAATCGGGTTCTGGTCACCGGCTGCACCCAGGGACCACACCGCCACCACATCATCACCCAGCGACTCCTCGATATAACGTGAAGATGCGCCGGGAATATCGCCACTGACCTCGTCGAGCTGGCCGGCGATGACCCCGTGCACGGCATAGTTGTAATACACGGCGATGGGCTCGCCGGCGGGCGTGTTGAAACTTACCACGGCGACCGTCTTGTCGGACGGCCCGTCATAGTTCGGGCCTTCGTCCCAGAGCCCTGTGTCGGGATTGATCATCGTGCGGTTGATATTGATGTACGACTCCCCCGTGCCCCAGGCCATCTGTGCCGGCTGCAGATTGGCGGCTGCCTCCGCGATCGCCTGCATGACCCGGTCAGGCAGGCTGGCGCTGGCCTGGCGCGGCACACTGTGAGTATGAGTAGCGGTGAGCATGACGTGTTCGCGGGGAATATTGAGCTCACTGGCCGCACGACCGGCAACGGTTTCCCACAGCGGGGTCGGAATCCCCCCCATGTCGAGCGTGACCAGTGCCGCCCGCTCATCGCCGTTGTCGATGACGATGGCGCGCGCATACACGCGATCATTGATGCCTCGGTAAAGCTCGGGCAGGTCTGCCGGGGCCGGGGTGATATCGACTTTCGCCGCTCCCACACGCAACCCAGCTTCCGCCGCCAGCGCAGAAATCGACACGCCGGCCAGCACCAGCAGCAAAGCACAACGTCTGAAAATCATGGGGTCTTCCTCGCTCTCGAAAAGCCTGAATGATTACCGCTTAATTGACCAGGGCCGCGAGCTGCGCTTCCAGCAACTGCCGCATGATCACGTAACCGGCGCGGTTCGGGTGCACGCCGTCATTGCCCAGTGTCGGGCGCAGCTCACCGTCGGGGCCGGCCAGGGCGCCGTAATAATCGATATAGGCCAACCCATGGTCCGCCGCGTACTGCTGCAGCCACGTGTTGAGCTCACGAATGCGCGCTGCCGGCCGCATGTCAGGTGACCAGTAAAACCGGTTGGCCGGCAAAATGCTGCCGAGAATCACGGCAATGCCACTGGCACGCGCCAGTTCCACCATGGACATGATGTTGTTTTTGAAATCCTGCGGCCGGGTCGGGCCGGTATTGCCCGCCACATCGTTGGTGCCGGCAAGGATGTGCACGATGCGGGGCTGCAGGTCGATGACATCGTTGCGAAAGCGCAGCAGCATGTGCGGCGTGGTCTGGGCACTGATGCCGCGGTTGACGAAGTTGTCGTCAAACAAATCGGGATCACCCAGCAGCCAGTTTTCCGTGATGGAATCGCCCATGAACACGACCCCGGGTTGTACGCCGCGATTGATCAGGTCATCGTTGGCCGCCCGGAAGCGGCACAGCCGCGGCCAGTCCTGGATCGCGTTGCCATTGATGGCGGCAAGATATTCGCCGAATTCGGGATTGTCGCCGGGGTTTACGATGACCGGCTGCGCACCCGGATCAGGCCGCGGTTCGATGAGCATGGTGGTGAGCTGTTCACGGACGCTGGCCGGCATGGCGACAGGGGGCGGGCATGGCGACGACACGATACCAACGGGTACCGGCGGTTCCTGCGCCGCCAGCAAGGCGGTGCTGCAGGACATGGCCAGAAACAAACCGGGCAGGCGACGCATGATGCTTACTCCCCCTCTTACTACCCTTATTACTTCCCCTCTCATTCCCTATCACTGCCTCTCGCTGACGACCGCTGTTCTTGTTTTGTGTAGATGCGTACCGGGGCAGCTCGCTCGATTGTAACTGCCTTGCATTGGATTTCACAGCAGGGTACTTTGCCCCGCAACACAGGTGACCACTGGAAGACCGGCCATGACAGAAAAGACCAAGGCAGCGCCCTGCCACCCTTTAAAAGCGCCATGTCTCACGTTTTCGGCAACGCTTCTGCTGGCCACCCTGCTCAAGGCCCAGCCCAGCGCCCCCATGCCCATCGATGCCGACGGCACGGTACACATGCCTGCCATCACCGTTCCCGTATCCGAACTGATGAGTCCGGCAGGCCAGGCGTACCTGGTGGAGCACCTGCTGGGCCTGCGCAATCCTGAATCGTTCCGCATGATCGACGGCGTGCCGGCCCTGATTGCCGGCTATCTCGACCGCCAGCGCACGCTGTATCCGGCTACTGCAACGGATACCACTGTCGGTGGCGTGCATGCCATTGTGTATGAACCGGCAGCAGGCATCGCCCCTGAAAACCGCAACCGCGTGCTGATCAACCTGCATGGCGGCGGCTTTTCTGGCTGCTGGCTGGGCTGCGCCGAACTGGAATCGCTGGCCGTGGCCGGCATTGGCCGCATCAGGGTGGTCAGTCTCGATTACCGCCAGGGACCAGACCACCGCTTCCCGGCTGCCAGCGAGGATGTCGCTGCCGCCTACACGGCATTACTGGCGGACTATGCTCCGGAAAACATCGGCATTTACGGCTGCTCCGCCGGCGGCATGCTCACCGCCCAGGCCATGGCCTGGTTCATACAGGAAGGCATTCCCCTGCCTGGCGCCATCGGCGTGCTGTGCGCGGGCGCCGCGCCCACCAGTGACGGTTTTGGCGGCGATGCCGGGTATTTCACCATGCCCCTGGGCGAAGGCCGCGTCATGGCCACACCGGAAAACCCGGTAGGTATCGGGGGTGGTCCTGACGGCTATTTTGCCGATGTGGCGCTGCATGATCCGCGGGTGGCGCCGACACAATCACCGCAGATACTGGCGCAGTTTCCGCCCACCCTGATCCTGTCCGGCACCCGCAGCTACGACCTGAGCAACGCGGTGTATACGCACAGCCAGCTGGTGAAGCACGGGGTCGAGACAGACCTGCATGTGTGGGAAGGCATGTTTCATGGGTTCTTCTATAACAGTGAGGTGCCCGAATCGCAGGAGGCGTTTGCCGTCATCCGCGATTTCTTCAACGCCCACCTGGGGCAGTAATCCCTACCAGGCCGGATTGACCATCGGCGCCGTGCGGTCAGCCATGTTTTCATTGAAGATCTTGCGGCTGGCAAACAGCCACTGCCCGTCCACCTTGCGATAGGTGTCTTCCGAGTGGCCATAGGCGCCGCTGTAAGCCAGACGCGCTGCGTTGCGGTTATCGAATTCCACCCAGAACGCGGTCCCCACCGCCGTATCGCCATCCACTTTCAGCACTAGGCTGGCGATGAAGTGACGCAGGCGCGCCGGCCGCAGGGGGGCCGCTTCGGCCTCCTGCGTCGCAAAGGCGGTGCGCATGCCGATGACCTCCTCATGAATGGCATCACGGCCGCGGGCCACACCGCTGGTCCAGTCCAGTACGCCGTCTTCAGTAAACAGCGCCGGGTAGATCTCGGCATCCTGCCAGTCGGCCGCATAGGCGTAGCGCCCCAGCAGGTCTTCGATTTCGGCGCGATCCTGCGCGTAGTTGTCGTCATAGGCGGAGCGGCTGGCCTCGGCATAGACCAGACCGGCGCTGGTCAGGCTGGTGAGCATGAGCAGGACGGAATGCATCGAAACTGATGCAGTGAAAGGCGAGAGGTTTGCATGTGGTGTATCCCTGTTTGTGTTATGCGTTGTGCCGTTGTGTTGCACTGAGGTGTCCCCGGTTCTTTATAGAGCAATTTCCTCACGCCTGTCATGCCGGCGCACCAAGCCCATTGCGGGACAGCATCGGAAATTGGCAATCCCGCCCTTTGCCAGTACCATGCCTGCTCTCTGCCCTGTACACCAACAACGCCAACGAGGTGCATGATGTCTCGACTTCTCCTTGCCACGATCCTGCTGCTGGCCCCCCTGTTCTCCCTGGCCCAGGTAAAACCCGTCATTGCTCCACTGGTGCCGGCAGCTGACCAGCTGGCCTTGCTGGAAAGTGACGATCCGGAAATTGCCCGCAAGAAAAAGTTTGTCTGGGACTTCTGGCGCATCGTGTATGAAGGCGGCCACATGGAGCAGGCACCGGATTTCATGACCGAACGCTATATCCAGCACAACCCGAACGTGAGTTCAGGGCGTGATCGTTTTATCGAAACCATCGGTGCTGCCAGACCGCCGCGCCCGGTCAAGGAAACCTCGGACTTTCCGATCATCGACATCATTGCCGAAGGGGACATGGTGGTAGTGATGTGGGCCCGCAAGGTGCGCGACCGGGAACAGCCGGAAGAAACCTATGACATGACCTGGTTTGATGTGTTTCGTCTGGATCCGGTCAGCGGCAAAATCGACGAGCACTGGGATTCATCGGAGCGCTGGGGTTCCGCCGGTGCACCGCCGGGCGCGGAATTCTTTCCCTAAGGCAGTTTACGGCTGACAGCTGAAGCTGTCGGCTGAATCCGGGTCGCCGCCGTTGTACCGGGCCACCAGCGGGTACGGACACAGCGGACGTGACACATCCGGGAAGGCTGCGCCGGTCGCCAGGATGCGATCGGGTGCCTTGTCCTCCTCCACCCAGTCCTGAATGGCCGTGAGCATGTCGAAGGCATCGGTGGATTCACCGCCGCCGCAGTGGGTCATGCCGGGCACCATGTAGAGTCGCGCCCAGTCCTGCGGCCCTGCTTCGGACCGCGGCAGGATATTCTCATACCACTCAATGATACGCCCGGACGACATGCCCTGGTCGGACATGCCGTGGTAGCCGATGAACTTGCCGCCACGGTTGGCAAACGTTGAGTGCAACAGGCCAACTGCGTCATTGATGGCGGCGGTTTCCTCGGTCAGTGCCATGTCGCGGTCAAAGTCGAACGCCAGCGGATCCAGGTCGGGTTGCGGTGGCGTCAGGATATACCCTTTCATGGTGGTGGCACCGAGAATGGCATTGGCCGGCATGCCTGCGTTGTTGCCCAGGTGCATGCCGCGCCAGGCGGAACCGGCAATACCGGTGTCATAGTGAAACTTGCCGTACAAAGCGTCACCACGGGAGTTGCGGGCACCCCCGAAGATGTCTTCAAGTCCGCCCACCTGCGCCGGGGTCAGGCACTGCTCTGCCGAGATACCCGGTGTACCGCACTGCATCTCCGCGGGGGTGAAATCACAGGCCTGAAAATCATTGATCATGCCATCGGCGAGCCCGTCGAGCGCATCACAGCGTGACAGCAGCCTGGCCTTGATGGCCTCCAGCTGTCCATGACTGATGGCCTCCGAATACAGCGGATTGCCGTTATCATCACGCGGGGCCATGCGATTCACTGTCTGCAGGCTCCAGATCTGGTTGGCCACCAGGCCGGCAAAGTGGAACGCGGCATTGCCGGACACCACGCCATCAAACTCCAGCGGCATACGCTGCGCCACCAGCATGGCTTCACGCCCGCCGGTGGAACAACCGACAAAATAAGAATAATCCGGATCGCGCCCGTAGTAACGGCTGATCAGCGCTTTGGCCTCGTAGGTGGTTTTCTCGACAGCCTGGTAGGCAAAGTCGAGCTTGGCCTGCTGGTCAACACCAAAGCGGGCATCCACGTTGTTACGACCGCGATGACCTCCGTCTGTGGAGACCACAGCAAAGCCCCGATTCAGGGCCGAGGGCGCCCCGCGTACGGAGCCCGTGGCGGCATTCAGCGTGCCATTCAGACCACCACCGCCCTGGAACAGGAAACGGCCGTTCCAGTCTGCCGGCAGGCGCAACTCGATACCGGTGCCATAACTGAGTTCCGGCATGCCGGATTCACGGGGATCAATCACCACCTGGAACAGGCAATGATCCGGCACCGTGACGGTACTGCCGGGAACCCCCCCCGGGATTTCCCCGGCAGGGACCCACTGCGCGGCATCGACCCGGTAACCCGGGCTGTCGAGTTTCGCCAGGGCGGCGCAGGCCGCCGGCAGTTCGTTGCTGGCGGCCTGGGCAAAACCTGGGGCGAGGCTACTGAGGACCAGAACAAGTGACAGATGTTTGAAGGCAGACATGGGCTTATTCCTGACTGTTTATTGCGTGGCTTCGGCAATGCGTGCGCCCAGGGCACACTGCTCGGCCACTTTCACGTATCGGTTCACGGCATCGTTGCCGATCACGTAAGGGTGTCGCGTGTTCGGATCACGCTCGGACAGGGCCGGCAGTTTCACCGTTGTGCCGTCATAGGCGGTATGGTTTGACAGGATGATGTCGACACCGGCACCGGCCGTGACGCCCTGGAAGTAGGCTGCCGAGCGGGCATAGTCACGCAGGCGCAGATCGCGGGGATCATCCGGGTTGTCGCGGAAGTTGAACAGGGTACCGCCCCACACGGCGGCCAGGTGCTCCTCACCGTTGTCGTGAACCGGCAGCAGCGTGGAGATGGTGCCGTGGGTGTGACCCGGGGTCAGAAACATCTGCACGGTGTGATCACCGAGGGTCAGCTGCATGCCATCAGTGGCGACGATATCGCGGGCGGCCTTCACCGTTTCGCGTGCAGTGGCTTCATACAGATCCCAGTCAGCCGCCGACATGATGACGCGGGCACCAAACTGCTGCAGCACACCGGCACCACCGGAATGATCACCATGGCCATGACTGATGATGACGTACTTGAGCTCCTTCGGATCAATACCGAGTTTTTCCAGCCCCTCAATGACTTCGGCTTCCACGGTGTTCTCGAAGATGGCATCGACGAGGATGATGCCATCTGAAGTGCGCAGGGCCCAGGCCGAGAAAACGGTCTGGCCGAGGAAATACAGATCATCAAAGACCTGCGCCGGTTCGGCATACCAGTCACGCTCGGGGTCGGTGGATGGCAGGGCGCGCGGCACCTCTCCGGTCACCGGTTCGGCACCACTGAATTCGATGGGACCGGCACACAACTGGCCAAAGACAAAGGCATGGTCTTCTCCGGCTAGGGCACGCGCGCGCTCAACGTATTCGAGCACTTCGGCTTTGACAGCTTCGGACTGGGCGTTGGCGAGCAACGGAAAGTGGGCCAACTGGCACACCAGCATGGCAGCCGTCAGGGTTCTGAGTTTCATGGGACTCCCCTCAAATGAACAAAATCAGGTTATTGTTTTAATTGTCAGACAATTAATAATGACCGCAACTCTGCCGATCTTCAAGCAGGCATTGGCATTCAGGAGTGGCGGTTCTACACTGGCCGTCACAGAAATAAAAACATAAATAATGTACTGTGCTGATTCGCGCAAAGGGGAAAGCTTCATGTCATCAGGCTCACTCAAATCACTACTCCTGGTCACGACATCTGCCATTTTCAACATGGCCATGGCGCAGGGTCCCGCAGCGCCGGTCCAGGCCATGACGCCGGATCAGACGCGTCCCGGCGAATTCCTGATTGAACCGCCCACCCTGCAGAACCTGGGCTTTGAATGGTTCATTGAAGGGGATGAGAATCGTAATGCCACCGTGGCGGTGCGCTATCGCCAACAGGGTGAGCGCAACTGGCAGGAAGCCCTGCCGCTGCTGCGCATGGGCGGCGAGCGTATCTTCAGTGAGTCCCGGGTCGATGTGGTCGTGCCCCAGATGTTTGCCGGCAGTGTCATGGATCTTGAACCGGGCACCGCCTATGAAGTCAGCTTTGTGCTCGAGGATCCCGATGGCGTGGTGGGCCCGGCCGAAAAAACCATGGTGGTCAGCACCCGTCCTGAACCCATGCCCTTCGCCGGCGGCCGGGTGTTTCATGTCTACCCCCATGGCCATGAAGGCGACAAAATGGAGCCCGCCTTTGAGGGCCTGATGTGTGCCTACAATTTCTGGTGTGCCGGTACCGACTGGGCCACCTCCGGTCGCCCGCGGGTAAGGGCCGGCGACACCATCCTTGTCCATGCCGGCGAGTACAAGTACAACCGTTATGAATACACCAACAATGCCTCAGTGAACCGCACCGTGCCGCTGGACGGCACGTATTACCTTACTGAAGACGGCACGGAGGACATGCCGATTGCCATCAAGGCTGCCGGTGACGGCGAGGTGATTTTCGACGGCAACGGCAACTTCGCGCTGTTCGACGTGCGCGCGGCCGATTACACCTACTTCGAAGGCATTACCTTCCGTAATACGGAATACGCCATCCTGGCCGGCACGCAGTTCATTGCCGGGTCCAGGGGACTGACGGTGAAGAACTCGCGCTTTGAAGATGTCGGTGCAGGCATCTTCACCAACTTTGCCGGCTCGTCGAACTTCTATATCGCCGACAACTGGTTCTATGGCCGTAATGATCCCGACCACATGATCGGCTGGGCCGGTGACGCCCTGTGGAGCCGTTTCGATGGCGTCGACGGCCAGATCTTTCCACCGGCGATGGCCTCGTATGTAGCAGTGAAACTGTATGGGCCAGGCCATGTCGTGGCCTACAACTACATCACCGACTTTCATGACGGCATCAACGTGGAAACCTATGGCGCCCCCGATGGCTCGGTGGCTTCCGGCCCCGGTATCATCGACGGCCCCCATTACCCGCCACGCGAATACTGGGACCGGCGCCCGGTTGCCATCGACTTCTACAACAACTACATCACCAACAGCCATGACAACCCGATTGAGGCTGACGGCAGCATGCATAACATCCGCGTGCTGCGAAACATGCTGATCAATCATCCCTCGCATGCGCTGTGCAACCAGCCGGCCCTCGGCGGCCCGGTGTACTGGATTCGCAATATCGCCTACAACCTGCCCGGCGGCTCCACGCGCCTGACCGGCGGCTCTTCCGGCGTACTGTTCTATAACAACACCATCCTCTCGGAGACCACCGGCAACACGCAGAATTCACACTGGCGCAACAACCTGATCCTGGGCCAGAACTCCGGCGGCTTTTTTGGCGGCGGCGAACCGGTGCTGTTCGGCATCACCACGTACACCAACTACACCTCCAGCGATTACAACGGCTTTGGTCCGTATCCCGGCGCGAGCGTGAACTTTGCCTGGTCCTCCCCGGCCCTGGATGTGCTGGCAGACTATCCGGGCCCGGGCCATGATCCCGCCCTGGAAACCCGCGAATTCGGCACGCTGGCCGAGTACAGTGCCGCCACCGGCCAGGATAGCCACAGCGTGATGGTCGGCTACGACACTTTCGTCGATGTCCCCATGCTCAATGCCCAGGACTATGACAGCGTGCAGAATATCTATGTCGCCAGCGATTTTGATTTCTCGCTGGTGCGCCGCTCCCCGGCCATTGATGCCGGCATGGTGTTGCCCAACGTGACCGATGGTTACAATGGCCGCGCCCCGGATCTGGGTGCGCTGGAACACGGCCAGGATATGCCGCACTACGGTCCGCGCCAGTAACGGCCATTCACGCCCCGACCAAGGAAAGCTGTTTTCGTGTTCTCGCTGCTCAACAACTCCAAAGCGCAGTGGCCTGTCCTGGGCCTGATCCTACTGGTCTAGACTTTCTTCTGGCTCATTGCGCCGCAGATACTCATCCTGAGCGCCCCCCGGGGTTACTCGGAACGGGCCTATGCCATGAGCACGGGGGAATTTCTCAAGGAAGATCCCGGCAATATCTTTGTCCATCGCCTCAGGGCCACCGTGGTGCTGGGCCTGATTTACAAACTGTTCGGGGTTTCCATTTACACCACCAACCTGTGGCCGTTTGCCACAGCAATACTCACCTTGGTGACACTCTGGCTGGCCCTGCCCGACCGGGCCAGCCGCCTGGTGGCTGTCGTCTTGTGTGCGAGCAACCCGGTATTTTTCGAGTTTTCCAAAAACCTCTAGTCGGACATCATCGCCGCCGCCTTCATGACCCTGTCCACCCTGCTCCAGGGCCGGCGTGAACACTACCTGTCGGTAAAACTGGGCTGGCTGTATCCGGCGTTAGCCGTCTTCTGCCTGTTCCTGGCTTTCCTGGCCAAGCTGTCCGCCTACTGGGTTGCCCCGGTCTGGATCATGGTGTTTGCCCTGGACATGAAGGCACGCCGGCATGACCTGTGGCGTCACTTCTACCTGCCGGCCCTGCTGACCGGCATGGTGCTGGGGGTCCTCTACCTGCTGTACCACGCCTGGGCCTGGGGTAATCCGCTGATCCGCTTCAGCAATGTCAGCGATGTGGTCGAAGCCGGCCTGTGGGCCATCAACGGCCCCGATGCCGGCCAGATCATGTTGCAGCGCCTAACCATCAAGCTGGTCAGGTTTCTGCTGCGAACCCTCGGCATTGTGCTGGTCCCGGCACTCTTCGCGATCTCTTTCCTACCCCGGCATCTGTGGATCTGGGCCGGCGATACCTTCAGCTGCCTGTTCTTCTTCTGGTTCGGCACCCGCAGTTTCTCCAGTTACCAGCCCTTGCCCATGTACGACCGCTACATCCTGCCCGTGCTGCCGGGCCTGTGCATCCTGGCCGGTCACTTTCTGGCCAACCTGCGCTGGCCACGACTCGGTGACCGCAAAGCCCTGCAGTTTGCCCCCGCGGGCATTGTGATAGCCGTGTCGGTGCTCCTGTTCAACAACTACCTGTCCGGCTGGCGCGATTCCCTCTGGGTGGAACAGCTGGCCATTGGCGCCGTGCAGTCGGACCTGGCAGCGAATCCCGCTGCCGAGCTCCTGGTGATCACGCTGGAATCTCGCAGTCCGGGTGCCCTGAAATTCTTCTTTGGCTATGACTACCCGGACAACCTGCAGATCATCTCGGGGAAAGCTTCAGACAGGGCTTTGACCAGACCACCCTGAACCGGTTTGATCGCATCTATCTGGACCAGAACCGGTCAATGGCCTATTTCCTGAACCAGTCATATGGCAATCCGCTGTTCGACCTGACGGCACTCGAACAACGCTCACAGCGCCTTTTCGATGCTGCAGGTGTCACCGTCGACCTGCTGCAAAACTGAGGATACTGCCGGGCTGGTGCCGGCAGCCTGATGGCGGCGTTTACCTGCGCAACGTGTGGGAACGGCGCAAGTGCTCCTGACACTTTCCTGCTGGCAATAAAAAAACCCGCTCCGGCAGATACCGGAGCGGGTTATAGGTATGACGCCGGCAAATTATCCCCGGCATGTCCGTGTCTCAGCAGATATGGGCGCCCTGCACGGCGAGGTACAGCGAGTACAGGGACTGGCTGGCGGTCATGAACAGGCGGTTGCGTTTCTGGCCGCCAAAGGCCACGTTGGCGCACACTTCCGGCAGGCGGATCATGCCGAGCTGGTCACCTTCCGGTGACACCACCATCACGCCCGGATTGGCACCGGCCCAGACATTGCCCAGGGCATCACAGCGGATACCGTCGGGACCGGAACGGGTGCCGCCGGGACCGGTCATGCGCACCAGGGTGCGGCCGTTGCGCAGGCGTGCACCGTCCACATCGAACATACGAGTTTCACCGCGGTCAGCGACATAGAGCAGTGAATAATCCGGCGAGAAGCATAGGCCGTTGGGCATGGTGGCATCATCGGTGACCTTGGTGATGCGGCCACTGTCGGGATCGACCCGATAGATCGCCGGTGGAATTTCCGACTCGGCCGGGTTGCCCTCGTACGGGGTACTGATGCCGAAGATGGGATCAGTGAACCAGATGCCGCCATCGGGATGCACCACCACATCGTTGGGTGAATTGAGCGGCTTGCCGTCATAGCTGTCGGCAATCACGGTCACCGTGCCGTCCGCTTCGTAGCGGGCGACGCGTCGGTTGCCGTGTTCACAGGCAATCTGGCGCCCCTGGAAATCGAAGGTATTGCCGTTGCTGTTGCCGGACGGATTGCGGAAGGTGGTGACCTGGTTGTCGTCTTCCAGCCAGCGCATCTGGGCATTGTTCGGAATGTCGCTCCACACCAGGTACTTGCCGACGCCGTTCCAGGCCGGGCCCTCCGCCCATAGGGTACCGGTGTGCAGGCGCTGGATGGGCGCATTGAACTGCACCAGGCGGCGAAAACGCGGGTCCAGGGCAATAACATCGGGGTCCGGGTATTTCAGCGGGGTGTTGCCGGACCAGTCGCGCGGCTGCGGCAGCGGTGCGATATCGTCCAGGCTCGGCATCGGTCCGCCGGGCTGGGCCAACAGGCGGCTGCTAGCAAAAGGCAGGACTGTGGCACCGGCCATCGCGGCCAGCACCCGGCGGCGCGTATTCGGTTTGATCGGTGTCTTCATGCTTGCTGCCCTCCCGCAAGGCGGTTGTCATCTATGGCGCCTGTATCGGCGATTTCCGGCGCATTGCCGCCGGTGGGACGGTCACGCCAGAACGAGGCCAGCGTCGCGCCGGTGATGTTCATCAGTGAACCGAACACTGTCGGCACCAGGCCGACGGTAGCCATCTTGCCCATCTCCTGGGCAAGGCCGGTGGCCAGCCCGGCATTCTGCAGGCCGACTTCAAAGGAAATGGTGCGGCAGGATTTTTCATCCAGTCCCATGAGCTTGCAGCTCCAGTAGCCGAGGACGAAACCGGTGATGTTGTGAATCAGGCTGATGAGGATGAGCAGCATGCCGATCTCGAGCAGGTTGTCGCGTCCGCCCGCGGTCATGATCATCAGGATCAGCACGATGCCGGCCATGGACACTTTCGGCATGAGGCGATCAAGCCAGTCGGTCTTGCCGTGCAGGAAATGGTTGAATACCAGCCCGGCGACGATGGGGATGATGGTGATCTGGATGATGCTCCACATCATGCCCCAGGTGTCGATGGGAATGTACTGCCCGGCCAGCCACTGCATGTAGAACGGCGTCAGGAACGGTGCCAGCAGGGTGGCAACCGTGGTCAGTGTCACCGACAGTGCCAGGTTGGCCTTGCCGATGTAGGCCATGACATTGGATGCCAGTCCACTGGGAGAAGCGCCGATCAGGATGATACCCGCTGCCACTTCCGGCTCGAGACTGAATCCCAGTGCCAGGCCGGCGCCAACGAAGGGCATGATGGTGAACTGGCAGGCAAGACCGATGAACACCGCTTTCGGGGACTTCACGATACCGACGAAATCGCCGGCGCTCATGGCCGTGCCCATGCCGAACATGATGATCTGCAGCAGCGGCACAATGAGAGTGCTCATGCTGAAGCCGCCGAGGGTAACGAAAGGCGCCGGGTAGCACATGACAAAGGTCACGGCGGTAAAAATGATCAGGCTGAAGGAGAAGCCCTTCAGCTTTTCACTGCCACGCACACCAAAGGCGGCCAGCCCGAAGCCCAGGGTCAGCGTCCAGCCGGCAAGCGCCGGATTGACGAAAAACAGGACCACGGCAAGCACGAAGGCCGCAACCGACAGGCGCAGGGCAAAGGTATGCAGAGTGCTGGATTCGCTGCTCATGGCCGCTACCACTGCATGTAGGAACCGTCGGGACGACGGTTCATCAGCATGCCCATGCGGTATTCGTCGTATTCATCAATCAGCGTCAGTGCATCAAGGTTAACCGTGACGCCCAGGCCCGGCCGGTCATTGGGCCAGAACTTGCCGTCGCGGAAGTCATACATGTCCGGCAGATGCGGGTAGGTGCGGCTGCCATCGCCGAGCATTTCCATCAGGGCCACTGATGATGTCGCCGTCAGACAATGCACCAGCGCGGCTTCGGCGATGGGACCGGTGAAGTGCGGAATCAGGCCGATGTAATGGGTCTCGGCGAGCGCGATGATCTTCATGTACTCGGTGATGCCGCCAGTGTTGGGCAACTGGCAGCGCACGTAGTCCACCAGTTCCTTTTCGATCAGGGTGTTGACGTCCCACTTGTAGCCAAACTGCTCGCCCACGGCGATGGGCACGCGCACGCGATCGCGCAGCCTTTGGTAGGAGTCGGTGCCTTCACTGCGCAGCAGGTCCTCGCAGAAATACGGGTGCAGGGGTTCGATCAGGGTGGCCAGGTTGATGGCGTCCGCCATGTCGAACTCGGTGTGGAAATCCAGCGCCCAGTGACCGTCGCCGACGGCGCCGTGGATTTCCAGGGCGTCCTCGTGCATCCGGCGCACCAGCTCGAAACGGTCGACGACCCGCTGGCGCGGGTTGTCGGTGGCATGACGGTACACGCGGATACCGGCATCAATGCAGGCCTTGGCGCGGTCGCCCAGTGAAGTGCCGAAGCCACCGCCCGGGAAGGCGGTTGAATAGCATTCGATGTGATCGCGCGCCTTGCCACCCAGCAGTTGCCAGACCGGCACGTCCAGTGCCTTGGCCTTCAGGTCCCACAGTGCCAGGTCGAGCGCGCCGATGGAATGCAGTTTCTCGCGACCCGCCGTGTAATGCATGCCGCGCATCATGGCCTGCCAGTGATCTTCGGTACGGAAGGGGTCCAGGCCGATGAGCATGCTGGCACACTCGTTCATGGTGGTGGGCTCGCCGCCTTCGCCGAAACCGATCAGTCCGTTTTCGGTTTCAATCATCACTACCCGCGAGGACTGGTTGACCATTGGCTGACCGGGACGTCCCTGGGAATCACCCCCGTGACTGAAATAACGGATGACCTTGATGCGGTCCTCATCCAGCCCGAGCACGTCGGCGGACATGGGTGCCCACAGGCCGGTGCCCACAGCTCCCATACCAAGTCTCTTGAGGATACTGCGACGATCCAGTGTTTTCATGGTTAACCCCCCCTCTCCATGCCTGGCATGCATGCGCATGAAGCAAACTGTCTGTTGTTGTATTTGTTATGGTGCCGGAACCGTCGGGTAAACCGGCATGATTTGCGCAGCCGCAAACCCGTTTTCTTTCGGCAGGGATCCCCATATTATCCGCTGCCTGGAGTTCCAAAAAGAGACTTACAAGTAAATCATCATATGATTAAATAGATCAATAACAATAAATACAGTCTAGCGGGGGAGAACCCATGATTCACGCCAAAACGACCGCCGGAAAATACCGGCAGCTGGTAATTGCCGCCATGCTTTGCCTGGCCGGCGCCAACGCACCGGCGGCGGAAGATGCCTACTACAACACGGTGAAAACGAAACTGGAAAACGGCCAAAAGGTTGTTGGCGGCACCATCAGTACCAACGACACCAACATCTACTGCGCCATGGCCAGTGCCGGTTTTGATTTTCTCTGGATTGAAATGCAGCACAGCCCCCTCACCTATCAGGAAGTGGCCACCATGATCCGTGCCTGCCCCGGGCCGGCGATTCCCTTCATCCGCGTGCCGACCGACAGTGAAGGTGACATCCAGAAAGCCGTCGACATCGGTGCCCTTGGCGTCATCGTGCCGATGGTTGATACGGTCGAGAAAATCCAGAACGCCATCACCTATGCCAAGTTCCCCCCGGTCGGAAAACGCAGCCAGGGTGGCGGCCAGTACGGTACCCTGTACGGTCGCAGTTACCGCCAGACCGCCAATGACAACATCATGATCGTGGCCATGATCGAGAACCCCGCCGGTATTGAAATCGCTGACCAGATCGCCGGCCTCGAACACGTGGACGTGGTGTTTGCCGCCAGCTCCGACATCGGCAGCTTCAGCGGCCTGCGTCAGGGCAACCCGCAGTACGAAGCCCTGATCACCCGCATCAAGGACGCCACCCTGGCCGCTGGCAAATACCTGGCCGGTCCTTCCGCCTGGAAGGACACCCGTGACGGCTACACCTTTTTCCAGGGGCCGCCCGAGTCCATGCTGATTCGCAGTGGCGCGCGTCTGGCCCTGGAAGGCGATGCCGGCAGTGAACTGCCGCGTGGTGTTGCCCCTATCGAAGGTCTCGAAGACTGATCCGGTGTGCATACGGACAGGGTGACTGTTCCCTGTCCGTGTCGCGCCTGCTTGTCACAGGTGCCTTTCCATGACAGACCTATATCCTTTTATCGTCATGGCCGTCGGTGTCGCCATCATCGTTCTGGCCATCATCCGCTACCGGGTCCATGCCTTCATCGCGCTGATCCTGGCCACTTTTGTTGTCGGCCTGCTGTCCTGGCGTACATTCCCTGAAGCGGCCAACCCGGCTGTTGCTGCCATCGAACTGGCCGTGCGTGAATTCGGCAACATGGCCGGCAGTCTCGGTGTCGTCATCGTCATGGCATCGATCATCGGCAAATGCCTGATGGACAGCGGTGCCGCCGATGCCATCACGCGGCGCCTGCTGGACCTGTTCGGCGAACGCCGTGCCCCGTATGCCCTGCTCGGCAGCGGCTACCTGCTGTCCATCCCGGTGTTTTTCGACACGGTGTTCTTTCTGCTGATCCCGCTGGCCAAGGCCTTCCGCCTGCGCACCGGCGGCTCCTACATCCAGTTCGTGATGGCGATCTGCGCCGGCGGCCTGCTGACCCATTCGCTGGTGGCCCCCACGCCGGGTCCGATGGTGATGGCGGAAAACCTCGACCTGGACCTCGGGCTGACCATCATGGCGGGGATTATTTTCAGCATCGTGCCGGCCGTGATCGTGGGGTTTTATTACACACGCTGGCTGGGCCGTCGCTATGACATCCCGCTGCGCGATGTCAGTGCAGCCGGCAGCCGGGAAAATCGGGTCATCGCCGACAGTGATCTGCCGCCGTTCTGGCTCGCCATCATGCCCATCTTTCTGCCGGTAGCCCTGATTGCTGCCAGCAGCATCGTGTCAGCCATCAATGCTTCCCTGGTGGCGCAGGGTGAGGCCGGCTTCAATGCGCTGTTGCTGGGTGTGATCGGATTTCTGGGGGATCGCAACATGGCCATGCTGCTCTCCGCTACCGTGTCGATCTACCTGCTGACCCGGGTCCGCCAAAATGACTTGCATGGCATCATGACCAGCCTGGAACCCATTATCGGCACCGCAGGCATGATCATCCTGATTACCGCTGCCGGGGGTGCCTTTGGCGCCATGATTCGCCAGGCCGGTGTCGGCGAAGTGATCCAGCAACATGTCGCCACCGGCATGTCCGGGGCCGGCCTGTTGTTCCTGGCTTTCATGATCTCGGCCGTGATGAAAACCGCGCAGGGTTCCAGCACGGTGGCGATGATCACCACGTCAGCCATCATGTATTCGGTGATCCAGGGCATCGCCCTGCCCTACCACCCGTTGTACCTGTTCCTGGCCATTGGCTTCGGCGGCCTGGTGTTTTCCTGGATGAATGACAGCGGCTTCTGGGTGGTGTGCAAGATGGGCGGCTTCTCGGAAACGGAAACCCTGCGGACCTGGACAACCACACTGGCCCTGATGGGCATTGTCGGCATCATCCAGGTGATGATCGTGTCGGCAATCCTGCCGCTGAATTTTATTCCCTGACTTTTCCTGTCTGCACGGCGCCGCTGGCTAGGGTGCCAGGTAGCCCGCAAAACATTCAAACGGATAGATGAACCCACCGAGGCGCGCACAAACGCGATGTAGCGCGCCGCCTTGCCGCTGAAGGTTTCCGGGCCCTCGTATACCTGGGTTGACCACAGGGTATTGCCGTCCGTACTGAGGCGAAACTGTTCCGTCAGGTGCAGGTTGTCGGCATAGTCGAAGCCGTTGTTCATGAAGGTGCCTGCAGCAATAGGGTTGGTGTCCACGCGCGGGGTGCCCCCGTCCCAGAATCCCACCGAATGCCCGGACTTGGTATGCGGATGATCCGCCGGCGGATGGTCACGTCCGTCCAGGTAGATCACCCGCACCAGGTTGTAATACTCCATGCGGAATACGATCAGGTCGCGACCTTCATCAATGTCCAGGGGAAACGGCGCCTGCATGTAGAACGCTACCGAAGGCGGGAGACACGCAACAGCCGGATTCTGCATGCTGTTGGGATCATAGTTTTCCGCCTGCGCCAGTGCTCGCGGGCTCAGCGCCAGCCCCGCAAACTGACCCGGCGCCAGCTCAAGGTCGCCGGCATTGTTGATAAACTGCACGTCCTCCGGCACCTGGTTCACCAGCACCTGGCCAAAAGGTTCACGCCCGAATTTCGGCTGCCAGAATCCGGACAGGCCATGCAGGTCCTGGGCAGAAACGAGGCGGGAAAAAACTGTCAGGCAGACAAGCCAGACCGCGCCTGTTGGCTTCATGACATTGTCCTACTCGTTGGCACCGCTGCGATCCGGCGGATTGTTGGGCGGCCGGCCATCGGTAAATTCAAGGACACGCAATGCGATATCCGGCGAACCGTCACGGGCAGGGAAACCAATGGCGGTGATGACATCCCCCGGTTTGAGAGTGTCCTGGCGCCCCCCCTGGCGCCACAGCGCACTGGCACCGGCCCTCTCGATGGTCCCGCGTTCGCTTTACCCTTCGACGTTGGTCCGGGTCAGGTAAATGACACAGTGCGGGTGGCAAAAACGGAGAGCCTGCACCGTGCCGGTCACTGAAATCATCTCTTCAGGCTGGTAGATCATGGCCACAGCATGATAGCCACTGGCGGGCTGGCTAGCGGTAACCAGCACGCAGAAGCACAGGACTAATGCACGCATAAAGGATTTCATGGCTGGCTATTTCCCGGCCATAACACCGGGCAGCACCAGCTTGCGCCGGCCGAACAGCCACTGGCTGTCTTGACCCGCGCATCCTCATAGTGGCGCATGGCCGGCACGGTAAAGCCGTTCTACATGTCGCCCACCATGGTGATCCAGTATCCGTAATGGTGCACCTCACCGGCACTGACAAAATCATAGGAGGAGTTGGTGATGATGTGGTGCATCAGCATTTACGGTGGCAGAGTTTCGGATTGCCGCGTCGTAATCAGGCTCCGGATCGCTTCCTTGTCCTTGAGTACCTGGCCACCGCCCAGATCAAACTCGGCATCTTCGGTGAAGGTTGCCACGTAACGGTCGGCATCCAGCTGGTCGAAGGCATAGGCATACGTCATGAGCAGGTTTTCAATGACGCCCTTGTCCACCAGGGCTTGGATGGCAGCCTCTTAGGCCGCCATGGCAGTCAGTGGCGACAGCAGTATGCCCGGCACGAGCATGGCGAGTGTACTGATCAGGCGCAGCAGTTTCATGGGCATTTCCTTTCCTGTTTCTGGTGACAGTTTGATGGCCGGGAACGGCTATTCGGATCCTCGCCGGGCTGGCACATATGCCGGATGGGCGTTGATCAGGGTGCCATTACTTTAGTCGTTCTTGCGGGCGGGTAAAGCCGTTATTTACCCGACGCCCGCAACGCCATATTGCTGACAATGTGACCGGAGGAGCCATCAGCATTTTTCTTATTTTTCACGATTTCCTTGACTCCGCTGTTTTAGAGGCTTTATTGTTGACCAGATTGTTAACAATATAGACAAAAATAACGCGACTTCAAGCGACGTTGACCGACACCAGGCGCCCTGCTGCCTTTTGCCTTTTGCAAAAACAGATCGACAAAAACAACTAGAAGAATCACTTCATAAACAGGGGAATGCCATGCACTTCAGCAAGCATCTTTTCACACGCAACAAACTCTCTCATGCCGTCTGTGCCGGCATAACCCCGGCTCTGGCCCTGTGCCTGAGCCAGGCTGCCCTGGCCCAGAACACTACCGGCGTCGACGAAATCGTTGTCACCGGCAGCCGTATTGAAGGCGTTGCCCCGGTCGGGTCAACTGTCCAGGTGCTTGATCGCGAAGTCATCGAAAACTCCGGTGTCGTCACCCTGGACCGCATGATTCGCGAACTGCCGCAAGTATTCGACCTGGGCTTTTCCGAGAATTCGCGCGGCCAGTCCGGCGGCAACGGCAATGCCACTTACTCCAACTCCGTGAACCTGCGTGGCCTGGGACCCTTTTCCACCCTTATCATTATGGACGGCCACCGGATGACGACCAATGGTCGCGCCATTGACCCATCGGTGCTGCCGACCCTGGGTGTGGAGCGTGTGGAAGTGATTGCTGACGGCGCCTCTGCGATTTACGGCTCCGATGCCGTGGCCGGGGTAGTGAACCTGATTCCCCGCCGCAACCTGGATGGCGTCGAGGCCTTTGCCCGTTACGCCCCGACCACTGACGGCGCCTTCCATGAATGGAATGCCGGTTTCGCCATCGGCAAGCAGTTCGATAAGGGCCAGGTCATGCTGGCCTGGGATCACGCCTTCCGCTCCAACCTCAGCGGTGACGACCGTGACTTCTTCACCTCTGACCAGACCCCGTTCGGCGGCCCCGACTACCGCATCAATGCCTGCTCACCAGGCACCATGATCTACCAGGGCCAGACCTACGCCCTGCCGGCAGAATACTCAGCCGCCAATGCCGACAGCCTGGTAGCCGGTTCCGCCAACCTGTGCGACAGCCAGAGCGGGCAGGACCTGTTCCCGGAGCAGGAATACAACTCCCTGCTGAGCACCGCCACCTGGGCCCTGACCGACAACATCGAATTCATTTTCGACGGTTACTATGCAAAACGTGAATTCGTGCGCAACCCGGGTTCGGTGACCAACACCTTCACCGTACCGGAATCCAATGCCTTCTTCGTGGCACCGTCTTTTTACGTGCCCGGTTCCGGCGGCTACCAGATCGCCTACAACTTCGAGAACGACACCAACTTCAACAAGCTGCTGGGCTACCAGGAAAACTGGCAGTTCTCGCCCGGTGTGCGTATTGAATTGCCCAACGACTGGAGCTTTGATGCCAAGATTGGCTATGGTGAAGCAGAAGATCGCGCCGATGCCGGTCAGGGCCTGGACAGCCGCGGCTCCCTGCCGGGAGCACTGGCCAGCAGTGATCCGAACACCGCCTTTGACCCCTACGGGTTGGGCCGGACCTCCCAGGCGACGTTGGACGGTCTCTTCGATGCCCAGACCAATTTCCCGACCAACAGTGAACTGGAGGTTTACCAGGCCGGCTTCAACGGCCCGCTGTTCGAAATGCCCGGTGGCCAGGCCCGCCTTGCCGTCGGTTATGATGGCCAGGACTTCACCATGATCCTGGGGGCCGGCACACCAGGCGTGCGTGAATACAACCGTACCGTGGACTCCACCTACGCGGAACTGTTGTTGCCACTGATAGGCCCGGGCAATGCCATGCCCGGCGTGCAGGATCTGCAGCTGAATGCGGCTGTGCGTTACGACAAGTACAGTGATGTGGGCAGCACCACCAACCCGAAATTCGGCGTCAACTGGACCGTCAATGACACCGTGAAACTGCGCGGCAGCTACGGCACGTCGTTCCGGGCACCAACCTTCCCGGAAATCTTCGGCAACAGCTCCCGTCTGTATATCCAGGCCTACACCAATCCTGATCCCAGCGGCCCACCGAAAATCAGCGGCTACACCTACGGTTCCGGCCCGAACCCGGACCTGGGGCCGGAAGAGGCCACCACCTGGACCATTGGCGCTGACTTCAACCTGTTTGATGACATGACCCTGTCGCTGACCTACTTTGATATCGCCTATGAAGACACGATCTCCGGCCTGCTCTCCAACCTGTCTGTACTGACCCTGGCGGACGAGTATGCGGGCACCGATGTCATCCTATTTGGCCAGCCTGCCTATGACCGTCTCACCAGCCTGATTGCGCAAGGCAAGCCGATACTGCAGTTCCCCGGTACGACCGATACCTGTATTTCCACGCCTGATCCAGCCAGCTGTATTTCCGTTGACGGTCGCAGCCTCAATCTGGGCCGGTCTGAAATGAAAGGGATTGACGTCAACCTACAGCACATCATGCCGGTCGGCATGGAAGGTGACACGCTGTACTTCCAGCTCAACACCAGCTACCTGACAGACTATGCCGTGGCCTACACACCCGGCGGCGACACTGTTGACCAGCGCAACCAGATCTTCAACCCGATGAAGCTGAAAACCCGCGCCTCGGTCATGTGGGATCACGGTCCGTTCACGACCCGTCTGCAGGGTTCCTACGTGAACAGCTACACCAACACGCTGATCAATCCGAACCAGTCTGTGGATTCCTACATGCTGGTGGACCTGGCCGTGACCTGGCGTCCGGAAGACCTGTTTGGCAGCGACTTTGCCGAAGAGATTTCCCTCACTGCCGAAGTGCGCAACGTGTTTGACGAGGATCCCCCCTATGTCAACGTAGCGCCGGCCTCCAACGGCAGCGGCGGCTACGATGCCACCAACTCCAATCCCATAGGACGCCTGTTGTCAGTCTCGGTTCGCACCAAGTTCTGATGCCCTGACAACCGGGGTACGATCCCCTTGGCACCCCGCCCCTTGACCGGCAGCAGTACCGGTCATTGGGCGGGATGTTATTTATTCCGGCCCATGAAAACCGGCAAAAATTTCCTGACCTGGCGCTTTTTACCGGCTACCCACCTCGCCACCGTTCCTGATAGCAACTGGCCACCTTCCGGATTTCCTGCCGGAACACCATCATCGGAAAAGCGTTAAAACCGCTACAAACCGCGTAAACACAGGCTTTTCAGCACATTCAAAGGCGGTGTAACCGGACTGGATAAGCCGAAAAAAGGGAACTGGCATGCTTCCTGCGTTAGCAACACTGAATACACAGCAAAGAGGACCAGACTGTGTTGAGTTGGGCAGTCACATTTTTCGTTATCGCCATTATCGCCGCGCTACTGGGTTTTTTCGGCCTTGCCGGTGCCGCAACCCACATCGCTTGGCTGCTATTCGTGGTTGGCCTGATCATCGCGGTCATCCTGGCCATCACAGGCCGCCGACCGCGGGTATAGCCATGAATTGCCGAAACTATGAACCCATCACTCACCCCAAAAGGAGTTAGCATCATGAGTAATTCGGATATCTTTACAGGCAAGTGGAAGCAGATGAAAGGCAAGGTCAAAGCCAAATGGGGCAAGCTGTCTGACGACGAGCTTGACCCTGCTGAAGGCAACTCGGAACAACTGGAAGGCCTGTTGCAGGAACATTAGGGCCTGGCCCGTAAGGAGGCGCGCAAGCCGTTGCGCGACATGGCCGACAACTGCTGAGAGAACAGTGCAGCTTTGGCAAAAAGCGGTCCCAGGGACCGCTTTTTTTATGGCTTTTTTATGGCCCTGTGCCGGTCAGGCGGCAAGCGCCTACGCTAACCGGACATGCCCCAGCGAATCACGGTGCGCTTCTCCAGCACCCGGAACACCAGGTTCTCCACCAGCAGTCCGAACAGGATCACGGTCAGCAGGCCGGCAAAGACATCCGGAATCAGCAACTGGTTCTTGCGCTCGAAGATATACCAGCCCAGCCCGCCCGAGCCTGACGTGGAACCGAAGACCAGCTCTGCCGCTATCAACGTCCGCCACGCAAAGGCCCAGCCGATCTTCAACCCGGTGAGAATGCTGGGAAATGCGCCCGGAATGAGAATGCGAAAGACATAGCGCAGCCCGGTCAGTCCGTAGTTCTGGCCCACCATACGTAGCGTGCGGCTGACCTCGCGAAACCCGGCGTGGGTGTTCAGGGCCACCGCCCAGAGCACGGCATGGATCAGCACGAATATGACGCTGCCCTCACCCAGCCCGAACCAGATCAGGGCCAGCGGTAACAGGGCAATCGAGGGCAACGGATTGAACATCGCGGTCAGGGTTTCCAGCAGGTCGGCGCCGAGTCGGGTAGCACTGGCAAAGGCTGTCAGCACGGCCGCAATCAGCAGACCGGCCAGATAACCCTTGAACAGCAACCCCAGGGTATATGCCGTCGCCTGCGGCAGTTCGCCGGAGGCCAGTGCGCTGACCATGGCAACAACGGTACTGGAAAAGGTCGGCAGCACAAGCGCGTTATCCAGTGCCCGGGCATAGATTTCCCACAGCACGGCCAGCACGATCAGCAACAGGGTTTTGCGCAGCACCGTGTTGTCCGCCAGCCGTGTCAGCAGGGACTTCGGCGCCGCCCGGATTTCAGCCGGCACCGATTCCGGTTCATAAAACAATTCAGGCCGTTCTGCAGCGGCTTCCCTGGCGGCAGGGTTACTCATGACCGGCACCCCCGTCGAAGGTTTTACCAAACAGCATTTCCTGGATACGGGAAGACAGGCGCCTGCCGCTGTCGTCTTCTCGGTCCACACCATCGCAATTGATTTCAGCGCGCGCCTGCCCCGGGTGGGGGGTAAGCAGCAGGATGCGCGTGCCAATGCGGATGGCCTCGGCAATCGAATGCGTCACAAACAACACAGTGGAGCGGGTTTCTGCGCACAGCGTCAGCAGCTCTTCCTGCATGTGGTCGCGCGTCAGCGCATCGAGCGCGGCAAAGGGTTCATCCATTAGCAGGATTTCCGGCTCCATGGCCATGGCCCGCGCAATGGCTACGCGCTGCTTCATGCCCCCGGACAGGGTATGCGGGTAACTGTCGGCAAACTTCTCCAGCCCAACCTTGCTGATATAGACACGGGCCCGTTCGGTCGCCTCCGTGGCAGGCATGCCACCGGTAACCAGGGGAAACAGGATATTGCCGAGCACGGTTTTCCAGGGCAGTAACTGGTCAAATTCCTGGAACACAAAGGCACGATCCGGACCGGGGCTGGTGATGCGGGTTTGCCCGAGCGTCATCTCACCGGCAACCGGTGTCATGAAGCCGCCAATGGCCTTGAGCAACGTGGATTTGCCGCAACCGGACGGTCCCAGCAACACGAAGCGCTCGGAAGGATAAACATCGAAGCTGAGCCGGTGCACCGCCGTGACGACCCGCTCTTCAGCGGGGTACTGCAGCGTGACATCCTTGACGGACAGGAGCGGTTTGGCCGCATCAGGCATGAATATCTCCGGTCACTCAGCTGCCGGGCAGGGCATGAATCTCGTCGACAAAAAAGTCGCGCCAGGACCCTGCCTGCGTATTCAGCGTGCCGATGCTGTGCATGAAATCAGCATAGCGTTTGAGGTTTTGCGGCACGGTGGAAAATCGGATGTCGGGCTCCTGCAGCATGGCCGTAATGTCTTCTGCCGGCAGCCCGGCATTGCCGTTTACGCTGACCAGAATGGCCGCCGCAGCCGCTGGCTCATCACGGATAAACTGCTGCGCCTCTTCCAGCGCGGCAAGGATGGCCATGACCACCTGCGGGTTGTCCTCGCGATAGGCGGCCGTGGTGGAGAGCATGGTGAAAGTCGTGGCACCCCCCATAACCTCATCGGTCGACAAAATGGTACGGATGGCCGGGTCCTGCACTTCGCGCTGGTGAAACGGCGGCGAGGTGAAATGGGCGGTGATGTCACCTGCCCCGGACAGCATGGCAACGACCCCGTCGGGATGCGCCATGCTGACGGTGTAGCGGTCGAAATGTTCGGCGTCATCCAGACCGAACCGCTCTGCTGCCACCATCTGCATGACGATGGCCGGAATGGACACCTTGATGGCGGTAACCGCAATCTTGTCGCTGTCGGAAATCGCATCAAGCGAACTGAAGGCCGGCGACCGGGAATTGAGATACATGGGCAAGGCACTGATGGCGGCCACCCCTTTCACATCCAGGGAATTGCGCGTGCGATCCCACAGGGTCAGAAAGGCCGGTGGTCCGGCAGCAATAAAATCCACCGAGCGCGAGAGCAACGCATCATTCATGGCAGACGGCCCGCCCAGTTCAATCCATTGCACGGTCAGATCATCCAGACCCTGAACCGCAGCATGCTTTTCGATGAGCCCCTGCGCCTGCATGACATGCAGCGGCAGAAAGCCCACGCCACCAGCACCCAGCGGGATGCGCACCACCTGGCCACTGCCGCCGGCATCCCCGCTGCTGTCACCCCCACAACCGACGAGCAGCAGGAGCACTGACAGGAGTATTGCCGGACGGGCAAACATCATGGCGCCGTCATCCTCACGATGTCACCGGCATCGGCCTGCGCTTCCAGGTTCCAGCACAATGCAATGAGCGCATCGGCACGCTCGGCCGGCAGCGCGAGTATGGCCTGGTCACGGAATTTTTCATCGAGAAAGGCCTTGCTTAACGGTCGATGCACATTGCCCAGCGACTGCTCGACAAAAAGCGCTACCGTTTCGCCACTGGCCAGGTCGACCTCGATCGCCGACTGGTCTTCCGTCACGCTGTCGTCCGCAGTCGCGGTGACCAGGTCACGAATGCGCTTGATGTCCGGATCGTTGACCGCACTCATGGTGAATTCCTGGATGCCGCCCTTGCCGCGCACCAGCCCGATGGCCGCCGCATGGTAAATGGAATACTTGCTCTGCAGCTCCCGGTACAGATCGCGCTTGTTGCACAGGTCCAGTACCAGCGGCGCGATGCGCACACGCACGGCGGTGACCTGGGCAGGATCGATGCGGTATTTTTCCCGGATCTGGCTGCAGCCGTCGATGGTCGGATGCACAACCAGGCCGCAGGCGTAGGGTTTGTAGGCGTTCTTGCTCAGGGCAAAATCCTTGCCCAGCCCGTTGGTAATTTTCGCCAGGTCGTAGGCACTGGCCGTCACCGGCGCGAAGCCGCGCGGGCCTTCAATGCCCTGCTCGCCCGCCGTGAAATCGGCTTTGGCCAGCAATGCGGAGGTATAGCCATTCTGCGCCGCCCGTCCCGGTTGCCAGGACTTGGCCATGGACCCGAACATCTCCCGTACCCCGGCCGCCTGCGTGGCAGCAAGACCAAAGGCCCACACCATCTGCTGCGTGGTCAGGCCCATGAGTTTGCCGATCGCGGCCGCGGCGCCGAACACGCCGGTAGTCGAGGTGATGTGCCAGCCGGCTTCGTAGTGCGCCGGGTACACGGCATCACCGATACGCGATTCCACTTCAAAACCGAGGATGAAGGCGAGCATGAAATCCGCCCCGCTGACCGGGTTGGCCCCGGCGTAGGCAAACAGGGCAGACGCCACCGGCACGCTGGCATGGATGTAGTTGCTCGGCAGCGTGTCATCGTATTCATGCACGTGCGAGCCGATGCCGTTAAGCAGCGCCGCATGCAGCGCATCGACCGTTTCTTTTCTGCCCAGGATGTTGGTGGTGGCCGGTCCGCTGAACGGGGCCATGACATCGATAGCGACATCGAGTGCCGGTTCGATACTGCCACCCAGGGCGCAACCCAGGTAATTGTGGATGGCGCGCAGGGACTCCTGCCAGACGTCATCGGGAATGTCTGCGCGCGTGGTGCTGACCACATAGTCCGCCAGCGCAAACGTTGGCGACTCAGGTGTCATCAGGACGGCACTGGCGGCCGCCTGTCGGCTTGGCATATCACTCAAAGAAAGGTACCCCCGGGGTGGCATAAGGGCGCATGCCCTCTTCATTGATATCGACACCGATACCAGGTTTGTTCGACAGCGGGATGAAGCCATCGACGACCATGGGACCGTCAAAGTCGACGATTTCCTGGAACATGGGATCCTTGTGGAAGTAGATCTGCCACTCCAGGATCATGAAATTCGGCACCGAGGCACACACATGCGCGGCCGCCATGGCGCCAAGGTACGACGCCACCATGTGCGGTGCAAACGGCACGTAGTACAGGTTGGCCAGGTTGGCGATGCGCTGGCCTTCGCCAAGACCGCCGGCCTTCTGCAGGTCCGGCATGATGATATCCACCGCACCGGCTTCCAGCAGCGGCAGGAAACCGTTGGCCAGGTACACGTTTTCCCCGGCACAGATCGGCGTACTGGTGGACTCATTGATCAGTTTGTAGGCCTGCACGTTTTCCGCCGGCACCGGCTCTTCCAGCCACATCAGGTTGAACGGCTCCATCAGCTCCGCCACCTTCTTGCCGGTGGGCAGGTCGTAACGGCCATGCATGTCGGCGCAGATATCGATGTTCGGCCCCACTTCCTCGCGTGCCGCCGCCATCTGGTCCACCATGCGCTGCAGTTCACCCGGACTGGCCGTCCAGTTGTAGCGATCGTAGCGGGCCGGATCGTTGCCCTGGTCGAGATCGAACTTGATCGCGGTCATGCCCAGGTCCACGGCCTCGCGCGCGTTGGCGGCAAAGTCTTCCGGTGTTGGCAGGCGGAACTGGTACAACGCGGTATCCATGTACACGCGCACGCGGTCACGGAACTTGCCCCCCAGCAGCTGGTATACCGGCAGGCCGAGCGCCTTGCCGGTCAGATCCCACAGCGCGGTTTCAATGGCTGACAGGACCGCCACATACATACCGGATTGCGCGCCACCGAACACGCCGCCACGCCGCAACTCCTCAAACAGGCGGTGTACATCCAGCGGATCGCGGTCACGCAGGCGTCGCCCGATACTCTGCACCAGGTGGTAGGCACCGTTGACGGCATCGACACCTTCACCGCAGCCGTAGATGCCCTGGTTGGTGTGAATCTTCACGAACAGGCCGGCACCGCCGCGGATAAAGCCGCATTTCACATCGGTGATGCGCAGGTCCGTGGGGCGTGAGGACAGGTTGGCGCGGTCGACCGCGTTTTCCAGTTCCTGGCCAAAGGCAAAAAACGGATTCAGTGCCATGGCGGCGGCCAGGGCACTTTTGCCGACAAAGTCACGACGGGTATAGCGGGATTTCATGGCACAGTCTAATGTCTCTTTATTGTTCTGACAGTGAGCGGAAAACGCCGGAGCAGCCTGTTAAAAGGTGCGGATTTCCAGCAGTTCACGAATACGGGCTGCCGGTACCGGCAGCTCGCCAATGTTCTCTTCCATCCAGGCGGAGAAATCCGCCTCGATCTCGTCCGACCAGCGCGTGTCAATCTGGCCGGAGGTATAAACCCCCTCCGCCAGGCGCTGCACACCGAACATATCGCGCAGGCGCACGATCTCGGACGTCTCCACCACACGCTGCGCAAACTGCGGTGGAATGAAGATGACGCCGCCGTCACGGGCCAGCACCACATCGCCGGGCATCACGGTGGCTGCCCCGATACGGGTCGGCTGGTTGAGGCCTACCAGGGTGGTATTGAGGCGGCCGGGTGGATTGTGATGGGAGGGATGGTAGCTGCGAAAGAAGGCGTTGAAGCCTTCGATTTCCTTCAGGCCGTTAACATCGCGGATGGCACCGTTATAGATGAAGCCATTGCCGGAATTCGCCCAGATGGCGTTGCCGACATTGTCGCCGATGGTGGGGCCGTCTATATGGGCGCCGAACTGGTCGCCGACATAGACATCACCCGGCTCCAGCATGTCCACCGGCCAGGAATTCTGGCTGCCGGAACGACCCTGTTCCTTACCGCGGGCATCATACTGGTCGTGGATGTCAGGCCGGCCCGGCATGAAGGTCGCGGTGACCGCACGGCCGACGATGACCACATCCGGGTCCAGGGTCATCCAGTCGCCTTCGTACTGGTAGTTAAACCGGTTACCGCGCAATACCGCCCAGGCTTCCTCCAGGGTCACCAGCTTCATGCGCTCGAGGATGTCATCGGGTACTTTCGGGCGGCCGTCAGCATAGCGCTCGCCTTCCCAGGCCGGGGTCAGAAACAGCAGTTCCTCCCGGCTGATCTGCTGGGCAGAGACCGTCAGCGATGCACCCATGGCAAGAATAAAAGACAGGCAAATGGCCCAGCCGGCGACCAAACGCGTCATGAAGTACCCCCGGTAAAACGCCGCTGGCACGGCGTCGCTGTATTATTGTAAAACTGGCTTGTTATCGTGGTGCGAACACCGGGCCATTCCAGATTGTTAACAATTTGTGTAGATTATGCGGAACGACCGAAATATCATTCATATGATGATTTACCAGGCCAAAAATGTAGCACACATTGCCGGCCTGACAACAGGCGGATCCACGTAATCCGCCGGCACAACACACAGCTATGCCGGCCAGCACGGGTAGCAGGGGGAAGATCATGATCAAGTCGGCAGGTCCACAGGACTTCGATCCGCAGGCACCCGAAACATTTGACAGTCCGTACGCCGTGTACGAGGACCTGAGGCAGCGCTGCCCGGTCGCCCACAGCCAGGCCTGGAACGGTTTCTGGGCCTTCATGAAATACGACGATGTGCTGGCCGCGCTGAAAGACAGCGATACCTATATAACTTCCCTGCAGAATGTCGTGCCCAAGCTGGCCTTCACCGGCCGCCGCCCGCCACTGCATCTCGACCCGCCTGCTCACACCCCCTACCGCCGCGCACTGAACCCGCTGTTCCGCCCCGCGCGCATGAAAGCGCTGGAACCGGCGGTGCGCCAGCACACGAAAAACCTGCTGCAGCCCCTGCTGGATCGTGGCGAAGGTGATATCTGCGAGGACTTCACCAGCTACCTGTCCATCTACGTGTTTGCCGAATGGATGAACATGCCGGAAGCACTGCTGGACGACCTGCGTAGCATAGGCCGTGCCTACAACTTTGCCGTGCAGAATTTCGAAGACGAAATGGTGCGCGAGACCAGCCTCAAGCTGTACGCCATCGCCCAGCATGTTATTGACCTGCGCAAGGCCAATCCGCTGGATCCCGCCGAGGACGCCACCAGCGCCCTGCTGGCAGCCCGCGATGATGACGGCAATCCGCTGCCGGAAGACATGATACTAGGCACCATCCGCCAGGTGCTGGTGGTCGGCATCATTGCCCCGACCGTCATCATCGGCAGCATTTGTGTGCACCTGAGCCGCGACCAAGCCCTGCAGACACGCCTGCGCGAAAACCCGGACCTGATCCCTGCCGCCCTGGAAGAATTCCTGCGCCTGTATACGCCGTACCGCGGCTTTGCCCGCACCGCCAACAAGCCGGTGACTGTGGGCGGTATCGATATCCCGGCGGACGAACCCATTGCCCTCAACTATGCCTCGGCCAACCGCGATGAGGACAGGTTCCCGGACGCCGACCAGTTCCGCCTCGACCGACCCAATATCGGTGAACACTTGGCCTTCGGCCTGGGGCCACACCGCTGCGCCGGCATGCCGCTGGCGCGCATGGAACTGCGCATTGCGCTGGAAGAAATTCTCGCCGGCACCACCGGCTTCACCCTCAATGGCGACATCAAGGTGACCCGCTTTCCGGAAATTGGCGCCCTGTCCGTACCGCTCATCTTCCGCTAGGAGCCGCGCCCATGGACACTTTGGAAAACACGGTCAGTCGCAAGATCATCCTGCGCCTGATCATCCCGATCATGGTGCTGACCGTGCTCAACTCGCTGGATCGGGTCAATATCAGTTTTGCCGCGCTGCAGATGAATGACGACCTCGGCCTCAATCCGGAACTGTATGGCTATGCGGTGAGCACCTTCTTCATCAGCTACCTGCTGTTCCAGTTTCCCAGTGCCAAAGCCCTGCGCATGCTGGGTGCACGCTGGTGGATATTCAGCGTGGTCCTGATCTGGGGCATCTCCGCCACGTGCATGGCGCTGGTGCAGAACATCTGGCACCTGTTTTTCCTGCGCTTTTGTCTTGGTATCGCCGAAGCCGGCTTTGCCCCCGGTGTGGTTTTCCTGTGCAGCTGCTGGGTGCCGAAGAAATACCGTGCCCGCGCCATTGCCACCACAATGCTCGCTATTCCCATTTCCGTGATCATCGGCGGGCCGCTGTCCGGCTGGCTACTTAGCCTGGACCCGCCCTTCGGCCTGCCCGGCTGGCGCTGGATGTTTTTCATCGAGGGCTTGCCGGCCATCGTGCTCGCCTTCCTCGCCCTGAAAGTGTTTGCCCATCCACCACAGACAGCGCCCTGGCTCGACAGCACCGAGAAACAGTGGCTGGAGAATGCACTTGCCGATGAGCAGGCCGTGAAGCAGGAAACCGGCGCCACCTCGTTCCGTGACGTGCTGACCGATGCCCGCATCCTGTGCTCGGCCGGCGTCTGGTTTGCCCTGATCTTCGGCTCCTACGGCATCATGTTCTGGCTGCCGCTGGTCATGCAGGAAATGACGGGGCTGGGAGAATTCCAGATTGGCCTGTTGTCTGCCCTGCCCTGGCTCGGCATCGGTACCGGCATGATCCTCGTGTCCCGGCATTCCGACAAAACCCAGGAACGCTTCTGGCACGTGGGCCTGGCCGCTGTCGGCGGTGGCTTGTGCCTGCTCGGCAGTGCTTATTCGCCATCCAATGGCCTATCGCTGGTACTGCTGTTTCTCGCCGGCGTCGGCCTCGGCGGCGCCCAGGGCACGTTCTGGACCATTCCCACCGCGATCATGGCGCAGGCTGTCGCCGCCAACGGTGTGGTCCTGATCAACCTGATCGGCAACATCAGTTCCCTGATCAACTCCAGTGTCATCGGCTACGTGCGCGAGACCACCGGCTCCTACCAATTGACTATTGTGCTGCTGGCCGTGATTATCGCCAGCGCTGCAGTCCTGGTGGCGATCATTGCCCGGTTGTCCGGCCGCGAGTTGCCGCAGAGCACCCCCGCAGCGCCAGCTGTTGCATCGGCGCCCGAGAGTGCTGTTTGACAGGCGGCCCGGATTTTTCGCAAGTTCGCTGACAAGACTGTCAGCATTCCAGACTCACGAGGTACATCATGCGTGGCTGGCACGTGTTACAACGACTTTTTACTGCCCTTGTCCTAACAGGCTTCTGGCAGGCGGCGACGGCACACCACTCTCCGGTCGCCTTCGACACCGATGTCACTGACTTCACCCTGGAAGGTGAAATCATCAGCGTCGATGTGCGCAATCCGCACTCCGCTATGACCCTGCGCGTGACCAACGACGACGGCTCAACCACGGACTGGGATATCGAATTCAGCAGCATCAACCTGCTGCTGCGGCGCGGCTGGGATTTTGATCGCCTGGTCGTGGGCGACCAGATCAAGGCCACCGGCAACCCGAGCGCACTCGGCAAGCCGGAAATGTACATGTGGTCGATTATCCTGCCAGACGGCACGGAGTATGACCGATGAACGTATTCGGCCTGGCAAAAACCAGCCTCTTCCTCTGCACTGCCCTGCTGCTGGCCGGCACCGCGCAGATGAGTGTCGCACAGGACCCGGCCATGGCCGGGATCTGGCTGCCCGATGGCGCCCGCAGCCAGCGCACACCCAATCCCCTGCCCTACACTGCCGCCGGTGAAAAAGCGGTCAGGGATTGGCAGGCAGGACGGGATCCACTCGAGGATGACCCGGGCCGTTTCTGCCAGGCCCCGGGCATGCCGGCACAAGCACTTAGTGGCGCCGGCTATCCCCTGGAAATGGTGCTGACCGCTGACACCGTCTACATCCTGATGGAACTGCACCAGCAGAATCGGCGCCTATTCCTAAACACGGAGCATCCCGCGCGTACCTTGCCGCAACGCAACGGGCATTCAGTGGGCCATTGGGAAGGCGATACTCTGGTGGTGGACACCACCGCGATCCGCCCGATCTATTTTGGCGCGGTACCCCACACCGACCAGGTGCATGTGGTGGAGCGTTTCCGGGTGATTGACGACGGCGCCACGCTGGTCGATGAGGTCACGATCACCGACCCGGCGCTGTACGCCCGGCCGATCGTGGTCGAGCGCTATTTCAGCAAGGCCGAAGACGGCGCGCTCATGCTGGAATATGAATGCTCCGAAGCCATGTGGATCGAGCACGAGGAGAGCCGGGGATTTTCGCCCTTTGCGCCGTGATGCCCATGGGGCAGCGATTGTCCCGCGCCTGACATTCACGGTATGCTAATCTGGACACTTATTTCCGGGAATCAGGCGTTGTGCCCCAATCCGAGGCTGCCACCGAACTGCAAAATCGGCCCGACCTGTGTGCCGGGCCACAACTCCATGGCACGCCCGAAAACATCAATACCCGCCTGCTCAATCCCATCGCCTCGGCCCTGGGGGCTGAATCTGCCGCCCTAAGGCGCCTGTCCCTGTGACGGGGATGTGCGGAAATTCTCGATATGACCAGTCTCGGACTCGCCAGTACTGTTAACGACGATTACCGCTGTCACTTTCACACCATGAACCCTTTTCTGGCGCACCTGGATCAGATCGGCCGGTCGGGCGTATCTGCGCCACTGGCACCGGATACCAGCAGCAATCGCTTTTCGCAGTATTACCGCGATTTCCTGGTCCCCAATGACCTGGTCCATCATGCCGGCTTTCTGGTGCGGGATGCTTCCCGACAACAGGCCTGGATCTTCAATTTTCACCGCGGCAGCCGTTCTGCGGCATTCTCAGCGGTCGAAATGACCAAGACCCGTGCCATTGAAACCTTCCTGCAAGGCCAGGCATCCCAGCAAGCTCCCCGTTTCAACGCGACGCTGTGGAAAACACTCAGCATACGTGAAGGCGAAATCTGCACGGCCGTGTCCCAGGGGTTGGGCAACTAGCAAATCGCGGCATCCCTGGGCATCAGCACCCGCACGGTGGGAAACCATTTACGCAACATCTACGGCAAATTCGCCATCAAAACCCGCACACTGTTGATCGCACATTTTAATTAGTAGGTAGTATTCGCTATTGCCGGTGTCGCGGCGAAGCCATTCACTCGACCGTCAGAAGGCCTGCGTGTCGTGCCAAGCGCGACCATGTTGGCATCATTCAACCTCGTCTTTAGCTGGGCGTATGACACTGCCTGAACTCAAAGACCGCATCCTGGTGCTTTTTTCCCTGGTACTGGCCCTGCCTGCATCCCTGCTGGCGCAGGAGGCAGACCTGATTCTGCATAACGGCGAGTTCTACACGCCTGACGGCTGGCAGCAGGCCGTTGCCATTCGCAACGGGGTGATTGTGGCGCTGGGCGCCGACAGCGATGTCATGACGCTGGCCGGCACGAATACCCAACGCCTCGGTCTTGCCGGCGCCACGGTGTTTTCGGGCCTGCACGATCTCCACGAGCACCCGATGGGCGCCGGACTGAACCAGTTGCAATGCAATTGCCTCCAGGGCTCGACCAGCGAACAACTGCTCGCCGCGGTGGCGGCCTGTGTGGCCGAGCGCCATGACGGTGAATGGATCACCGGCGGGCAATGGCATGCTTCATCCTTCGGCAGTCAGCCCATGCACCGGCGCATGCTGGATGAGGTCGCGCCCGACAACCCGGTATCATTGGTCGATATCAGCGGCCACAGCATCTGAGTCAACAGCCGTGCCCTGGAACTCGCCGGTATCAGCAATGCCATCTCAGGCCAGCCTGTAACGGCTTTCCGGCAGCCCTTTGAAAGGGGTGCGATAGACAAAGACATGCCCGGCCTCGGGCTGCTGCGCCAGCGCGGCATCATCCAGATTTTCCGTCGCCGTGGTGACAAACAGCAGATCCAGATCAGGTCCGCCGAAACAGATGCAGGTGGGCTGGGTCACCGGCAGTGCAAGTTCAGCCAGAACGTCCCCTTGCGGGGAATAGCGCACCACCCTGCCGCCGCCCCAGTGGGCATTCCAGAGACACCCTTTACTGTCGATCACCGAACCGTCCGGCGCACTGCCGTCAGGAACACGCACAAAGTCACGGGCATTACCGAGCGAGCCTGATGCCGCGTCAAAGTCAAAGGCACGAATCACGCCAGTCGGGGAATCGGCAAAGTAGGCCGTCGCGGCATCCGGACTCCAGCACAGGCTGTTGCTGATCCGGATTTCACCGAGACGCTTTTGCGCCTGGTCACCAGTCAGGCAGTACAGGCTGCCGGTCACCGCATTGCCGGCGGCATCGGTCGCCGGGGCGTTTTCCACCATGGTGCCGGACCAGAAGCGGCCCTGGCGATCGACGCGACCGTCATTGAAGCGGGTGCCGGTGAAGCCGGACTCCGGCTGCGTCAGCCAGTCGAGTTCGCCGGTACCGGGCGTGTAGTACGCAAAACCTTCGGCAAAGGCGCCCACCAGTCGCTCATCTTTGTCGACAAAACCAAAGGCACAAAGACGTGTCGGCAGTTCGAACACCTGCAGCTTTTTGTTCGCCAGGTGATAACGATGCAAACGCCGGCCGTGAATATCGGTCCACCAGGCGCACCCGGTGACCTCGTCCCAGAGCATGCATTCACCCAGGATGTTGCCGACCGGGATCACCTCCAGCAGGGTAAATTCACTCATAACCGTTTGCCCTGCTCCAGCGTGTGCAACAGCCAGCGTTGCAGGCAGATAAACACCAGCACCAGCAGGCCGATGACGATTTTGGTCCACCAGCTGTTGAGCGTGCCGTCAAAGGATATCCAGGTCTGGATCAACCCCATGATGAGCACGCCAAGCAGCGTGCCCATGACAAACCCGGTCCCGCCGCTGAGCAGGGTGCCGCCAATGACCACGGCCGCGATGGCATCCAGTTCCAGCCCCACCCCGGACAACGCATAACCCGAGGCCGTGTAAAAGGAATACACCACCCCGCCGGTGGCCGCCAGGGTGCCGCTGAGCACATAGACCAGGATGCGGGTGCGCCCTATCGGCACACCCATCAGGGCCGCCGACTGGGCATTGCCGCCCAGGGCATAGATGTAACCGCCGGTGCGCGTGTAATGCAGCAGCCAGATGGCGAGCACGAAAATGAACAGCAAGGCCATGGCCCCGGTCCCGAACCAGGCGCGGCCAGGCAGCAGGATGCCGAAGTTGTTCACGGCGCTGTAGAAGCCGTGTTCGATGGGAAGGGACTGCTCACTCAGAATCGTCGCCAAAGAACGGGCAAAGAACATCCCGGCCAGCGTCACGATAAAAGGCTGCATGGCGTAGTAGTGAATCAGCGCTCCCATGACCAGGCCCAGCAGTGACCCGCAGGCAATCACCACCGGCAGTGCCAGCAGCGGATGCCAGCCCTGTTGCTCGATCAGCACGGCACACAGCACACTGCTGAAGGCGATCACGGCGCCGACACTAAGATCGATGCCACCGGACAGGATGACAAAGGTCATGCCGATGGCCGTGATGCCGAGAAAGGCATTGTCGGTAAACAGGTTCAGCACCACGCGCAGGCTGCCGAAACCGTCAAAGCGGATGGCACCGGCGAGAAACAGCACCACCAGCAGGGCAGCCGTGACCAGGACCGGCAGCAGGCGTGGATTCAACCGGGACTTCATGCAGCCTCCCTGCGCCACAGCAAGGATACCTGGCGCTTGAAAACAGCCGACTGCAGCAGCAACACGGCAATCACCACCAGCGACTTGATCAGCAGGTTGTACTGCGGGGCGATGCCACTGACGAGAATGGTGGTGCTCAGGGCCTGGATAATCAGTACGCCGATCACCGACAGCACCAGCGAAAATCGTCCACCGGCCAGCGCTGCACCACCGATGACAACGGCCAGAATGGCATCCAGTTCCAGCCACAGGCCGGCATTGTTGGCATCGGCGCCCTGGATATCGGCTGTGATGATCATGCCTGCCACGGCAGCGCACAGACCGGAAATCCCGTAAACCGCCAGTTTCACGCCCTTCACGGGCACACCGGCATAGTGGCTGGCCTGCGCATTACAACCCACCGCTTCGATGAACAGACCGAGCGCGGTGAAACGCACCAGCCCATGCACCAGCAACAGGACTATCACGGTAATCACCACCGGTGCCGGCAAACCCAGCAGGCTGCCAACCCCCAGGAAGGCAAAACCGTCATGGGTGAACGTGATGATCTGCCCGTCATTGATGAGCTGGGCAATACCGCGTCCGGCCACCATCAGCACCAGTGTGGCGACAATCGGTTGTATACCGAGATAACTGACCAGGCCGCCGTTGACCAGGCCGGCCGCCAGACCGGCCAGCAAGCCTAGGGTCATGATCATGAGTAGAGACATGTCAGTATCGGTGATCAGGTTGGCACACACAGCACCCGTGATGGCAATCACCGCGCCGACACTGAGATCGACACCGCCGGTGGCGATCACCAGGCTCATGCCGATGGCGAGCAGGGCCACCGGCGTACCGCGATTGAGGACATCCACCAGGCTGCCATACAGTCGGCCGTCACGCAGTTCGACCTGGAAAAATGCCGGGCTGATGAACAGGTTGGCCAGCAGGATCAACGCCAGCGCCAGCAGCGGCCAGAAATAGCGACTGTGCAGGCAGCGTTGCAACAGCGCATGGGCCTTCATGTGCCGGCACCACTGGCCATCGCGGTCATGATGTGCTGCTCACTGATCTGCTCGCCCTGCAGGTGGGCCTGCACACGCTTCTCGCGCATCACCACGACCTGGTCGCACAGCGCCAGCAGCTCCTCGATTTCCGACGAGGCCACGATCACGGTCATGCCCTGTGCGCACAGCCGGCGAATCAGGCGGATGATTTCGGCATGGGCACCGATGTCGATGCCGCGGGTGGGTTCGTCCAGAATCAGGACATTCGGTTGCGTGATCAGCCAGCGCCCCAGCACCACCTTCTGCTGGTTGCCGCCACTGAGTTCACCCACGGCTTTTTCCGCATTCGGACAAGCGATCTGTAGGTCGGCAATCATGGTCTGCGCCAAACGCTGCTGCTCATGGCGGGAAACCGGTTTCAGCCAGCCCTGCCTGGCCTGGCGGGCAAGCATGAGGTTTTCACGAATGCTGAGTTCACCGACGATACCGTCGTGCTTGCGGTCTTCCGGACACAGGGCCAGCGCATGCCCGACAGCCTGACGGGGCGAATGGATCATGACTGCCTGGCCAACTATGGCAACATTGCCGCCGGTGACGCTGGCCAGCCCGAACAGGGTTTCGCAGACTTCAGTGCGCCCGGCCCCGAGCAGGCCTGACAGTCCCAGCACCTGGCCTTTGGCCACGGCAAAGGAAATGCCATGCAGACCGTTGCTGGATGTCACGTTGCTGGCCACCAGCAGCGGTTCGCCGGTCGTCGCAGACGGTTTATCGCGTGCCTCGGCTTCCAGCACTGCCAGCTCCCGTCCCAGCATGTGGCCCACCAGGTCATGACGCGGCAACTGCGTCTTGACAAACGTGCCGACCCGGCTGCCGTTGCGCAGCACCGTGATGCGATCACTGATCTCGTAAACCTGGTCGAGAAAATGCGTGATAAACACAATCGCCATGCCCTGCGCCTTCAGCTCACGCAGCAGGCTGAACAACAGGGTCACTTCGTCACGGTCGAGACTGGCGGTGGGTTCATCCAGGACCAGCACCCGGGCGGACTGGTCGATGCCGCGGGCAATGGCCACCAGTTGCTGTATCGCCAGTGAATACACTGACAGGGGTTGTGTGACATCGATATCGAGATGGAAGCGTTGCAGCAGGACGCGCGCCCTGTCGTGCAGGGTGCGCCAGTCGATGCAACCGAAGCGGCGCGGTTCTCGCCCGAGATAGAGGTTGTGCGCCACGCTCAGGTTGGGCAGCAGGTTCACTTCCTGGTACACGGTGCTGATGCCGGCTGCCTGGGCGTCGGCGGGCGAATGCAGGGACAGCGGCTTGCCATCGCAGAGTATGTGCCCGGCATTCGGGACATAGGCCCCGGTCATGACCCTGATCAGGGTGGATTTGCCGGCGCCGTTTTCGCCCAGCAGGGCATGGATTTCTCCGGGCGCCAGATCGAAGCTGACGTTGTCGAGTGCCTGCACGCCGGCAAACTGCTTGCTGACCTCAACTAGGGCCAGTACGGAGCTGGCAGGTTGTGGCGCCGACTCGTTCATGCCGGTCAGTTTGCGCCGGTTCTCCTGGCGTATTCCTCGGCAGCGGTCTCCTGCGTGTACAGGTCGCCGTTGATACTGACCAGTTTCGGGCCCGCCGGCCCGCCGTTGAGATAATTGATGATGGCATCGAAAGCCGGACCGCCCATGTGCGGGCTCAGTTCGACAGTGGCATTGGTCTCGCCGTCCGCCATGGCCTTGAAGATATCGGGCACCGCATCCACGGAGACGATGAGAATGTCATCCCCGGGATCGAGCCCGGCTTCCTTGATGGCCAGCACGGCCCCGATCGCCATTTCATCGTTGTGCGCCCACACGGCGCAGATCTCGTTGCCGCCGTTTTCCGCTTTCAGAAAACTCTCCATCACTTCCTTGCCCTTGCTACGGGTGAAGTCACCGGTCTGGGAACGGATGATGGTGGCCTGGGGGTAGTCGGCAATGACTTCGTTGAAGCCGGTCATGCGATCAATGGCGGCCGTAGCACCAACGGTGCCCTGCAGTTCCACGATGTCGCAGACACCGCCGGTGGCATCCATCAGCCAGCGGGCAGCCTTGCGGCCCTCTTCCACAAAGTCGGAAGCAATGCGGGTCAGGTACAGGGAGTCATCATCCAGGGCCATGTTGCGGTCAACGATGACCACGGGAATGCCGGCGCGTTTGGCTTCTTCCAGCACCGGCTTCCAGCCGGTTTCCACCACCGGGGCCACGACCATGCCGTCGACCCCCTGGGCGATGAAACTGCGGATGGCCTTGATCTGGTTTTCCTGTTTCTGCTGGGCATCGGAAAATTTCAGGTCGATGCCGCGGGCGGCCGCTTCAGTACGCACGCTGTCCGAAAAACTGGTGCGCCAGCTGCTCTCCGAACCGACCTGGGAAAAGCCGATGGTGAGCGCCTCCGGTGCTGCGGGTGCGCCGCTGTCGTCACTGCCGCCACAGGCCGTGAGGCAGGTCAGCAGGATGGCCTGGAGGAAAAGTGTGGTGATTCTCATGATCTCTCCCGTTTGCTGTGCGGGTATTGTTGATTCTTATAAGAGCCTCAATGTTACAGGGCGCCGGTCGAACTTTCGCCATCCACCAGGCGTCTGAGCCCCAGCGGGTTGGCATTGCGCAAGGCGTCCGGCAGCAGGTTCTCCGGGCAGTTCTGGTAGCACACCGGGCGCACGAAACGGGCGATGGCACTAGTGCCCACCGAGGTGAAGCGGGAATCGGTAGACGCCGGGAACGGACCGCCATGCACCATGGCATGACAGACTTCGACACCCGTCGGGTAACCGTTGATGACGATGCGGCCGACTTTCACGCTGAACAGGTCCAGCAGGTCGGCATGCTCTTCCAGTTCACCGGGAGCCGCATGCACCGTGCCGGTCAGCTGCCCGCCCAGGGCATTGATGACGGCATGAATCTCGCCGAGGTTCTGGCATTTCACGACCAGTGAGGCCGGGCCGAAAATTTCCTCGTGAATGGCCGGGTTGCCCAGGAAGGTTTCTGCGGTAGTCACCATCAGGCTGGTCTGGGCGCAAAAGCCCTCGGAGTCCACGGTGTCATCACCGGCTGCCAGCAGGTCGATGCCTTTCTGTTCCAGGAACTTGTCCAGGCCATCGGAATAGGCGTTGCAGATGCGCTCATTGAGCATGACGCCGGCCAGGGTGTTATCGATTTGTTCCACCACCGCATCGAAGAATTCCCCCAGGGCATCATCGTCCAGCGCAATCACCAGGCCGGGATTGACGCAGAACTGGCCGGTGCCCAGGGTCAGGGAGCCGACAAAGCCTTCGGCGATACCGGCGGCATTTTCCTGCAGCGCTTTGGGCAACAGCACCACCGGATTGACGCTGCCCATTTCGGCAAACACCGGAATCGGTTCGGGCCGGGCATTGGCCAGCTTGACCAGCGCGGTACCGCCGGCAAAGGAACCGGTGAACCCTACCGCCTTCACGGCCGGCGCTTGCACTAGGGCGGTACCCACTTCGGCACCGGCACCCATGATCAGCGAGAACACCCCTTTCGGCAAACCGCTTTTGGCCAGGGCCCTGGCAATCGCCTGTGCCACCAGTTCGCTGGTGCCGGGATGGGACGAATGCCCTTTCACCAGCACGGGACAACCGGCGGCCAGTGCGGCGGCAGTATCACCACCGGCCACGGAAAAGGCCAGCGGAAAATTACTCGCACCAAACACCACGACAGGACCAATGGCCTGGTTGACCGAACGCAGGTCGGGACGCGGCAGCGGTACCCGATCCGGCATAGCAGGATCGATGCGCGCATCAAGATAGTCACCCTTGAGGATGGTCTCGGCAAACAGGCGCAGCTGGTTGCAGGTACGGGCACGCTCGCCTTCGCCGCGTGCAGCCGGGTAACCGGTTTCGGCCGTCACCCGTGCAATGAGGTCAGTGCCCAGCGCCATGATTTCATCGGCACAGGCATGGAGAAAGTCAGCACGCTGCTGCAGCGAACTGTTGCGGAAAATCGGTGCGGCTTCTGCCGCGGCGGCCACGGCGGCATCCACCTGGTCTGCCGATGCCATGGTCATGACCGGCGCCAGCAGCTCGCAGGTCGCCGGATTGGTGGCCTGGTAGGTGCCGGCCTTGCCGTCCACCCATTCACCGTTGATGAATAACTTGCCTGTGATACTCATGTTGACTCCCGACTCTTGCTTGCCTTGCTTTAATTTGTGTTGCCAGTCCTGCTCAGATCCAGCCGCCATCCACGATATAGCTCTGTGCCGTACACATGCGGCTGTCATCTGACGCCAGAAACAGCGCCATGGCGCTGATGTCTTCTGGCTGCAGGCGCTGCTTCAGGCACTGGCTGCGTGCGATTTCCTGCTCGGTATCGACATCGACCCATTCCCTGAGCTGCCGCGGCGTCATGACCCAGCCCGGCACCAGCGTGTTGATGCGAATATTGTCCTGGCCCAGGTCCCGGGCCAGGCCGCGGGTCATGCCCTCGATACCGGCCTTGGCCGTGGTGTAACCGGTCATGTTGCCCTGGCTTTCATACCAGCTCATGGACCCGAAATTGATGATGGCACCGCCGCCCAGCGCCTGCATATGCGGATGCACGGCCTGGATGGCAAAAAAATAATGCCGCAGATTGGTGTTGATCCGATCATTCCAGTAATTGACGGTGACCTTGCGAAAATCATGGCGCGTGTCGTTGGCAGCATTGTTGACCAGCACGGCAACCGGACCGATCTCGTCACGGACCCGGGAAACGACCGCTTTCAGGCTGTCGATGTCGAGCAGGTCACAGTGGAAATACTGCGGCGTGCTGGCCTGGCCGATACCGCTTACCGAAGCAATCAACTGTGCCGCGGCATCATCCTGGATATCGACAAAAACAACGCGCGCGTGCTGGCGGCAGAAAGCCTCGACCAGGCTGGCGCCAATACCGGTAGCGCCGCCGGTGATGAAGACTACCTTGTCCTGGAGACTGGGATACGAATTGGTGAGGTTCATAATCTGAGGATATCAGGTACCAGGGTCAATGCTGTCAGTGGGAATGCGCGGGTATGTCCGCGCCGCGGCATCCCACCAGGAAATCAAAATCGCAGCCTTCATCGGCCTGCAGGACATGCTTGCGGTACAGCTCCAGATACCCGCCGGCCAGCGGCAAGTGATGGGTTTGTGCCAGGGCCTCGAGACGGCGTGCGATTTCCTCATCACTGACTTCCAGCTGGAGCAGACCGTTTTCGGCGTCCAGGGTGATTTCATCACCGTCCTGCACGGCGGCCAGCGGACCCAGCTCCATGGCTTCCGGTGCCACGTGCAGCACCACGGTTCCGTAGGCGGTGCCGCTCATGCGCGCATCAGACACGCGCACCATGTCGGTGACCCCCTGTTTCAGCAGTTTCGGCGGCAGGCCCATATTGCCCACTTCCGCCATGCCGGGATAACCCTTGGGGCCACAGTTGCGCAGCACCATGATGCAATCCTTGTCGATGTCGAGATTGTCATCCTCGATGCGGGCGCGGTAATCCTCGATGTTGTCGAACACCACCGCCCTGCCCCGGTGCCGCATCAGTTCAGGCGTGGCTGCCGAGGGTTTCAGCACGGCGCCGCGCGGGGCCAGGTTGCCGCGCAGGATGCACAGGCCGCCGCTTTGCACCAGCGCCTTGTCGAAAGGGCGAATCACCTCTTCGTTATAGCAGGGCGAATCCTTGACGTTGTCCCAGATGGGTTTGCCGTTGGCGGTCAGGCAGTCCTTGTTCAGCAGGTCGTGCTCACCCAGCGCACGTAATACCGGCGGCAGGCCACCGGCATAGAAAAACTCTTCCATCAGGTATTGCCCGGATGGCTGCAGGTTCACGATGGTCGGCACATGGCGGCCGTATTGCTGCCAGTCTTCCAGGTCGAGCTCGACACCGATGCGCTGGGCGATGGCCTTCAGGTGAATGACCGCATTGGTGGAACCGCCGATGGCGGCAATGGTGCGAATGGCATTGATGAAGGCATCACGTGTCAGGATCTTGCCGAGGGTCAGGTCCTCTTTCACCATATCGACAATGCGCATGCCGCTCATGTGCGCCAGCACGTAGCGGCGTGAATCGACTGCCGGGATGGCCGCGTTATGCGGCAGGGAAACCCCCAGCGACTCGGCCATGCAGGCCATGGTCGAGGCCGTGCCCATGGTGTTACAGGAACCGGCCGACCGCGACATGTTGCCCTCGGCGCTCATGAATTCATCCAGGGTGATTTCACCGGCTTTCAGTTTTTCATTCATCTGCCAGACCAGCGTGCCGGAACCGACATCGCGGCCCTTGTGCTTGCCGTTGAGCATGGGACCGCCGGTCACCACGATGGCCGGCACGTCGCAGCTGGCCGCCCCCATCAGCAGGGCCGGGGTGGTCTTGTCACAGCCGCAGAGCAGAACGACACCATCGATGGGATTGCCGCGAATGGATTCCTCGACATCCATCGACGCCAGGTTGCGGGTCAGCATGGCAGTGGGACGCAGGTTGGATTCGCTGTTGGAAAACACGGGAAATTCCACAGGGTAGCCACCGGCTTCAAACACGCCCTGTTTCACTTTTTCGGCGATGCGACGGAAATGGGCATTGCACGGGGTCAGCTCCGACCAGGTATTGCAGATACCGATGATGGGCTTGCCATGGAATTCATGGTCCGGAATCCCCTGGTTTTTCATCCAGCTCCGGTACATGAAACCGTTTTTGTCAGTGGTGCCAAACCACGCCGCAGACCGCAGGGTTTTCTTTGCTTTGCTCACAACAGGATTCGATGTAGTTTTAGATTTTTGGGTGTAAATCCCAAATTATTATGAATTGTCATATGATATAACGATAATGAAAATAATGTCTTTAGCAAGAGCCTGAAACCGCCCTCTTTCACAAAAGCCTCTCATGCAGCCAAAACCTCACCAACCGAAAAACCTCAATGCCCAGCTCGTGGAAGCCCTGGGTCAACGCATCATTGACGGCCACTACAAGGAAGGTGAGCAGCTACCGGTCGAAGCCGACCTGTGTGCGGAATTCGGTGTCAGCCGCTCCATCATGCGCGAAGCCACTAAGATCCTCTCCGCCAAGGGCCTGCTGGCTTCCCGCCCCCGTATCGGCACCCTCGTGCGCCAGCGTCAGCACTGGAACCTGCTCGATACCCAGGTGCTGGCCTGGATCACCAAGACCATGAAGCCCAAAGCCTACCTGGACATGATGTTCGAGGCACGCCTGGCCATCGAGCCGCGGGCATCCGCGATTGCTGCTGAAAAAGCGACCCGGGAAGACATCCGCCGCATACGCCAAGCCTATAACGACATGGCCGATGCCACCACCCTGGATGAGTCGATCGAACCCGACATCCGTTTTCACCAGGCCATCATGGATGCCACGCACAACGACATTATCCGCTACATGGGCCATACCCTGCACAGCACGCTGGCGGTATCGATCCAGCTGACTTCCTGGCACCAGGATATCCATTACGCCTCGCTGCCCCGGCACGAGGCCATCTACCTGGCCATCGCCGACCGCAAACCCCAGCAGGCCCTGGAAGCCACCCGTGACCTGCTGATGGCCTCGCGCCAGGATTTTGATGCCCGCAAATCCGACCGCAAGAAAACGACTGCAACAAAAAAGAAGAAGTAACCCGACGCCGCCATGAACCTGATTCAGTACAAGAATGATGCTGCCAGCACCGCTGTTGCCATTGTCCGTTCACCCGACCAGGTGGAAACCCTGGATTTCACCGGCAGCCTCTACGACCTGGCGCGCACAGCGATAGCCAGCCAGTCCGCCCTGGCCGATGTCGCGGCCGCCCATGCCAGTGGCACGTTGCTCGATTATGCGAGGCTGGTGAAAGAACAGCGTCTGCTGCCGCCACTGCAGCACCCCGACCCTGCCCACACCCTGGTTTCCGGCACCGGCCTGACCCACCTGGGCAGCGCCGAATCCCGCGATGCCATGCACAAGAAACTGCAGGCGGCGGAAGATAATCTCACTGACTCCATGCGCATGTTCCGCATGGGCCTGGAAGGCGGCAAACCCACCGGCAGCGAACCCGGCGTGCAACCCGAGTGGTTCTACAAGGGCGACGGCGACAGTGTCGTGGCCCCGGGTGCCGCGGTATCTTCCCCGGACTTTGCCCTCGATTTTGGCGACGAAGCGGAGATTGTTGGCATCTACCTCATCGGTGAGGACGGCAAGGCATATCGCCTGGGCTTTGCGCTGGGCAACGAGTATTCCGATCACCGCATGGAGCGCATCAACTACCTGTACCTGGCGCACAGCAAATTGCGCCAGTGTGCCATCGGGCCGGAACTGCGTACCGGCGAACTTCCCCAGGAAGTCAAAGGCCTCTCACGCATTCGCCGCCAGGGCGAGGTGGTGTGGGAAAAGGAATTCCTCAGCGGCGAAGCCAACATGAGCCATAGCATCACCAACCTCGAATACCACCATTTCAAGTATGCGGCGTTCTTGCGTCCCGGCGATGTGCATATCCATTTCTTCGGGACGGGCACCCTGAGTTTTGCCGACCAGCTGGACACGCAGCCGGGCGATGTCTTTGAGCTGGAAAGCGACCTGTTCGGCAGACCACTCCAGAACACGTTGCAAACCGAGGTTGGTGCGACTGACTGTACGCGTCCCGTGACAGTGCTATAACCCAATAACAACCAACAACAATCAATAATCAACTATCAATAATCAAAAACAGTAACCATTACAGGGAAATCACCATGAACAGATGTTTCGCGCTGCTGCTCACCCTCTTCTTCTCTGCCAGCCTGTCAGCCCAGGTCGAGACCCAGGTACCGCCGGTGGAAGCCACGGCCAAACCTGTCACGATGGAACGCATTACCATCCACGGCCCTTCGCTGGAGGGCAACCTGGAAGGCAATGCCGTGGATCGCGAAGCGCTGGTGTTCCTGCCACCGGGCTATGCCGACAACCCGAAAAAACGCTACCCGGTGGTTTATGCCCTGCATGGTTATTCCATCGGCGCGCAGCAGTGGTCGCAGGAAATCCATGTGCCGCAGACCATCGAGGGTGCCTTTGCCCGCGGTGCCCGGGACATGATCGTGGTACTGCCGGATTCCAAGACTCGCCACAACGGCTCCATGTATTCCAGCTCGGTCACCACCGGGGATTTTGAACACTATGTCGCCCGGGATGTGGTGTCCTACATGGATCGCCACTACCGCACCATCCCGGCACGGGAAAGCCGCGGCCTGGTCGGCCATTCCATGGGCGGCTATGGCGCCGTGCGCATCGGCATGAAACACGATGACGTGTTCAGCAGTGTCTACATCATGAGTCCCGGCCTGCTGTCAGCCCGGGGTGCCGGTGAACCCGGCGAACTGGAAAAAATCGCAGCCGCCATGACATCGCCCGCTGAGTCTGAAGGCCAGCCGTTTTTCGTGCGCGCCCAGCTGGCGGTTGCTGCCGCCTGGTCGCCCAATCCGCAAAACCCGCCCCTGTACCTGGACCTGCCGTACAAGGACGGTGTCCTGCAGGAAGACGTGGTGGCCAAGTGGGCCGCAAACGCGCCACTGGCCTTTCTGGACCAGTACGTCAGTAACCTGAAACGCTATCGCGCCATTGCCCTGGACATCGGGGATGCCGACGGCGGTCTGGCCGGTGCCGAGCAACTGCACGAACTCATGGCCGCCAACGGCATCGTGCACGACTGGGACGTGTATGAAGGTACGCACACCAGTCACGTAGCCATTCGGTTCCAGAATCATGTCATGCCGTTTTTCAGCAGCCACCTGGCTACCGAATGAGGCATCAGGCGTCAGTGCTGAAACGGAAGACGGTTTCCGACGTGTAGGTCTCCCCCGGCCGCAGGACGGTGGCAGGAAACGCCGGCTGGTTCGGGGAGTCGGGAAAATGCTGTGGCTCCAGGCAAAAAGCCGCCTGGGCACTGAAGAAACGCCCCTTGCCTGATAAGCGGGGGCTGAGGAAGTTGCCGGAATAAAACTGCAGGCCCGGTTCGGTGGTGTCGAGCATCATCACGCGACCGCTTTCCGGGTCGTATGCGCGCGCTGCCAGCCCCATCCCCTGCCCTTTGTCGAGTACCAGATTGTGATCAAAACCGCGGGCTATCTGCAGCTGCGGCTCGCTGCTGCCAATGTCCTGCCCGATCGCTTTGGCCTGGCGGAAATCCAGCGCCGAACCCGCCACCTCGACCAGCGCCCCCGTGGGAATGAGTGTCTCATCCACCGGGGTAAACCGACTGGCCAGGATCTGCAGTTCGTGATGCAGCACATCACCACTGCCCTGCAAATTGAAATAGCCGTGATGGGTCAGGTTCACGTGCGTGGGCTGGTCAGTGGTGGCCTGGAAGTGCAGGTGCAGCGCATTGTCGGTGGTTAACCGGAATGTCGCCTGTGCGGTCAGTGTGCCGGGAAAGCCCTGGTCGCCATCGGGACTGACCAGTGTCAGCACCAGCGCATTCTCGCCCGCCATAGTAGCTTGCTCAGCCTGCCAGAGGCGCTTGTCAAAACCTTCCGGCCCGCCATGCAACTGGTGACCGTTGCCGTTTTCCAGCAGCCTGTATTCGGAGCCATCCAGGGTGAAGCGGGCATTGCCGATGCGGTTGCAGTAACGCCCGATCAGCGCGCCGATAAAGGGTGAGCGCAGATACGCCTGCGGCGCATCGAAACCCAGCACGACATCGCCGGGCTGGCCGGTGCGGTCAGGGACATGCAGCGAGGTGACAATGCCGCCGAGATCGCTGACACCGACCCGCAGGCCGTTGCCGTTGTCGAGCATGAAATGCTGGACGGTTCGACCGTCATTGAGGGTGCCGAAATGGCCTGGCGTAATGGTCGTTGCCATGTTCTTAGGCCACCGTGTTGGTCAGTGTGCCGATGTGATCGATGCTGATACTGATCTCATCGCCGCTTTGCAGCGTGAACGGGCTGTCGGGCACGATGCCGGTCCCGGTCAGCAGGACGGCCCCGGCGGGAAAGCTGCACTCGCGAAACAGGTACCCGGCCAGGGATTCGAAACTGCGGGTGATCTGGTCGATGCACACCTCCCCCGCGTAGGCCTGCCGGCCATCCCGCTGAATGACCAGACGGATCATGGTGTCGCCGGCAATCGGACCCTCCGTGACCAGCACGCAGGGTCCCAGTGCGGCACAGCCATCAAAGGTCTTGGCCTGGGGCAGGTAAAGCGGATTTTCGCCTTCGATGCTGCGCGAACTCATGTCGTTGCCAATGGTGTAGCCGACAATCTCGCCGCGGCTGTTCAGCACCAGCGCCAGTTCCGGTTCCGGCACGTCCCAGGTGGAGTCGGCCCGAATGCGCACCAGGTCGCGGTTTCCGACCGTCCGCAGGCGCGTGGCCTTGAAAAACAGCTCGGGACGTTCCGCCTCGTACACCCGCTGGTAAAAGTCGCCGCCGCCGGCATCTTTCGATTCTTCCTGGCGCTCTTCCTTGCTGCGCAGGTAGGTCACGCCACTGGCCCAGATCTCCTGGCTCGCCATGGGCGGTGGCTGCACCCCGGACAGCAGCTGCTGCGGTGCATCAGCTTCCGGCAGTGCGTCAAAGTGCCCCATCAGGGCATGATGCAGGTTATCGGTGTTGATCAGGGTATCCCAGTCGGTCGTGGCATCGAGGCGACAGGCGCCGTCATGCTCCACCAGGATGCCGGCAGTGGTGTTGTATATCTTCATAGGACAG
>JBMTQX010000009.1:0-72992 GCA_049446715.1 Pseudohongiellaceae bacterium
ACCTTAGAAATAATTCTCTACAAAGCAGTCTGCAAGTGCCTACCTTTGGTGGCAATACGACTCGCACAGAGTTTGAAGTGTTGACTGGTGTACCATTTATGTCTTTAGGTACTGAGAATTATCCATATCTCTCGGTAGTTCATGACAAGATAAGTTCAATTCCGTGGTCTCTAAAAAGTCTAGGTTACCAAAATACAGTCATACACCCCAATAGAGATGGTATGTGGCAGCGTGATCGAGCTATGCCTTTATTGGGATTTGATGACTTTATAAGCCGAAAACATTTCATAAGACCGGAAACGGATGGCGTGTGGCCCTCTGATGCAGAGTTGTCGCGCCGTGTAATTCAAGAGCTTCAGTCTGATGAAGTGCCACAGTTTATCCTCGCAATCTCAATGGAAGGTCATGGTCCCTTCCCAAAACGAAATGTACTCGATACGCAAAGACGTGATTCAATAGAGCCGCCTTTCGCGATGGACGATAAATCAGTAACTGAATGGCGCGAATATATTTACCATGCAGAAAATGCTAGCAAGGCTATTTCAGAGCTGAAGCACTTTGTCGAACAACGTACAAGACCGACTCTAGTGGTATTCTTTGGCGATCATCTACCCAGCCTTCCTAATGTGTTTAGGGAAGTAAAATTTTCCAACGGACAGAGTGCACCTCAGCAAAAAACACCTGCATTTGCTTTCTCTAACTATCCTATGAAGGTTGAGTGGGTTCCTAAAGCTAGTCACGAACTAGGAGTTTGGGCGCTTGAACTAGCTGGGCTTGTAATGCGGACGAATTTCAAAGATTTGGATAGAGCTCTTCAGACTCGTCAACAGAAAGGGGAATCCAAAGAACTCTCTGATGTACTTCGTGCACTACAGATTAAAGGTCTATACAGGTCTGTAGACGATTAAAATCGTTTCGAGTAAAAGCTTATTTGCTCAACATTGGAGAGCGAATTAGTTAACTTTATTTTTATAGTGCCTCTCCAAAAGCATCAGAGTGAGAGACGTTTCCCCGGTAACTCGTACCACGACTAGCGTGAGACTTCCTTTTAAACTATCGATGATGAGAGCTCGATATAGAGCGCAAGCGTTTTACAAAAAAATAGGTCATCAAGGTGACCTGCCCCCTACATTGCTAACAGTAGTCATCTGGTTCAGTCCACCATGGTTGCGTAATATCTCTGTCATCTCTACCGGCGTTTTATAGCCTAGCATGGAGTGTGGCCGACATTCGTTATAGTCCTTTCGCCACTGGTTGATAATCACCCCGGCATGCTCCAGGGTGTGGAACCAGAGTTCATTCAGGCATTCTTCCCTGAACTTGCCATTGAAGCTTTCGATCAAAGCATTCTGGGTGGGCTTGCCGGGTTGTATCAACTTCAGCTGCACACCATGTAGATAGGCCCATTGATCCAGTGCTCTGCCAGTAAACTCTGGTCCCTGGTCGGTTCTGACCGCCTTGGGGTAGCCTCGGAATCGGGCAACCTGATCCAGTATCCGGGCGAAATAATGGCCCGGGATGCCGAAGTCGGCAACCAGGTCCACAGCCTTTTTTGCACAGCCATCAACGACGGTCCATACCTTGATCCGCCGGCCAGTCACTAGAGCATCCATAACAAAGTCCATCGACCAGACCTCGTTACGTTTGGCAGGCAGCGCTAAAGGCTCTCTCGGCACCATCACGCCCTTGCGCCGTTTACGTCGCTTTACCGCCAGTTCTGCGGCCCGGTACAGCCGATAAACCCGCTTGTGATTGACCTCAACCCCTTCACGCCGCAATAAGGCATGAATGCGCCGATAGCCGAATCGTCGTCGCTCCTGGGCTAGTTCTACAATCCGGGCTGATAACCCATCAGCCTGGTCTGGTAACCGGGACTGGTAGCGTAAGGTGCTTCGGTAAACCCCCACCAGGGCGCAGGCTTGGCGTTCTGAAATAACTGTCAGTGATTGCATCACCTAGACAGCCTCTCGCTTGGCCTGTGAGGTCAATACTTTTTTCTTAGGGCTACTTCCAGGGCTTCTTTACCCAGCATGGTATCCGCCAGCAGTCTCTTCAGGAGCGCATTCTCTTCTTCCAGGGCCTTCAGCCGCTTGGCTTCCGATACGTCCAAACCGCCGTACTTGCTGCGCCAGGTGTTCAATGACCCATCGCTGAAGCCGTAGATACGACATAGCTCCTTCACGGGAACACCCGACTCGGCTTTCCTCAAAAATTCCAATGATCTGCTCTTCGGTATAGCGCTTCATCATGTCCACTTTCCTCTTCTAAAGTGGACTTTATTAAGATCCGGCTGGTAGTCAAAATTGGGGGCACGTCAGTACAGCCATCTTCTTAAGTCTTAATCCAAGCCAATAGTCTTCAAGCTTAAATAGCAGGTTTTTGGAAGCTAACTCTGCTCTGTACCTAGATTTGGTGCGCAAGCAAACAACAACACGTGCCGTTGAGTAATGCTCTCGTAAGTCGTTAGGAACGACACGCGAAAAGTAATAAAAGGAGTCTTTGAGATAAGAAAAAGGAGGATGTTCTTTGCCTACCACGATGTCTACTTTAGCCCCAGTCTGTTGAAAAACACCGGGATTACAGAGGCTTATGGTTGAGGATGGTGCCCAGGAGAGGACTTGAACCTCCACGACCTTTCGATCACTAGCACCTGAAGCTAGCGCGTCTACCAATTCCGCCACCTGGGCAAAGAGATGAGGAATGTGCCAGTCGGCACGAGGGGCGCACTTTACCCATGAAGCGGGAGACTGTCAATATCAAGGAAGGATGCTCCCTCCCCCCATCTACAGGGAGTTTCAAGGCAATGTCCCTGCCCGGTAGTAGGTCGGCATAGCGCAGCGTTTGCCGACATGTTCGGCCTGGTGATGTCGGCAAACGGCCCGTTGGGCCTATGCCGACCTACAGAGAGACGAGAAAGAGCCTGCAGCTCGATGCATCACCGCAAGCCCTTTATCGTTTTATCCTTTTATCCTTTTATCGGCTTTTAGTACCAGGCACCCTCACGCACTTCGATGCCGTCATCGATCATGCTGGTAAACAGGACCAGGTCGCTGCCCCGGTAGTGGTACGGGTAAACGATGCCTGGGCGGAAGGCGTTGATGGCGGAAGCGGCCTGGCTCTCGGTCATGGTATATGGCAGGTTGAAGCAGACGAAGGCCACATCGATGTCTTCCAGGTTACGCATTTCCGGGATGTCCTCGGTGTCGCCACTGATATAGACGCGGGTGCCGCCGAAGGTGACGACATAGCCATTGCCGCGCCCCTTGTCATGGAACTGCAGGCGGTCCTGCGTCAGGTTGTACATGGGAATGGCTTCGATATTGATGCCCATCCGGTCAACGTTGTTGCCGTTGCCCAGCACGAACGTGTTGGCCTGCAGCGCGGCGGGCAGTTGTTCGTTGACGGCGACCGGGGCGATGATCCGGGCGTTACCGGCAATTCCCGTCAGGGTGGCGGCATCGAGATGGTCGCCATGGATATCCGTGATCAGGATCAGGTCGGGGCGCTGGATGCCGTCGTAGAGGGCGGCGCCGCCTACCGGGTCGACGTAGATGGTTTTGCCGTCCCATTCCATGACAAACGAGGCATGGGCGACCGGGTGAATGGTGAGGTTGCCGTTATTGGTAGACACGGTGCTGCCGGACAGGAACTGGGCCTGGGCAGTGGTGGCAAAGGCCCAGGCCAGCATCAAGCTGACGATGGTGGATTTGAATTTCATGGTTTACCCCTTATATATCTGCAAGACATGCGACAAAGACCCCAAAGCCTAATCCTGCCCTGTCGGCGCGTCAATGCGCACGGGGTTTCCCTTCAGGACAGCGCCCGCAAGCTTTCGCCGTTGAAGCCGCTCCTAACCGCTGTAGGGTTCCTTTATCGGTATCTGTTCGCGGCTGAACCCGCTCCTGCGGCATGGCATCTGCCATGATTTCCGCAAACATTCCTATTTACACCGCCTTGCAGGTGTATACTGCCCTCAACACCTTACTATCAGGCACTTAATGTCCAAACGTAAAACCATAGTCGACCCCCACGCTCGCCGGGAGGCTGACCGCTACGCCAATCCCATCCCCAGCCGGGAATACATTCTTGACCACCTCGAACAACGCGGTGAGCCCGCCCAGTTCAATGTCCTGTGCCGCGAATTGCAGCTCGACGATCATGAAGCCTGCGATGCCCTTGGCAAACGCCTGAACGCGATGTGCCGTGACGGACAGCTGATCTGCAGCCGTGCCGGCACCTACGGCCTGGTAAACAAGATGGCCCTGATCAAGGGCTATGTCATCGGGAACAAGGACGGCTTCGGCTTCCTGGTGCCCGAAGATGGCAGCGGCGACCTCTACCTGGGGCCGCGCCAGATGCAGAAAGTCTTTGATGGCGACACCGTGCTGGCCCGCGTGGCTGGCGTTGACCGCCGTGGCCGCAAGGAAGGCAAGATTGTCGAGATCCTGCAGCGCAAGAGCACACGCCTGGTCGGACGCTATTACAAGGAAGCCGGCGCCGGTTTGGTAGTACCGCACAACAAGCGCATCTCCCAGGAAATCCTGGTCGCGAAGAAACAAAGCAAGGGCGCCAAAGACGGCGACTTTGTCATGGTCGAGGTCACCCGTTTTCCGGAAGGCCATCGCAAGGCCACCGGCGAAGTCGTGGAAGTGCTCGGCGATGTCTCGACCCCCGGCATGGAAATCGATGTCGCCCTGCGCTCGCACAACATTCCCCACGAATGGCCAGCCGGTTTTGACAAAGCCATGGCTGCGCTGCCAGATGCTCCCGATAACAGTGAGACCCGGCACCGTATCGATTACCGCGACCTGCCTTTTGTCACTATCGATGGCGAGGATGCCAAGGATTTCGACGACGCAGTGTACTGCGAACGCCACGATAAGGGCTTCACCCTGTATGTCGCCATCGCCGATGTGTCCCATTACGTCCAGGTAGGCACCGCACTGGACCAGGAAGCGCGCAACCGCGGCACGTCGGTGTATTTCCCGGGTCACGTGGTGCCGATGCTGCCGGAAAAACTCTCCAACGGCCTGTGTTCACTACGCCCGCTGGAAGACCGCCTGGTCATGGTGTGCCGCATGCAGATCAATGCCCAGGGCGATATTACCAATTACGATTTTTCCGAAGGCGTCATTTACTCCCACGCCCGCCTTACCTATACCGAGGTTGCCGCCCTCGTGCAGGCACCGGGCAACGACAGCCAGACCAACATCCAGCAGCGCCTGAAAGACAAGTACGCCCCGCTGGTGGATGACCTCGACACGCTGTACACGCTCTACAAGATCCTGCACCAGGCGCGGGAAAAACGCGGCGCGCTGGATTTTGAATCTGTGGAAACGCGTATCGTGTTTACCGAGGACCGCAAGCTGGCGGAGATCCTGGAAGTGGAGCGCAACGATGCCCACCGCCTGATCGAGGAATGCATGCTGTGCGCCAACGTCTGTGCCGCCGAACTGTTGCTCGAACTGAAACAGCCCGCGCTATACCGCGTGCATGCGGGGCCCAATGAAGAAAAGGTGGAGAACCTCTACGACTTCCTGCGCGGCATCGGCATTGGCCTGGCCCGCAAGGACAATCCCACCACCACGGATTTCCAGACCATTCTCAAGCGCCTAGCCGACCGGCCCGACCGCCTAATCCTGCAGACCATCGTCATCCGCTCACTGATGCAGGCGGTTTATGCGCCCGACAACATCGGCCACTTTGGTCTCGGCTTTGGTGCCTATACCCATTTCACATCACCGATCCGGCGCTACCCCGACCTAATGGTGCACCGGGCCATTCGCTACCAGATCCGCAACAAGAAGAACAAGCACCTGCGCCAGGCCCCCGGGTCCAGGGCATTGGCAAAGAAGGATATCTACCCCTACACCCTGCCGGAACTGGATGACCTGGGCGGCCTGCTCTCCTCGGCCGAGCGCCGTGCCGATGCCGCCAGCTATGACGTCATCGATTGGCTCAAGTGTGAATACATCCAGCAGCACATCGGCGATGCCTTTGATGGCACCGTCATGTCGGTGACCAACTTCGGCGTCTTCGTGGAGCTCGATGACATTCATATCGAAGGCCTGATTCATGTCACGGCACTGCGCAACGACTATTACCATTTCGATCCGGTGGCCCACAGCCTGACCGGCGAGCGCACCGGCGAGAGCTTTCACCTGGGCGACCGCGTGCATGTGCAGGTTTCCCGTGTCGATATGGACGATCACAAGATCGACCTGCAGTTGTTGCAGGTACTGCAGAAGAACCGCAGTTCAGCGCCGGTGCCTCAGCGCGAGCGCGGGGATGGCAGCAAACGGGGCGTCCGAAAAAAGCAAGCGGGCAAGAAAAAACCGGCTAACAACCAGAAAGCGGCCAGCACCGGCAAAGCCAAGACCAAGGCCGATGCGCCGGGAAAAGCCGCCAAGGGATCCAAGCGGGGCAACCGCCGCAGTAGAAGCAGAAGCAAGAACAGCAGTAGTTAATACAATGAGCCAGTCAGAACAGGTTTATGGCATCCATGCCGTCAGCAGCCTGCTGAACCACCAGGCCGACAGTGTCGAGCGTCTGCTCGTTCTGGCCGGGCGTAAGGACAAACGGCTGCAATCATTGCTCGACAAGGCCGCCAGCAAGGGCATTTCCGTAAGTGAATGTTCGCGCCAGGAACTCGACCAGCAATGTCCGCATACCCATCAGGGCATAGTCGCCTTCAGCCGTGCCAGCAGCCGCGAGTTGCATGAACAGGATCTGGATGCTCTCTTGGAAAACCTGGACGGACCACCCTTCCTCTTGATTCTCGATGGCGTGACCGACCCACACAATCTCGGCGCCTGCCTGCGCAGCGCTGAAGCCGCCGGGGTCAGTGCAGTCATCGTGCCCAAGGACAATGCCGTGCAGCTCAACGCCACTGTGCGCAAGGTCGCGTGCGGTGCTGCCGAGATCGTGCCCTTTGTCAGCGTCACCAACCTGGCACGCACGCTGGAAGCCCTCAAGGCCCGAGGCATCTGGCTTTTCGGCGCCGCCGGGGAAGCACCGCAATCACTGTACCAGGCCGATCTCAAAGGACCTGTCGCGATTGTTATGGGTTCCGAAGGCAAAGGCCTGCGCCGCCTGACCCGCGAACATTGCGATACGCTGATATCGATTCCCATGGCAGGCGAAGTCAGCAGCCTGAATGTGTCGGTCTCGACCGGCATATGTTTGTTCGAGGCCGTACGCCAGCGGCGATAGTTGGCCCGCTGACACAATGCCGATCCGTGTGTAGGTCGGATCAGCGCAGCGCCATCCGACGTTTTACACCCATTAACATCCGATCGACATAATCTTTTCGTTGGATGACGGCCTGTGGCCTTATATGACCTACCATCATCGATGGCTTGGCCTCGTAGGTCGGCATAGCGTAGCGTTTGCCGGCATTGTCATAACAACATCTGATCAACCCCCGGCATGCCTTGTCGGCTAGCGCTGCGCTATGCCGACCTACTGCCTTTGCCGGGCAAATCACCATTTCATTCCAACACTGAAGCCAGAATCCCATTACCGGCAGAGTGTGCTGCGCAACACGCAACATCTGGCTATGATCAAATCTTTCGAACACAAAGGTCTGGCGCTGTTTTTCCGGACGGAAAACATGCAAGACATTAACCCGGCACTTAGTGAAAGACTGAAATTACAATTAGCAGCGTTGGATACAGTCCGCCGAATGAAGCACCTGAATATCAGGAACTACAGGCTGCATCAGCTTAAAGGCAATCGACAGAGTGTCTGGTCCATCAAGGTAACGGCCAACTGGCCCTTAACCTTCGAGTTTACTGATGGGCATGTCCACATACTGGATTACGAGGATTACCACTGATGAAACAATTCAATCCCCCTCATCCCGGAGAATTTATCCTTGCCACCTATATGGAGCCCTACGGAATGGAGCCCTACGGACTGGGCTGTCGATTCCTGGCGGAGAAACTCGATGTTGCTCCTTCAACACTGCACCGTGTTTTGCCGGCTAAAAGCGGGGTCAGTGCTGAAATGGCATTACGGCTATCCAAAGCACTAGGAAGAAGTCCGGAAAGCTGGCTGGCCATGCAACAAAATTATGACCTCTGGCATGCGCAGCAGAAAGCCAACCTTGGCAACGTTAAAAAAGTCAGGCTGGCAACGGCATAGGCTGGCCGTATAGGTCGGCATAGCGAAGCGTTTGCCGACATATTTCCTTTTAGTACTGTGCTCTGTTCCCGATATGCCCTGTCGGCAAAGGGCTTGCGGCCTATGCCGACCTACAATATGACCGACCACAGCGAGGATTTCTAGCTGCACTGACAGCGTCACAAACCACTGCCGAATTGGCACAGAAGCCACTGATTTGGTTGATTTCTTGGCCCCAACTCCCTAGAATGCGCCCTCTTTTCCCCGGCAAACCTGAACACGCCGGGCTGAATGAAAACTCCTTGTCTCACTGGAGTGCCCTGCGAACCAGGGATTGAAGTGCCTCAATGCACGCTGCAGGAGACTGTTAAACCATAGGGAATGCTAAATGCGCCACTACGAAATCGTATTCATGGTGCATCCTGACCAGTCTGACCAGGTTGGCGGGATGACCGATCGTTACACGAAACTTGTCACCGAGTCCGGTGGCACAGTCCATCGCATGGAAGACTGGGGACGCCGTCAACTGGCTTACCCCATCAACAAAATCCATAAAGCCCACTACATTCTGATGAACATCGAATGCAGCCAGGAAGTGCTCGACGAGATCACTACCCTGTTCCGCTACAACGATGCCGTCCTGCGTAACATGGTTATCAAGCGCAAGGAAGCCATCTCTGAAATGAGTGAAATCATGAAGGCGGAAAACGAAAGTCGTGAACGCAAAGCCCGCGCCAGCGCGCGTATGGCCGCTGAAGAGTCCCGTTACAGCAAAGACAGTGACGACGATGACGATGACGACAGCGATGATGTTGATGACGACGATGACAACAACGAAGATTCTGACGAGTCTTAAACCGATTTCACTGGAGAACACCCATGGCACGATTTTTCAGACGCCGTAAATACTGCCGCTTCACCGCGGAAGGCGTAAAAGAAATAGATTACAAGGATCTGGATACCCTGAAGGCCAACATTTCAGAGACCGGCAAGATCGTACCAAGCCGTATTACCGGTACCAAGGCGCGCTACCAGCGCCAGCTGGCCACTGCGATCAAGCGAGCACGCTACCTGGCTCTGATTCCGTACACAGATTCTCACGAAGTGTAATTCACTGGCGCGCGAAAGCGCGCCGGTTTTAAAGGGGAAAGCATGCGCGGTTTGGCAGAATACGTGATGCTCGGGCGCCGACAGGCGGTCATTATCACACTGCTGTGTGGCTTCTTTCCCCTGCTGACGTTATTCAGCGCTGCCACCGTTGCCCTGGTGACATTACGCAAGGGCAGCAGTGAAGGTTTGCTAATCCTGCTATGGGCAATGTTGCCGGCAGGCACGTTCTGGGCGTTGGGTGATGTCTCGCCAACGTTTATTTGCAGCGGCGCCTTCATCGTGGCGTGGGCTTTGCGAGATACGCGGTCCTGGCAACTGGCCCTGTTGTTGGCCACGGGTGTTGCCCTGCTGGCACAGTTCAGCCTGGTGTTCCAGCAGAACTATGTCACCCAGGTCGAAACAGTGCTTAGCAGCGGCTTTGGTGGCCGTATGGACCAGGCCAGTGGTACGCAGTACACCGCACAGCAATTGTCGGCTTTACTGTTCAGCTTTTACGGCGCGTATCACGGCCTGATGGTGATTGTGAGTGTCATCATAGGACGCTACTGGCAGGCCCTGTTGTACAACCCGGGCGGATTTCAGCAGGAATTTCATCACCTGCGCATAGATCCACGGGTCATGATGTTACTGGTCGCCATCATCCTGGCAGGGTTGCTGGATGTGGAACCGATAGCAAGCTGGATGCCATTGTTCTGTTTAACACCGATGTTTGCAGGGCTGGCTTTCTCGCATTACATGGTAGCGGCAAGGAAAATGGGCACGCCGGTTTTAGCGCTGTGCTACCTGGCCCTGCTGTTCATGCCGCCAGTGATCATCCTGCTGGGCATGACTGACAGTGTTATGGATTTGCGCAAGCGCATACAGAAATAGAACGGGATCAGATCCCAAATTTGAACAGGTTATAACGAGGAAGAACGATGGAAGTTATCTTACTGGAAAAAATGGGCAAGATTGGCGACATTGGCGACCAGATCACCGTCAAAGCTGGCTACGCCCGCAACTTTCTGTTTCCCCAGTCCAAGGCGATTCCTGCCACCAAGGAAAACATTGCCACTTTCGAAGCCCGCAAGGGTGAGCTGCTGGCCAAGGCCGCAGAGAAACTGGCCGGTGAGCAGAAACGTGCTGCCCAGCTGGGCGGTATCGTGGTAACGATCGAAGCCAATGCCAGCGACGAAGGCAAACTGTACGGTTCTGTCGGTACGCGCGAAATCGCCGCAGCAGCCACTGCCGGTGGTTTTGAAATCGACAAAAGTGAAGTTGATCTGCCGGAAGGTGCCCTGGGTCACACCGGTGAATACGACGTCACCATTCACCTGAGCCACGAAGTGAGCGCCGAAATCAAGGTCGTGATTTCAAGCCCGTCTGGCGCCCAGCCGGATGCCGGTGACGGCATCATCGATGCGGAAGAAGAATCCGATGTCATCGTGCCGGAAGGTTCAGACGTTGCCGAAGCGATCGAAGAAGAAAAGAACGACTAAGGCTCGAACCCCGATCCGGCACTCCCGGATCAACCCAAAAGCCCGGATTCAAAAGATCCGGGTTTTTTTTGCTTCGAGAAAATGCAGCGAAAACGAGCAAGTCATGTTTATCTGGCCGTTATCGATCAAAGGATAAAGAGGTAAGCCGATAAAGCGTATGCAGGAACACACGTGTAGGCCGACATAGACCGCAGCCCGTTTGCCGACATCGGAGATAAGGTCAGCGTGTCAGTAAAACCTCTAACCCTTTAGCCATCAAGGCATCTTTTCCATGAGTGCTATTGAGTAAACTCTCCACAAATTCTTTTTTACGTCGGCAAACAGCCTGCGGTCTATGCCGACCTACCTCTAACTCCCGACAGACGGTTTATCGGTTTATCCCTTTATCCTTTTGTCGACAACCCCACCTATGCCCAAACTTCCCCGAATGCCCGTCGAAGCTATTGATTAATCAGGCGAGTCTCCCAGACCACCTGCTTGTCCAGAGCGCGTGAGTACACCAGTTCACCGCCGAAGTTGGTGTAGTCGAAACCGAAGACCTCATACAACGCCTCAAAACTATTGGCGTGGTCCGCGTCGAAATTGGCGGCCAGGGCGGCGAGGGATTCTGCTTCGGTGAGTTGCCGCGCGATATTGATAAGGCCTTCATCGCGCATACCACCGATCAGCAGGTAGTGATTGCCATTGGGGGCAGGAAAGGTCGAGACCATGCCGAAGTCCTGGAAGCTCTCGCTGCCGGAAAGCGCCGAGGAACCGACATAGTATTCGTTGGACTCCAGGTTGATGAGTTCATCGTAGGTGGCGCCGATGGACAGCCCGGAATCGGCAAACATCAGGTCCAGCAGGGTATCGGCCGCACTCAGGTAGCCCAGGTAAATGATGTGGTTGCCGGCCAGGTCAGCCGTATTCAGGTCGGACATCATCTTTACACTGATGCGATTGGCCTTGGCATCCAGCGCCGGCATGATGCGCGCCATGGTTTCGGCAATGCTTACCGGAATATAGCTCAGGTCGAGGTTGTAATACTTCCGACCGGCCTGCGGATTGCTGGCCTGGAAGCGGGACAGCTCGGCAGCGGAATTGATGTCGAACTCGCGCACCATGCGCACCACGTTACCGTCTGCATCGGTTTCCCCGAAAATGAAGTAGTCCCCGATCACCAGCAGGATGGGCAACTCGTCATCGAGAAACGAGTGCCAGGGCTCCATGCCTGCCACTGCCGGCCCGGCCGTGGCGACAGGTGCCAGGTTCTGATCACGGGGCAAAACGTTCAGCAGCAACAGCAGCAACGCCAAAGCGCTCAGCCCGAGTTTCCAGGACAGGCCCTGGCGGTCCTTGCTGTCGGCCGCGGACGTCGGTGCCCCCACTCTTTCCTGGTAATCGGCGTTCAGGTGGGTATTGATGATGTACTGCCCTTTCGGGATTTCGATACGGTACTTTTCGTCCTTGCCCTGGCGGCTGAAGTAGGTACCCATTTTGTTGCGCAGATGATAGATGTGCACGCGCACGATGGAATCTTTCGAGACATCGAAATCCGCTTCCCGCCCCAGCACATCAACAGCGATGGCGGCTTCCTTGGGCGTATCGCCCTTGAGCGAGCACTCGACCAGGTAGCGCAGAATCGCACCATAGGTCTTGGAACGGCCGAGCACCCCGCTGTCGATAATGCGCGTGGTGAGGGCGTGAAGCTCTTCCTGGGTAATCTGGGTCATGGCTGCTGGCGTCCGTTTAGTGCCGAGCATTGTCTTTCATTCTGAACGGATTACAAGCCCTTTTGTTAACGTTAAACCTGCTCAATCAAGGCAGTTTAACATTACCGTTAACCCGCTACAGCCCTGATTTTGCGGGCATTGGCGGCAGGCTGCACAGTCCATTCTGACAATTCATCAGCAACTCCGTTGGAGCTTCGTACGCGATTCTTAGGACAGGCATTTGCGGCAAGATCACTAAAAATTAACGTTAAACAGGCGAAGCGCAGGACGCGCCCGTGTCGTCACGGGCGTGTCCTGCAGGGGCAATGAGGGAGATGAGAGTCTAGAACTTGTAGGTCAGGCCAACCCGCAGGTTGATCGGCACAGCAGCGCGGCTGATGGTGCAATCGAGCACATTGCAGTCGATGTCATCCGCCGAGGAGCCAACCGGGTCAAGACCGGGCACATAGGCCGGGTAGTAATAGACAATTTCCTTGCGGTCAGTATCCAGCAGGTTGGTGACTTCGGCAAAGGCGGTCAGGTTATGCCAGTGCCAGGCGCCACGGACACTCACTGAGGTCAGCGACTGGGCGCGTCGGCTGTTGTCGGCGGTCAGGGCATACGGTCCCAGATAGCGCATGCGCAGGGCCAGGTCCCAGTTGTCACGGCTGGCGGAGATACCGATCTGCCCGGCTTCCTCCACCGCCTGTTCGACAAAATCACCATCCGGGTTGTTCACATAACGGGCATCACTATGGGTATACACCGCATCAACACCTAGCCAGTACAGCGGTTGCCAGAACATGGTGAGCTCGTAACCGTCGCGCTCCGAGCCACCCTTGGGTTCCACCGAGTTCGAGTCCCCGACGAAAATCAGCTCAGATTCCTGGTCCAGCCACCAGTAGGTGGCAGTGAACTTGAAGTCGCCGATTGTCCAGCGTCCGCCCAGTTCCTGGCCTTCGCCAGGCGACAGCCCCGGAACAGGGGCCACTGCATTGACGACACCGCGGGCATCGTTGGAATGAAATCCGCGGCCCCAGTTGGCATACAGCTCCAGGTCATCCAGGGCCTGCCAGGCCAGCGCCACTTTCGGTGAGACCAGGGAATCGGTGGCGTTTCCGGTGACGCTGAGCGGGTTCAGGCCAATGGCCTCGAAATCGTAGTAGTCGGCGCGCACACCGCCGATCAGGCGCAATTTGTCGGTGGCATACCAGGTCGCTTCCAGGAAGGCGCCATATGAGCTTTCCTGGATTTCATTGGCCGCGATGTCGGCCACGTAAACGCCTTGGTTGGTATGTTCAACACCGATTCGACTGCCATCGTCATAGCGGAAGTTGCCGCCGCCAATGAGGCGGTAGCCCATGCCGTCCAGCAAGGTTTTCTCGGCCTGACCGCCTACCGTCCAGCGCTTGTCGAACTGGTTGATCTGGAAATCGTAGGTCGGGTTTGACGACATGGTCCAGTCGTAGGTCTGGGCATATAGGGTGCCGCTCCAGTCATCCCCGGTGAGCTCGCTGGTCACAATCCAGCGTGAAGTTTCACCTTCCGCTGTCGGGTCAAGTGAGCAGAAGGCATCAGCACAGGCCGCTGTGCCGAAGGCCCGTTCAGGCACCTGTTCGGTCGGGTCCCAGTCAGCTTCGTAACCGGACACGGTCACCAGCAGCTGGCCGAAATCCATATCACGCAGAAATTTGCTCCACAGGGCGATGTGGTTCAGATCCTCGGGCTTTTCCCAGGGACCGTCGTTCTGTTTGTATTCACCGATAAAGGTCAGTGTGCCGTCACCCACCTGCTGACTCACGCCACCTGCTGCCCGGCGCCAGCCAAGCTCACCACTGCCCAGGGAGACAAAGTTATCGTCAAGACGGTCGATGGTCTTGATGAGTGAGGCACCGGCCATGGATAAATCGCCCATATCGGCCCGGTACGGGCCCTTGCGATAATCGATGCGTTCCACGGTTTCCGGGATCAGCCCGTTCACGTCCAGGTAGCCCTGGCCATGACCGTGGCTGCGCAGGTTCATGGGCATGCCATCCACGAACACCGAATAGTCGGTGCCGTGGTCGAGATTGAAACCGCGCAGGAAGTACTGGTTGGCCTTGCCACTGCCAGAGTGCTGCACCGCCACCATGCCGGGCATGGATTCCAGCAGCTCCGCTGTTCTGAACAGGGGCTTGACCAGCAGGTCGGCGCCCGAAACAGAGCCTTCGCTGGCGGCTTCAGCCGTCCCGACAAGATCCGTGTTGCGGCCAAAGACGACAATTTCCTCGAGCTCGGGCGGCTGGGCCAACACCGGCATGGCGGCAAGCGCGACACTGATGGCTGTCATGAGCTTGCCACACCTGATGCCGGCACGGTGCGGGATCGTCTTGGACATGGTTTTCTCCTTACTGCTGCGGACTGCTGCTGGGCGTGACTAAGTAGTTGCTGGCGGTTTTATGCCCGTGGAAGCGCTTTCATCACGCGACCCCGGCCGTGGCCTTACTGACTATATTAGGGCGAAAAATGAATGAAATGAGGCCGTTAACGGTTCCAAACTGTTACGTTAACGTTAACCGGCAGTTAACTGGCACGCGCATCTTGTCACCGGGGTTTACGGCGATGGTGCACAGGCTGTGAACAAGCCGTTGCATACCCTGTGGATAACCCGAAAACCGGTGTATTTCCGGCGTGATCCGGCATAAAGCGGATGCAATGACAGGCCGCTCGTGGCACACTTTCCGACCGCGCCGGGGAAAGTCCTGACCGGGCTGATTTGCTTCTAAAACCGATACCAATCACAACCAAAACAGGCCATGGCCGAGTCACCGTTCAGCGACAACAAGATTCCCGAATCCGCGCAGGGCCGCACCACGAGCCTGAAACTGCCCCCGCATTCCATCGATGCCGAACAGTCCGTGCTTGGAGCGCTGATGCTGGACAACAGCGCCTGGCATGATGTCGCCGACATCCTCATGCATGAGGATTTCTACCGCAAGGAACACAAGCTGATCTTCCAGGCCATGCAGCAGCAGGCCGCCGCCAGTGACCCCATCGACCTGGTGACCCTGAGCGAAGCCCTGGACAACGCCAGCAACCTGGATGCTGTGGGCGGCCTGGACTACCTCGGTGAGCTGGTGGAAAGCTCACCCAGCACCGCCAATATCCGTGCCTACGCCAACATCATTCGCGAGCGTGCCATCCAGCGTAAACTGATTACCGCCGCCAACACGATTTCCGAACACGCCTTCAATCCCGACGGCCGCGACAGTGTCGAGCTGCTCGACCTCGCGGAGAAGCAGGTGTTCAACATTGCCGATGAACGTCCCCGTGACGGCGGCCCGCGCATCGTCAGCCCAATCGTCGATGAAGCCCTCGACCGCATCGACAAGCTGTTTGAAGCCAAGGGCAGCATCACCGGCCTGACCACCGGTTTTACCGACCTGGACAAGAAAACCTCCGGCCTGCAGAAATCCGACCTGGTCATCGTCGCCGGGCGCCCCTCGATGGGGAAAACCAGTTTTGCCATGAATCTGGTGGAAAATGCGCTGCTGGCCTCCAACAAGCCTGTGCTGGTGTTCAGCCTGGAAATGCCGGCAGACAGCCTGGTCATTCGTATGCTGTCCTCGCTGGGCAAGATCGACCAGACCAAGATGCGCAACGGCCAGCTTGAAGAAGAGGACTGGCCCAAACTCACCAATGCCGTCAGCAAGATCAAGGACAAGCCGCTGTTCATCGATGACAATCCCGGCCTGAGCCCGATGGAAATGCGCTCACGCGCACGCCGTATCTGGCGCGAGCACGGCCACATCGGCATGATCATGGTGGACTACCTGCAGCTCATGCAGATCAAGGGTTCGGCGGAAAGCCGCACTAACGAGATCTCCGAGATCTCGCGCTCCCTGAAACTCATGGCGCGTGAATTCGAATGTCCCGTGGTCGCCTTGTCGCAGCTCAACCGCTCCCTGGAGCAGCGCCCCAACAAGCGCCCGGTGATGTCTGACCTGCGCGAGTCCGGCGCCATCGAGCAGGACGCCGACGTCATCATGTTCGTCTACCGCGACGAGGTGTACAACGAGGACACCCAGGACAAGGGCGTGGCGGAAATCATCATCGGCAAACAGCGTAACGGTCCCATCGGTACAGAACGCCTGAGCTTCATCGGCAAGTACACCCGCTTTGAAAACTTCATGCCGGTCAACGAAGACTTTCATGGCGGCTTCAGCAACAACTATTACGGCCAGGCCGGCTCGGCGCCCTCCAGCAGCGCGCCACCGCCCACCCCCGGCATTACCCCGGACTTCGGTCCCGATGCCTTCAACAACGACTTCGATGACGACGATGCCTTTGATGATTAGGCTTTTGCCCGTCATGCCGCACGCACGCCGCTGACAGGATTGCTCATGGTTCATCGCGTCCAGGCCACCATCGACCTCCAGGCTCTGCGCCACAATTTTGCTGTCGCACGAAAACACGCGCGTGCCAGACACGTGGCGGCCATCATCAAGGCCAATGCCTACGGTCATGGCATGACCGAAGTTGCCCAGGCACTGACGGATGCTGACCTGTTCGGAGTGACCGATGTGCTGGAGGCGCTCGCCCTGGATACCGTCGGCACCGGCAAACCCGTGCTGATTCTGCAGGGCATGATGAAGGCCGATGACATAGCCGCCGTGGCCGAGCACAACTTCCAGCTGGTGGTGCATACGCCTGATCAGCTGCGAATCCTGGAAGACACCCTGGGCAAAATGACCCTGAAAGCGCCGCTGACCCTGTGGCTGAAAATGGATTCCGGCATGGGCCGCCTGGGTATCGACCCCGCCACCTACGCCACCACCTGGCGCGCCCTGAAAGGCCGGCCCTGGGTGAAAGACGTCATCATGATGACCCACCTGGCCAATTCCAGCCTGCCCGCTTCACCGCTCAACCAGCAGCAGATAAAAGCCTTTCGCGTGGTTGAGGAACAGTTATCTGCCGAACACCCCGTGACCAGCATTCCTTGTTCGTCAGGGCTGCTGACCTCACTGGACACTCAGTGCGAGTGGGCGCGTCCGGGCATCATGCTGTATGGCTCCTCACCCTTTGCCTGGTCCGAAGCAAGCCTGCGCCGGGAGGCCTTTGACCTGAAAGCCGTGATGACCCTGGAAGCCCGCATCATTGCCGTGAAACAGCTCAAGGCCGGTGACAATATCGGTTACTGCTCACAGTTCATCTGTCCGCGGGACATGCGCGCCGGCATCGTCAGCATCGGTTATGCCGATGGCTATCCGAGCAATGCGCCCAATGAGACGCCGGTCATGGTTGACGGCAAACGCACCTGCACGGTGGGACGGGTGTCGATGGACATGCTGGCCGTGGATTTGTCCGAGATCCCCGAGGCCCGGGAAGGGGGTGTTGCCACCCTGTGGGGAGAAGCTCTGTCCCTGGATGAAGTGGCGGCAAAAACCGGCATTCTGTCCTATAACCTGACCTGCAGCATCGCGCGTCGGGTAGAGTTCAGTTATATCAACGGATAAGTGGTAGGTCGGCATAGCCGCAACGCGGCGTTTGCCGACATCATCGCCAATCAGAATACATAACATGTCGGCAAACGGCCTGCGGCCTTATAGGCCCCAGAGGGTAATGCCGACCTAAGACATTTTGAAAGACAACTAACGCGGAAGCACCGCGATATTTTCGATCTCCTATGGCCAAACAAAAATCCGCCTACGTGTGCAGTGACTGCGGCGCCGAATATACCAAATGGCAGGGCCAGTGCATGGCCTGCAGCGAATGGAATACACTGACCCGCGTCATGCTGGGGCCGGCTACCACACCGTCGGCACCGAAAAACTTCCGCCGCCAGGGCATTACCGGTGATGCCGGTGGTCCCGGCGCCAGTGTACAGACACTTGGCAGCATCGACCTGGAAGAACAGCCGCGCTTTTCCTCCACGCTGGGCGAATTCGATCGCGTGCTCGGCGGCGGTCTGGTACCCGGTTCTGCCATCCTAATCGGCGGCAATCCCGGCGCCGGCAAGAGCACACTGCTGCTGCAGGTGATGTGCCATCTGTCCCAGACCATGGAAGCGCTGTACGTCACCGGCGAGGAAAGCCTGCAGCAGGTCGGCATGCGCGCCAGGCGCTTGGGCCTGCCCGTGAACAATCTGAAGATGCTGGCCGAAACCAACATCGAGGAAATCACCCGGGTGGCCGAAGAGTGCCGTCCGAAAGTCATCGTGGTGGATTCCATCCAGGTCATGCATTCGGCGGATGTCACTTCCGCGCCCGGCAGTGTCAGCCAGGTGCGCGAATGCGCTGCCTACCTGATCCAATATGCCAAGCAGACCGGCACCGCCCTGTTCCTGGTGGGCCATGTCACCAAGGACGGCAACCTGGCCGGTCCGAAAGTGCTCGAACACATGATCGACTGCTTCATGATGCTCGACGGCGATGGCGATAGCCGCTACCGCACCCTGCGCGGGCAGAAAAACCGTTTTGGTGCCGTCAATGAACTCGGCGTGTTTGCCATGACCGGCACCGGCATGAAGGAAGTGAAAAATCCCTCGGCGATTTTCCTGGCTCGGGAAGAGGAAATTTCGCCGGGCAGCGTGGTGGTGGTGCTGTGGGAAGGCACGCGCCCGCTGCTGGTGGAAATCCAGGCGCTGGTGGATGCCAGCCAGTACGGCAACCCGCGCCGCGTTTCGGTCGGGCTCGACAACAACCGCGTCGCCATGCTGCTGGCGGTATTGCATCGTCACGGCGGCATGTTCATGGCTGACCAGGATGTGTTCGTCAACGTGGTCGGCGGCGTACGCGTGGCGGAAACCAGTGCCGACCTGGCGCTGATCCTGGCCATCGTGTCCAGCTTCAAGGACCAGGTACTGCCGCGCGAACTCGTGGTCTTTGGTGAAGTCGGCCTGGCCGGTGAAATCCGTCCCGTGCCCAGCGGCCAGGAACGGCTCAGCGAAGCCGCCAAGCATGGCTTCACCCGTGCCATCGTGCCCAAGGCCAATGCGCCGAAAAAGAAAATCGACGGTATGAACGTCATTGCCGTCAGCAAACTCAGTGAAGCCCTCGATGCGCTATGAACTACGTGACACTTATCCGGGGAATTTTCTGCGACTCGTGCGGAAGATTTTCCGCTCAGACTCTGTCACCCTGCGTTCACAAATTTTGGTGAAGGAGCACGCATGAAAGTATTGATCAGCCTGGCCACCGTGGTGGTCATCGGTGCCGGCACTGCCAGCCCCATTCTCATTGGCAAGAATGTGGAAGAGACCCTACGCGCCAACGTGGAGCGCATTGATGCCAATCCGTTTTACCGCGCATCGGTCGAAAGCTACGAATCCCGCTACCGCGATGCCAGTGCCGTGATCAGTATCGGCCTTGACACGGCAGCCATTACGGCTGACATGACGCCGGAGGAACGTGCGGCGATCCTGCCAATGCTGGCGGCACTGGAAGACGGCATTCCGTTTACCCTGGATATCCAGCATGGACCGCTGCTGGATTCGCCGACGCGCAGCACCGGTCTTGTCCATGTCCGAATCGGCATTGATGGCGGCATCGACCTGCCACCCATGCTGGCAACCGCCCTAACCCATGCCGCTGCCACCGATGCCAGCCTGAGCTTTGGCTTCAACGGGGACGGTGAGCTCCTGTTCAATGCCCCGTCCTTCGAGGCCGAGGAAGACGGTGAGCGCCTATCATTGGGCGGCATGCAGTTACTGGTCAACCTGGGCAGTTGGGGGCGGGTCTATGACGCCAGGGGCAGTATTGGCAATACCGTGCTGTTCGACGACAACACCGGCAACAGCATGGCCCTGTCACCCACGACCCTGGCCATGCAGGGCGATATGCGCAACGGCTTTGTCGGCGGTACCGGGGATTTCGAGTTCGATGTCACCGGCATCGAGATCGTGACACCGGAAGATACGGTGAATGTAGAACACCTCACCATGAACACCTCCATCACCTCGCCCTCGGATGAGCGCATCGATGTGGTCTACCAGTTCGGCATCGCGCGCATGACCAGCGAGGAATTGCGCGCCCCACTGGAAGACCTGGCCTTCCATTTTTCCATTCGCGACATGGACAAGGCGGCGCTGCAGGCGCTGGCTGACCTCTATGTGAGTCCCAACTTTTTTACCCAGGATCCGCAAGTGATGCAGCAGGCACTGCAGGCTGCCATGGCCAACACCTACGGCAACGCCGAGTTTCGTCTCGACAGCTTGGCCTTCACTTACGGTGATGGTGTCTTCCTGAACATGTCCGGTACCCTGCGCATCGATGACAGCCTGTTCAGCAACCCGGCCGCCCTGCAGAATCCGTTTGCCATGATGGGCGCTGTCGACCTAGATCTCGACCTGGCGTTTTCCCAGGGCATGGCTGACATTGCCTACGAGCAATTCCTGCGCAACCAGCTCGACGCCAATGACATGAGCGCGCAGGACCTCGACCAGATCATCATGCTGCAGCGCCCGCAACTGGGCATCATGCTGGGCCAGCTGGTCCAGGCCGGTACACTGATCGCCAAGCAGGAAGGCTATGAGATCGCCGTTTCCCTGAATGACGGCAACCTGCTGATCAACGGTGCGCCCGGCAACCTTCCTTTCTTCTGAGACCTGTTCACATCACCATGTCAAACCCGCTAATTCCCGAACGCCCGCTGCTGATATCGCCGACCCTGGCCGCCACCATTGGCCTGGAAGAGGCGGTCATGCTGCATGTCCTGAGCGAGCTGATGCTGCGCCAGCCGGGCAACGGCGACTGGCTGGAGATCAGCGACAAGGCCCTGGGTGAAGCACTGCCCTTCTGGGAAGCCGGCGACATCGGCCATATTCGCCAGAACCTGCTGGAAAAAGGCCTGATTCATATCGATACCGCTGGCTGTGCCCCGGGAGTCATGCGCCTGGCGATCCAGCAGGCCGGCAACAGCAAACCGGCTCAGCTGCAGCCGCGTGCTCCGGCACAGGCTGCTGCACCGGCCGCTCGCCCCAGCCCGAGCGGCCGGGCTACCATGATACCGGCAGATTGGCAGCCCAGCGCCGATCTGTATGAGCTGTGCCGCAAGCGCAATATCCCGCGTGATTTCATCGACGAACATGTGCGCCTGTTTGTCATCAGCCAGCAGGAGCGCGGCCGCACCCAGTACTCCTGGCACAATGTCTTCTACAAGTACATCGTGCAGGAATGGGAAAAGAGTCGCAGCCACCGCGGGCTGAAGGAACTGGAAGCCAATATGTCCGCGGACTGGCAGCCCAGCGAGGATGCCTTCAGCATTCTTGAACACGCCGGCATCAATCATTCCTTCATTGAGGATGCCGTACCCGAGTTCGTCCTTTACTGGCGCGAGACCGGCCTGAAAACCAGCACCTGGAACACCAAGTTCATAGCCCATGTGCGGCGCCAGTGGGCCAAGTTCGAAGCCGCGCTGGAGCATGACACCGCCCCCCGGCTGTTGCCGGAAGACTACCAGCCCAGTGATGAAGTGTATGACGTGCTGGAGCTGGCCAACATCGACCTGAAGTTTGCCCAGGAGCTGATTCTGGAATTCGTGCTCTACTGGCGCGAAAGAAAAGAAGTGTCAGCGTCTTGGCACACGAAGTTTCTGCAGCATGTGAAGTACCGCTGGTCCCACCGCCAGGCAGAGAAAGGTGACTTTATAGACAAAGTCACCGACCGCTCCTGGGCCAGTTAACTTTTTGATGTAAGCACAATCGCAGTTGCTACTGCGCTCGGCTACTCGGCGTTAAAAAGGTGCTCAGTCAGTCACGGATGATTCATACGCTCCTGCCTTGCGCGCATCTTGCCTTGATTAGCCTTCGCTCGTGACGCTGCCAAAATTTGAACTTTTCTGGGCGCCCTGCGGACCTTATCCGGCCTACAAGCTCAGCTCGCTGAGGCCAGGATGGTCAGCCGGACTCGGTCCGTCCGGCCAGTGAAACAGGCGCTCGTTTTCCTGGATCGGCAGATCATTGGTGGAGGCCCGGCGCACGGCCATGTCGCTGTGGGCATCGAATTCCCAGTTTTCGTCACAGTAGGAACGCAACCCGTTAGCGTTGGCATCGCGCCATTCGAAGGCGAAGCGTACCGCGATACGGTTGTTGGTGAACGCCCACAGTTTCTTGATCAGGCGGTAGTCCAGTTCCGAGGCCCATTTGCGTTTGAGAAAGGCGCGGATGGCCTCGCGCCCATTGAAGAACTCAAGGCGGTTGCGCCACTGACTGTCCGGCTTAGAGGCCAGCGAGGCCTTTTGCGGGTTACGGTTATTCCAGGCGTCTTCGGCGGCACGCACTTTTTGGGCTGCGGATTCAGCGTCAAAAAAAAAGGGGGGGGAGTAACGGGGGACGGGGTTCGGTCATGGCGGTTCCTGCTTTTTGTTCGTATGCGGCTGAAGCCGCTTCTACGTTTTTCGGCTGGTATAGGCTGTTTTTTCCTGGTGCTCGAAGACTCAATTCGCGACTGAAGTCGCTCCTACAGAGTCTGAATCCAGGCTGTAGCCGCGTCTTCAGCCGCGCACAATTAATACCAGATTGTATTCCATTGTAGTTCGGCATGACCCCCCAGGACATAAAAGGCCGCAGGCCGTTTGCCGACCTACCAGCCTTTTTACTTCCGGGTCACTTCAAGCACGATAAAACGGTTAAAAAATTCCTGGTTGGGGTGGTTGTTGTCATTGCGTTCCGGGCTGCGTATGTAAAAATCGATTTGCAGCGTGGCCGGATTCACGGCTCCGGCCTCTCCGGTTTCAAAACAGAAAATAACGCATAGATCTCAAGCGCAATAGCCGCAATGAAAGCCATTACGGCCAGCACGATAGTTTAGGTATACTGCGGCGCTTCTTATGAATATAAAAATCAACACAACCTTCCAAACAACGCTGGTCATGGTGCTGGCTTTTATCGCCGGCTTCATCATCATGGCGATCGAGTTGCTGGGCGGCCGAATTCTGGCGCCCTACTTCGGCAGTTCCATCTATGTCTGGGGCAGCATCATCACCGTCTTCATGCTGTCGCTGTCCATCGGCTACCTGATGGGCGGCAAGTTGTCGCTCCTGAATCCCAACCTGAAAATCTATGGCGGCTTTTTCGCCGGTGCGGCCCTGCTGCTCCTGCCGCTGATTCTCTGGAGCAATGAATTGATGGAATTCCTGTTCCTGCAGATCGAGGACCCGCGTTACGGCTCGCTGGTGGTGTCCATGATGCTGTTCTTCCTGCCCACCGCGGTGATGGGCATGATTGCGCCCTATTCCGTGCGGCTGATGGTGCAGTCCACCCATGGCAGCGGGCATGTTGCCGGTAAACTCTATTTTGTGTCGACACTGGGCAGTGCCCTGGGCACGCTGGCGACCTCGTTTTACCTGGTGCTGTGGTTCACGGTGAACCAGATTCTTTTCACCATGGTCGCCACCCTGCTGTGCGCTGGCATAGCTGCTATCATGGCCGGCGTAAAATCCGCAGACGCAGACGCTTCATGATCATGCTCAAGCAAGCCCCCACTATCTGGCAGCAAATCAGGGTCCACCTGATCGTTGTCGTCGTCATCGCCCTGGTCATCCTGGCGTTCGATGCGGCCGCACAGGTCGGGGTGCGCTATATTCACCAGGAGCGTTCGCTCTATCGCAATATCGTGGTCACCGAAGATTCCAGCCGCCGCTGCATGCGTTTCACCATCACCAGCCGCATCGGCCAGAACCAGAGCTGCCGCTATCTCGACCGGCCGGTGGAACTCGTGTTTCCCTATGCCAAGATGACGCTGTCGAGCCTGCTGGTGCAGGACAATCCCGAACGCATCCTGATTGTCGGCCTCGGCGGCGGCACCCTGCCGGACACCTACAGCCGCCTGTTTCCCAATGCCGAGATCCTGATTTCCGAAATTGACGATGCCGTGTTCCGCGTGGCGCGCGACTATTTCGGCTTCGAGGAAACAGACAAGATCCGCGTCGATGTCGGTGATGCCCGTGTCTTCATAAAACGTGCAGGACTGCGCGGGGAACAATATGACCTTGTCATTCTTGATGCCTTCAACGGTGAGTACATTCCGGAACACCTGATGACAGTCGAGTTTCTGGAAGAAGTGAAAAAACTGCTGCCACCGGATGGCATGGTGGTGGCCAACACCTTTTCCACCAGCCGACTGTTTGCCGCCGAGTCCAACACCTATTTTGAGGTGTTTGATGAAATTTACAGCATTCGCCTGCCCAACACCGGCAACCGGGTGGTCGTCGCTTCCATGCAGCCGCTCCCCGACCAGGACACCCTGGCCGACAGGGCGCCGGCATTCCAGGAGCGCCTGGCCCAGTTCGGCATGGACATCACCGAGTTCCCCCGCTACATGAGTACAGAGGTGACCTGGGATGCCGATGAACGCATTCTCACCGACCAGTATTCACCGGCGAATCTGCTGAATAATTGAGGCGCTGGCTGACGGCAGTCAGGAATGTCGGCAAACGCTACGCTATGCCGACCTACAACACTTTCTATGTCGGCATGTTCTTAAGGTAACGTTTTATCCCCTTTTTAGCACTCACTGCCGAGACGGCGTGCCATGAAACTGCCATTCGGCCCGACGCAGCTGAAGCTGGCCGTGGCCTTTTGTCTGATTTACTCCCTCTGGGGCTCGACCTACCTGGCGATCCACTACGCCATTGAAACGATTTCGCCCTTCATGATGGCCGGTGTGCGCTTCAGCACGGCGGGGATTCTGCTTTATAGCGTCATGCGTTTTACCGGTGCGCCCAACCCTTCCCTGCGGCAATGGCTGAACCTGGCCGTGGTCGGCACCTTTCTCTTCCAGGGCGGCAATGGCCTGGTAGTGTGGGCAGAACAGTTCATCACCTCGGGCCTGACAGCCCTGCTGGTATTGTTGCTGCCCCTCTGGCTGATCATGCTGGACTGGCTGTGGGCCGGCGGGCCGCCGCCAACCTAGAAAGGCAGTATCGGGATTTTCCTAGGCTTCATCGGAGTGGTGGTACTGATTGATCCGGTGCAGATCGCGGCCACGGGCATCGACCTGACCGGGGCACTGGGGGTGATGTTTGCCTCGCTGTTATGGGCAACCGGCTCTATTTACTCGAAAAATTCACGCAACCAAAATCCATTTTCATGTCAGCTGCCTGCCAGATGTGTGGCGGCGGCATGGCCTTGCTGCTGACGGCTTTACTGACCGGAGCGTTCAACGACTTTGAACCGGTCGCCGTTTCGCTGGTGTCATTGTCAGCTTTCACCTACCTGGTAATTTTCGGCCCCATGGTCGCCATCTCGTCCTATGTCTGGCTGTTGCAGAATGCTTCTGCGGCCAGTGTCTCGACCTATGCCTTTGTGAATCCGGCCGTGGCGATCTTCCTGGGCTGCCTCATGCAGACTGAAAAGATCAATGCCCATATCATCCTGGGCGCCGCGATTACCCTGCCCGGTGTGGTGCTGGTGATCAGTGCGCAAAACAGGCGTCTGGCAAAAGACCAGGGCGAAACAGACTGACCTCAGGAGGCCGCTTTGGCCTCGTCACCTGCCGGACCGTAGAAAAACACCCAGGTCGAAAAGTCGTCTGTGAAATCCTCGAAACGATGGTTTGCCCCGGCGGGCACGAAAATACAGGTGCCAGCACTGACGGTCTGACGCGTGCCGGCATCAACAAAATATCCCGAGCCTGTGACGATCACATAAATCTCGTCACGATTATGGGGGCTGTTGCCGGTCGCTGCCCTGCGGGGCATAACGTTCGATGATTACTTCTTGCCGCCCGGGTTGGTGGCACTGCCCCACAGGGTGGCTACAGCGCGGTCGGTACCCAGCAGGCCGATAATGAGGCAAACAAAGCCCACACCAAAAAACACGATCACCGGCAGGACGCCGGCGAAGTCGCCTTTCTGCAAGGAAAAATACAGTGAGCCGAGGGACAGGCTGATAAACAGCATGCCGACGATGAGCAGGATTTTTCGGCTCGAGGCCTTGTAGCTGTAAGGTCCCTCGCCCTTTTCAAAACGACCGAGAATGAACCAGAAGACCCGGGTAAAGAATGCTTTCATGATCTCATGACTGTTGTTTTGTTGTTAGTGTTGTCCGGTGCCGGCAGACAGGTTCTCCACCTGCTGACGTTCAATGTCTGTTAATGCGCGATAACCGCGTGGCCATGGCCAACCATAACCCCAGCGGAACCGGGTCGGCAAATACGGTGTGCCGCCTACCCGCACTCCCGCCAGCATGAGGACGGCAATTTCCGGTTCCCCGACAGCATCGACACAGTCGCGCAGGGCATTGTCAGCCGCCTCGCGCTCGGCATAGGTGGCGCCCTGCCAGTAGGCCCGATCATGTGCGGTACAACATTGCAGCCACAAGGTGCGCTGCGACAGGGTACCGTCCGGAAAGGCACTGCAGCCGTCATTGGTGAACGGCTGCAATTCCGCGTTGGCCTGGCACGCCGACAGCGGCAGGGTGCAGGCTGCCACCCATGGCAGCAAGCCTGCATGGCGACGGGCGGGCTTTACCAAATCTTGACCCGTTCTTCCGGCGGCAGGTACAGCGCATCGTTCGGCTGCACATCAAAGGCGTCATACCAGACATCGAAATTACGCACGATGCCGTTCACGCGTGCTTCGCTGTGGGAGTGCGGATCCGAGGTTATGCGCATCTCCAGGTTTTCGTCACGGTACAAACGACGCCAGACCTGGGCCCAGCCCATGAAGAAACGCTGATCACCGGTGAGACCGTCTATGACCGGTGCCTCTGCACCGTTGAGCGACATCTTGTAGGCTTTATAGGCTACGGCCAGGCCGGACAGGTCACCGATGTTTTCGCCGAGCGTGAATTCACCGTTGAGGAACTTGCCCGGCAACACTTCAAACTGGTTGTACTGGGCGACCAGTGCCCCGGCACGTTCGGCGAAGGCCTCGGCATCCGCCTCGGTCCACCAGTCACGCAGATTGCCATCGCCATCGGACTTGCGGCCCTGGTCATCAAAACCATGGCTGAATTCGTGGCCAATCACCGCACCAATACCACCGTAGTTGACGGCGTCTTCCGCCTCGACATTGAAAAACGGTGGCTGCAGGATGGCAGCCGGAAACACGATCTCGTTCATCGGCGGGTTGTAGTAGGCATTGACAGTATAGGGCGTCATGAACCACTCGGTGCGATCTATCGGGCTGCCGAGCTTGGCCTGTTCGCGTTCATGCTCGACCCGGCGCGACCGCAGCACGTTGCCGACCAGGTCATCGGGGGCGACGGTTAATGGAGAATAATCCTTCCACTGGTCGGGATAACCTATCTTGGTGGTGAACTTGGCCAGCTTGCCCTGGGCCTCGGCCTTGGTGGCAGCGGTCATCCACGGCAGCTCATCAATCCCGACACGGAAGGCCTCGCGCAGGTTTTCCACGAGTACGTCCATGCGGCGTTTGGCCTCGTCCTGGAAATGCTCCTCCACGTACAGACGGCCGACCACTTCCCCGAGGGCGGCATCAACGGTGTCGACACCGCGTTTCCAGCGCGGGCGCATTTCTTCCAGTCCGCCCAGCGTCTGGCCCTCGAAGGCAAACTGGGCCTGCACGAAATCATCGCTCAAGTAACCGGCCAGGGAGTCGACCAGCTTGAAGCTCGTGTAGTCCTGCCACTGCTGCAGAGTGATGTCGTTCCAGATCCCGTTCAGGCCTGCGATATAGCTGGGCTGGCGAATCACGTAGGTCGTTTCGGTGATGCCCAGGGCAGTCAGAAAGGCACTCCAATCCATGTCCGGTGCCAGGCCGGCGAGTTCGTCCTGGCTCATCTTGTTGTAGGTCAGTTCGCGCTGCCGATTCTGCACACGATCCCAATGCTGACCGGCAATCAGGAATTCAATGGCCAGTACGGAGAGGGCGGCTTCCGAGGCGCGGGGATAATCCGCCAGGGTCAGCACCTGTTCGATATAGGCGGCATAGGCATCGCGGGCTTCCTGGTGCGTAGCATCGTCTTCGGACAGGTACCAGTCACGATCCGGCAGACCCAGTCCCCACTGCGACAGGTAACTGATGTACTGGTCCGACTGCATGGCATCGTTATCGACATAGACACCCACCGGCATCTGCACACTGATGTGGTTCAGCTCCGCCATCTTGATGAGCATGGCATCCTTGTCGGGGACAGCTGCGATCTCTGCCAGCAGTGGCTGCAGTGGCGCCGCGCCAAGGGTTTCGATAGCGGCCTCGTCCATGAAGCTAGTGTAGAAGTCACCCACCTTCTGGGTGTCGGTGCCGGGGGCGGCATCCTGGCCGGCGGCTGCTTCGATGATCTCGCGCAAGCTGGCTTCGGCTTCATCGGCCAGTATGGTGAAGGAGCCGTAGTTGGATTTATCTGAGGGTATGGGCGTGGCATTCAGCCAGACACCATTCACATAGGCGTAAAAATCATCGCCGGGAGCCAGATTGGTGTCGATGTACTGGATATCGATGCCGGAACCCAGTGCTGGCTCGGCCGACATCACCGGAGCAGGTGCCGCGGCTTGCGGCGCGGACGTTTCCTCAGCAGAACAGCCGGCCAGCAAGGCCGCAAACAACAAGGCTGGTCCTGCCAAAGTCGCTCGGCAGTTGAAATCAATCGTCATGGCACAGTCTCCTGGATCGATACATTCGGGTTAGCGGGTATTGCGGAAAACTCTTCGCCGCTCAGGCGTAAAAAAAGACAGGTCGACCAGTATATAGCGAGCACTTTGCCCACTTCAAACCGGGCAATCCCGGTCGCAAAAATAGCCATATCTAAATGAATTTGCTCAATATTTTATGATTTAGAAAAATTTGGGAAAATCTCATTCCCACTGTGATCCGGGGCTGACGGGCACGCGTAAAAAGAGTTCCGGTGATTAGTAGGTCTCTAATCCGGTAGACAGCTTGATCCAGCCGGCTCTCTTCCCTCATGCCGATATCAAGCTCTCGTAAAACGTCCCCGCCTATGCCCTGTCCTCCCCGGACAGGGCATTTTTTTGGCCGGGTGTTTTTCCGGATCAGCCGGGCGTGCGCTGTGTGTTGAAAAAATGCTCGCGGTAATGCCGCAGTTCGGCAATGGAGTCACGGATATCTTCCAGCGCCTGGTGGGAACTGGCCTTCTTGAAGCCGTCAGCTATATCCGGGCGCCAGCGCTTGGCGAGCTCCTTGACCGAACTGACGTCAAGATTGCGGTAATGAAAGAAGGCTTCCAGCGACGGCATGTAGCGCGCCAGGAAACGCCGGTCCTGGCAGATGCTGTTGCCGCACATGGGAGAAAAGCCGGGTTCGCAGTACTGGCTGAGAAATTTCAGCGTGGTCTGTTCGGCTTCACTTTCGTTGTAGGGGCTGTGCTTGACACGCTCGATGAGGCCGGAGGCGCCATGGTGACGCTGGTTCCAGTCATCCATGCCCGCCATGATCGTGACTGACTGGTGAATGGCATGCACCGGTCCTTCGGCCACAACCTGAAGGTCAGTGTTGGTGACAATGGTCGCAATCTCGATGATGCGATCGGTTTCAGGGCTCAGACCTGTCATCTCCAGGTCGATCCAGATCAGGTGCTGCCTTTTATCCATAGAATCCCAGCCTGTGCTTCTTATATACTGCCTGAATGCTGCTTGTATATTGCCAGTTAACCACGTTGATTGTAGCAAAGAAGCTCTTGAAGATACCGCCCGCCTGCCAAAATCTGCTGACATCCCTGCATGAAAAAAAAGCAGCTTAATCGCCGCCAGCTGTGGCGTATCCGCAAAATGCAAGAAGCTTATGCCGACCGGGCCGCGAAACAGGAAGCCCGTCTGCAAACCACACTCAGTGGTGCCGAACTCGGCAGTGAACAACAGGGCATCGTCATTTCCAATTTTGGCCAGCAGCTGGATATCGAAGCCCTAGAAGGCCCGCGCCAGGGCGACATCTTTCGCTGTTTCCAGCGCTCCAACCTCGAACAACTGGTGACCGGTGACTACGTGATCTGGCAGGAAGGCGATCCTGTCGGTGTCGTCATTGCCGCCCTGCCGCGGCAGAACTTTCTCGAACGTCCGACCGGCATGGGGGAATTGCGACCGGTTGCGGCCAACATCGACCAGATCGTAATCGTCATTGCACCGTTGCCGGAACCCTTTGCCAACTTGGTGGATCGCTACCTGGTGGCCGCCGAACATTACGGGCTTGCCCCACTGCTGCTACTCAACAAATCCGATTTGATCAATGATGACAACCGGGCAGCCTTGTCAGCCCTGCTGTCGACCTATCGCGACATTGGTTACCCGGTGCTAGAGGTGTCCAGTCGTCACGGTGATGGCATGATGGCGCTGCGGGAGTTGCTGGATGACCGGACATCCGTCTTTGTTGGCCAGTCCGGAGTCGGCAAGTCGGCCCTGATCAATCACCTGCTGCCGGGCACCAACACCCTGGAAGGCGCCTTGTCCGAAGCCGGCGACAAGGGCCGGCATACCACTACGTCGGCACGGCTGTTTCATTTTCCCGATGGCGGCGATCTCATCGATTCTCCCGGCATCCGTGAATTTCACCTGGAGCACCTGGACGAGGAAACCCTGGAAAACGGCTTTATCGAGTTCAGGCTCTTTCTCGGTCACTGCAAGTTTCGCGATTGCCGGCATGAACATGAGCCTGGCTGCCGCCTGAAACAGGCCGTTGAAAACGGCGAGATCAGCGCGCACCGCATCGACAGTTTTCGGCTTATCCGCAACACCATCACCTCGTGAATAGCGCTGTGCTTTTCGCGAACGCGGCACGAATCGGTTAAAATCTATTCTTTTCTTCGGACACTGTCATGGCACTGGATCTCGACCTCATCATTGAACCGCAAACCCTGGAAGACCTGCTGGGCAACGACAACCTGCTGATCGTGGATGTTTCCCAGGCTGCCACCTATGCCCAGGCCCATGTCCTGGGTGCCGTGCATGTGGACCCCCAGGAACTGGTGAAAGGCACTCCGCCTGCGCCGGGCAAACTGCCGGACAAGGCCAGCCTGGAAGCGCTGTTCTCCCGCATCGGTTACAGCCCCGACAAGCATATCGTTACCTACGATGACGAGGGTGGTGGCTGGGCCGGACGCTTTATCTGGACACTCGACATCATTGGTCACCAGGGCTATTCCTACCTGAACGGTGGCATCCACGCCTGGTACAAGGAAGGCCACCCGACAGAGAACACCCCAGTTGAAGCGACACCAACTGATGTCAGTATTGAGCTAGACATGTCATTCAATGCCTCCCTGGAGGAAGTGCTGGCGTCACTGGATGATGACAACACCAAAATCTGGGACGCACGCAGTCATGAGGAGTACATCGGCACCAAACTGTCCTCCCAACGTGGCGGCCATATCCCGGGCGCCATCAACCTGGACTGGCTGCACACCATGGATCGGGCACTCAACCTGCGCCTGCTGCCGCTGGAAGCCCTGCGCAGCAAATTACAGGAGCTTGGTATTACAGCAGGCAACCAGATCATCACCCATTGCCAGACCCATCATCGCTCAGGACTGACTTTCCTGATCGCGAAGGCTCTCGGTTTCCAGGTGCGCGCCTATGACGGCTCGTGGTCGGAATGGGGCAACCTGCCGGATACGCCGATTGAAACCTGATCACAAGGCCGCGAATATTCTTTCCGACTCGACGATCACACACCGGTACCTGCCATGAAAACCCTGTTCATACTTTTCCAGTACCTGGTGCCCCAGCATCTGCTTTCGCGCCTGATCGGCAAGCTCGCCAATGCACGCACACCCTGGCTGAAAAACCTGCTGATTCGGCGTTTTATCCTGCGCTACGGCGTGAACATGCAAGAAGCTGCTGAGGAGAACCCGGAGCACTATGCCTGCTTCAATGATTTCTTCACCCGTGAACTCAAGCCCGGTGTCCGCCCTGTCGATAACAGCGCGCACAGCATTGTCAGTCCGGCAGACGGCGTGATCAGTGCCGCCGGTGACATCACGGCAGACAGTATTTTCCAGGCCAAGGGCAAGGCCTTTTCGCTGACTGCACTGCTCGGCGGGTCTGGGGATGCCGCCAGGCCTTTCCAGGAAGGGTCATTTGTCACAGTTTACCTGTCACCCAGGGATTATCACCGCGTGCACATGCCCTGCGCCGGCACTCTGAAAAAAATGATCTACGTACCCGGCAAGCTGTTCTCGGTCAACCAGACCACGGCTGAAAATATCGACAACCTGTTTGCCCGCAACGAACGTGTGGTCTGCTTCTATGATACCGATGCCGGGCCGATGGCGCTGGTGCTGGTCGGGGCCATGATTGTGGCGGGTATTGAAACGGTCTGGGCCATGCAGGTAGCGCCTGCCAGTCATGGCCTGAGCGAGACCGGCTATGAGCAGCAGCATCCGCCGCTGGAGTTTGGCAAAGCCGAAGAGATGGGACGCTTCAAACTGGGGTCTACTGCCATCGTACTGTTTGGTCCGGGGGCGGTGCGCTGGGCTGCCGATCTTGAGAGTGACCGGCCGGTGAACATGGGCGAAGCCATTGGCGAGCTGACGCCAGCATCACGGCAGGTTTAGCCAGGAAATTTCGGCGTCTATTCCTGCCAGGGATCCTTCGGGGCAGGCTCGACAGGATCACTGTCCTTGTTGCCAGAGGCATAACTGCCCTGCTCTCCCAACTGTTTCTGCCCATAATCGCCGCTGGTGATCACGGCACTGCTTTTCTTGATGACGACGGTCTTGGCAATCTTGTCATGGAAGCCCTGCTTGCGCTTGTCCCAGCCGATCCAGAAAAAGCCGAGAAACAGGGTGAAGATGGAAACGTAGTAGCCCAGATAGCGCAGTATCAGGCGTCCGAACGTCGGTTGGCGCAAAGTGTCCGCATCCACGATGTAGATATCCATCATGATCTTGCCAGGCGTAGCCGCGCGATAGCGCCAGAAAACCATGACAGAAAACACCGGCAAACCGTAATTGATAACATCATATGCCAGGCCGGGCGATTCTGTGGCGAACAGGACCTGCGGGCCATAAAACATCAGCTCCAGCGGTACTGCGACCATCAGCAGCAACACGGTATCGAGAACGCAGGCGAGCAATCGTACCCAGAAACCGGCGTATTCCATCGACGTAAACGCATCGCGTGACCCGGTATCCGTCTGGGACGTGCCTGCGCTTTGATGTTCTTGGTCTGTCATCCTGTCCTGCCTGGTAACCTGTTCCTTGTTTCTGGCCATGGGGCTGAGATCGCTGGTGAATCGTTAGCATGACGCAAACCGTCACAGTCGTCTTCAGGAATATCTCCCGAGGCCATGTGCGGCCAGTACCTGGTGAGTGCTCAGGTCCTGTTGACAGGAAAACTGATCACATCACGGATATCACTGGCACCGGTCTTGAGCATCAGCAGGCGATCCACGCCTACAGCAACACCACAGCATGCCGGCAATCCTGCTGCCAGTGCTGCCAGCAACCGCTCATCCTGCGGATACACCGGCAAGCCTTCGGCACGACGCTGCGCCTGATCGCGCTCAAAACGCTGGCGCTGTTCATCCGCGTTGGCCAGTTCATCATAGCCGTTAGCCAGTTCCAGCCCCTGTGCGACCACCTCAAAGCGTCGCGCCACCTGGTATCCATCGGCATTCACCGCCAGTTTCGCCAATGCGGCCTGGCTGGGCGGATAGTCATGGATACACACCGGTTTCATCAATGCTGGCTCTATGCAATGACTGTAGAGCAGATCGAGCCAGTGGTCGGGATTGTTCGACGCAAAACCGGTATCGATTCGCGCCCGGGCACGGACCATCAGGTCAGCCGGGCAAATCGTGAACGGATCGATATCCAGATGCTGCATAAACAGTTCACGATAGGAAATACGTGTCGCCGGGGGCAGGCCAAGCACATTCTGCAGCAGAGCATCCACTTCTGCCATTAGCTGCTCGAGGGTGAAGCCGGGGCGGTACCATTCCAGCATGGTGAATTCCGGGTTGTGCTTGCGGCCGGCTTCGCCATTGCGAAAGGCTTTTCCCAGCTGGTAGATCGCGCCGCTGCCGGCGGCCAGCAAGCGCTTCATGGGGAATTCAGGCGAGGTTTGCAGGAAGAGGGTCTGCTCGGTACCGGCATGGTCTTTCAGCAGAGCGCGCACCGGATCCAGGACCGGATCGGTTCCGATCGCGGAAGCCAACAGCGGTGTGTCGACTTCCAGCACATCACGTTCAGCAAAGAAGCCGCGTATATGCTGCAGCAGTTCAGCCCTGGCCTGCAGCATGTCGAGGTTAGTGGTTGGTTGCCAGGGGTTGCCCACCATGGCCGGGTGCCGGATTATTTCTTGGCCCGGTTCTGGTACTCACCGGTGCGGGTGTCGATGCGCAGGACATCCCCGATTTCGACGAACAACGGCACTTTCACGGTAGCGCCAGTGGTCAGCTTAGCAGGCTTGGTGCCGCCCTGGGCGGTGTCACCTTTCAGGCCAGGATCGGTTTCCACCACTTCCAGTTCCACGAAATTCGGTGGGGTTACGTTGATCGGCGCCTCGTTCCAGGTGGTGACCACGCAGACGTCCTGCTCTTTCAGCCAGTCCAGGGCATCGGACACGGCGGCCTGGTCGGCAGCAACCTGTTCGAAGCTGCCGTCGGTCTTCATGAAATGCCAGAACTCTCCATCGGTATACAGGTACTCCATGTCGGCATCCATGACATCGGCCCCTTCCAGGGATTCACCGGATTTGTAGGTACGCTCCCATACCCGGCCATTGAGCAGGTTGCGGAATTTCACGCGGTTGAAGGCCTGGCCCTTGCCCGGCTTCACGAATTCGTTTTCCAGGATCGTGCAGGGATCGCCTTCCAGTAACACTTTCAGGCCGGATTTGAATTCATTGGTGGAGTAGGTTGCCATGGAAAAACCCCGTGGTTTGGTGTCTGAAAAGTGGGGCATGATACAAGAATTGGGGGTGAAACAATACTGGTGGGAGCGGAGTGGTCGCTATGTCTTTTTGAGGATCGAAGAAGGGAGGAAGGGGCGTAGCCTGCAGCGTCGGGAATGAGGTAATGATCTAAACTGCATCAGTTGTCCGCAATATTTACCTGATACTGACAAACCCATTGGCGCCCCTTACTCCCTTCCTCCTTCCGTCCCTTCCTCCTTGCGTCTCTTCCTCCTTATTCTCCCTTTCTCCTTTTCCCGTCCACCTGTATCCTTCCCCTCCCATGACTCCCACCCAGAACCCGATTCCACTGAAGCCTGTGTCTGCCCGTGAACCGTGGCAGGACATCCTCGCTAACACGGTCAATGATGCCGGAGAACTGGCCCGCCTGCTGGACCTGGACCTGCAGGCCCTGCCGGCCGACCACCCCCTGCTAAGCGGTTTTCCGGTGCGGGTACCGACGCCCTACCTGGCCCGGATACGACGCGGGGATCCGGCAGACCCGCTGCTGCGCCAGGTGTTTCCTGACCTGCAGGAAGCCATCGAACATCCTGGATTCGGTCCGGACCCGCTCGCCGAGGCAGACTGCAATCCCCGGCCGGGCATCCTGCACAAATATCATGGCCGCGCCCTGCTGGTGGCCACCGGCAGCTGCGCGGTCCATTGCCGCTACTGCTTCCGGCGGCATTTTCCCTACGCCGACAATGTGCCCGGCAAGGCGCAGTGGCAGGCAAGCCTGGCCTACATCGGCCAGGATGAAAGCATTAGTGAGGTCATTCTCAGCGGTGGCGACCCGCTGACCCTGCCGGACATTTACCTGGACTGGTTCTACACCGAACTGGCAGCTTTCCCGCATATCACGCGCATTCGCCTGCACACACGACTGCCGGTGATGATTCCGCAACGGATTACCGACACCTTGTGCAACATACTGGCGAATCCGCGCTTTCAGACTATTCTGGTATTGCACAGCAATCATGCGCAGGAACTGGACAGCGAGGTGGATGCCGCCTGTCAGCGCCTGGCAGGTGCAGGTGTCACGCTGCTGAACCAGAGCGTGTTGCTCAAGGGCATCAATGATGACGTTGCTGCCCTGGCTGAACTGAGTGAGCGTCTGTTTCAGGCTGGCGTGCTGCCCTACTACCTGCACCTGCTGGACCGGGTCACCGGCGCGGCGCATTTCGAGGTGACGGCAGAGGACGCCGACAGGCTGATGACTCAACTGCGCAACCGGCTGTCCGGGTACCTGGTGCCGACACTGGTGCGTGAAGAACCCGGCGCCGGCGCCAAAACGCCGGTCTGAAGCAGCGGCTCTGCCCGGGGGTGTCAAGTACGGGTGCCATGCAGAAGCCCTAGCGAGAGATCAGATCACGGACCAGCAGGTCGCCCGGTAAAGCCATGGTTTACGCATACCTCGCCTCCAAACTGTGTTTATCACCAACCAGGAAAAGGAATTTCCGCCCTGACCAGTCCCTCACGACACACATCTCGCACGCCATCGGCAACGCCGGCATCAGCGCTGCAAATCAACCTGGTGGGCCAGGACAAGGCCTGGTGCAACCGGCTGCTTAGCGGCTTGCGCCGGGCGCACTTGCGCGTTTGCATCGACATGGTTGCTGCTGATACCGATATCGCCGCCACACCCTGCGATCTCTGGCTGCTGACACCGCAGGCTGATGCTGACCGGTTTCTGGCCGCCTATCGGCAAGCCGATAGTGATACACCGGTAGTTATGCTGGGCAGGACACCTCATGACAAGATGCTGCCTGCCGGTGTCGAGTGGCTGCAGGTTGCTGATGAAAACCTGATCCTGCAATGCCTGACCTGGCGACTGCAGTGGCAGGCCACTCAACGCCACTGCCACCAGCTGCGCCAAAATCTGGCCCTTCTCGACCGGCAGTACCAGGACCTCCTGGCCGACTCACCGAAACCGACCGTGCTCATCAGGGATGACAGGATGTTGACCTGCAATAGCGCCTTCAAAGAGTTCTTAGATGCAGGCGCCGATGCTGCGCTGGCAGGCCAGCGTTTTTCCGCGCTCTTTTGCACCGGCGACAAACAGACATTGGGCCGGCTGTATACCTCGGCTGCACTGGCGGGTAGCCGGCATACCCTGGTCACCAAAACCCGACAACGACTGGCATGCCAATTCAGTACAGGCATTTACCAGGGCGAACCTTGCCTGTGCGTGACCGTGCAAAAGCAGACCCGGCAAACCGATGTCGCAACGCAGCCATCTGTCGATATCCTGGCACAACTGGAGAACCTGCCGGTGTTTCACCAGCGCCTGGAGGCAGCGCTGGCCGCGGGCCAGGGCAAATGCAGCATGCTCCTGGTGGCCCGCATCGATAACTTCCAGCGCGTCCTGGAAACCCTTGGTAAGGCCACCACCATGCAGGTAGTGACCGATATTGCCGGCTTCCTGGGTAAAGCCATCAGCAAACCCTATACCGCGAGCAAACTGGGCGCCGATGAATTCGGCATCCTGCTGTTTGACTGTGCAGCAGATGAGGCCATCAGGGTTGCCGACTATATCCGCAGCCGAGTGAACAACAGCCTGCTGCCACCGGGTATCGATGCGCTCGACTTGAGTGCCTCCATCGGGCTGGCCAGTATCCATCGCCAGGGGCAAACGGCGGAAGCGCTCATTCACCGGGCAAGACTGAATACGGGCAATACGGTGCAGGGTGCCCCGAAGGCTCCGGCCAGGCAGCAGCTTGTAAGCCTGCTCCGGAACGCGTTGAAACGGCAAACCCTGCCGCTGGCTTTCCAACCCCTGATCGCCCTGCGTGCCCCCGCGCGATCAGCATACAAAGTCAGCTGGCAATTGCCGGGCCATGACAGCAGCACCCTGGCTACACAGGGCCTGATGGCAGAGGCCAACATGCAGGGATATGGCATGGCAACAGACCGGTGTGTTCTGCAACAACTGTTTACCCGCAACGCGGTCCCGCGTCACGCCGCGCTTTACCTGGTCAGCCTCAGCAGCAACACGCTGGCCGAGCTCGCCTTTCCGGCCTGGTTTTCCAGGGTGTGCCACAAACACGACCGCTCGCCGGAAGAGTTCCGGTTTGTGATCAGTGAAATCGACATGCACAGCCATCGCCAGCAGGTCATGAGTTTCTGCAAGCGCCTGGATGCTCTCGGTATCAGCTGGCATTTGTCGGACTTTGGCCGCGCCATGGACCCCCTGGCCGTGCTGGCCCAAGTCACCCCCGTAGCGGTCCACCTCGATCCGGCATGGCTGGGCGAACTGCAATACAGCAAGCCGCAGCAGGAGTCGCTGGAAAAGCTGGTGGCGGCCGTTCATCAATATGGTATCGCTGTGCTGGCTACAGAGGTCGCAGACTCGGGCGAGCTACCACAACTGTTCTCGTTGGGCATCGACGGCGTGCAGGGCAATGGTGTACAGGCGCCCGGTGCTGAACCTGACTATGGTTTCCCGCAAAGCCGGACGCTGACCAGCGCAGCATGAGCCCGGCAGGGGCGGGTGATTGTCATTCAGTGGTGTCTGCTTTTTTTCCAAAGACAAGGCAAGACGCGTTACACTATCGCCTGTTTCTGCAGTGAGTGAGCAGCAGGCTTTGCCCGACCATACATCCCGCCATACAGATCGCCAGGACGCCCCGGAGCAGCGATTTTCATCCGCCGGTCAGGACAGGTTTCCCCTGCAATTACGTCACAAGATCGCCCTTAGTTTTGGCCTGCTGCTGGTCGTTGTAACGACAGCGTTCTGGCTACTGTTCCAGGGTGAGCTCAATCGTTCCCTGCAGGAGTACCAGGATATTCTGGGTCAGTCCCTGGCGGAGCAGACCGCGTCATCAGTTCGTGAACTGGTGCTGGTGAATGACCTCCTCGGCCTCAATGTGGTGCTGACACAACTGGTGCGCAACGACACCATTCGTGCCGCCAGTGTGCAGGACATAGACGGCAACCAACTTTCCAGCATCGGTACACCTCCCATGCCCGGCGAAAGCATCAGCCTCTACATGGCTGACATTCGTGTCCAGGATGCCGTGGCCGGGGTCGTCAGTATCGAACTCAATGCTCGAACCGTGGCAGACTCTAGCGACCGTATGCGCAACCTTTTCCTGCTGCTCCTGGTGGTGGGGCTTGTGCTGGTAGTCACCACCGCCTTCGCTCTGGCGGGCCAGTTCACGGCACCGCTGCAACAACTGGCCGATACGTTGGCAGAGGACACGGATGACGAGGATGACGATCCATCTGCAGAACCGACACTGCGCCTGCAAGCCGGACTCGATGCACTCCTGGCGCGCTATCAGGAAATGGAATCGCGGCTGCTGGAAACCGGTGTCTGGCAGGGTGACAACGACAGTCTTGAGGAACCCGCACGACTGTCAGCCAGTGTGCTTGTCATCAAGGTCGTGAATATCCATACAGCCGTCGAAGTCCTGCACCCGTCCACGCTGACCAGGCTGTTGCAGGAATACCTGTTTTACCTGAAACAGGCTGCCCGACTTTATGGCGGTGAATTCCATCGTATCAATGGCGAGTCCGTTGTCGTTTGTTTTGACGAACGGCAATGTGAAGACAGCCATTCTGCCAACGCCCTGTGTTGCGCCGCTCTGTTCCAGTCGGTCATGGCGCGCATCAACCACCGCCATCGCAAGAAAGGCGAGCAGGTGCTGGATTTCCTCATGGCTATCCACAGCGGAGATATCTTTATGGCACCAGGCATCGAAGACAGTGCTGCGCCTGACCAATTCACTATTCTAGGCAAGATCCTCGATATCACCTACTTCCTGTGCAAACAGTGTGCCCCGAATGAACTGGTCATCAGTGAGGCCACCTGTACCCAGGCCCGTTATTTTGAAACCTTCAATACCGACGGCGAAAAGGAAGTCAGCATGCCCGCTGACAATGTGTCTTTTATGGCTTATGTTCTGACCAACGGTTTTGCCGAAGACATGGACAAAATTCGCCAGCAACGTCGTCACATACTGGGTACGGATAAGGGGCCCGACAAACGTACCGAGCAACAGGAAGTCTGATCATTCACTTTTCCTGACCAGAAACACTCACTGGATCAGGGCTCAAGGCGGTAAAGGATTATTCGCTGCGCCTCGCGCAGACCATAACGGACTTAACAATGGACGATCATATCAACGTAAGACATCCTTCTACTTCCCCACCCAGGTTGTCCTGGCGGATGATGATCCGGATTTCCCTATGGCATCAGCCTGATGCTTGATCGTAAGCTCAGTTACCGCCTTTTCAGCTCTGCCTCGCAGGCACTCGATTATGTCAGCCAGTCTCATCGCCAGGTCAGCTTACTGCAGCGCTGTTACAACAACTACAAGACCGGACCGCTGGAGTCCGACTCCCTGTCCCATGTGGATGTCGGCAAACTGCACGAGGAAATTTACAACAGTACCCGTTTCCAGACCTGCTCAACCGTGATCATTGACTACGCCATGCCGTAAATGAACGGACTGGAATGCCTAATGGCATTGAAAAATCGCCATATCAAGAAAGTGCTGCTCACCGGCCAGGCGTGAAAGCATGCGGTTCATGCGACCCAGGTCGAGCGTACCGGCACCTCGCGACGACCCGGCGGCAGTCTGTAAGTTCAGGACTGCGTCGGTATCGCCCTCGGGCTTACCTGCGCCTTGTTCCTTTGCGTCCGCCATTATGGCCGGTAACCTGCCGAAACAGCCGTGACCGGCCCGAACATTTTTATGCAAAGGGTCATCGGAATAGTGAAATTACGGGAGTTTTACCAAACCTGGCTGGCGCGCCTGAAGGTTCATCACCCCGTTGGACAGGACCCATGCGCATTCTGCAGGGGTGCCATGTCGGCACCCATAGAGGATGGGATTTAGCCACGATCTGCCGGCCACAAATTCCGGCACAGATGCGTGGCAACCCGATTACTTGTCCTGTACCACGACACTGTCGACCTTGCGGAAGCCCTGGGGCAGTTTGTTGCCCCGCCGACCGCGCTCGCCACGGTAGTGTTCCAGATCGTTCATGGACAGGTTGAAATGGCGTTTACCGGAATGAATCACCAGCACCTGGTCGGCATGCATGACTGCAATGGCAGCCACGTATTCCACGCGCTCGGCTACCCGGGCCGACGGTATACCGATGATCTTGTTGCCCTTGCCCTTGGCCAGTTCCGGCAGTTCACTCAGTTTGAACATGAGCATGCGGCCTTCGTTAGTGATGGCCACCACTTCACTGCTTCCGATGTCATCCACCGGCACCGGTGACAGCACCTTGGCTCCCTTGGGCAGGTTCAGCAAGGCCTTACCGGCCTTGTTCTTGCTAACTAGGTTTTCCATTTTCGTGATGAAACCGTAACCGGCGTCCGATGCAATCAGGCACAGCCGGCTGGCATCACCGATCATCAGGCCCATGAACGTGGCACCTGATGGCGGCTTCACACGTCCCGACAGCGGTTCGCCCATGCCGCGTGCACTGGGCAGTGAGTGGGCCGGCAACGTGTAGGAACGACCGGTGGAATCCAGGAACACCGCATTCTGGTTGCTCTTGCCGCGGGCAAACAGTTTCAGTTTGTCGCCGGACTTGTAGGCCAGAGTGGAAGGATCAACCTCGTGCCCCTTGGCTGCGCGGACCCAGCCACCTTCCGACAGAATGACCGTTACCGGCTCGGTGGAGATCAGCTCCTCTTCCCTGAAAGCGACCGCTTCCTCGCGGATCACCAGCTCGGAACGACGGTCATCTCCGTAGGTGTCGGCATCAGCCTGGATCTCGTTCTTGATCAGTGTTTTCAGCCGTGCTTTCGACGCCAGGGTTTTTTCCAGGGCATCACGCTCTTCAGCCAGCTCCTTCTGCTCGCCCTTGATCTTCATTTCTTCCAGCTTGGCAAGATTACGCAGCTTCAACTCGAGAATGGCTTCCGCCTGGGTATCGGTGAGCTTGAAGGTTTTCATCAGCACCGGCTTGGGCTTGTCTTCGGTGCGGATGATCCTGATGACTTCGTCGATATTGAGGTAGGCGATGAGCAAGGCATCCAGGATATGCATCCGGGCCTTGATCTTCTCCAGGCGGTAATTGAGGCGGCGGGTAACGGTGGTCGTACGGAACTCCAGCCATTCCTTGAGCAGGGCCACCAGCGGCTTGACCTGTGGCTTGCCATCAATGCCGATCATGTTGAAGTTGGTGCGGTAACTGCGCTCCAGATCTGTGGTGGAGAACAGGTGCGCCATGACCGCATCCACATCTACACGATTGGAGCGCGGCTCGATGACAATGCGGGTCGGGTTTTCATGGTCGGATTCGTCGCGGATATCGACGATCATCGGCAGTTTCTTTTTCTGCATCTGCACCGCAATCTGCTCCAGCACCTTGGCGCCGGACACCTGGTACGGCAGCGCAGTAATCACAATGTCACCGTTTTCCCTGGCATAAACAGCCCGGCTTTTGAGCATGCCGCGCCCGGTTTCGTAAATCTCGGCAATTTCGACAGGCGGCGTAATGATCTCGGCATAGGTCGGGAAATCTGGTCCCTTCACGAACTTCATCAGGTCGGCGGTGGTCGCTTTGGGGTTATCCAGCAGGTGGATACAGGCCTGGGCCACTTCCCGCAGGTTGTGCGGCAGGATATCGGTGGCCATACCAACCGCAATTCCGCTGCCACCATTGAGCAGGACGTTAGGCAGGCGCGCCGGTAGGATCTGCGGCTCTTCCAGTTCGCCGTCAAAATTGAGTTTCCAGTCCACCGTGTCCTGGCCCAGTTCGCTGAGCAGCACATCCGCATAGGCGCGCATCTTGGACTCGGTGTAACGCATGGCAGCAAAGGATTTCGGGTCATCGGGTGAACCCCAGTTGCCCTGGCCGTCGATGATGGGATAGCGGTAGGAAAACGGCTGCGCCATGAGCACCATCGCTTCGTAACAGGCAGAGTCACCATGGGGGTGATACTTGCCGATGACGTCACCAATAGTACGGGCAGACTTCTTGTACTTGGCCGTGGACTTCAGTCCCAGCTCCGACATGGCATACACGATGCGGCGCTGCACCGGCTTCAGGCCATCGCCGATATGCGGCAGCGCCCGGTCGTTGATGACGTACATCGAATAGTTCAGGTACGACTGCTCCACGAACTTGCGCAGCGCCATTTGTTCGAAGCCGTCTTCAGAAAGGGTAATGTTGTCTGTCATATTCTTTTTGGTTCAATTTAATACGTTACTTAAAGTGTTCTTCTCTGGGAACGGATGCCGGAGGCAAGAGACAGGATGCAAGAAGAAACCTTCACGATCACCTGCATCCTGTCTCTTGCCTCCTGCATCCGCTTTTTATATCTCTGCCAGGTTGCCGTATTTCTCCAGCCAGACCTTGCGGTCGGCAGAGCGTTTCTTGGCCAGCAGCATGTCCATCAGGTCCTGGGTTTTCTTGGCCTGGTCGATGGTCAGCTGCACCAGCCGGCGGGTGTCCTTGTTCATGGTGGTTTCACGCAGCTGAATAGGGTTCATCTCACCCAGGCCCTTGAAACGCTGCACGTTGGGTTTGCCCTTTTTCTTCTCGGCCACAATCATGTTGAGCACCCCGTTTTTCTCGTCTTCATCGAGGGCATAGTGCACTTCCTTGCCGATATCGATGCGGTACAGCGGTGGCATGGCCACGTAGATATGACCGGCCTCGACCAGGGCGGGAAAATGCTTCACGAACAGGGCGCTGAGCAGGGTGGCAATGTGCAGGCCGTCGGAGTCGGCATCAGCCAGGATGCAGATCTTGCCATAGCGCAGACCCTTGAGGTCACTGGAGCCGGGGTCCACGCCAATGGCGATGGAAATATCGTGTACTTCCTGGGAGGCCAGGATTTCACCGGAGTCCACTTCCCAGGTATTGAGAATCTTGCCGCGCAGCGGCATCACCGCCTGCGTGACACGATCGCGCGCCTGCTTGGCAGAACCCCCTGCCGAATCACCCTCCACTAGGAACAGCTCACCGGAGTCGACGTCCTGGGTGGTACAGTCGGCGAGCTTGCCGGGCAGTGCCGGTCCGGCAGTCACCTTCTTGCGCACTACCTTCTTGCCTTCACGCATGCGGCTCTGGGCATTGTTGATGCACATCTCCGCAATCCTGACGGCTTCATCGGTGTGCTGGTTCAGCCACAATCCGAAAGCGTCCTTGACCACGCCACCGATGAAGACGGCGCTCTGGCGGGAGGACAGTTTTTCCTTGGTCTGGCCGGCAAACTGCGGATCAATCATTTTGGCTGACAGGATGTAGGAACAGCGCTCCCAGATATCTTCCGAACTCAGCTTCACGCCGCGCGGCAACAGGTTGCGGAATTCACAGAATTCGCGGATGGCATCAATCATACCGGTACGAAAGCCATTCACATGCGTGCCACCCTGCATGGTGGGAATCAGGTTGACATAACTTTCGGTGACCAGTTCGCCACCTTCGGGCATCCACAGCACGGCCCAGTCGACCGCTTCGTCGTTAGCCTGCATGGCGCCTGTGAACGGTTCGTCAGGAATACGCTCATAGCCTTCGGTGGACTGCAGCAGGTAATCGGTGAGACCGTCCTGGAAACACCATTCCTGGCTTTGTGCCTTGTCTTCCTTGACCGTCTTGTCTTCGAAAATCATATGCAGGCCGGGACACAGTACCGCCTTGGCGCGCAGGACATGGATCAGCCGCGGAATGGAAATGTTGGGAGAATCGAAATATTTGGGATCAGGCATGAAGATGACCGTGGTGCCGGTGTTACGCTGGCCGACCTTGTCGATCACTTTCAGGCTGGTTTTCTTCTCGCCATTGGCAAAGGTCATCTGGTGCAGTTTGCCGTCACGCTTGACCTGAACTTCCAGGATACTGGAGAGGGCATTGACCACGGACACACCCACACCGTGCAGACCACCGGAAAACTTGTAGTTGTCACTGTTGAATTTGCCGCCCGCATGCAGCCGGGTCAGGATCAGCTCCACACCCGGGACTTTTTCTTCCGGGTGGACATCCACCGGCATGCCGCGGCCGTCGTCAGACACTTCCACACTGCCATCCTTGTTCAGGGTGACCTTGATGGTGCGGGCATGGCCGGCGAGGGCTTCGTCGACACTGTTGTCGACCACTTCCTGCACAAGGTGATTGGGACGGGTAGTATCGGTGTACATGCCCGGGCGGCGCCGGACAGGATCCAGACCGGTCAATACTTCAATGGAACCGGAGGTATAGTCTTTGCTCATACGTGCTGTGCTTTCCTTCCAGGGGAGTCGCTTGAGGTTTCTGGTTGCAGCGTGCTGACTGCTGCCAGGGTATCAGGTGCCAGTGTGCCGGTTTCGGCAAACTCGAGAATCGCCGGCAGCATGGCAGCAAAGCCTTCATACCGGTGGCTGCCACCTACCTGCACTACCTGCAGGGACTGCGCATAACGCGTAACGGCCAGCTGGTAATCCAGCACTTCATCACCGGTCTGCACCAGCAGCAGGAAATTCCCGGGTGATTGGATCGGGTTCACATCCAGGGTATCGAGAAATTCGGCATGGGCGCGGGTGAATTCATATTCCTCACCGGTATAGAGGTTTTTCTGCGGACCGAGAAATTCCTCACCCAGGGTTTTCGCCGGCGATACCGCCGGATTGACCAGGGCGGCGCGGCAGCCATACTTTTCCGCCAGCCAGGTCGCGTAGTAACCACCCAGGGAACTGCCCACTAGGACATGGATGTGCTCACCCGCTTCCCGGATCAGGTCTTCAAGTTGCGCCAGCGCTTGCTGGGGATCATGGGACAGTGCCGGCACCGCCACCGCATAGTCAGGATGCTGGTGGCAGAAGTCGATAAAGTCTTGGGCTTTTGCAGAGGCCGGTGAGCTGTTGAATCCGTGTATGTAGAGAATAAGCGGCCGGCTCGAAGTCATGCAGCAATTATACGATGCTTCGCCCCTGTAGGTGGAATGCTATTTGCCAATTCAGCGGGAAATTTTGTGTTCTGCGCGCGCGGCCGGCTCAGTGCCGGTACTGCCGAAGTCGATGTTGTAGGTCTTTTCCGTGACACGTGCGACAGCGCTTTCGATACTGCCGTCAGGGTTGAGCTCAAGCCACCGATAACCGGGCTGGGCATCGTCCAGGGTGAACTCGTCATTCTCAGGATGAAACTGAATGCAGGTTGACGGCGTGGCCATAATCTTGGCGCCGTTACGCATATCACTGAACTCCTGGTGGATATGACCATACAGGATGCCACGCACATGGGAATAACTGTCCAGTATCGAAAATAACTCATCGCTGTTTTTCAGGCAGTGCTGCTGCAGCCAGGCAGCTTTCACCGGGAGGCAGTTGTGATGAACACACACCAGCACATGGGAACCGCTGCGCTCACTGTCGGCAAGCTCCAGATCCAGATCAGCCAGTTCTTTCTGGTCGAGCAGGCCATAGACGTGACCCGGGACACGGGAATTGAGCATGATGATGCGCCAGCGGCCAAGTTGCGCTGAACGCTTCAGGTGGACACTGTTCTGATCCAGCGCCTGTTGCATGTGACTGCGGATATCGTGATTGCCGGGCAACCAGAGTTGCGGGGCTTGCAGTGGGGCCATGGCCTCCAGGAAATTATGGTAGGCCTGGATGCTGGTGTCTTGTGACAGGTCACCAGTGCACAGCAGCAGGTCGATCTGTGACTGCTGTTCAGAGATCAGGTTGACGACATCACACAGAGAGTCAAACGTATTGAGGCCGTCAAAAAGCGTACTGCGATCGCCAAATAGATGGGAATCCGTAATCTGGACAATCCTGTAGCTCTGGTTGTTATTGTTTGCCAGGACTTCAGCCAATGGTGGTCACTCCCTTAAAACATACCAGGCATCAAAAATCCATCTGTCTGCCGCTTTGTGTAACACAGCCCCGCTCCCTTTTCTTCGCCTGCTCACCTGTTTGTTGCGTGCTTGCGTGCTGGCGCCTATTGGCCATTTGCAAGCCGCTCGCGGTCTGCTGTCCGCAGACGTCCTGATCACTAGCCAATCCGGCGGTATTCCGGATACTTACCCCAAGGGTTGCCTCAAGGGCATGACAGGCAGTTGAGCTGCAATTCAGCCGGATCACTCAACCCTTCATTTATGCACAGATTCAGCCATTCAGCCAAAAAAAGATTCAGTTGCTCCTTTTCGTCACTCTGGTACATGAACTGGTTGGGCACCGAGTAGATCGCCTTGAAGTAACGATGATTCTGGTAGCTGGTTACTTCGGCAGTCTTGGCATCATGGTATACACGAACCATCATTTCCGGAGTGTGATACTGCACACACCTGCCCTTGCTGTCGTGATGCCCGTCAGAAACTGTGAAGTCGGTAGTCCCGGCAGCTTCCCTCTCGCTGGGGTTATTCCGGGGTTCGATGGTCTGTTCAGCAGGTGACTGCCCGATCAGGTCATGAGGCATCGCCTGGTCAACGGGCTGAAGATTATCCCGGGACAGCAACTGCCTGATACGAATGGTACTGGTGTACTTGAAGTCTTCCTGCACTTCCAGGCAAACAAACACCTTTTCCTGATCACTGTCCGGTCCGAGATGAGGCAATCCCACGATGCGGCGGCTAAGGGAACGGGTGCTCCCGAGCAACTTGAGAAGGCGGATGTAGTTGGCATCACAGACCGCCATCTGTTCACTCAAATCGATTGTGTAGGATTTTATTTTCATCATTATTGGCCGGTGTGATTCGACCTCGGTTGCGTTGTTGTCAGTGGGCTTTTCGGTTTCGCGCTTGCTGTATTCTCGTTCAGGTGTGCTCTTGCGGGCTTCTCCGGCCTGTTCACTGTGCCAGTGACTGCCTGACGTCTTCGAGATTCAGCGCCAGCCATTGCAGCGCAATGATACTCATGGCGTTGTCGATGTGGCCAGTGATGATCGCCTCGCTGGCTTCTTCGCGACTCAGGATAACGACGCGGATATCTTCGTGTTCTTCCGCCAGGCCAAATACGTTGTCAGGCTGACGGGCCACCCGTGAAGCATCAAAGCGGGCACAGTAAAGATGCATGTACTCTGTACTGCTGCCAGGACTGAGATAGTAGTTGGTGATCGGGAGCAGCCTGTCGCCGGCGGTGCTGATATCGACATTGGCTTCTTCACGAGTTTCACGGACTGCCACCTGTTCAGGCGATTCCCCGGTGTCGATCAGACCGGCTACCAGTTCCAGTTTCCAGGGCCCGCCTGCGGCCTCCAGGCAACCCACGCGAAATTGCTCAACCAAAAGCACCATATCCAATTCAGGGTCATATAACAAGACGCCCACACCGGGCACGCGTCGCACAACTTCACGGGTTACCGCACCACTCCAGCCGCCATTGAAAAAACGGTGCTTGAGCGTCATCCGGTCCAGACTCAGAAAGCCGGCATGGGTTTGAGTGCAGTCGCTGATCTCAACATCCTGACGCGAAAAGGCTGGCGTCAGCAAGGGATTTTGTTTCACGTTATTACCTCGTCATGGGGCTGGAATAGGGTGTTGTTTACGACAGCATACAGGAAGGTCGCTGCCGGGTTTACGGCAATTCTTTGCTACAATGCAGCAGCCTCGACCGGCCTAAAATGCCGGCACTTTTCGATGTACCCGATGACGGTACGATGCACGAACATCCGTCGAGCGATAGTGAAACGAAAGTGAAACGACGCTTAAGTGTTACTCGACTATTGAATGGGAAGGTGAAGCCCGTGCCGCAATACCGATCAGACAGCACCGCTCAGACAACGGCATGGCTGGTCCACACGCATTGGGTTTGCGTAAAACCGGCATCGGCGAGGCAGGCCAGGGGCTGCGCACTGCGGAAACACAACCGTCATTCGAAGCATGGCGGCAAGACAAAAAGCCCTGCTACCCCCGGGAGTACTTGACAGAAAGTGGAAAAGAAAAGAAACTGACTGACCAGTCAGTCAACGATGGTGCCGGAATTTTGTTGCCGGCCAGACCCTCTGTAAAATTTAACTTTTCACTTATCTTTCAATACGTTGAATACAGGCCTGCCAGAGGGACCCCAACAGGTCAGTCACGATTTGTAATGGAGAAAATCATGGGAAATTTACGCGCTTGTCGTCCGGCAGTCGCTCTTGCCAGTTGCGTGACAGCCGTCCTGCTCGCGCTCCCCATCAACAGTGCCCGTGCCGACGACCTGGCCGGTATCTTTGATCTGGCCGTGAATAACGACCCGGAAATCCGCCAGGCTCGCGCCAACTTCAATGCGGCCCACACCACAGTGGACCAGGGCCGCTCTTTCCTGTTGCCCCGTGTCACGCTGAATGGGTCGACCTCCCGCGATACTGCCGGACCTGCTGTCGACACGGCATTTGGTTCCGCGCACAGTTTTGAGAACGGCTTCAACACCAAGGGATACAGCCTGAACATCAGCCAGGCGCTGCTGAATTTCGAGGCCTGGTACGCCTTCCAGTCTGCAAAGCAAACCGACCTGCAGGCCGCTGCCAACCTGGCCCAGGCGGAACAGCAGCTGATCCTAAAAGTCGCGACCGCGTACTTCAATGTGTTGCGTTCACAGGACAACCTCGCCTCTTTCCGTGCCGAGGAAGATGCCGCTTCCCGCGTGCTGGAACAGACCCGCGAGCGTTTTGAAGTGGGCCTGATTCCGATCACCGATGTCTATGACAGCCAGGCCAATGCCGACCTGGCCCGGGTCAATCGCCTGGTGGAAGAAAACAACCTGAACCAGGCCCTGGAAGCATTGGAAGCCATCACCGGCCGCGCCCATAGCGACCTGGAATCGCTGAGCACCGAATTTCCGATCGAGTCACTGGCACCGGAAACCCTGGAAGACTGGGTCAACCTGGCCATGGGCAACAACCTGGCCATCAAGGCCGCAGAACATGATTTCGAAGCCAAGAAAGAAGATGCCAGATCTGCCCGCGCCGCGATGTTTCCGACCCTGGAGATCAACGCCGGCTATGGCTGGAATCAGTCTGCCAACCAGTTCAGCTTCTTTCCGGGCATCGCCTCTGAGCGCACCAACATCACCCTCAATTTCACCTATCCCCTTTTTGCCGGTGGCCTCAATGCCGCCCGCAAGCGTCAGGCATACTACACCCGCGATGCCAGTGAAGAAGCGTTGCTGAAAACCGAACGCGACAGTACACAAAGTACCCGCAACAGCTATCGCAGTGTCGAAACCGATGTCCTGGCTGTTCAGGCTCGGGCGCAGGCCATCGTCTCTGCCGAAAGTGCTCTGGAAGCCACCGAAGTGGGCGCTGAAGTCGGTACACGTAATGTGGTGGACGTGGTGCTAGCGCAGCGCACCCTGTTCCAGGCGCGTCGGGATTATGCCAATGCCCGGTACAACTACGTCATCAATACCCTCAACCTGAAACAGGCGGCAGGCATCCTCAATCCGCAGGACATCATCGACCTCAACAACTGGCTGGAGTGATCCGGCCGTTGCTGGCCAGGGTCTGCCTCAGCCAGCAGACGCATCAGCAACAGGCGGCGCTTCCAGCAACCTGTTGATGATGCCGAGGTTGCGGGCAGTCGCCCCCTGGTTAGCCTGCACCGCCCGGGCAGCAGCATCCCCCATGGCATGACGCCGTGCTGGGTCCGCGAGCAGCGCATTGACAGTGGTGGCAAGTTCATCAACATCCGCCACAATTTGTTGCCCGCCAGCGGCCACCAACCCGTCACTGACAGCCTGGAAATTGAACCGGGAAGGTCCGGTAATCACGGGCAGCCCCATGGCGGCCGGTTCAATGATGTTCTGGCATCCGGTGTTCACCAGCGACCCGCCGACAAATGCCAAGTCCGAGAGTCCCAAGTAGTAATGCATTTCCCCCATCGAATCACCAATGAAGACATGATCGTCTGCCAGGGGCAGCGAATCGCGACTGCGGCGGGCAACCCGGAAGCCGGCTTTTCCTGCCAGCGCAGCCACACTGTCAAAACGCTCGGGATGGCGCGGCACAAGGATCAGTAAGGTTTGCGGATTGGCGGCAAGGACCTGGCGAAATGCCGCCAGGACCTTTTCATCTTCGCTGTCGCCATCCAGCACACGCGTGCTGGCGGCAATCATGACCGGACGCCCGGCCAAACCCTGTTTGTCTGTTCGCGCCTGTGCCAACTGGTCCCGGTGCAATGGCATGTCGTACTTCATGCTGCCGGCCACCTCGATCTTGTTTGGGCTGGCGCCGAGAGCTTGCAGACGATGGCTGTCCTCATCCGACTGGGCCGTGATGGCATCGAACTGCTCCAGCATGGTTCGGGCCAGGCCCTTGATGGCGCCATAGTTCTTTTGTGATTTTTCCGACAGCCGGGCATTGGCCAGCAGCAGCCTGATGTTTCTGCGCTGGCAACTGTGTATGAGGTTTGGCCACCACTCTGTTTCCATGATCACCACCAGGCGCGGTGCAAAGCGGTCGAGAAAACGGTTGATAGGACCGGGCATGTCATAGGGCAGGTAAACGTGCTGCACACTGTCGGCCAGCAGCGCAGTGACGCGGGCCGACCCAGTCGGCGTGGTGGTCGTCACGAGAATTTTTAATGCCGGATGATGTGCCTGCAACTGCCTGATCAGGGGTACGGTCGCATGCACCTCCCCGACCGATACGGCATGGAACATGATGTCGACCGGCTGCTCAACGGCCGGGTTGTCATACAGCGCAAAGCGTTCACGCCAACGCTGGCGATAATCCGGTGCGCGCCGCGAACGCCACCACAACCTGCCCAGTAAAGCAGGCGTGGCGAGATAAAAAAGAGTGGAGTAGAAAAAACGGTTCACGCAGGCTGGCGTCGGATCAATGCCGGTAGAATTCAGGTTAATCGTTTATACTGTCACGCTTTCCCGTTGCGCACAAACTCCCCTATGGCACATACCCGGACCCTGAAAACAGATGCCCTGATATTCGGTGGCGGTGTAGCCGGTCTCTGGATACTGAACCGCCTGCGCCAGGCCGGCTATAACGCCTGGCTGTTTGAACAGGATCGGCTCGGCACCGGCCAAACCATCGCCAGTCAGGGCATTATCCACAGTGGTCTGAAATACGTGCATGACGGCTCACTCAACAAAGCGGCCGTCGCCATCGCCGACATGCCACAGCGCTGGCGTGATTGTCTCGCCGGTACTGGCGAGATCGATTTGTCGGAAACGCGGGTGTTATCGGAACACTACTATATGCTGCCGCGGGCTTCCTGGCGCGCGCGCCTGCTGTCCTTTCTGGGTAGCAAGGCCCTGGCATCACGGACCGAGAGTGTAAAGGCTCAGGATTACCCACCCCTGTTTGCCGGGCAGACGCGCAGCCCGCTGTACCGGCTCGATGATTTCGTGGTCGATGTCCCTTCCCTGCTCCAGACCCTCAGTGACCGGCAGGCCAGTGCGGTATTCAGCATCAACTGGGACCAGGCGCGACTTACGTGCACCGACAAGGGCGATGTGGATGCGCTGGTCCTGGCTGACGACACACGTATCGAAGCCTCCCGATATATCTTTTGCTGTGGCAGCGGCAACGCAGCACTGCTCAGCCAGTTTGGCATTACCGCGCCCGCCATGCAGAAGCGGCCTTTGCAACAGGTGATGGTCCGGCACACTATTGACACGCCGGCTTTTGTGCATTGTGTTTCCAGCAGCATCGACCTGACACCGGAGCTGACCATCACGACTCACCGCAACAGCGCTGGACAACCGTTGTGGTACCTCGGTGGTCGCCTGGCCGAAAACGGTGTCGGCAAAAGCACTGACGTCCTGATCGGGGAAGCCCGCGCGGCACTGGAAACCCTGCTGCCCTGGTGTGACTTTTCCGCCGCAGCCTGGGGTACGCTGTCTGTTGACCGGGCCGAACTGCAGCAGCCCGATGGCCGCCGCCCCGAACATGGCAGCCTGTCGAATCATGGCAACGTCGCCGTATGCTGGCCCACCAAGCTGACCCTGTCACCGGCCCTGGCTGATGCTGTACTCGCTCATTTTGATACGGCCGGGATAAAGCCCCTGCCGGATAATGCCGTGCCCCCTGCGGGTCTGACCCGCCCCGCTGTTGCCGCCACCCCGTGGGAGTCGTTGTAGCCATGGCCTTCATGCGACATCTTGCCGGGACGAATATCTCCGTCTCAGCCCTTGGTCTGGGTACCGTCAAGATCGGCCGTGACCAGGGCGTGAAGTATCCGACCGGTTTCACCATTCCTGATGATGCCGCCGTCAGAAACCTGCTGGCCACAGCGCATGACCTGGGCATCAACCTGCTGGATACCGCGCCGGCCTACGGCAGCAGCGAAACACGCCTCGGCCAGTTGCTGGGCAAGCGCCAGGACTGGGTTATCGTCACCAAGACAGGTGAAGAGTTTGCCAACGGCGAATCACACTTTGATTTTTCCGCGGCCCACACACGCATGAGCATTGAACGCAGCCTGAAGCGGCTGAACACGGATTACCTCGACATGGTGCTGATTCATTCCAACGGAGATGACGAGGGCATCCTCAACCAGACCGATTGCGTGGCAACACTGCGCCAGTGCCAGCAGGAAGGCCTGGTGAGGGTGATTGGCATGTCAACCAAGACAGAAGCGGGTGGTGTGCTGGCGGCCTCACTGCTCGATGTCGTGATGATCACCTACAACCTGGAGCAACGTGACCAGGCTGTGCTCGACTGTGCGCAGGAAAAGGCGAAGGGGGTTCTGGTCAAGAAAGGGTTGATGAGCGGCCATGCCGGTTCCATCCCCGACAGCATGGCCTTGCTGATGCAAACGCCGGGCATCACTTCGGCGATCGTTGGTACCATCACACCGGCACACCTGGCAGAAAATGTGACGCTGGCCAGAAAACTGGCCGAGGCAGAGTTACCGGAAAAATAATTCAGGCTTTCCTGTCGTCGCGTATTTTCTCCACGATAGCCGACGTGGAACAGTTGTCCAAAAACGACAGCACTTTCACTTCACCGCCGTAGCTGTGCACGATATCGGCGCCAACAACACCTTCGATACCGTAATCCCCGCCCTTGATCAGGCAGTCCGGTCGAATGACTTCCAGCAAGGCCTCCGGTGTGTCTTCGGCAAAGGACACGACCCAGTCCACCGACTCGAGACCTGACACCACGGCCATGCGCCGGTCGATGGGATTGATTGGCCGGCCATTGCCTTTCAGGCGCCTGACAGAATCATCATCATTGATAGCCACGATAAGACGGTCACCCTGCTTGCGGGCTTCCGCGAGATAACCGACATGGCCGGCATGAATGATGTCGAAACAACCGTTGGTAAACACCACCTTCTCACCATGGGCGCGGGCATCGGCCACGGCCAGGGCGAGCTGGTCGCGGGTCATGACGCCGCGATCAGCGCCACCGTCGCGCTGCACTTCACGGCGCAGTTCCGGGCCACTGACCGCAACAGTCCCCACACGGGAAACGGCGAGTCCTGCAGCGATGTTGGACAACGCCACGGCATCGGGCAGCGCGGCACCGGCAGCAAGGGCGGCGCCGAGCACCGAAATCACGGTGTCGCCGGCACCGGTAACGTCATAGACATCACGGGCGCGGGCCGGAATATGCAGCTCGGGTTCATCGGCACGAATCAGGCTCATGCCATGTTCGCCGCGGGTCACCAGCAGCGCTTCCAGCTCGAGAGCCGCCATGAGTTCACGGCCTTTATGGACGATCTCTTCTTCACTGTGACACGGGCCGACAACCGCTTCAAATTCACCCAGGTTGGGCGTCATCAGGGTGGCACCACGGTACCGGGTAAAATCATGGCCCTTGGGATCCACCAGCACTTTCACACCGGCATGACGTGCGGCGCTGATCAGCGCGCTGACACCGGCCAGCGCGCCCTTGGCGTAGTCGGAGACAATGAGGATGTCGGTGTTGCCGAGCAGGCTTTCGACGCGGTTGTTGACCGCGGTCGCCGAATCGGGCGAAAACGGTTCCTCGAAGTCGAGGCGGATGAGTTGCTGGTGGCGGCTGACGACACGCAACTTGGTGATCGTGGGTTTGTCCGGCACCTGTTCGAAATGACACAACACCCCGGCCGCTGTCAGGCGTGTGGCCAGTTCCAGGCCGGCTTCATCATTGCCAACAAGTCCCACCAATGTGGCCGCCGCTCCCAGCGCAGCGATGTTGAGCGCGACGTTACCGGCACCGCCCGGGCTGTCTTCCCGGCCACTGACACGGACTACGGGTACCGGTGCTTCAGGGGAAATGCGCGATGTCGCTCCCTGCCAGTACCGGTCGAGCATTACGTCACCCACGACAAGAACACGGGCTGTATCAAATTTGGGAAATTCGGCATTCATGACGTCGGTTTCTGTACTGATTCGGCTGGTTTTCAGCGCCCCTGGCAGAAAGTGGCGGCTATCATACCATAGCCAATCCGGCTTGCTGATTCTGATACAATGCGGCAGAAATCCGATTCAGAAGTGTATGCAAAAACCGCCGTCCCTCAGCTCCTTTACGCATATCAGGTACTGGCCGACTTGGGCGGGCATCGCTGTCCTTTCACTTATTGCCTGGCTGCCTTTCATTGCCCGTTATCGAGCCGGTCAGTGTCTCGGCATGCTGACCTACTGGCTCGCGCGGGAACGTCGCTACATCACCGCCATCAACATAGCGCTCTGTTTTCCCGAGCTCGACGCCCAGGCCCAGCAAGACCTGGTAAGAAAAACGTTCCAGGAAAACGGTATCGGCCTGATCGAAACTGTCACCGGCTGGGTCAGAAAATCGGGAGCGTTCAAAGACCAGACCACGTTGATCGGCCTCGAGGCACTGGAAGCGGCGCAGGCGAAGGGACGCGGCATCCTGCTCATCGGCGCGCATTACTCGACCCTGGATTTTGGCGCCAACCTGCTGTCGCTGTTTCATCCCATTGCCGTCACCTACCGCCCCCATCGCAACCCGCTCTTCAATGCCTTCATGCTGCGTGGTCGGCTGTCCAACTGCGACGGCGTGTTTGATCGCAACGATATTCGTGGCGCCTTTCGCCATCTCAAACAGGGCAAGACCCTGTGGTATGCCCCCGACCAGGATTACGGTCCTCAACATGCCGTCTTCGCGCCTTTCTTCGGCAAACCCGCGGCCACCATTACTGCCGGCAGTCGCTTTGCCGCGTTCAATCATTCACCGGTATTCCTTATCCGCCAGCATCGACGTGGCGCCGCGGCGCAATACGAAATTGAATTCGTGCCGTTTCCCGATGATTTTCCCGGCGCAGATGATTTGCAGGACGCCACGCTGGCCAATCGCATGATCGAAACGGCCATCCGCCAATATCCGGCCCAGTACCTGTGGATGCACAAACGCTTCAAGACACAACCGGGCGGCAAACCCGACAGTCCCTACACCGACATCGCCACCCCGAACCATCGCCTGACCACCAAGCAGTTTCACCAGGTGGTTGAAGGCGCCACCCAGCTGTCAGAACTGGACGACATCAAGGACTATCGCCTGCCCTCGGGACTCTGGTTGCGCGAATACCCGGGCCTGGTCAGCAGGCGCCGTTTCAGTGGTCATGCGGCCAAGCAGTTTGACCGGCACGCCAAACAGCTGCACATGGCCGGTTTCATGACCATCACCATGGACAACTTTTTCCGGGTGCCGGAAAAGGACGTGACACTGGCCACCTATTTCATGCCGGCAGGACGCCTGTTGAGCCAGATACCGTCCAGACAACTGCCGCTTGCCGATCTCGCCGGCCTCATGGCGCGACTGCATACTGCCGGATTCCACTGCAAAACCCCGGTGCTGGACATGTTCATGGAGAGTGAAGGTCATCTCGGCATTGCCGACCCGACCGACTTTTTCAAGCTGCGCCATGTGCCCACGCTGAAACAGCGCCGCGAGAGCCTGATCCGGCTGTCCAAAAACCTGGGGCTGGCCGGCGCTGAACGCAACAAGCTCTTTGTCAGCTATGCCGAACAGGCCGGACTGAAACTGTCCGGCCTGGAAGCCTGAGGTCATGACCGCCCTGCCCCCTTTTCTGCAGCGTATCGATTTACGTTGGGGTGCCGTGCTGCTCAGCTGCCTGTTTTCGCTGCTTGTCATTACCCTCAACCCGATCCCCAACGATGACGCCTTCGGCTACCTGCGCGCTGCTGAACTGTTTGTCAGTGACGGCCTGCAGGCCACCCTGACCTCCTATGGCTGGTATGGCTATTCCGTGCTGATCGGCCTTGTGGATGCCGTGTTGCCCGGCGACCTCATGACCAGCGCCCATGTGCTCAACATCCTGGCCTTTGCAGTTCTGGTCTATGCCTTCATCACCCTGGTGATGTCATACCAGCACTCACCGCCGGTGACCTTTTTCGCCGTTGTCGTGATTCTGTGTTTTCCCACGCTCAATGAAATGCGTTTCAACCTGATTCGCGATTTCGGCTACTGGGGCCTATGCTTGAGCGCCCTGGTGCAGTTAATCCGTTATTGCCGGACGAGTCATTCCCGTCATGCCGTGGGCTGGGTGCTGGCCATGACGGCGGCGATCGTGTTTCGCCTGGAAGGTTTACTGATCATGCTGGTATCGCCCGTTGCCCTGCTGCTGCAGCGTGAGGTGGCGCTCAACGAGCGGCTTGTCCGTGCCGGTACGCTGTATGTGCTGGCAGCCGCGGGCGGCATTGTCCTGCTACTGCTGTTTCTGCCCGCCGATATCAGCCTGATTGATGTTTTCCGCTTTGCCTACCGCTGGTACTTGCCGCTGTTGAGCAATTACCCGGAAACCCTAACCAATGCTGCCGCCGGTACTCCGCTGGCACTGGACGTGACCACCGACCTCGACGGCTTTACCGGCAAGGGTTTTTTTATCCTGGGCCTGGGATTTGTCTATGCAACCGTGCTGAACCTGGTGATGTCGCTGGGGCCTGTCGTGAGCCTGCTGCTGGCTGTCGGCTTCCTCACCCGCAAGCTTTCCCTGCCCGATCACGCACGCTGGCCATGGTGGTTTTTCCTGGGCAGTGCACTGCTGGCCCTATTGCTGTTTGTCTCGATCCTGCAGTTTCTGACCACGCGTTACGCCATGATGGCAGCCCTGCTGTTGTTGTCGCTGCTGCCGCTGTATCTGGACTCCCTGTACCGGCAGGCACAGGACAGCGGCCATGCGAAACGCTTTCAGCGACTCTTTGCCGCCTGTGCGACCTACTTCCTGCTCGACAGCCTGGTCAGCTTCGGGTATTCGAAAGACTATATCGAGGAGGGTATCGACTGGACGCGTAGCAATATAGCCGCCGATGAACGCCTGACCACCAACAGTCCGGCGATTGCCTATTACAGCGGGCTGGTGCCGGAATATGACCAGGTGGACACCGATGTGATGCGGGTGCTCGACAATATCACGCGGGAGGGTTTCCTGGTGCTGGACCTGGCCAGCAGGGAAGTGGCGGCCATTGAAACCATTGCCAGCCGCAACAGGATCACCGAACTGGCCCGCTTTGCCAACAATCGCAACGACGCGGTCATCGTGTACCGGCTGTCACCCTGACACTTTTCAGCCGTGGCGCTGGAACAGGCGGTCGGCCCGGTCTCTCACAGCACGCCAGAAATCCGCTTTTTCAGTGAACGTCTGTCGCAAGGATGTGCCCGAATAACGACGCACAAAGCGAAACAGATCGTTGCGCGTCAGGCCGATCTTCATGGCGGAGAAATACAAGCTGCCGACATCCTTGATTACCCAACGCTGATCCAGGCTGGCTTTGATCAGCGCACGATGCAGATCAATCAGGGTCAGCGCAGGCGGGTCCGCCGAGAGCAGCATAAAATGGCACAGGTAGAAATCACGGTGACAGATGCCATGGCGGTGCAGGGTGCGACTGATATCGGCCACGTTTTCCAACAGCGCCTGTTTGTGCCGGAACGCCGGCGGCTCTGTTGGCCAGCCCCGTGTCAGGTCCTCGAGGTTGCGCTGCGTGCCTACATCCTCCGTGACAATGAAGGACTCCTGCGCGTGCGGCCATGCTCCGCGGCAACCGTAACCGGCAATGACGGGGACGGATACACCCAGTTCATTCAGAGCCTGAATGGCGCGCCATTCGTTGCGGGCGCTGGTCACGGGCAGACGCCCGCGGATCAGGTTTTTCAGGATTTCCCCAACCGGGGTACCGCGGTGATACTTGATGAAGAACCGCCTGTCCTGGATCAGCACCGCATAGGTGCGGCGGCTTTCCAGGGCACGAAACACCTCCCCGTCCAGCGTGGCAAAGGTGGCAAAGGGATCGCGTTCTCCCAGGAAAGCGGCGATGTCCTCACGCAGGTACAGGTCAGTGGCCATGAGCTTTAGCCCCGTGACCGGCCAGGATGATCTGTGCCACATGATCCGGCATGGCATAAAAATCGCCCTGGCGTCCGTAGGCAATGCCATGCTCGCGCCAGGCTGATTTATCGGCGGCCAGTATGCTCGCCAGCGCATCATTCATGCTCTGTTGCGTGAAGGGTTCCGGCAACACCACGCCCGCCTGTGCCTGCTCGACGTGAAAAGCATAGCCACAGGTTGCCGTTGTGAGCACCGGTAAACCAGCCACGATCGACTCCAGCAACACCATGCCGGCACTTTCCTTTTGTGAAGGCTGCAGCAGCAGGTCAGCGCCCTGGTAAAAACGCGGCAGGTCGTCCCGGCCTGCCAGAATATGCAACTGTGCTGCCATCCCCAGACGGGCAGCTTCAGTGGCATAACGATAACGCGGGTCCGAGCCGAGCAGGAAAAACTGCACCCGCGAGCGCAGTGCTTCGGGTAACGCGGCGATAGCGGCCAGGGAACGGTCCACGCCCTTGACCGGATAGCCTGTGCCAACCTGTAACACCACCAGGTCCGATTCAGACAGACCGAACTCGCGGCGCCAATGTTGACGCACCGTGTCAGCATCCGCGGGCGCCATGCGATCACGGGCAATGCCCGGGGGCACATCGAGCAGGCGCACTTCACACTGCGGATAGCAGGCCAGGTATTCGGCTTTTTGCATGGGCGAGAGCATGAACACCCGGGTCTTGCTGCCGGGACCGAAGACAGCCTGTTCAAAGGCCAGGTACTGTCGGCTGCGCGGCGCCCAGCGATAGAACAGGTGGCGTTCGCGGGCGGCCTTCCAGGCAAAGCAGGTGTCGGCAGCAAAGTAATAATCCAGGCCCGGCAGGCGGTTGAAACCGACCACGACATCATAGGCGTTGGCATCGCGCTGCTGCGCGACAAAGCGGGCAAAGGCCTTTCTTGCCGTCACCTTGCTGCTGTTCATGGCGGGTGCCTCGATGCAATGCAATGCTGGCGGCACCTCACCATCCCGGGACATGCACAGCACATCCACGTCTGCGCCCCTGTCGGACAGGCTTTCACCGATGCGGCGGCAGTCGCGCTGCAGGCCACCGTGGGCAAACCAGTCAAACAGGACCAGGGCAACTTTCATAACGCATCCAGTGCCTGCACGGCCTGCTGCACCTGTGCCGACGACAGTTGCTTCAGGCATTGGGTATGGCCGAGCGGACACACGCGCTTGAAACACGGACTGCAGTCCAGCCCCAGCGAAACCACCTGTACCCGGTCTGCCAGTGGCGGCGTGAAGGCCGGCGATGTCGAGCCGTAAATCACCACCAGTGGCCGGGCCAGGGCTGAGGCGATGTGCATCAGGCCGGAGTCGTTGCTGACCACCTTGTCAGCACAGGCCATCAGGTGCACGGCTTCGGCCAGGGTGGTATCACCGGCCAGGTTCAGGCAGAACTCTGCCAGGGCCGCCGGAACCTGGCGTTTGATGGTAGTCGCATCTTCCCGGTCATTCGCTGAACCCAGAATCCAGACCTGGCCTTCTTCGGCCAGCCAGTGGGCAGCCACCTCGGCGTAGCCTGCGGCCGGCCATTTTTTGGCAATCCCGAATTCGGCGCCGGGACACAGCACCATGACCGGCCGCTGCCGATCCAGGCCACGCGTGGCTAGGGTCGCTTCTGATAACTCGGCACTGACACGCAGTGCCGGTCTCGGCAAGGGGGACGGCAAGGTTTGCCCGACGGGAGAGGCCAGGGCCACGAAGCGTTCCACCATCAGCGGATACGCAGTCTTGTCCAGCACGCGGCAGTCGTTCAGCAGCCAGGACCGGGCTTCCCCGCGCCAGCCGGTGCGGACAGGAATACCGGCAAACCAGGGAATGAGGGCAGACTTGAAGGAATTGGGCAGCACGATGGCCTGGTCAAAACGCTGCTCTTGCAACTGTCTGGCCAGTGCTCGGCGTTTGCCCAGGCCAAGCTCGCCATGCCCCAAGGTCATCTCGATGGTGCTGCTCACTTGCGGCATGTGGTCCAGCAGGGCCCGGCACCAGGCCGGTGCCAGGACATGGATATCGGCGTCAGGGTTTTGCTGCTTCAGCGCCATGAACAGGCTTTGCGACATGACCATGTCACCCACCCAGGACGGCCCGATAATGAGAATCTTCATGCCTTACACCCTGGCCAACCTGACAGGCCGCAACGCCGTCAACGGGATTCCGGCGCCACGCGCAGCACTTCGTGCATGGTGGTGATGCCGGCAGCCACTTTCTGCGCCCCACTCAGGCGCAGGCTGCGCATGCCCTGCTGATACGCCTGCCGGCGCAGTTTTGGCAGATCGTCCTTGGCTTCGGAGAACTGTTGCAGCGCTTCCGAATACGGCATGACTTCATAGATGCCCTGGCGCCCCTTGAAGCCGGTCTCCCGGCAATCCAGACAACCGACGGGGTCAAACACCTGTTTCGGTAGCGGCGCGCTCCAGGGTTTGACCATCGCGTTCCAGACATCGACATCCGGTTCTGCCGGGCGTTTGCAATTCAGGCACAACACCCGGACCAGGCGCTGGGCCACGACACCCACCAGGGTCGCCTTGATCAGGTAGGACGGGACGCCCAGCTCCAGCAGGCGGGTGATGGCGGTGGGCGCATCGTTGGTGTGCAGTGATGACAACACCAGGTGCCCGGTCAGGGCGGCCTGGATCGCCATGTCGGCCGTTTCCAGGTTGCGGATCTCACCGATCATGATGATGTCCGGGTCCTGGCGCAGCAGCGCCTTTACGCCACTGGCAAAGGTCAGGTCGATGTTTTCCTGCACCTGCATCTGGTTGAAGCTGGATTCGACCATCTCGATCGGATCCTCGATGGTGCAGACATTCACTTCCTTGGTGGCCAGGGTTTTCAGCGTGGAATACAGCGTTGTGGTTTTGCCGCTGCCGGTCGGCCCGGTAATCAGTATGATGCCGGTCTTTTTCCCGATCATCTCCTGCCAGCGTCCCTGGTCATTGTCGTCAAAGCCGAGGTCGCCGAAGGTTTTCAGCAAGACATCGGGATCAAAGATGCGCATGACCATCTTTTCACCGAACGCTGTCGGCAACGTGGACAAGCGCAGTTCCACTTCATTGCCTTCCGGGCTCTTGGTTTTCAGGCGCCCATCCTGCGGTTTGCGTTTTTCGGCCACGTTCATGCGCCCGAGGATTTTCAGGCGACTGGTGACCGCATTAAGCACCTGCATGGGGATCTGGTAGACGGTGTACAGCACACCGTCGATGCGAAACCGGACGTTACCCACTTCGCGTCGCGGCTCTATGTGAATATCACTGGCGCGCTGTTCAAAGGCATACTGCAGTAGCCAGTCGACAATACGTACCACCCCCTGGTCATTGGCCTCGGGGTCTTTCATGTTGCCCAGCTCGAGCATCTGCTCAAGGTTGGTCAGGCCCGGTGCCCGCGAGGAACTGCCGGACTTGGCAATATCGATGGACGCTGCCAGCCGGTACAACTCTTCGGTCAGGCGTTGCAGGTCGGACGGGTTGGCCACCACGCGCTTGATGGTTTTGCGCGTGACATGTTCCAGGTCCGCTTCCCAGCTGGCGATAAACGGTTCCGCACTGGCAATGGTGACTTCCGTGGCTGATACGGCCACGGCCATTATTTTATGGCGCTGGGTGAAGGCATAGGACATCACCTGGGTCACCTTGGCCGCATCGATGCTCAGTGGATCGATGTGGAAGTATTCCTGCCCGGACAGTTCCGCCAGAAAGCGCGTAAGGGCTTCCAGGGTCAGCTTGCTGCCGGTATGCAGCTGGTCGTCCAGGTGCTGGTCGGCGATATAGGTCAGGAGGTGGTTTTTCTGCTGGGCAGCGGTGCGGCGACGACCTGCGAGGGTATCGAGCTGTTCCTGGCAGATACGTCCGGCCTTTTCCAGTTCCCGCAGAAACGCCCCCAGTTCAAGCGGGCAATCCTGCGGCTTGGTGTGTTTGGCAACGATCATTCGGCGATAACTGGAATTGACTGCTCGAGGGCTTCAGGGAGGAGTGTAAAGCCCCACTTGGGAAAAACAAGCGTAACCTGGAGCTCGCTAGGGTGCCAGCGTACCACGCAGTTTGTTCTCGGCAGTCCGGGCTTTTGGCGAGTCCGTGAATTCCTGTTTCAGTTTACCGATGGTGGTGGATACGGTGCCGTAACGTTTCAGGCCGAAACGTCCGGCAATATCCTGCAGGGTTACGCCTGCCACTTCCTGGCACAGGTACATGGCCATCCAGCGTGGCACGTTCTTGGAACCAGGACCGCGCGCCGCTTTGAGGATGCTTTTTTCCGGCACCTTGTAATGGGCCGCCACCGCTGACACCACTTTGCTGATGGACGGACGCAGCCGCGCCTGGGCGCCTTTGGGCTTGCCACGCACCTGGTCAGGTGAGGACTTGGCCTGCATGCGTTTGCGGAAGCCTGGATCACCGAGAATGGAAAGCTGGTTTTTCTTGCCATAAAAGTGGCTCAGCTCGGCATCCACACCTTCGGCGACAAATTTTCCGTAACGCGCATTCGGTCGCGGTGCCTTGCCCATGGTGCTGAGCACCGGCTCGCGATTGAGCCAGCCGGGCGCTCGCGCCTTGTTCAGGTAAGCCGGCAGCGAGGACCACGGGTAGGTCTCCGGATTCTGGCGTGCCTGCTTCGGCAGACTGTGGAGATAGCGGGACACGCCCTGCAGGTATTTATTCGGTTGCAGGAGTACGGATTTGTAACGCGCCTTGAATACCGGGCCGCCCTCGTTGCGCATCTTCTGGAAGTTCTGCGTGTAGAGGCCATCCACCTGTCGCATGAAACGACTGAGGTTACCCTCGGGCGTGCGAATCAGCATGTGGTATTCATTTTTCAGCAGGCAGTAAGCCAGCACATCAACATTGAGTCGCTGGGCGGCTTCAGCTACCCCGTCAAAGAAGGCCTGGTAATACCTGTTGGAGGGAAAGATGCGGTCATTGTCTTCGCCACTGTTGCTGACGTGATAGCAGGCGTCTGGAAATTCAATACGTAACGGTCGGGCCATGGGTAATGCGGGATTCCTGATTATTATTTTAAGTGCAGACGGCAGGTGTCCGTGCAGGCACCTGGAATTTTGGCTGTGTTCTTATTCTCTTTCTGAATTTTGGTGTATCAGTGTCTTGCGATCACACAATCAACACGGGCCTGGCAGCCTTTGTCGCATCCTGCGTGCTGCGGTGAGCATTGTGGATTAATTGTGTAATAAAAGTGCAAAATTGTAGTGGATAATGTCGCGAGAAGACAGGCCAAAATGCCGCTTCAGGGTTTTTCCGCGACAAAAATGGCCCGTACTGGTGCCGGGTAACCTTCAATGGTGATGGCAGGATTGTTGTGGTCCAGCGCCTCCGGCAGCGATTCGAATGTCATCCATGGCGTGGTGCGCTGCTCCTCCGGCGTGGTTTTCGCCACATTGACCAGGCGAATGTTTTTGTAACCGGCCTTCTTCAGCCACTCGTGCAGGGTCTCGCATGACGGCAAAAACCAGACGTTAGGCATGCGGGCATAGCGCCCCTGCGGCACCAGTGTCATGCCCTCCCCGCCTTCAATAACGAGTGTTTCGAGCACCAGTTCACCGCCGCGGCGCAGGCAGTCTTTCAGACCGTATAGATGATCGAACGGGGAACGGCGATGATAGAGCACGCCCATCGAGAAGACTGTGTCGAAGGCGTTCAATCCCTCCGGCAGGTCTTCGAGCGCCAGCGGCACCACATGGACAGGCGGAGTGGCCAGAAAATGACGGATGGCCCAGTACTGCATGGTGAACAGCAAATGCGAATCCACGCCCAGGACAAAACGGGCGCCGGCGCCGGCCATGCGCCAGCAGTGATAGCCATTACCACAACCGACATCGAGCACGGTACGTCCTTCGAGGGGGGCAATATGATCCTTCAGCCGGTCCCACTTCCAGTCGGAGCGCCATTCGGTATCCATATGGATACCAAACAGTTCAAAGGGACCCTTGCGCCAGGGCTGCAACCGGAGCAGTGTCTGGCTGAGATGTTCGCGTTGGTCAGCGCTGATCTGGCTGGCCTCCCCGATTCGCACGGCATCAGTCAGCTCAAAGGAAGCCGGTACCAGCGCTGGCAGGGACTGCAATGCCTGAACCCAGCCGGCAAAATCACCATGGTTGAAGGCCGTCAGGAAATCTTGCGGTAATGCCGGGATGATTGGCGCGAGCTGGCCGTTTTCTGCCAGGCAGTCCCTGAGTTCGGCATAATCCATCATGGGCAATGGCTCCTGTCAGACTGCCTTGACGGCAACCATGGAGGCAAAGTTGAAACACTGGAACCAGACATCGAAGGACTCAAAGCCGGCTGCCTGGATGCGTCGCTCGTGCTCGCCAATGGTTTCCGGGATCAGCACTTTTTCCAGTGCGGCGCGTTTGCGGCTGATTTCCAGTCGTGAATAGCCCTGCTGCTCCTTGAAGCGATGATGCATTTCTATGAACAGGTCGTTTAGGACCGCATCCTCGAAACGGATTTTTTCCGACAGGATGAGCAGACCACCGGGTAACAGGCCGGTATAGATTTTCTGCATCAGCGCATCGCGCTGTTCTGGCTGGACAAACTGCAAGGTAAAGTTCATCACCACGATAGAGGCGTTTTCGATGGTGCTGTTGAGAATATCTTCGCACTGGACGGTTACCGGGACCTGGCCGTCTTCGGCAGCAAACACTTCCTGACAGCCCGCCACCATGGCCGGCGAATTATCAATACCGATGATTTCACAACCCGTGGCCGTGATGCTGCGACGCATGGACAGGCTGGCAGCTCCCAGCGAACAACCGAGATCGTAACAGCGGCTGTCTGGCTGAGCGTATTCAGCTGCGAGCGTGCCAATCATGGCAATGATGGTGGTGTAACCGGGCACTGAGCGATTGATCATGTCCGGAAATACCGCCACGACCTTTTCATCAAAGACAAAGTCGGTGTGCGGTATGCCGCTGGCGTAAAGAGTATCGCGGGCGGCCAAAATCAGGCTCCGATCTCGGCCTCTTTGTATCCCTGGCCCAGTAGTGCCTCACGAATGCGCCCGGCTGTTGCTGCCAGGGCTTCAGGGCTGGCTTCGCGGGCGTTTTTGAAATCCATGTCAGCGGTGGTATCCATCGGCATCAGGTGGATATGGGTGTGGGGCACTTCGATGCCTATGATCGATACACCGATACGCTTGCACGGCACGACTGCCTTCACGGCTTTCGCCACCTTCTGGCTGACACTGATCAGATGCCGGGCCGTGTCTTCAGGCACATCATCCCAGTGATTGACTTCTTCCTTGGGAATGACCATGCAGTGACCCTCACGGATCGGCATGATAGTCATGATGGCAATGCACAGGTCATCATCCCAGACAAAATACCCCGGTATTTCTCCGGCAATGATCTTGGTAAAAATACTGGCCACAGGCGATCCTTTATATGAACTGATTTATGCCGTGATGGGCGTTGCATCCTGCCCATGCCGGCTTTTCAAGAAGCTCCGCATTTTACAGCAAGGCCAGTGCGCCGTCATGACGCGCGGGGACGACACAAAAAATCCGCACGGTGGTGCAGGTTTCGGAATGCTCGCGCTTCAGCCAGAACAGGACGCTTATGGTAGCCACTTCTTCACGTATGCGATTGATGACCGGTGACATACTGAACTTGTCGATATTGCCATCCTGCCAGGGGAAGGCGCAGACATAGGTCGCGGGTGAGTGGTTGGCATGGTCTTGATCGAACATGGAAACCGATACCTGCGAACTGTTGGGCTTGATACTACGATGCCTGATGACTGGCGCATCCCCGCCGATCAAGGTGCTTCACTAAATTACGTTATAACCAAGCCAGCCCCCGACCTCTGCCAGTGTTGGCCAGCACACATCATGAGGACTCGATCGGCAATTCCGTCTTGGCGATCACCTGGCGCAACACAAAACTGGAGTGGACATCGGACACGCCTGGCAGGGGGGTAATCTTATTCAGCAGGAAGTCCTGGTATTCCTCCATATCCTTCACCAGTACCTTTACCTGGTAGTCAGCCGACTGACCCGTAATCAGGATCAGCTCCAGCACCTGCGGATAACTTTTCAGGGTTTCCTCAAACTGGGCAAAGCGATCCGGAGTATGGCGGTCCATGCGAATTTGGATCAGCGCCAGCATCTTCAGCCCCAGTGCAGACCCGTTCACCAGCGCCACATACTTGTTGATGATGCCCGCCTCCTCCAGCTGCCTAACCCGTCGCAGGCAGGGTGAGGGTGACAACCCCACCTTTTCTGCCAGGTCCTGGTTGCTGATGCGGCCGTCTTCCTGCAGCACCTGCAAGATGCCACGATCCATTCTGTCGAGTTCCATGCTGCTGCCCCGATTCTGCTATTTTGAGCTTAAACGGCATTATATGCCTTTTAAATTATATTTATAGCTATATATTGCCAATATTGTGTTTTTTATGGCGATATTCGCAATATTTTTTCGCCAGGCTTCCTGTACACTACACGCCCTGTTCAGCACCATTGTGACCAATAAGGATTTCCGTGAAACGTTACGACCCCAGCAAGTACAAGGCATTCACTCGCGTCGCCCTGCCCGACCGCACCTGGCCGGACAAGGTCATCACGCAGGCACCGACCTGGTGTAGCGTGGATCTGCGTGACGGCAACCAGGCTCTGATCGAGCCCATGTCTGTCGCCCAGAAAAAGAAGATGTTTGCCCTGCTGGTTGATGTGGGCTTCAAGGAAATCGAGGTTGGATTTCCGGCTGCCTCGCAGCCGGACTTCGACTTCGTACGCTGGCTCATCGAAGAAGACCAGGTACCCGAGGATGTCACCATTCAGGTGCTGACCCAGGCCCGCAAGGAACTCATCGAGCGCACTTACGAATCCCTGAAAGGCGCCAGGCGCGCCATCGTGCACCTGTACAATTCCACGTCCACCGTGCAACGCGAGAAGGTATTCAAGCTCGACAAGGAAGGCATCAAGGCAATCGCCGTCAACGGTGCGAGGGAAGTCTTGCGCTGCGCCCAGGCCGCGCCGGAAACCGACTGGCGTTTTCAGTATTCCCCGGAAAGCTTCACCGGCACGGAAATGGAATACGCCGTGTACGTGTGCGATGCCGTCAATGACGTCTGGCAACCGACGCCCGAGCGCAAGGTCATCATCAACCTGCCGGCAACCGTCGAAATGGCAACGCCGAACGTTTATGCCGACCAGATCGAGTGGTTCTGCCGCCAGGTAAAAAACCGCGACAGCATCATCCTCAGCCTGCATACCCACAATGACCGCGGCTGTGGTGTGGCGGCTTCCGAACTCGGCATGATGGCCGGCGCGGATCGCGTCGAGGGCACCTTGCTGGGCAACGGCGAGCGTACCGGCAACCTCGACATCGTGGTCATGGGCATGAACATGTACAGCCAGGGCATCGACCCGATGCTGGACTTCAGCGATATGGATCGCATCTGCGCGGTCGTCAAGGAATGTACACAGATCGAGGTACATCCCCGCCAGCCCTATGCCGGCAGCCTGGTATTTACCGCGTTTTCCGGCAGTCACCAGGATGCCATCAAGAAATGCCTCGACCTTTATAAAGAGGGCGACACCTGGGAAATTGCCTACCTGCCCATCGACCCGCGCGATGTCGGCCGCACCTACCAGGACGTCATTCGTGTTAACAGCCAGTCCGGCAAGGGTGGCGTAGCGTATGTCATGGATTCCAAGTACGGCTTCCAGCTGCCGCGCTGGCTGCAGATCGAGTTCAGCCGCGTGGTGCAGAAGGCCGCCGAGGACACCGGGCAGGAAATTGCGCCGGACCAGATCTGGGAACTGTTCCAGACCCATTACCTGAACCTGCCGTCTCCCCTGCTGCTGAAAACCTTCTCTATCGAGAAGGCCAAGCATGAAACCATCAGCGGCGTGATCGAACTGGATGGCCAGGAGTTCCAGGTCAACGGTACCGGTAACGGCATGCTCGATGCTTTCGTGAATGCCATGGAAAAAACCTTCGGCATTGAGCTGCAGATTCTCGAGTATGGCGAGCATGCCCTGAGCCAAAGCACCAGTGCCGATGCTGTCACCTACCTGCAATTGAAATATGACGGCAAGCGCTATACCGGCATTGCTATTGATGAAGACATCGTGACCTCGTCGGTGAATGCCCTGCTCAATGCCGTAAGCCAGGTCATGCATGCCCGTCGCCAGGAAGCTTTCTGATACCCAACCGGCATTTACCCGCTTGCTATCCTGACCTCACGGCAGGCTTGTGACCCGAGCCTGCCGCTTGCCTCAGAAATTTTCACGCCAGGTGCGCAAAGTGATTGAGTACAGATTTTCTTTGCTCTACTATTTTTGATGTTGGATGCGAAGCCTGTTCACCGGCAAGGTGAGCCATGCAACGGATTGGAAAATCCCTGACCACGACACGCTGCCTACGAGAGTCTGAGAGCCATCACCACAGTCGCCACAATGGAAGACCCCGCCGCCGCACTGCAATTATTGAAACTCCTGAACACGCCGATGCCCTTTGGCAAATACCAGGGCCGCATGATTATCGATCTCCCGGAAGCCTACCTGCTGTGGTTCCGGCGCAAAGGCTTTCCCCGCGGCGAGATTGGCACCTTGCTGGAACTGGCCCTCGAAATAGAGCTTCAGGGCAGCAAATCTCTAGTTAAACCCCTTAAAAATGCCTGATATTTGCAATCTAAACTCCACTTTACCCTTTAATTTTGACGTTCAACGTCAAAATCGAAAATCTCTGGTTGTTTATATCAAAAGTGGGAAAGTTGAGGTCAGAGCGCCCCGTTTTGCCTCCGGCAAGTGGATAAATGAATTCGTCTCATCCCAGGCAGACTGGATCATGGGGGAACTTGCCCGCCAGAAACGCCAGTTTCGCCAGCGCCTGGTCATCGCGGACGGCCGCGAATTCCTGTTCTTGGGCCGCCCCCGGACTATCGTGGTGCTGGTGGGTCCCCAGCAGGAAGTGCGCCTGACCCGGGATTTCCTGTTCATCTATACCCGCAGGAATACCCCGGAAAAACTTGAGAAAATGTTCAACGACTGGCTCAAGGACAAGGCCATGGAACACATGACCGTGGAGACCCTGAAGGTAGCCCGGCGTCTCGGGCTGCGCCACAAGCTCAAAGAAGTGAAGTACCGCAAGACCCGGTCCAAGTGGGGACACTGCTGCCAGGACGGCACCATCCAGTACAACTACCTGGCCATGATGGCGCCGCGGGAAGTGATCAACTACCTCATCGTGCACGAGGTCAGTCACCTGAAGCACATGGACCATTCGAAACGTTTCTGGGATACCGTGGCGAGCATCTGTCCGAACTTCAAGCGTTATCGTGACTGGTTGGGCGACAACGGACACCGGTTCTGGAGCCGGGCCTGATTGGCGGCTTAGCCCGAACCCCGAATGATTTGTAGGTCGGCATAGCGCAGCGTTTGCCGACAATTATCCGGGATGTCGATCAGTAGGAAGGTGGCCCGATGTCGGCAAACCGCCCAAGGGCCTATGCCGGCCTACACCATGATTGAGCTTCAGCCAGGCGGCTAAATCTTTTCAAACAACAAATCCCACACTCCGTGTCCCAGCCGGTTGCCACGACGTTCGAACTTAGTTTCCACGCGCTCGTCCGTGTCACTGAAATTACCGGCACCGGCTTTGTTGCGAAACTGCGGTGAGGCAGACATGACTTCCATCATCTGCTCGGCGTAATTTTCCCAGTCAGTGGCCAGGTGGAGGATTCCACCCTGGCGCAGCTTTCCAGCCAGTTTCTCAACAAACGGTGCCTGAATCAGGCGCCGTTTGTGATGGCGCTTCTTGTGCCAGGGGTCCGGAAAATAAATCTGGATACGGTCCAGGCTGGCATCGGTGAAACAGCTATCCAGTACCTGCACGGCATCACCCTGCATGACCTTGAGATTGGGAATGTCCCTGTCACGAATTTCCTTGAGTAAGGTGCCGATTCCCGGCGGATGCACATCGATACCAATGTAATCCTTGTGCGGATATTTCAACGCCATCGCGGCGAGGGAGTCGCCCATGCCGAAACCGATTTCAAATACGAGCTCGGCGTCGCGCCCAAACACGGCCTGCCGGTCGATCAGCCCGGCATCTTGCTCCAGCCCGTAAAGCGGCCAGAGGGTATCCATAGCCAGCTGTTGCGAAGGGGTCAGACGGCCGCCGCGGACTACAAAGCTGCGGATGGCGCGATCACGCTTTTCCTCTGCCGTCATTGCTGCCTCCAGAAGCCGATGAATAACAATCCCCAGCCCCCCAGAAACGCCAGGCCACCTGCGGGCGTAATCATGCCCAGCCAGCTGACGCCAGTCAGGGCCAGCAGGTACAGGCTGCCGGAAAACAGGATGATACCGCCAAGAAACAACTGGGCCGCGCCATAATAAATAGTCCCTGGCTGACGCAGCTCAATGAGCAGACCGGACCCCAGCAGGGCGAGGGTATGAAACATGTGGTACTGCACGCCGGTTTGCCAGGTGTCGAGACGATCTGCACTGATCAGGTTTTCCAGGCCGTGGGCACCAAAGGCGCCCAACATGACCGCCAGAAAACCATTAGCCGCCGCAATGGCGAGGACTCTGTTCATAGTGATGCATAACTCTTGCGAGATTGAAGACAGGGTATTAATGAAAAAGTCAGGTTTTTTAAACACGACTCTTTGTCATTTTTAAATTATAACTCAGCTTGTCTTTAAGCAGTTTTACATTCCGTTTATTCAGTTTTCACCACCTCCTTCTAATCTGCACACTCGGGCATGAGAGCAACTCTCACGTTCCCGTGTTTTCTATTTGACCCGAAATCAAAAAATCATTTCAGGAGAACCCCCCAATGAAAATGCTCAAAACGGGCAAAGCCGGCAGTCACAGAGTACATGCCTTGACTGCAGGCATACTGACGGCCCTGGCCGCCACTTCCGGTTTCGCTGCCGAGGAGAATTCGTCAGAAATCGAAGAGATTGTTGTCCTAGGTTCATCCCGCACATTCTCTGCGGCGAATACCACTGAAAGCATGGCTGACCAGCAAAACCCAATCACCTCGGTGCTGTCTGTCATCGACAACCTGCCGGGCGTGAACGTCACTGAAGGGGATACCTTCGGTTTCGACGACTGGTCCACCACCATTAACCTGCGTGGGTACCAGACCAACCTGAGCGAGCAACAGGTGGGTACAACAATCGACGGGCTGCCTAATGGCGAGTCCAATTACGGTGGCGGTGCCAAGGCCAACCGCTACATCGATTCTGCCAACTCCGGCGGCGTGGAAGTGAACCAGGGTACGGCGGACATTTCATCCCGCACACTGGAAGCCCTCGGGGGCACGCTGAATTTCTTGACCAATGACCCCATGGAAGAAGAGCGCTTTCGCACCCAAGTAACCATGGGCGACTTTGAATCACAGCGCTATTACGGCCGTTACGATACCGGCCTGATCATGGATAACACGACCAGGGCGTGGCTTTCTGTTTCCCATAATGAAGCCACAGACTGGATGGAAGGTTCTGCCCAGAACGAACGCGACCACGTGGCTGGCAAGTTCATCAGCGAACAGGGCAGTGTCACGTTTACCGGCTACTTCGCCTGGGATGAAATCCAGGAGGACAACTACCAGCGCATCACAACAGCTGAATTTGCAGCCAATCCCGAGTGGGACAGGCTCACCGGCGA
>JBMTQX010000010.1:0-72439 GCA_049446715.1 Pseudohongiellaceae bacterium
AACCAGGATTCCGTCGTACCAGGTGCTGGCGCTGTACCGTCGATTTCGACAAACGTGGTGAATACTCGTGTACTGGTCAATGATGGCGATACCATTGTGCTGGGTGGTGTGTTCCGTGAGGAAACCACGACTACGGTCACCAAGACTCCGGTGCTGGGCGATCTCCCTTACATCGGCAACTTGTTCAAGCGCACTGAAAACGCTGAGACCAAGACTGAGCTGCTTATTTTCATCACGCCGTCAATCATCAACGAATTCATGTAAAACATTCCCTCCAGAAGGGAAAGATTCCGGCCTACTGTCAGGGTAGGCTGGAATTTTTTGCTTTTTGGCAGGAGCTAATTTCTGTTTTAATCTCCGGGCTATGAAACACGCATTGGACAACATTTATCTGGTAGGCCCCATGGGCGCCGGCAAAACCACCATTGGCCGGCAGCTTGCCCGTGAGCTGAAAAAGGAATTCGTCGACTCTGACAATGAAATTGAGGAGCGCACCGGCGCCAATATTTCGTGGATTTTCGATGTCGAGGGCGAGGCCGGGTTCCGCAAACGGGAAAAGAAGATCATTGAAGAGCTGACCCAGCGCAAGGGTATCGTCATGGCCACTGGTGGCGGTGCTGTGCTGGCGCCGGAGAATCGTAAATACCTGCATAGCCGGGGCACCGTGATTTACCTGATGGCAACCATTGGTCAGCAGGTAGAACGTACCAAGCACGATTCCAGGCGTCCCCTGATTCAGAATGTCAGTGACATTCGCGGCAAGCTGACCGAACTCATGGAAATCCGTGACCCGCTGTACCGGGAGATTGCCGATTATGTGGTGATGACCAACAGGCGCAGCCCCAAGTCGGTCAGCAGTGAGATTGTCAGTCAGCTGTTTGATGATGAAGTTCATGAGCACTGATTCCCGGGCGGTCCGGATCCAGGTCGAAGTGGACCTCGGCGACAGAAGCTATCCCATTCATATTGGCCCCGGACTGCTGGCAGATCCCGGCCTGCTGCATCCCCATATCCGGGGCAGGCAGGTATGCGTGGTGAGCAACGATGTCGTGGCCCCGCTGTACCTGGATGCAGTCTGCAGCGCCCTAGCAGATTACGATGTCCAGACATTCATCTTTCCTGACGGTGAAGCCTACAAGACACTGGATACCGTCAGTACGCTCTATGATCACCTGCTGGAACACCGGTTCAGCAGGTCGGCAACACTGGTGGCCCTGGGGGGCGGAGTGGTCGGCGACATGGTCGGCTTTGCGGCGGCAACCTACCAGCGCGGTATCAACTTCATTCAGATACCGACCACGTTGCTGTCCCAGGTGGATTCCTCCGTGGGCGGTAAAACCGGGGTGAACCGGCGATTGGGCAAGAACATGGTGGGGGCTTTTTACCAGCCCCGGTGTGTGCTTGCCGACTGCGACTCCCTGGCGACACTGCCAGATCGCGAGCTCAAGGCGGGACTGGCCGAAGTCATCAAGTATGGCCTGATCAACAATGCCGAATTCCTGGCCTGGCTGGATACCAATCTTGGAGCTTTGCTGAACCGCGATACCGCTGCACTGGCTCACGCCATCAAGGTCAGCTGTGAGGAGAAAGCGACCATTGTGTCGCAGGATGAGACCGAGTCCGGCATTCGTGCCATCCTCAACCTGGGCCATACCTTTGGGCATGCGATCGAGACGGCCATGGGTTACGGCCAGTGGCTTCATGGTGAGGCCGTCGCCGCCGGCATGGTCATGGCGGCCGAATATTCCAGCGAGCTGGGCATGATCAGCGCTGCCGATGCCGACTATACCCGCGAGCTGATCAGCCGCGCCGGCCTGCCAGTGGCACCCCCCGCCGGGATGACAGTGGAGGCGTTCCTGTCCCTGATGAGTCGGGACAAAAAAGCCGATTCAGGCAAGATCAAGCTGATCCTGCTGGAAGGGCTTGGCAAGGCGATGGTGACCGATGCCATGCCGCCGGATTCCCTGGCTTCCTACCTGGGCACCCGCCTGCACTGACATATTTGTGCACCTGCAATAACCCGCTGCAAGCCCCATAAACACTGGCTTATACCACTTTCCAGAAGACCAGATCAGAATTGCCCGCATTACCTGATTTGTGTAGAATGGCCGGCTCCTTTGCGACAAATTCAAGGGTGCCCAACCCCCTTGCTGTCTCCCCTAAGTAATTGATTTGAGAAGGAATTATGAGGACGGGTCTGTATCATCCAGATGAGTTCAGAGATAACTGTGGCTTTGGCCTAGTAGCCCACATCGAGGGCCAGGCAAGTCACGATCTGCTCGAGACTGCCATTAAATCACTCACCTGCATGACGCACCGTGGCGGTATTGCGGCGGATGGTGTCACCGGTGACGGTTGCGGTCTGCTGATGCAGTTGCCGGACACCTTCCTGCGTACCAAGGCCCGCGAACTGTTCAATGCGGAATTGACCGACTCCTATGGAATCGGCATGGTGTTCCTGAGCCGCGATAGCGCCAAGGCCGAGGCTGCGAAGAAAATCCTGGAAGAGGAGCTGGCTGCCCAGGGGCTGACCTGCGTCGGCTGGCGCTTGGTGCCCAATGATGATTCCGTGCTGGGTCGCATGGCCAAGGCCAACATGCCGGACATCGAGCAGATCTTCATCAACGCGCAGGATCTGTCCAAAAAAGAACTCACCATCAAGCTGTTCATTGCCCGCCGCAAGGCCGAAATCCGCCTGAGTGACGATGCCGACTTTTACGTCTGCAGCCTGTCCAATTCAGTGATTTCCTACAAGGGCCTGATGATGCCGGTGGATCTGCCCAACTTCTACAAGGACCTGAAGGATCCGAGCCTGGAAGTGGCGATGTGTACCTTCCACCAGCGCTTCTCCACCAATACGCTGCCGAAGTGGCCGCTGGCGCAGCCGTTCCGCATGCTCGCCCACAACGGGGAGATCAACACCATTCGCGGCAACCGTAACTGGGCCCTGGCGCGCATCAACAAATTCAAGTCCGAAGCCATTCCGAATATCGAGGAACTGGCACCGGTGGTGAACTTTACCGGTTCTGACTCCTCCTCCATGGACAACATGCTGGAAGTGCTGACCACCAGCGGCATGGATCTGTACCAGGCCATTCGCCTGATCATGCCGCCGACCTGGCAGAACATGGAAAACATGGATGCCGACCTACGCAGTTTCTACATCTTCAACTCCATGCACATGGAGCCGTGGGATGGTCCTGCCGGTGTCGTGCTGACCGACGGCCGTTTCGCCGCCTGTGTGCTGGACAGCAACGGCCTGCGCCCGTCGCGCTGGGTCATGACCAAGAATGGTTACCTGACCGCCGCGTCTGAAATCGGCGTCAACGACTACAAGCCGGAAGACGTGGTTGCCAAGGGCCGTGTCGGACCGGGCCAGATCCTGGTGGTTGATACCCAGGAAGGCAAGATCATGCATTCCGACGATGTGTCGGACTACCTGAAAGTACGCCAGCCCTATGCCAAGTGGGTGAGGGACAACACCAGCTACCTGGAATCGCGTCTGTCCGAAGACACCGCAGAGCTGCGCCCTATGGCGGAGGAAGATTGCGAGCGCAACATGAAGATGTTCCAGGTCACCTTCGAGGAAACCGACCAGGTGTTCCGCCCCCTCGCCGAAAAAGGTGCCGAGGGTACCGGCTCCATGGGTGATGACACCCCGATTGCCGTGCTGTCGCGTCATGTACGTCCGCTGTATGACTACTTCCGCCAGCAGTTCGCCCAGGTGACCAACCCGCCGATCGATTCCCTGCGTGAAACTATCGTCATGTCCCTGGAAACCCGTCTGGGCAAGGAACTGAACATCTTCGAGGAGACGCCGGAGCATGCCGACCGTATCGTGCTGCACTCTCCGGTACTGTCGCCACGCAAGTTCTTCACCCTGCAGAATATCGACCGCCCGGGTTTTGCCGGCGCCCGCATCAGCCTGGCCTATGATCCCGAAACCGGCCTGGAACAGGCCATCATGAACGTGATCGACGAGGCTGAACGGCATGTGCGTGAAGGCAAGGTCATGCTGTTCCTGTCCGAACGCCTGCCGGAAAAAGGCAAGCTGGTCATCAATGCACTGCTGGCCACGGCTGCCGTCCATCATGCCCTGAGTGTGAAAGGCCTGCGCTGTGACACCAACCTGATTGTGGAAACCGGTTCCGCCCGCGACTCCCACCAGATCGCCTGCCTGATCGGCTATGGCGCCACCGCGGTATATCCATACCTGAGCTATGACGTCATCGACAACCTGATCAGCAAGAACATTCTGCGCATGGGCTCACTGGAAGCGCACAAGAATTACCGCAAGGGCATCAACAAGGGCCTGCTGAAAATCCTGTCGAAGATGGGCATCAGCACCATCACGTCCTATCGTGGTGCCCAGTTGTTCGAAATTGTCGGCCTGGCCGAAGATGTTGTTGACCTTTGTTTCGCCGGTGCCCCCAGCCGCATCAGTGGCGCCAACTTCACCCATTTGCAGCATGATACTGAAATGCTGGCCCGGGATGCCTGGCTGCCGCGCAAGAAAATCCAGCAGGGTGGTTTGCTCAAGTTCATTCACGGTGGCGAATACCACATGATCAACCCGGATGTAGTGCGCACCATCCAGGATGCCGTGCAGACTGGTGACTACGAAAAATACCGCGCCTTTGCGCAACTGGTAGACAACCGGCCGTTGTCTACCATCCGTGACATGTTCACCCTAAAAGAGGATGTGGAGTCGATCGATATCGACCAGGTCGAGCCCATCGAGAACATTCTCAAACGTTTTGATTCTGCCGGCATGTCGCTGGGTGCATTGTCACCGGAAGCCCATGAAGCATTGGCCCAGGGCATGAACCGCCTGGGTGGCCGCTCCAACTCCGGTGAGGGTGGGGAAGACCCGGCCCGTTACGGCACCGACCGCGTCAGCAAGATCAAGCAGATTGCCTCCGGCCGTTTCGGCGTGACCCCGCACTACCTGGTGAATGCCGAGGTGCTGCAGATCAAGATTGCCCAGGGCGCCAAGCCCGGCGAGGGCGGTCAGCTGCCCGGCGGCAAGGTCAATGAATTGATTGCGCGCCTGCGTTATTCCGTGCCTGGCGTGACCCTGATTTCACCACCGCCGCACCATGATATTTATTCCATCGAGGACTTGGCGCAGCTGATCTTTGATCTCAAGCAGGTCAACCCGGAAGCGCTCGTGAGCGTCAAGCTCGTGTCCGGTCCCGGTGTCGGCACCATTGCTGCCGGTGTCGCCAAGGCCTATGCCGACCTGATTACCATTTCCGGCCATGACGGTGGTACAGGGGCCAGCCCGCTGACCTCGATCCGTTATGCCGGCACACCGTGGGAAATGGGCCTGAGTGAAGTACAGCAGGCATTGCGTGCCAACGACCTGCGCGGCCGTATCCGCCTGCAGGCAGACGGTGGCCTGAAGACCGGCCTCGATGTCATCAAAGCCGCCATTCTCGGCGCCGAGAGTTTTGGTTTCGGCACCATGCCGATGGTGGCGCTGGGCTGCAAATACCTGCGTATCTGTCACCTGAACAACTGCGCTACTGGTGTCGCCACCCAGGACAAGCGCCTGCGCGACAAGCACTTCATTGGCCAGGCTGAGATGGTGATGAACTATTTCCGCTTCGTGGCCCGCGACACGCGTCAGTGGCTGGCGAAGCTGGGCATCGAGAAACTGACCGATATCATCGGCCGCACCGACCTGCTGGAACGTCTGCCGGCGCAGACCGAGAAGCAGGCTAACCTGGATTTCTCCCGCCTGTTCTTCAACGACCTGATTCCGGAAGACAAGGAACGCTTCTGTATGACGCAGCGCAACGAGCCGAAGGACAAGGGTGAACTGGCAGAGCAGATGGTTGTGGATATCCTGCCGGCCATCGAGAACAAGAACGGCGGCATCTTCAATTACCGTGTGCAGAACTTCAACCGATCCATCGGGGCACGTCTGTCCGGTGAAATTGCCCGTCGTTATGGAAACCAGGGCATGGCGGATTCACCCGTCAACCTGCGCCTGACCGGTTCCTGTGGCCAGAGCTTCGGCGTCTGGAACGCTGGCGGTCTGCACATGCACCTGACGGGTGATGCCAACGACTATGTCGGCAAAGGCATGGCCGGTGGCAAGCTGGTTGTTGTGCCTCCCCCTGGCAGCACCTTCAAGACTCAAGACACCTCCATCATTGGCAACACCTGTTTGTATGGTGCCACCGGCGGCAAACTGTTTGCCTCGGGCACGGCGGGTGAGCGCTTCGGCGTCCGTAATTCCGGCGCCCACGCCGTTGTTGAAGGGGTCGGTGATCACTGCTGTGAATATATGACCGGTGGCCTGGTGACCGTATTGGGTCGTACTGGCCACAACTTTGGTGCAGGCATGACCGGTGGTTTTGCCTATGTGCTCGATCTCGACAAGGACTTTGTCGACAAGTACAACCACGAGCTGGTGGAAGTGCACCGTATCCGCATGGAAGGCATGGAAGAATATCGCAGCCACCTGCGTGGCGTGATCGAGGAATTCGTCATCGAAACTGGCAGCGAGTGGGGCAAGCACATCCTTGAAAATTTCATGGATTTCACCCGCAAGTTCTGGCTGGTGAAGCCCAAGGCCGCCAGCCTCAAGATGCTGCTGAACGATGTGACAGTGACAGGAAACTAGTTGTATGTCGGACATTATTGCCCGGTCGAAAGACACCTTCCGCTTCGTCACCGAAGACCGTGAAGACCCGAAAAAGAAGCCGCTGGAAGTTCGCAAGAACCAGTTCGTGGAGATCTATCATCCGTTCGAAGCCGAGGATGCCCAGGTCCAGTCCGAGCGTTGCCTGGAGTGCGGCAATCCGTACTGCGAATGGAAATGCCCGGTGCATAACTACATTCCCAACTGGCTGAAGCTGGCCCAGGAAGACAATATCCTAGAAGCCGCCGAGTTATGTCACCAGACCAACACGCTGCCTGAGGTTTGTGGCCGTATCTGTCCGCAGGACCGCCTGTGTGAAGGAGCCTGTACCCTCAATGACGGTTTCGGCGCGGTCACCATCGGCAACGTCGAGAAATACATTGTCGACAAGGCCTTTGAAATGGGCTGGCGTCCGGACATGTCCGACGTCGTCCCCAATGGCAAGCGTGTCGCCATCATCGGCGCCGGGCCTGCCGGTCTTGGGTGTGCCGACATCCTGGCACGCGCCGGGGTGAAACCTGTCGTGTTCGACAAATATCCGGAAATCGGCGGCCTGCTGACCTTCGGTATTCCGATGTTCAAACTGGAAAAGAGCGTCATGCATCTGCGCCGCGAAGTCTTTGAAGGCATGGGTATCGAATTCCGTCTCAACACCGAAGTCGGCCGTGACATTACGTTCCAGAAGATCGTCGATGAGTTCGATGCCGTCTTCCTTGGCATGGGTACCTACACCTATATGAAAGGCGGTTTCCCCGGCGAAGACCTGGCCGGTGTCTATGAATCCCTGCCGTACCTGATCGGCAACACCAACCATCACATGAAGTATCAGGATGGCATGGCCGAGTACATCGACATGAAAGGCAAGAAAGTCATCGTGCTCGGTGGCGGCGACACGGCGATGGACTGTGTGCGCACCGCCATTCGCCAGGGCGCGAAAGCCGTCACCTGTGTCTATCGCCGTGACCAGGACAACATGCCGGGCTCGCGTCGCGAAGTGCGCAATGCGAAACAGGAAGGTGTGAAGTTTGTCTTCAACCATCAGCCAAAGGAAATCATTGGTGACAAGGGCAATGCCGCAGGCGTGAAGTTCGTCAAAACCCGCATGGGCAAGCCGGATGCCAACGGTCGCCGCCAAGCGGAAGAAATTCCGAACAGCAAGGTGGTGATGGAAGCCGATGCCGTATTGATTGCGTTCGGTTTCCAGCCCAGCCCCGCCCCGTGGTTTGCCGACTTCGGTATCAATATCGATGACCGTGGCCGGGTCGTGGCACCGGAGCAGGGCGCTTATGCTTTCCAGACGACCAATCCGAAAATCTTCTCCGGTGGTGACATGGTGCGTGGTGCCGACCTGGTGGTGACGGCCATCTGGGAAGGACGCCAGGCTGCCAACGGCATTCTGGATTACCTGGAAGTCTGATAGTCCTGTCCATGACAACACTTAAAAACGATCGTTTTCTCCGTGCCCTGCTCAAGCAGGATGTTGATGTTACGCCGGTCTGGATGATGCGCCAGGCCGGGCGCTATCTGCCGGAGTACCGCGAAGTGCGTGCCCAGGCCGGCGACTTCATGAGCCTGTGCCAGAATCCTGAACTGGCCTGCGAGGTCACCCTGCAGCCCCTGCGCCGCTACGCGCTGGATGCCGCCATCCTGTTTTCCGACATTCTCACCATACCCGATGCCATGGGTTGTGGCCTGTACTTTGCCCAGGGTGAAGGCCCCAGGTTCATGAAACCGGTACAGACACCTGGTGATGTCGAAGCACTGGAGGTGATCAATGCCGAAAAGGATCTGGGCTATGTCCTCGATGCCGTCAGGTTGATCCGCAAGGAGCTGAACGGCAGTGTGCCGCTGATCGGTTTTTCCGGCAGTCCCTGGACAGTGGCGACCTACATGGTGGAAGGCGGCTCCAGCAAGGAGTTCGCCACTATCAAGTCCATGATGATGAATACGCCAACCGTCATGCATGAACTGCTGGAGAAATTGGCGTTGTCAGTCATCGACTACCTCAATGCCCAGATTGATGCGGGCGTGCAGGCCGTGCAGATATTCGATACCTGGGGCGGAGCACTCAGTGCCCATGCCTACAGGGAATTCTCCCTGGCCTACATGAACAAGATCGTGGCAGGCCTGAACCGTGAAAAGGACGGCCAGAAAATACCGGTCATCCTGTTTACCAAGAACGGTGGCCACTGGCTCGAAGCCATCGTGGAAAGCGGCTGCGATTGTATCGGTCTCGACTGGACCCTGCCCATCAACGAGGCGCGTGCGCGGGTCGGGGACAGGGTTTCCCTGCAAGGCAACATGGACCCCGCTGTGCTCTATGGCGATGCCAGTGCCATTCGCCGGGAAGTTGGCCTGATTCTCGAACAGTTTGGTCATGGTAACGGGCACGTCTTCAATCTCGGTCACGGTATACACCAGCACGTGAATCCCGACCATGTCACGGCATTCGTGGATGCCGTGCATGAACTGTCCGCGCAGTATCACGCCTGACCGGCGCCATGACCATGGCGCATATCCCTGAACCTGATCGGTACGCCTTTGTTGCCCTGGGGGCGAACCTGCCGTCCACGATCGGGGACGCCGAGGCCACTATTGACTGGGCTTTTGCCCAACTGAAAGAACTGTCATCCGGCCCGATCCTGCGCTCTTCCCTCTACCGTACCTCGCCCGTCGACAGCCCGGCCGGCACGCCTGACTTTCTCAACGCCATGGCGGGCTTCCTGCCCCTGCCGGATGAGACGCCCCTGTCACTGCTGCACAAACTGCAGGCGCTGGAGAATGCCGCCGGCCGCACTCGCAGCGGCATCATCAATGAAGCCCGTGTCCTGGACCTGGACCTGATCGTCTTTGGCGCGGTTGAAATGCACTCCAACGAACTGATGCTGCCGCACCCGCGAGCTGCTGAACGCAAATTTGTGCTGGAGCCCTTGCTGGAAATCACGCATGACAATTTCCTTTTGCCGGGTCAGCATGAGTCCGTGAAGACGCTGCTGGGAACATTGCCTGAAACGCAACAGATCGAGAAACACTGACCGGTAAAACCGGCGCAAAAAAAAGCCCCGGGGGTTCCGGGGCTTACTTATTCAGTAACAAGTGACTAGTGAGACCAAAATCATCAGGGAATGATTTAAGGTTTATCTTACGCTTATTCCCGCGCTGTTCTGCGAATCAGCTCACATTGAGGTCTGGCGGCAGTGACCTGTTTCATACATTGGCAACAGGCCAGCTGTTTTGTCTCAGATGTCGAGTTCGCGGGTCAGGTCGAAACCGCCCTTGTCATTCAGTTCAAATTCACCGTCCATGACCGCATACAGCCATGCAGCAGACTTTTTCATGCCGCCCAGCGGATACAGGTGGCACAGGGTGATGCCGCAATCAGGGTCGTTGGCCTGGTAGTTGGCCAGGTCGCGGGTGATCTTGTCCGGCATGCGGGTGGTCATCAGCTTGGCGATATTGGCAGCCTGACGGGTCAGTACCCGCATGGACGGACCGATACCACAGGCCTTGGCGTGGGCCATCAGGGTCTTGATTGTGGCCAGGCCAGGGATGCCGATATGGATTGGCAGTTCGTTGCCTTCGGCGCGGATCTTTTTGTCCCATTCGATGATCGGTTCGGCTTCGAAACAGAACTGGGTGGTGATGTACATGTTCATGCCATGTTCCTTGGCATAGGCATTCTTTTCCAGCAGGGCCTGGGTAACGTCGGCCGGCGGAATGTCAGGTGAGCCTTCCGGGTGACCGGCAACGCCGAGAGTCTTGATGCCGTATTTCTGGAACAGGTCCAGGCGCAGAATCTCCATGGAGCTGGAGAAATCACCCACCGGGTTGTCGACACCGCCACCGATCAGCAGGGCTTCCTCAACACCGCATTCGTCCTGGAAGATCTTCAGGGTGTCTTCGAAGAACTGCTTGTTGGGAATGGAGCGGGCCGCAAAATGCGGCACGGGTCTCATGTCCTCGGCATGAAGGCGCTTGACCGTGGCCACGGTGTCCTTGATATCGGAGCCGGGCAGGAAGGTCACGAACACGGTGGTCTTCGGGCGCAGCAGGTCACGAAAGTCTTCGATCTTGCCGGCACCGCCCGGAGTGACTTCCACAGAAGTGTTTTCCAGGAATTTGAGAATATTTTGTTTATCGTCTGACATGGTAATTACCCTGCATCAAGGCCTCTGTTGATTAATGGTGGGCATGCCTTCCCCGGCGCAAACAGCAGTAATCAGAGGGGTTAAAGTCGGAAGGCGGCTATTTTATAGGCTTGACCGAAGATGGGCAAACGCCGTCATAGCCCCGGTCAACAGCGTCAGGTCGGCCGGGTCGATAACGTAGGGGGGCATGATGTAGACCAGTTTGCCAAAAGGACGAATCCACACGCCCTGGTCCACGAAAAAGGCCTGGGCCTGCGCCATATCGACCGGTTCCCGCATTTCCAGGACCCCGATGGCGCCCAGCACCCGCACATCAGCAACCGCATCAATATCGCAACAGGGGGCCAGCTCACGCGCGAGCTGGGCGGCGATATTCGCGACGCTTGCCTGCCAGTCGGTGCTTTCCAGCAAGCCGATGCTGGCATTGGCACAGGCACAGGCCAGCGGGTTACCCATGAAGGTGGGGCCATGCATGAAGACCCCGCCATCCCGGGAAATGGTGCTGGCCACCGCTTCGGTGCACAGTGTGGCGGCCAGGGTCATGTAACCGCCCGTCAGGGTCTTGCCCAGGCACATGATGTCCGGTGTGATACCCGCATGATTGCAGGCGAACCAGGCGCCGGTGCGGCCAAAGCCGGTGGCGATTTCATCAGCGATCAGCAACACGCCATGGTCGTGACAGAGTTGCCTAACCTTTGCTAGGTAATCCGCGGAATAAAAGTACATGCGCCCTGCACCCTGGACGATGGGCTCCAGAATGACGGCGGCAATCTCCCGGTGGTGCGCTGCCAGCAGCTGCTGCATGCTGTGCAGATCGTCATCAATGGCAGCGCCGCCGAAACGGCATTGCGGGGCAGCGGCAAAATACTGCTGCGCCAGGGCACCGGCAAAACGGTCATGCATGCCGGTGACCGGATCGCACACACTCATGGCGGCAAAAGTGTCGCCATGGTAGCCGTTGCGGATGGCCAGGAATTTGTGGCGCCCGGTTTCGCCGCGGGCCAGCCAGTACTGCACCGCCATTTTCATAGCGACTTCCACGGCGACCGAACCGCTGTCGCTGAGAAAGACTTTTTCCAGTCCTACCGGGGCATGCCGGACCAGCTTGCGGCCCAGTTCCGTGGCCGGGCCATGGGTAATGCCGCCAAACATGACATGGGCCATCTCATCCAGCTGGGTTTTGACGGCGGCATTCATGACCGGGTTGTTATAGCCGTGCAGAACGCTCCACCACGACGCCATGCCGTCAACGAGTGAGCGGCCGTCTGCCAGCGTCAGACGCACACCTTCGGCCCGCACGACAGGATAGACGGGCAGGGGGTTGTCCATGGAGGTATAGGGATGCCAGAGATGCTGGCGGTCGAAGTCGAGATCAATCATGCGGGCATTCTAGCGGAAGCGGCTCTCCAGGCGTAGGCAAACGACCCGGCGGGTCTATGCCGGCCTACAGTATTGTTCTGGCCAGCGCCCATACCTGGACGTCCCCGGCACCGGCCCGGCGCAGGGTGCGGGCCATGGCGGCCACGGTGCTGCCGGTTGTGACCACGTCATCAATGATGGCGACCCGGGCTTCCTGCGGCAGATGGGCGCCGGGATTGATCCGGAACGCGCCCCTCAAGTTGCGCCGGCGTGCTGCTGCGGACAGGCCGGTTTGCTGTGATGTGGCCTTGTGGCGCAAGACCAGGTCGGCCCAGACCGGGATAGCGAGCTGCCGGGACAGCCAGCGCGCGATCATCAGCGACTGGTTAAAACCGCGCTGGCGCAGACGTTGGCGGTGCAGCGGCACCGGCACCAGCAACTCAGGCAGCATGTGATGCCCGGTTCGGGCACCCAGGTGTTGCCCCAGCAAGTCGGTCAGTACCCGGCCGTTGACCGCATGCCCGTAGTATTTGAACCCGGCAATCATGCCCGTCACCGGGGGCTGATACGCCAGCGCGGCATGGAGGCTGTGCCAGGCCGGCGGCATGGCCAGGCACGAACCACATGGACTATTGGCCGGCATGCCGGCGGGCAAAGGCAGGGCGCAGCCAGGGCAGGGATGCACCAGGCGCGGCAGCGTGTGGCGGCAATCCAGGCAAAGGTCCTGCTGCGTATTCCCGGAACCACGGCAAAGCACGCAGACGGGTGGCAACCACCAGAACTGTATAAATTGTAACCATTGGTAAACTGCTTCTGGGATTCTGGTTGACATGATAAACTGCGCGCTGACCTGTTCAGCTCCCAGTCTAGTCGCGATCGGGATGGCTGCCAGATCACCCGTTTACTGTTTTTAACCATGGCTGTTTCACCATCTGGATGAATCACTGTTGCCTTTACAGCTGCCCAGGAAAACCCGTATGACAGATTCTCTTCGCCACGACTGGTCCTTCGAGGAAGTGCAGTCACTTTACGCCCTGCCGTTCAACGACCTGCTGTTCCGTGCCCACAGCGTGCACCGGGAAAATTTCGACCCCAATGCGGTTCAGGTCAGCACACTGCTTTCCATCAAGACCGGGGCCTGTCCGGAAGACTGCAAATACTGTTCGCAAAGTGGCCACTACAACACCGAACTGGAACGGGAAAAACTGCTGGCCGTGGAAAAGGTGCTGGAAGAGGCACGCAAGGCCAAGGCCAATGGCGCTTCACGTTTCTGCATGGGCGCGGCCTGGAAGCATCCGTCTGCCAAGGACTTTCCACACGTGCTGGACATGGTGAAAGGGGTGCGTGCCCTAGGCATGGAAACCTGCATGACGCTGGGTGCCCTGAGCAAGGAGCAGAGCGAGGCCCTGGCTGAAGCCGGACTGGATTACTACAACCACAACATCGACACCTCGCGTGATTACTACAAGACCATTATCAGCACGCGCACCTTTGAAGGCCGCCTGGATACGCTCGCCAATGTCCGAGATGCCGGCATCAAGGTCTGTTCAGGCGGTATTGTTGGCATGGGCGAAAGCGACAATGACCGTATCGAGTTCCTGCGGGAACTGGCCAACCTGCCCGTGCATCCCGACAGTGTGCCGATCAACAACCTGGTCAAGATCAAGGGTACGCCCCTGGAGGATGCCGAGGACATCGATCCCTTTGATTTCATCCGCATGATCGCCGTGGCGCGCATCCTGATGCCAAAGTCGCATGTCAGGCTGTCAGCCGGTCGCGAGCAGATGAACGACCAGATGCAGGCGATGTGTTTTTTTGCCGGTGCCAACTCGATTTTCTATGGCGAAAAACTGCTGACCACCTCCAACCCGCTGGAAAATGACGATATGCAGTTGTTCGCCAAACTGGGCATTCACCCGATGGAAATCGAGGTGCACACAGATGGTGAGCTGCTCATGGACCCGCCACGTCCTGCCGCCTCTGTCTACTACGATGCCATGAACGGGTGACGTTGCCACTGTCCTCCCCGTTGTGAACAGCTTTCGCCAGTCATTGCGCGCTGCACTCGATGAACGGCAGCAGGCTTCCCTGCTGCGTCGCCGCCGCACCCTGCACTCACCACAGGGCAGCGAAATCATTCTCGATGGCGAACACGTCACCAGTTTCTGCAGCAATGACTACCTCGGCCTGGCAGGCCATCCGGATGTGATCCAGGCCTTTCATGATGGCCTGGAACAGTTTGGCGCCGGCAGCGGGGCCTCACACCTGGTCTGTGGTCATGCCGCGCCGCACCAGGCCCTGGAAGAGGAACTGGCCGCCTTTACCGGACGCAGTCGCGCGCTGGTGTTTTCCAGCGGTTTCATGGCCAATGTTGGTGTGATCACCACGTTGCTCGGCAAGGGCGACGCCGTGTTCGAGGATCGCCTTAACCATGCCTCACTGCTTGATGGCGGCCTGTTCAGTGGCGCGGCCTTCAAGCGTTATCCGCATCTGGATGCAGAAGCGCTGGCATCCCTGCTGGAGAAAACCACCGGAAAACGCCGACTGGTCGTCACCGATGGCGTGTTCAGCATGGATGGTGACATGGCCAAACTGCCTGAGCTGATCGATGTCTCGGCAGCTGCCGATGCCCTGCTCATGGTCGATGATGCGCACGGCTTCGGCGTACTCGGGCAACAGGGCGGTGGCACCGTCGCTCACTGGCAGGAGCAGGGCTGCACGATCGATGAAGACAACCTGCCGGTACTGGTTGGTACGTTCGGCAAGGCCTTTGGTGGCAGCGGCGCTTTTGTTGCCGGCAGTACCGAGTTGATCGACACCCTGATCCAGTTCTGCCGTCCCTACATCTATACCACCGCCATGCCGCCGGCCCAGGCTGAAGCCTTGCGCATGAGTCTCAAGCTGGTAATCAAGGACAAATGGCGAAGGCAGTACCTGGGCCAGCTGATCACCCGCTTCCGGCAGCACTGTGAAGAACTGGGCCTGTCGTTGCTGCCGTCCATGACGCCAATTCAGGCCGTCGTGCTGGGCGATGTCGAGCTCACGTTACAGGCCTGTGACCTGCTGCTGTCTGAAGGCCTGTATGTATCCGCGATTCGCCCGCCCACGGTGCCGGCTGGTACCGCGCGCCTGCGCGTGACCTTCAGCGCCATTCATACCGAAGGCCAGTTCGACAAACTGCTGGTGGGTATGGCCAGGGTTGCTCACCTGGTGGCCAGCCGTGGAGACAGGACATGACTGTTTGCCAGCCCTTGCCAGAGCTGGCCCGGGTGGCGCGCTCATTCGGCCGCGCCGCGCAACAATACGACCAGCATGCGCGTCTGCAACGGGATGTGGCGGATCGGCTGATTGCCGCAGTGGATGTGGAACACGTGCAATGCATTCTCGATGCCGGCAGTGGTACGGGTTATTGCGCGCGCCAGCTGGCATCACGTCATCCCGAAGCAACCCTGATCAACCTGGACATTGCCGAACCCATGCTTGCTTATGCACGACAGAGGTCTGCGCCTGCTTGCCAGGCATGGGTGTGCAGCGATGCGCAGGCCATGCCGTTCCGGGACAACAGTTTTGATCTGGCGGTATCCAGCCTGACCATCCAGTGGTGTCCGGATCTGGCAACCTTCTTTGCCGAACTGCATCGGGTGCTGTTACCGGGCGGGCGGGCCTGGATCAGCACGCTGGCCCTCAACACCCTGCAGGAACTGCGGGCAAGCTGGGCCGCCGTAGATGGCCATGTGCATGTGAACCGCTTTTTGCCACTGGATGTCATTCGGGCCGCGGTAGAGTCTGCGCCTTTTACCCGTATTGATGTGCATAACACGGCGGTTTGTTATTACTACGAGTCGCTGTCTGCGCTGACCACTGAACTGAAAGGAATCGGTGCCAGCAACCGTAACCCCCAACAACCGACAGGTCTGACCGGCAAACAGAAACTGCAACAGCTCAGGACCGCTTTCGAGCGCGGCCGGATTGCCGGCAAGGGCATTCCTGTCACCTATGATCTCGTGACCATTGCCGTGGAGAAGTAACCTGTTATGGCCGCCACGTTTTTTATTACCGGTACCGATACTGATGCAGGCAAAACCCACGTGGCGGGAGCCTTGCTGGCTGCAGCAAAAGCCCGGGGTCTGACAACGGCGGCCCTGAAGCCGGTTGCGGCAGGTACCGTGGCCACACCCGAAGGCATGTGCAATGAAGACGTCATGGCGCTGGCGGCACAGTGCACGGAAGAGCTTGCGCTGGCTGAAATCAATCCGGTGTGTTTCGATGAACCGATAGCGCCCCATATTGCTGCCGTCAATGTAGGCGTGGACCTGGCTGCCGCCACCCTCGCAGAACAGTGCCAACAGGTGCTGGCGCGCAAGGCTGACCTGACTGTCGTGGAAGGGGCAGGGGGCTGGAAGGTGCCTTTGAATGCGCAGGAAACCCTGGCTGACCTGGTCAGGCTGCTCGATATACCGGTCATCCTGGTGGTGGGCATGAAACTGGGCTGCCTCAATCATGCCCTGCTGACAGCGCAGGCGATCGCAGCCGATGGCCTGCCCCTGGCCGGTTGGGTAGCCAATCGTATTGATCCCGCAATGGCCCGCTACCAGGAAAACCGAGAGACCCTGGAACAGCTACTGCCAGCGCCGTTGCTGGCCGAGATGCCGCGCCTGCTGCCGGGTGATTCCGGTGCACAATACTGGAATCTGGACAGGTTGCTGACGAAAGGTTGATCCTTGTCCCATAGCCCCCAATGATGCTGCACGGCATCTGAACGCTGCCCGTCAACATGACCCGGCATGGACGCTTTGCCGCGCAAGCCGGTATAATCGCCCCCGCATTTTGCTCCGGATTTACGCTCCGAACCGCAGAAGGAACATCTCATGACATCATCACCACAACGACCTGTCGTCGTTTGTGCGCTTTATCATTTCGTCCGGCTGGACAATTTCGAAGCCCTGCGCGAACCGCTCCTGCAACAACTGAATGACCACGAGGTCAAAGGCACACTCCTGCTGGCCGAAGAAGGCATCAACGGCACCATTGCCGGCAGCCGTGAAGGCATTGATGAGGTGCTGGCCTGGCTGAAAAGTGACTCCAGGCTGTCAGGACTGGATCACAAGGAATCCTTCGATGACGAGGTGCCGTTTTACCGCGCCAAGGTCAAGCTGAAGAAGGAGATTGTCACCATGGGGGTGGAAGGTATCGATCCGAATCGCAAGGTTGGTACCCATATCAAACCGAAAGACTGGAATGCCGTGATTTCCGATCCGGATGTGCTGCTGATCGACACGCGCAATGCCTATGAAGTGGAAATCGGCACGTTCGCCAATGCCGTCGATCCGAAGACCGAGAGCTTTCGTGAATTTCCGCAATACGTGAAGGAGCACCTGGATCCGGCCAGGCATAAAAAGATTGCCATGTTCTGCACCGGCGGCATCCGCTGTGAAAAGTCCACGGCCTATCTCAAGGAACAGGGCTTCGACGAGGTCTATCACCTGGAAGGGGGCATCCTGAAATACCTGGAAGAGGTGCCCGAGGAAGAGTCCCTCTGGCGTGGCGAATGTTTTGTCTTTGATAACCGGGTGGCGGTAAACCACAGCCTGGAGAAAGGCGGATACGACCAGTGCCATGCCTGTCGCCTGCCCATCACTGAGGCAGACAAGCAAAGTGAGCAGTATGAAAAAGGGGTCAGCTGTCCGCGCTGTTATGCGCGCCAGACACCCGACCAGAAAGCGCGCTTTCGGGAACGCGAGCGCCAGATGAGCCTGGCTTCACAGCGTGGTGAAACCCACCTTGGGTCCGAGGTCACAGCCGTGATAGAGGCGCGCAAGCAGGAAAAGGAGCTGTTCAAGCAGGAGCAGCAGCGTCATGAAAAATCACGGGTGCAGCCATGAGCGCCATACGCGCTGAACGCAAGAGCCACGAACTTGATATCGATCATGCTGAAGCCGTCCAACTGCCTGAAATTTCAGGTTTTCATGATTTTTTCTTATTCCGCAGGTAGTCTTGGCAGTTCGGAAAATCCGGGCTGACGGTGACATCCCGCCAGGCCAGGCGACAACAACAAGACAACAAGACAACAACAAGAAAACGCACAACAAAACGAACGACAAAACGGGAAAGACCTTATGAATAAAAAATTCACACCACTGGTAATCATCCTGGTGATTGTCCTTGGCGGCCTGTACTGGGTGTTCGGCCTGCCGATGGTCGGCAATCCCGACATTCCGACCTCGCCGGAAGCCATCGCCCGTGGCGCCTATCTCTGGGAAGCCGGTGGTTGCGGCGCCTGTCACCAGCATGACGGTGCCCAAGCCCCTATCGGTGGCTATGTCATCGAAGTGGAAGAGCCTTTTCCGAATGTTTTCCATACGCCCAACATCACCCCGGATGAAGAAACCGGTATCGGCGGCTGGACTGGCCGGGATTTCATTCTTGCCCTCAAACATGGTCGCAGCCCGTCAGGCGGTTTTTACTGGCCATCCTTTCCGTACCGTACCTACAAGAACATGACGGATGAAGATGTGCTGGATCTGGCGGCGTTTGTCATGTCCCTGGATCCGGTCCGCAATGAAGTGCCTGACCATGAGCTGCCCTGGTGGCAGTTCGATTTCCTCATGGCAGGCTGGAACATCATGGCCGACATGATGGAAGGTGAGCCCCCGGCGTTTGATGAAAGCGATCCGCAAAAAGTCCGTGGTGCCTATCTGGCTCGTGCGCTGGGACATTGCGGTGAGTGCCACACGCCGAGAAACGGCCTGGGCATGATGGTCATGGCCGAGGAATTCACCGGTGCCGAAGGCTTTGCACCACCGGTTGATCCGGAAGCCCTGTCCAGCTGGACCCGTTTTGATTTCGTGGGCCTGCTGCAGCTCGGCATGACCGCCAGCTTTGACTTCGTCGGCGGTGAAATGGGTGATGTCATTGAACACACCAAGAACCTGACTGAGGAAGACCAGAATGCTTACGCGGCATTCTTCATTCCGGTAGAAGCTGAAGGCGGCGCTGACGATTTCAACTTTGACTGATGGCGTCGAACAGAAAAACCGAGACATAAAAAAACGCCCCTCGAGAGGGGCGTTTTTTTTGCGAGCTTGTTAAGCGAATCGCGAGGTCTGCTTAGTCCAGACGGAAACGGTCGTGGCAAGCACCACATTTCGGACCGATCTGGCCAACAGCCTGGCGGACCCCGCTGGCACCCTGGCTCTGCAGGATTTCCAGGGCAGCTTCAGCGCCTTCCTGAAGATCCATGGCCAGCTGGGCGAAGTCAGCCTGGCTGTCCCAGATGGTGTCGGCAGCACGACTCTCGACACCGTTGCTGCGAGTATCGGCAGCAAACAGGCCCGGGATCATCGGTGCCAGCATGGCAACACGCTCAGCAGCCAGTGTGGCAGCTTCGGCGTCGAAGTCACCACCACGGGCCATCTGACCCAGCGGACCGTTGGCGTATGACAGGATCTGGAAGATAGCCTGACGGCGCTTGACGGCACCTGCGGCATCTTCATCTGACATCTGGGCCATTGCCCCGGCAGAAAAAATTGAGCTGATTACGATAGCTCCGGTTACTAAGAGTTTTTTCATTATTGGTTCCCCACTCTTGGTTTGACGTGAATGTTAAGTACCTGGCAATAAGTGCTGTTCAGGTACTGTTCGTTTCAAAAAGACTGTATCTGGTTCAAGTGTTGTGCGGGCATTGGTTTGATAAAAGGCCTGCACGTTACTTCATTTGCCTGAGCCAAGTTCCGGCCGGACGCCAAATGTAATCTTTACTTTCGTATCCGACAAGTTGCGGTGAGGTGTTCAGCCGCGGACACCGCTGCAATGGCGTACGATGCAGTTTGTCGATCGCCGTTATTGTGCCATGCCCAGTCACTGCTGTCTGCATATTTCACCTTTTCGGGCCTTGTTCACAGGCCATTTAAATTTGATTTTTCAAGCGTTTACAGAAACGACGTTGTTCCTGATTCCTTGCATGACAGTATCGCGCTGTTTTTCTGAATGCCGACTGAACCCTGAAATTGGCTTCGGAAATTCCTTAATCATTGCACATTTTTTGGTGGCCCTGAGCAGGCCAGATTCCGGTCCGGTGTCACTGTATTTGACCCCCAGCCCTGTCTCCGCTAAGTTTGCGCTTCCCTGCAAGAGGAACCTCAATGGCACGTAAATCCACACCGTTTAATTTCGAAGAAGCCATGGCAACCCTGGAAGAACTGGTTGAAGCCATGGAAGAAGGAGAGCTCAGTCTTGAGGAATCCCTCAAGGCATTCGAACAGGGCATCAAGCTGACACGCGAATGCCAGTCCGCCCTGGAAAAAGCCGAACAGAAAGTACAGTTGCTGGTCAAAAGTGATGGTCTGCCGGAAGCCGAAGACTTCGATGATCCCGGCGACGATGAGGGCGTGGAATAACGTCCGCTCCCCATGGATACCCAGGCTTATATCGGCACCCTGCAGGACAGGGCATCGGCTGTGCTTCAGCAGGCCATTCCCGCGCCCGGTTTGTCACCTCGTCTTGAAGCCGCCATGCAGTATGCCGTGCATAACGGCGGTAAACGCATTCGGCCGGTTCTGGTCTATGCCAGTGCCGAGACGCTGGGCGGCACGCTGGATGCGGCCGATCCCAGTGCCTGTGCCGTCGAACTGATTCATGCCTATTCGCTGGTCCACGATGACCTGCCCGCCATGGATGATGATGACCTGCGCCGCGGCCAGCCCACCTGTCATATCAAGTTCGATGAAGCCACCGCTATTCTGGCTGGCGATGCCTTGCAGTCACTGGCTTTTGAAATCCTGGCCGGCACCGGTTCGCCGGATGCCGCAGTGATGGTCGCCACGCTTGCCAAAGCCGCCGGCTGGAACGGCATGGTAGCCGGACAGAGCATGGATATCGAAGGTGCCGGCACCGCCATGGATGAGGCAGCACTGGCCCGCATGCACCTGCTCAAGACCGGGGCACTTATTCGTGCCAGTGTCCTGCTCGGTGCCATGAGTACGGGCAGAGCCGGCAGCGATCAGCTGGCCGCCCTGGATACCTTTGCCACCCGCATTGGGCTGGCCTTCCAGGTCAAGGACGATATTCTCGATGTGGAAGGGGAGACTGCCGTTCTGGGTAAAACGCAGGGCAAGGACCAGCATAGGAACAAGCCGACATATTCCTCGTTGCTGGGTGTGGACGGGGCGCGGCGCAAAATGCAGGGCCTTTTTGAGGAGGGGCTGGACGCCCTGTCCCTATTTGGCCCTGATGCCGGAAAACTGGCTGCCATCGCCACCTATATCATTGAGCGCCAGTACTAGGCTCGGCGGGGTGCCGCTAAACAGACTGTAATCCACGCATACAAGCCACCTTTGCGGTAGAATATGCCGGTTTTTTTCGCTATTACGTTTCCTTTGCATGTTTGAAGAAATTCCATTCGAGCGGCCTAACACGCCGTTGCTCGACAGCATCGATTCCCCCGCTGATTTACGCGAGCTGGATCCCGAGCAGCTGGAACAGGTAGCCCATGAGTTACGGCATTACCTGCTGTATACCGTGGGCAAGACCGGCGGGCACTTCGGCGCCGGGCTGGGTGTGGTGGAACTCACCATCGCACTCCACTACGTCTTCAATACGCCGGAAGACAAGCTGGTATGGGATGTCGGCCACCAGACCTATCCGCACAAGATTCTCACCGGCCGCCGCGAACAGATGCTGACGATGCGCCAGTCCGGTGGCCTGGCCGCCTTCACCAATCGCAGTGAAAGTGAATACGATACCTTTGGTGCCGGCCATTCCAGCACCTCGATCTCCGCCGCCTTGGGCATGATGGTCGCCGCCCAGAAACAGGAATCGGACCGCAAGACTGTTGCCGTCATCGGCGACGGCGCCATGACCGCTGGCCTGGCCTTTGAGGCCCTCAATCATGCCGGTGATCTGGAAGGCGACATCCTCATCATTCTCAATGACAACAACATGTCCATCTCCCGCAATGTGGGTGGACTGTCCAGTTACTTTGCCCGCATGTGGGCGAGCAAGCCCTACAACGTGCTGCGATCCGGCAGCAAGAAAGTGCTTTCGGCACTGCCACCGGCCTGGAAGGCGGCCCATCGCGCCGAGGAATACATGAAGGGTATGGTGTCACCGGCCACTATTTTCGAGGAACTGGGTTTTACCTATTTCGGGCTTATCGATGGCCACGATGTGGAAGGCCTGGTGCAGATCCTCAACAACATCAAGCACATCAAGGGGCCGCGCCTGCTCCACGTGGTGACCCAGAAAGGCAAGGGTTACCTGCCGGCGGAGAAAGATCCGTTCGGCATGCACGCCCTCAGCAAGATGGTGCCCGAGTCGGAAAAAACCACGCCCCCCAACGGACATGTACCCACGTACTCGAAGGTGTTCGGCAAGTGGCTCTGCGATATGGCAGCCGAAAATACCGACCTGTTGGGCATCACGCCGGCCATGAGTGAAGGCTCAGGCATGCGTGAGTTTGAGGAACAATACCCGGACCGTTTCTATGACGTGGCCATTGCCGAGCAACATGCGGTGACGTTTGCCGGAGGCATGGCCTGTGATGGCCTCAAGCCGGTGGTCGCCATTTACTCCACGTTCCTGCAACGCGGCTATGACCAGCTCATTCACGATATCTGCCTGCAGAACCTGGATGTCCTGTTTGCAATCGATCGTGCAGGCCTGGTGGGCGAAGACGGTCCCACCCATGCCGGCAGCTTTGATCTGAGCTACATGCGCTGCATTCCCAACCTGGTCATCATGACACCGAGCGATGAGCAGGAAGCCCGCTGTCTGCTCACCACCGGCTTTCACCACCCGGGGCCTGCGGCTGTGCGCTATCCTCGCGGCAAAGCCACCGGCTGTGAAACCACTGCCGAACTGACGGCCGTAGAGATAGGTAAAGCCCGGGTTTGCCGCGAGGGCGGCAACGGCATCGCCATCCTGGTTTTCGGTACCTTGCTGCAAAAGACCCGGTCTGTCGCAGAAGCGCTGGATGCCACCCTGGTCGACATGCGGTTTGTGAAACCGCTGGACGAAACCCTGCTCATCACACTGGCGCAGCAGTGCAAGCTGCTGGTGACGGTCGAGGAGAATGCGGTTAAAGGCGGAGCCGGTTCCGGCGTCAATGAATTTCTGGAAGCACAGGGTTTTGACACCCCGGTGTTGAACCTGGGATTGCCGGATAGCTTTCTGGAGCATGGCAAGGCCGAGGACATGCTTGCCGACTGCGGACTCGATGCCGCCGGCATACTCCGCGCCATCGAACACCGACTCGGGTAAGGCGCTTAACCATGGCCCGCCGCACGCCGACGGACATAGAAAACCTGGATATGAAGTGGCATGTCATCCGGTTGCTGATTCCCTACCTGCTTGAATTCAGGGCGCGCACGCTGCTGGCCTTCTTCTGCCTAGCGCTGGCGAAACTGTCCAGTATCAGCCTGCCGTTTTTCATGAAGTACATCGTCGATAACCTCGACATGCAGCTGGGCAATGACAGCACCAGTGCGCCCCAGGTGCTCGTGGCAATACCGATACTGCTCATCATAGCCTATGGCGTGTTCCGTTTCTTCAATGTCATGTTCAATGAAATCCGAGACACCCTGTTCGGCCGGGTCACCGAGCGCACCATCCGCCGGGTCAGCCTCAAGACGTTCCGCCACCTGCACAGCCTGGACCTGGACTTTCACTTGAACCGCCAGACCGGTGGTCTGGCCCGGGATATCGAGCGTGGTACTTCGGGGATCAATTTCCTGATGCGCTTCATGATTTTCAACATCATCCCCACGCTGCTGGAGCTGGTCATCGTGATCGGGATTTTCCTGGGCAACTACGGCGCGTCATTTGCCCTGGTCATCCTGGCGGCCATTGCCGCCTACGTGGCCTGGTCGGTGGTCGCAACAGAAAAACGCACGCGTTTTGTTCGTGAAATGAACCAGGCGGATTCGGCCACCAATACCCGTGCCATCGACAGCCTGCTCAATTACGAGACCGTGAAATACTTTACCAACGAGGAATACGAGGCTCGCCATCTGGATGAAGGGCTGGCCAACCTGGAAACCGCCAAGCGCAATAACCGTCTCAGCCTCTTTGCCCTCAATGGCGGACAGGCCCTGATCGTAGCTACTGCTATGACCATCATGCTGCTGCTGGCGGCCAGGGGAGTGGCCAACGGCCGTATGACCCTGGGCGACTTCACCCTGGTCAACATGTTCATGATGCAACTGTTCATTCCACTGAACTTCCTGGGCTTCGTCTACCGTGAAATCAAGGGTGCGCTGGCCAATATCGAACGCCTGTTTGACCTGCTCGGGGAAAAGGCGACGGTGCTGGAAAAGACCGATGCGGTTGAAGTGCACCCGGGCAAGCCCGAGATTGCCTTTGAGGCCGTGAGTTTCCATTACCGCACGGATCGACAGATACTCGACAACATCTCGTTCACAATCCGGCCGGGTGAAAAGGTGGCGGTTGTCGGGGGCAGCGGGTCGGGCAAGTCTACCCTCGTGAAACTGCTGTTCCGCTTCTATGATTGCCAGTCTGGCAGTATCCGCATTGAGGGCTGTGACATTCGTGACCTGACGCTGCATTCCCTGCGTTCGGCCATCGGCATCGTGCCCCAGGACACGGTGCTGTTCAATGACACCATCATGGAGAATATCCGCTATGGTCGCCCGGACGCCTCCGAGGCAGACATCCAGGAAGCCATTCGCCTGGCCCATCTCGACAATTTCATCGCGCAATTACCGGATGGCATGAACACCATGGTTGGGGAGCGCGGGTTGAAACTCAGCGGTGGTGAGAAACAGCGCGTGGCCATCGCCCGCACCATGCTCAAGCGTCCGGCTATCCTGGTGTTTGACGAAGCGACCTCATCGCTGGACAGCAAAACCGAACGCGCGATCCTGCAGGCCATGCGGGAAGTCTCGAAAGGTCATACCAGCCTGGTCATTGCCCACCGACTTTCCACCGTCGTCGATGCCGACCGTATCCTGGTCCTGGAGCATGGTCGGATTGTGGAGTCAGGCACACATACCGAATTGCTGTCCCAGGCAGGCCAGTACCACCACATGTGGAACCTGCAGCAGCAACAGAAAGACCAGGAGCCTGCACCACAGCTGGCAGCCCCGTAGGTCGGGATAAGCCGGAAGGGCCGTTTGCCGACATCCTGTCGGGCGCGTCAGCTACTGCGAAAGTGCTGTATTCGAGATATAAAAAAAGGGCGCTGGTGTAGCGCCCTTTTTTCATTACAGAAGACTTTTACAAGCCGGCAGTCTTGTCGAAAAACGGCTGGCCGAAGTCGTCGGTCATGTCCAAGAGGAACTTGTTGTTTTCCTGGCAAATGTAATCGGCCAGTTCCTGGCCTTCAGACCAGCGGATGTTCCAGCTGACCGTCCAGGGCTCCGAGTAGGCACCCGGATCATCAATGACGGCTTCGTAATGCAGGGTTTCCTTGTCAGGGCGTGAGAAACGTTCAACGGTATGCAACTGATCGGTATGCATGTAGCCGCCGAAGTCGATCCAGGTCTTTTCGTTGAAGCCAACGGTATCAACGACCAGGGTGTCGCCTTCCCAGTAACCGGTGGAGTGGCCAAAGTATGTTGGATTCGGGTCTTCCGGATGCGGGCGCCCGTCCATGTGGATTTCACGCCACACATGTCCGCCACCCTCAAAGATGATCACGATACGGTCGCCATCCTGGATGATTTCGGCCGGGTAGGGTGTGCCCATGGAGCGCGGGCCACCAGGCGGCAGGCAGAAGCCTTCCGGATCGTATTTCACGTTGTTGTTCTTGTTGTATTCCCACATGGCCTGGGTCCAGGGCAGCATCGGCGGCAGATCGCCTTCCTGGTAACCATCCATGCGCACCGCAAAGTCGGTAATCCAGGGCAGTGACCAGACGCCATCGCCACCGAGATCCACGGTGCCGTCAGCCAGTCGTGGTGTTGGCGTGGACGGGCGGTCTTCGCTGGCGCCACGCTGGGCCTGGGCAGCAGAATGCATAAAAACAGCAGAAGCAACTGCTGAGGCCATGACGGCCATTTTGAATAATGGGTTAAGTTTCATGGGTTACCTGTGTAATCGGGTGGCAATAAAAAGCGCGCATGTCAGCGCGCTTTTTACTGCTTTTGTTACTGTTTTTGGTGACTGCAGAAAATGCAGTATCAGAGTTCGCAGTCTTCCTTGGCAGCGGAGCCTTCGTCAAAGTCGCGCTGGCTGGTGCCGGCAAAAAGGCGCTGGCAGGTGTCAGCAATAACAACTGTCTGGACGTTGCCCTTGAAGCTGCCGTCACGGGCACGGGTGCCGGTAACGATTACTTCAGTACCGATTTCCAGCGTGTTACGGGTCCAGCCACGACGCATCAGGCCGTTGGGGCTGCCCATTTCAAAAGCCCATTCTTCGTAATCGCCTTCGTCGTTTTCAACTTCGACGAAGATATAGGTATGCGGGTTGGTCCAGTCGACCTTGATGACGGTACCGGTAACGTGAACAGATACATTGCCATCAAACTCGGCAGCAAAGGAGTGGTGAGCTGCAGACTGGAGAGAGACAATAGCACCAAGGATGCCGGCTGCCAGTGCAATAAGTTTGGTTTTCATAGGTAGTCTCCGTAAGAGATATTCTGGTCTTAAAAAAGCCTGAAATTTTCAGGGCAAGTGTGTTTCCTGATCAGTTCAGGGTGATGTCAAAAGTGCCTTTTTCATTTCCGAGTGTGTAGGCACCGCGGAATTTACGATTGGTCCATGAACCCAGGTTGCTGAGCTTGCCTTCCATCACCAGCAGGCCATCAGGCATGTTGGCACGGATGGTCAGCGTCCAGGATTCGGCGTCCAGTTCGACACGGCTCATTTCGACACCACGGCGACCCGGATTGATGGAGCCGGAAAGCTCACCGTTCCTGGCATCAATCAGCAGGCGAATGCGCTCCGATTCTTCTGCCGTAAACGGCGTCAGTTCACCAGACCAGGAACCCTTGGCAGGGTGTCCGGTTTGTGATGAGGCCGGCAATGATAGGCTGATGAAGGCAGCAAGGACAAAAATTCGGGTAAGCATAAAATCTCCTGGTGTGAGGTCTGGTCGTGCCAGGTCACTTTAAATGGTTCAGTTTCGCAGTCGCGAGTTTACTGATGTTATTTTTTACAGTGTTGATTAACGCTGGCTGAAGACAGGGTAATTGATTTTTGGCTTATTTTCAGCACAGATGTCAGTGTACTAAAATCTGGTAAATGAAATACAGTGCAGGTATCCTCGCCTTTCCAAAATTCACGAAATTTGCACAAAAAAGGGGTGAAAGTGTACAAATTTACCAATATTTTCATAAGTTTAGCGCTATTTTTTCTGGTCGGTTGCGCGACCCAGAATGATGCTGAAAATGCGGCCGTAACAAATCCGGGTGAGCCGGAAAATCTTGCCCAGGACAGCGGCTCGGAACCCGATCCGAATGAGATGATTTGTCGTCGCGAACAGGTCACGGGCTCCAATTTTCGGCGCGAAGTGTGTATGACAAGGGCTCAGCGTGAAGAGTTTTCCACGCAGACCCAGGAGTTCATGGAACTCAACAGAACCAAGCAGGACTGAACCGTTTTTCCATCATGAAGGCGACTCCGTATAACTCCATATAAACTCCATATAAGTAGACGCCTCTAAAGTCATCGACCAACAAAGCGTGAGCGTGCTTTCAGACTGCAGGCAAATGTTGCAGAAGCAGAAGCACTTTCACGACACAAAGCAAGTATGCAAAAAATGACACAGAACAATAAGCGGGGAGCTTTCCTCTTCCCGGTCGTACTATTGCTGCCAGCCTTTGGGTTCGCGGCGGACAGCAACATGGTGGATTGTGCGCAGATCACCGACAGTGTTGAGCGTCTCACCTGCTATGACGAGGTGATGCAGCGCGGCCCGGCGACGTCTGATTTGCCTGTCGTGCGTTTGCCCCGTGCACCCAGGCCTGTCGCTTCGCAGGAGTCCGGCGCCCAGACACCTGCTGTCGAATCGTCCGATGACTTCGGTCTCGAGGTCAAGAACGCGGACAGGGACAGCAATGCCACCAGGACCTTTGTCGTGGCCTCGGCCAAACACACTGACCTGACCGGATGGACTATCGAATTCGCGAACGGCCAGGTTTGGCGCCAGGTCGGCACGGAGGATTACCGTATCCGGGAAGGCGAGCGCTACACGATCGAGCGCGGCATGTTCAACTCATTTATGCTGGGTAATGGTTCCAACAACCGGAAAATCCGTGTCACCCGTGTTGAGTAAATAATTTTTTTACGGCCATAAAAAAAACCCGCCTGTCGCCAGGCGGGTTTTTTTGTGCTTGCTGGTAATGGCTTAGAAAGACCAGTTCAAGCCAGCACGAATCATACGACCACGTGCTTCATAGGTACCAGTGTTACTGGTAACCAGGCCATTGGCTGACAGAGGCGGCTCGCGGTCACCGGCGTTCAGGATCGCCAGTGTCGCAGTGCTCTGACCGTCAACAGGCAGGGTGTAGGTATATACCAGGTCGAGCGTTGTGAAAGACGACTCGGAAGAGCGGCTCTGCAACGGATCGGGGTTGGTAATTTCAGTACCGTCAACATAACGTACGGTGCCGCGCAGATAGTGGTTACCAGTGCGGTAATCAGCAATCAGGTTGGCACGCAGCTGCGGGTTGGTGCCCACACCAGCGACGTTAAAGCCGTCAGTACCGGCAACATCCTGCAACTGACCCTGCTGGTTGGTGCCTGCATATTCATTCACATAGGCACCTGCCAGCATTAGGCCGGCTTCGCCGCCCATGAGGTTGAAGTTGTAGTCAACGGAGAAGTCCAGACCATTGGTGGAAACGGAGTTCTGGTTGATGAAGCTTGACTGGAACAGACGAATGTCGAAACCGGTCATACAGCCCGCCGGCAGCGGCTGGCCGGAGCCAAGACCTGCCCAGCGGCCGGTGATTTCACAGACCTCATTCGGACGACCCGGGAACAGCGGATGCGAATAGGTGTCGGTAACGAAACCATCAGCCATATCGGCACGCAGGGTCTGGTCGGGATCGGTGTTGGTTACCAGGTTGGTGAACTCGTAATCCCACCAGGTGGCTTCGATAGTCAGGCTGTCGTTGACGTCCCAGGTGAAACCCAGCGTCCAGTTGTCGGACTCTTCCGGCTCTAGGTTCGGGTTACCAACGGCACGACCGGTAGCCTGAGTGACCTCACCACCGATGGTGGCACGGCTCACTGCACCGGAGCTGATACCGTTTACGTTGTTTTCAGAGGCCAGGCGGAAAGATGAACCGGCGCTGGCACGCACGAACAGGTTGTCGGTCGGAGTCCACAGGGCGCTGATTTTCGGCTCAGTGGAGCTGGTGCCTTCAGTGTCTTCCCAACGGGCTGCAAGACCAACTTCCAAGGTGTCAGTCGGGAACATGACCATTTCCGCAAACACGGCGTCCGTTTCACGCTGAGAATCCCACTCCGCCAGTACTTCAGGAGAGAAGCCGAAACCACCGTCTTTAGCGATCGGGCCGTAGTTGATGGCCAGGTTCTGCTTACGATACTGGTAACCAACAGCCAGACCAGTCGCGCCGCCTGCCATTTCAAACAGCTCGCCAGTGGTCACAGCTTCGACAGTCATCAGTTCAGCGGCACCGAAAGTCTTCGGACCAAACTGCATCCACTCCAGCAGGACCGGATCGTTGTAGAACGCATCACCAGGTTTGGCGATCAGGCGGTTGGCCATCGGGTTCCAGTACATACAGTTACCGACACCAGCGCCTACAGTGGGATCGTTGGCAGCGCCAAGGATGGGGTTGAATTTACAGTCAGGACCGCCGTAACCCTGGATGGCACGCGCATAACGCTCGGTGATGGTGTCCACGGTTTCGTCGATCTGATCGTTCTGGGAGTAAGTGGTGTTTACACGCCAGTCCCAGGCGCTGTCACCGAACTGACCGTCAAGCGTAGCGGCAGCGCGGTAGGTGTACTGAGCAGCTGTGGAGTCCAGGTCGCCTTCAACCGGCGACACCTGGCGGGTAAAGATGCTGCGGTAGTCCTGTAGCGGGAAGGCATCGCCAGCGACACGGTTGGCTTCAATGACACCCGGGTTGGTGGCCGGCAGAATGGCGCCAACAGAAGGCAGGGCCAGCAGGGGTACACCAGTACCGTAACCAGCGCTCACTTCTTCACGGGCAAAGCCGCCTTCGATGGTCAGTGTGTTAACCCAGTCAGTGTTGAACTGGTGGGTCATGACACTGAAACCAGTCAGACGGGACATTTCAGGAATCAGTGAACGGGCGTGAGTCAGTGAACCGCGGCAGAACGGGTCAAAGCTGCGCTTCGTACCATCACTACCATGGTTGCGAGCACCAGCCGGGTTGGTGATGCTGTCGGTGCCGTCGCCACCGATGGAGGAGTCGCCACACAGCGGGTCAGGGAACCAGCCGCCCTTTAGGCTGCCGCCACCGAAAGTGCCGGGGTTGTAGAGGGCAGTAACAAGGCCTTTCTGGCGACGATCGGCGCTGCGGATGTCAGCGACGTTCATGGCCTCGGCGCGGTTCATGTATTCCATGGAGAATACGACACCGGTGTCGGCACCCTGAACACCGAAGATACCAGCAACCACAACTTCCGGTACGGAAGACTGGGCTTCAGCGTGCTGGGAAGAGATGCGGAACTCGGCACCTTCAAAGTTATTACGGGTAATAAAGTTAGCCACACCGGCAACCGCGTCAGAACCGTAGAGGGCGGAAGCACCGTCCAGTACCAGTTCCATACGCTCAACCATGATGGAAGGCGCCAGGTTGTTAACGTCAACCTGGGAACCGGCGTTGGCGTCGATGGTCATACGCTGGCCGTTCAACAGGACCAGGGTAGAGCGGGCACCCAGGCCACGCAGGTTGATGCTGTTGGTGGAGTTGGTCCAGTTGTTGGTGGTGTTGGCACTGGAGATCTGCGGCATGTCGCGAACCGCTTCCACGATGGAAACACGCTGCTGATTGGTGAATTCTTCGTTGTCCATAACAGATACAGGCTGGGGCCTGTCAGCAGGACGTGAAATGAAAGAACCGGTGACCTGGATTTCTTCAATTTCCTGCTGGGCCATCAAGGCACTTGATGAGGTCGTCGCGGCAGCGGCAAAGGCGACAGCCGTGGCGAGCTTTTTGTAGCTCAATTCGACAGACTTTTTCATGTAATTCCCCTTTATTGGATTTGAATGCATGACAAAATTTACGTGCAAAACCACTAATCAAGAGTATGCCGAGCGGGCATGCCCGCACAGCAAAGCATATGACTCGTTAGTGGAGAGAACTGGGATATCGATCAAACACAGCAAAGCCAGAACGCAATTCGGCCCGGTTAAGCAGTATGAGAACCCCCTTGTATTAACTACCGTTTACCCTTGACGTCCCCTTTTCATGATCACGAATAACGTCGTCAGGTAAGAATATGATGATAGTCAACTCGGCCAAACAGTGCAAGCTTTAAAATACTTATCTTTTCGCCGATATCTTACTGATTCAAAAAGAAAAAGAAGAGCCAAAATTCGTAAATTTAAGTCCTGAAAAGAGACTTAATTGATTAAAATTTGTACGGCTCTGAAACCCCTGCCTGGCGGCGTGAAAAATGCCGGCCGACGGCGTGCCGATGCTTTTGGGAATCAGTGCCGGGCGGATATTCAGGCAGGCGGGAGGAGCCGGGTTCGGATTATTCGACCGTCCAGGTATGACCGGAGTGCAGCAGCTTGGCGAGATCACCGCCTCCGCGTTTTTCACGCAGCTGCAGGCGCTGTTCAAGCAGATCGCTAACGTAGGCTGTTACCGGCTTGAAGTAGATGATGCCGACGGCCACCGGAAAATCGGGGCCATGCATGGCGGCAAGGAGTTGTGCCTGGGCCAGGTTGGTCTGGTCATGCACCAGGATGTCGTCCAGTTCGGCACCTTCACCCAGCGTGACCACTTCCAGGCTGAGCGATTCGCGGTTCAAGGCAATGCCCTTGTTCTTTTCCTTGCCGAACAGCAAGGGTTTGCCATGTTCGACCTCGATGCGGAAGTCCGGTGCGATCTTCTTGTCCTTAACCTGTTCGAAAATGCCGTCGTTGTAGATCGGGCAGTTCTGCAGGATTTCGACAAACGAGGCACCCTGATGCGCATGCGCTTCGGTGATCACGGCGCTGAGATGTTTCATTTCGGTATCGATGGAGCGGGCCACGAAGGGGGCGCCGGCACCCAGGGCAATACCGCACGGGGACAACGGGCGATCAACGGAGCCTTCCGGTGTCGATGGGGATCGCGTACCGACTTTGGATGTCGGTGAATACTGGCCCTTGGTCAGGCCGTAGATCTCATTGTTGAACAACAGAATGTTCAGATCAACGTTGCGGCGCAGGGCATGCATGGTGTGATTGCCGCCGATACTCAGGGCATCGCCATCACCGGTAATGACCCAGACATCCAGGGCCGGGTTAGCCAGTTTGACGCCGGTGGCAATGGATGGGGCGCGACCGTGAATGGTATGGAAACCATAGGTGTTCATGTAATACGGAAAACGGGAGGAGCAGCCGATACCGGAAATAAAGACCTGGCTTTCACGCGGCCGGTCGAGTTCAGGCATGAGTTTCTGAATGGTTTTCAGAATGGCGTAGTCACCACAACCCGGACACCAGCGTACTTCCTGGTCCGAGGAAAAATCGTCGATGGTCAACTTGTTGACGGCCTGGTTCATGTTGAGGTTTCCGTATCGTCCGTTAGTTGCGGGTTAAATGGATGGCCTGGCGTTAGCCTGCCAGCTCCGCCTTGATCGCATTCACGATCTCGCGAATCTTGAACGGCTGGCCGGAAACCTTGTTCAGGCCCCTGGCATCGATCAGGTATTCGGAGCGCAGTATCTTCACCAGCTGCCCGGTGTTCATTTCGGGTACAAGCACCTTGTCAAACCCGGACAGAAGGGCTTTCAGGTTAGCGGGGAAGGGCCACATGTAGCGAATATGGATGTGGGACACATCCAGGCCTTCCTGCCGGCAGCGTTTCACGCCCTGGTGAATGGCACCATAGGTGGAACCCCAGCCGACTACCGCCAGCTTGCCGCTGGTGTTGCCCATGACCACTTCCTGTGCCGGAATGTCGGCACTGATACCTGCCACCTTGTTCTTGCGGGTGTCGGTCATCTTCTGGTGGTTGTCCGGATCGTAAGAGATGTTGCCGGTATCGTAGCTCTTCTCGATTCCGCCAATACGATGTTCCAGACCGGGCGTACCCGGTTTGGCCCAGACACGGGCCAGTGACTGCGGATCCCGTATCGAAGGGCGGAAATTTTCCGGGTCGGTATGGAAGGTGACCGGGAAGGGTGTGAAATCTGCCAGGTCCGGGATCATCCAGGGCTCCGAGGCATTGGCAATATAGCCGTCTGACAGCAGCATGACCGGCGTCATGTACTTGGTGGCCAGGCGCACGGCCTCGATGGCAACTTCAAAACAGTCTGCCGATGAACTTGCCGCAATCACCGGCATCGGTGTGTCGCCATGACGGCCGTAAACGGCCTGCAGCAGGTCGGACTGTTCGGTCTTGGTGGGCAGGCCTGTGGACGGACCACCACGCTGGGTATTGATCACCAGCAGAGGCAGCTCGGCAGATACCGCCAGCGAAATGGCTTCCATCTTCAGCGCGATACCCGGGCCGGCGCTGGACGTGACACCCAGACTGCCCGCAAAGGAAGCACCAATGGCGGCACAGACCGCGGCAATTTCGTCTTCCGCCTGGAAGGTGGTGACGTTGAATTCCTTGCGCTGGGCCAGGGTGTGCAACAGGCTCGATGCCGGGGTAATCGGGTAGGAGGCAAACAGGATGTCGATGTTCGCCAGCTGGCCGCCAGCCAGCAGGCCCCAGGCCAGGCCAGTGGTGCCGTTGATGTCGCGATAGGTGCCCGGCGGCATGGTGGCGCGCGGGACCTTGTACACTTCGATGCCGCTGGGCAGCTCGGCAGTTTCGCCGTAGGCGTGACCGGCATTGAGCGCGGCGATGTTGGCACCGGCGATATCAGGCTTGCCGGCAAATTTCTTCTGCAGGTTTTCGACAGTGGCTTCCTTGTCACGGCCAAACAGCCACAGGACCAGCCCCAGGGTCCACATGTTCTTGCAGCGCAAGGAGTTTTTGTGGCCCAGGTTGAAGGGTTCAACGGCGGCAATCACCTGGCTCTGGATATCGATTTCCAGTACCCGGTAGGCATCCAGCGTCCCGTCCTCGAGAGGATTGACGTCATACTTGGCCTTGTTGAGGTTTTTCTCGTTGAAAGCGCCGGTGTCGACGACGATCAGGCCGCCGGGGACCACTTCGCTGAGGTTGGTGACCAGGGCGGCCGGATTCATGGCCACCAGCACGTCGATGGCGTCACCGGACGTGGTGATTTCGTCGGCGCCGAAGTAAATCTGGAAAGCGGAAACACCGAAAGTGGAGCCGGCCGGGGCACGAATTTCTGCCGGAAAGTCCGGAAACGTGGACAGATCGTTGCCGAACAGTGCGGTATCGTCGGTAAAGTTGGCGCCGGTGAGCTGCATGCCATCGCCGGAGTCACCGGCAAAACGGACGACGATGCTTTCAACGGTATTGGCCACCGCGTTGGCAGCGTCGCCGACGGAATCGGAATTTACGACTGGTGTTTGTGTCTCAACGCTCATGTGCAGTGTGTTCTTGTGTTTGGAAAACGGACTGTCGGTCAGGCTTGCCCGGGAAACGCTCTCCCCCTGGCGCCAGACAGCATATTCAAACGGTGGGGAATGAATACCAGGACCTGTGATCGGCCGCCCCGACGGTTACCAGCCGAATTCCCGGCCGGGCCGGAAATGCGGGCGCGCATTATAGCAATCACGCTGTCCAGAATGCTAATAAAAGAAGGGGCAATGCGGCGAATGTGCAGGCAATGACAATTTCTGCGTGACGCCGGACAGCGTCACGTAAACCAAGGAATTGCCGGGCTTTTCCATCCTTGTACTGCCCGGGTTGCTGCATTATCCTGTGACGCTTTCGTGCGTCCGATACCCGTGCCACGCGATGGGCCTCAGCGAGAGCTCTTGATAATAAAACGCGCACAGCGCTGACATAAATTGAGAAACGCCAGCGAGCACCGGGCAGCCGATACCCCCTGAAACCACGTTAATTACCCTGAAACAAAAAGCGTCCAAGAAGTAAGGATCTGTTATGTCCAACGGTGTTCTGGCAATACTCTCCCTCTTACCCATCATTTCGGTTGCCGTGTTCCTGGTCATGTTGCGCTGGCCCGCCAGCCGCGCCATGCCGATCTGCTACATCGTGGCCGTCCTGCTCGCCCTGTTCATCTGGCAGGTCCCGTTTGTGCGGGTGATGGCCGCCTCGGTCAACGGGCTGATCGATGCCATCGAACTGATCTACATTATTTTCGGTGCCATCCTGCTCCTGAACACCCTCATTGAAAGCGGGGCCATCCAGAGTATTCGCAAGGGCTTTTCCGATATTACGCCGGATCGCCGTATACAGGTCATCATCATTGCCTGGCTGTTCGGGTCCTTTATTGAGGGCTCTGCCGGTTTTGGTACCCCGGCGGCGGTAGCGGTACCGCTGATGGTCGGCCTGGGCTTCCCGGCCATGGCGGCGGTGGTGTCTGGCATGATCATCCAGAGTACACCGGTGTCATTCGGTGCCCTCGGCACACCGATGCTGACCGGTGTCGCCACCGGGCTGGCGGATGACAGCAGTGTGCTCGCCTTTGCTGCACAGCAGGGCATGGAGTACCTGGACCTGGTGGCCTACATTGCCGCCAAGGTCGCATTTCTGCATGCCATTGCCGGGACCTTCATTCCGCTGATTCTCGTGGCAGTCATGACTCAGTTCTTCGGCAAAAACAGGTCCTTCGTCGAAGGTCTGAAAATCTGGAAGTTTGCGCTGTTTGCAGCGTTTTCCATGACCATCCCCTACGTGCTGGTCGCGCGCTACTTGGGCCCGGAATTTCCGTCACTGTTTGGCGGCCTGATCGGTCTGGCCATTGTCGTGACCGCAGCCAGGCAAGGTTTCCTGATGCCAAAAGAAGACGAGATCTGGGTGTTTCCGGAACGCAGCGACTGGGAGTCCCACTGGGTAGGCCAGGTGGAAATGAAAGAGAAAACCTTCGAGGGGCCGGTCATGAGTCTGGTCAAGGCCTGGATCCCCTACGTGATTGTCGCGGCCCTGCTGATCATGACCCGTCTGCCGCAACTGCCGTTCCTCGACCTGGTGCGCAGCGCGGCCGTGACCATGACCTTCAGCAATATCTTTGGCACAACCCTCGGTCAGTCGGTGCAGCTGCTGTATTCACCGGCAGCGCTGTTTATCACGGTCTCGATCATTACCTTCTTCCTGCACGGCATGGACGGTAAGTCCTACGCCAACGCCTGGAAGACATCCGGCAAGACCATGTTGTCCGCCGGCTCTGCCCTGGTCTTCACCGTGCCGATGGTGCAGGTATTCCTGAACTCCGATGGCGGTGCTGCCGGTTACCAGCAGATGCCAATTGAACTGGCCGAAGGCGTGGCCGCCCTAGCTGGCAATGCCTGGCCGTTCTTCTCCACCTTCATCGGCGGCATGGGCGCCTTCGTCGCCGGCAGTAATACCGTCAGCAACATGATGTTTTCGCTGTTCCAGTTTGGTGTCGGTGAACGCATCGGTGCCGACCCGACCTGGATAGTGGCCCTGCAGGCCGTTGGCGGCGCTGCCGGCAACACCATCTGTGTCCACAACGTCGTAGCGGCATCAGCGGTAGTCGGCCTGGTCGGCCGTGAGGGTGAAGTGATCCGCAAGACCCTGATGGTATTCATCTACTACGCCCTGTTCACCGGTGCTGTCGGCTATGGCATCATCGCCACGGCCAATGGCAGCCTGTTCAATATCGGCTATATCATTGCCGGTACGGTTGTGCTCAGCGCCATCGCCATTATCGTAAAATACGGTGTGGGCGATGATGGCCGAGCTTCCGTGTAACCACTCGATCACTGTAAACGCTATGTCCAAGAAAGAAGAACAACGCAAGATCAAGGAAGAAAAACAGGCCGTCGCGAAACGCCGGGAAAAGCGCAATGCGCTCATGGTGCGTATCGGGGCGGTCATCCTGACCCCACTGGTTCTGGTAGTGCTGTACCAGGGCCTGTTCACCGGTCCGCCGGCCCTGCCGCCGGATACTATCGGTGAAGCAGACCACGTGCGTGGCAACCCGAATGCCCCGGTGACACTGACCGTGTATGCCGACTTCCAGTGCCCGGCCTGTCTGACCGAATTTGATGTGATAGCCCGTGCCTGGCCGCGTATTGAAGATGATGTCCGGCTGGTCTATCGCTACTTCCCGCTGGACACGCATCGCTTTTCATTCCAGGCGGCTCGCTTTGCCGAGGCAGCAGGTCTGCAGGGCAAGTTCTGGGAAATGCATGACATGCTGTTCCGCAACCAGCAGGGCTGGAGTTTTGTGGAAGACCCGACCCTGTTGTTTGATGCCCTGGCCGAAGAGATTGGCCTGGACCTGACGCAATTGCATGCCGACATCGAGCGCGATTCCGTGCGCGCCAAGATTGTGTCGGACCAGCAGGGCGGTGTCCGCGCCGGCGTCCGCAGCACGCCGACGCTGTTCATCAACGGCCGCATTGTTTCTAATCCGCAGAGTCCAGGAGCGTTGATCGATCTCATCGAAGAGGCCCGATCCAACGGCTAGCCATTTGCGGCCGTTAATTCACTTCCCAAGTAGCTGCTGCGCTCGGCAGCTCTTCGTTAAAAAATTTTCCGGGGCACGGGCCCGTGCTACAGCACTGTGCCCGACCTCCGGCAAAATTTTTTGCCTCGATCTGCCTTCGCTCGCGACGCTACCAAAATTTACACTTTGTTGGGCGAACTCCGTTCGCCGTGCTGTCGCCGGTCAAGTTGTCGTAGTAGGTCGGCATAGGCGCGTGCGCCGTTTGCCGACACCGCCATTCCCCGATAAAACCCGATTTACGCCATGACATGATGCATTGGGAATCGCAGCGACTCATACGTGTTGTTTATTGGATTGGGGGCCAGGAAAGACATGTCGGCAAACGGCGCACGCGCCTATGCCGACCTGCAGACTTCGATGTCGATTACAGGGTTCTTAGCTGTTCCAGTAACTCGACGTTGGCGTAGCCGTCGGTGGGCAGTCCGGCGGAAGCCTGGAAAGCTCGCACGGCGGCGCGGGTCATGGAACCGGTGATGCCGTCCGGGGTGCCGGTATTGAAGCCGTTTTCATTGAGCAGTGTCTGCAACTCGATCACTTCTGACCGGCTCAGCGGACGCTCTTCATCGGACGGCATGTTGACGATGGGACCACCGCCGACAAAGCGATCGGCCAGGTGGCCGACAGAAATGGCATAGAACGTGGAGCGGTTCCAGACCATGGTGGTGCGGTAATTCTGGTAGGCCAGGAAGGCCGGACCGCTGGCACCGGCCGGAAGCACAATGGAACCCTGCATGTCGGCATTGCCCAGTGGTGATCCGTCGACGCGCTTAACGCCTAGGCGGTTCCACTCGGTCACGGTTTTACGCACGGTGGTACCGGACTGCGTAAAGTCGAAATTTTCCGGTAGGATCACTTCCCGGCCCCAGCGCTCATCGCCCTGCCAGCCGTTCTGGGACAGGTAATTGGCGGCAGAGGTCATGACGTCAGCCACGCTGTTCCAGATATCGATGCGGCCATCGCCATCGCCGTCTTTGGCATAGCCATAGAAAGTCGAAGGCATGAACTGGCATTGCCCCATGGCGCCGGCCCATGAGCCGGTCATCTGGTCAGCGGCAATATGACCCTGGTCGACGATCTTCAGGGCGGTTAGCAGTTCACTGCGGAAAAAATCGCTGCGGCGCGGATCATAAGCGAGCGTGGCCAGGGTGTTGATGACGGAAAAGCCACCGGTGAAATCGCCAAAGTTGCTTTCTAGCGCCCAGAACGAGACCAGATAATGCGGTTGCACACCGTATTCGGCCTGAATGCGGCTGAATAGGTCGCTGTACTCTTCCAGCAGGCGCTGGCCGCGGGCGATGCGCGCATCACTGAGGCGATTGTTCATGTAACCGGCAAACGTCTGGACAAACTCCGGCTGGCTGCGGTCCAGTTCCAGTACCCGGGGAATCGGTTCCTGCACCGTGGCGAAAGAGGCCTCGATGGTGGCCGGACTGATGCCTGCCTGCAATGCTTCATTACGCAGATCCTCCAACCATTCAGCAAAGGACTGTTGGGGGGCATCCTGTGCCTGCACAGCGCAGACAAGACCGAGCGCCAGCGTCATGCTGGCATAGACATTGAGAAAGTGACGACAGTAATTGACGATCATGGTGATGTAAGGCTCGTTCGCAAACGTGGCGGTTATTGCCACTCAAACTTGTAGCCGACGGCATAAAGCGAATGGATGAGCTCCACGTCCGGCAGCTTTTCCGCAATCTTCTTGCGCAGTTTCTTGATGTGGCTGTCGATAGTGCGGTCGCTGACGACACGCCCGTCGTTGTAGATCTTGTCGACCAGTACACTCCGCGAAAAGATTCGACCGGGCTGATCGGACAACACTTTCAGCAACTGGAATTCCACGGCAGTCAGGTTCAGGTCCTGGCCGTTGATGGTGGCCTTGTAGGTATCAGTGTCGAGCACAAGCCCTTTTTCGGACAGTTTTTCCGAGCTTTCGGAGCGGCGTAACACGGCCTTGACCCGGGCCACGACTTCGCGCGGACTGAACGGCTTGCAGATGTAGTCATCGGCACCCAGTTCCAGCCCCAGCAAGCGGTCGATCTCCTCCACCTTGGCGGTAATCATGATGATCGGCAGGCTGGATTCCTTGCGCACATCCTTGCAGATCTCCACGCCAGGTTTGCCTGGCAGCATCAGGTCGAGGAGGATCAGGCTGGTGTTGTTTTCCCCGAGCCATGGGTCGACTTCAGAGCCGTTGTGCAGGACATCGACTTCAAAACCACTTTGAACCAGGTAGTCTTTCAGCAGAGAGGCAATCTTCACCTCGTCTTCTACGATTAATACATGCTGACTCATAATCCGGGTACCTCTATAACTCAGAAGGCTAGTCTAATTCGGGAAAAAGCACCCGGCAAATGCTCATCGGTGAATTTGCCGGGTTTTGTCTTATCGCGGTGAGCTGGTTTCAGGAGATCAGGCCGGCAGGCAGGGGAACTGGATAACCAGTTTTAGGCCACCGAGACTGGAATGCTCGCCGCGAATGGTGCCGTCATGGGCTTCCACGATGTTCTTGCAGATCGCCAGGCCCAGACCCGAACCGCCATGGGAACGGTTGCGCGAGCTGTCGACGCGGTAGAGACGGTCGAACAGGTGGCTAAGATCCTCATCGGTGACACCTGGCTCCGAATCAAACCATTCGATCACGACAAAGTTGCCGCGGCGGGTGATATTGATGGTCAGGTCGCCGCCATCGTCCGTGTAGCGACAGGTATTGGTGAACAGATTGTCGAACAACTGGATGAGGCGGTTTTCGTCACCCAGAATCGGAATCATGTTGTTGGGCGACACTGTATACACGTTCAGCGACAGGCTGATGTTGTGTTTTTCCAGCAGGTGCCGGTTCATGTCGCAGGAGTGCTCGAATACGTCATGCAGGTTGATGCGATCCTTCTGGTAAATCAAAGCTCCCTGGTCGGACATGGACAACTCGTGCAGGTCGTTGACGAGGGCGTTCAGGTGAACGACCTCGTGATGCAGCGAGTTGATGGTTTCCGGTGTCATCGGGCGGATGCCGTCCTGCAGGGATTCCAGCTCGCCCTGGAGAATGGCCAGGGGCGTGCGCAGTTCATGGGAGATGTCGGCGATCCACTGCTGCCGCGCGCGGCGGTTCTGGTCCAGGGTGTCGGCCAGGGAATTGAAATCCACGGACAGGCGGGTGAGTTCATCGGAGCCGCGGACGGGAATACGGGTCGTGTAATCGCCGTTGGCCAGTGCGCGGGTACCCTGGACGATGTTCTTGATGGGGCGGACCATGAACGTGGACAGCGGAAAAGCGATCAGTGCCGAGATCACCCCCAAGAACAAGGCGAACAGGAAAAAGGTGTTGCGCTGCTGTTCGCTGAACAGAATGTCGGCCTGTTCTGACAGCACCTGGCGGCTAGTGACCGCGAGGTAACCGACGATCCCGCCGTCCACCACGATTTCATGCAGGTTGGCTTCAGGCATGGCATCGGCGCTGCCCCAGATGATGGTCTGGTCCGCTTCCAGCAACGCCAGGTAAGGCCGCGCCGGCGAGTATTCAGAGGTGTAATACCAGTCATTGGGCGAGAAGCGCTGGCGCAGGGGTGAAGGCCGCTGCTGGATGCCGGGCTGGCTGATGTTCAGACCGGGTTCCACGGAGCTTTCGATACTGTCCCGGATCAGGTCGCTGAACTTGCTGAAATCCTTGCGGATGGGATCCCACGAACCGGTGTGCTTGTAGAAGTTGCGCAAGCCATCCACGAGGGCCGGTACCTGGCGTTCCTCGATACGTGAAATATAGTCCAGGAATCCCCTGTCAAAGTTGTACCGACCGATGCTGTACATCGCGACGTACACAATCAGGTGTGCGGACAGAATGGCAAAAAACAGTTTGTATTTGATACTTAAACCCATGAGCCCGAGCAGATGACCAGCATTGGTTTCACACGTGAGGACAGGCTACTATACAAGCTGGTAAAAGGCATAAAAGCCATTTTTCAGAACGTTTGTTATGTTTCATAATGTTTGCACAAAACGCCCGGTTTCCGCGTTATTGCCACGCACATGTTGTTCACGATTTTGTCGGCACTTTATCTGTTAGTGGTAAGCGCCCGCGTCGAACGCGCAAGACAGCTTGACTCATAATCCCCGAGCCTCACTCACAGCAAGACCTAGAGTACAGCCAACAGCCATGCATTTTTCAGGCTTCCATCCGGTCACCCGCGACTGGTTCGAACACACCCTGGGCCAGCCCACGCCGGCACAGCAGGAGGCATGGCCTGCCATTCAGTCTGGCAAGCACACCCTGATTGCCGCCCCCACGGGCAGCGGTAAAACCCTCGCGGCTTTTTATGTCGCCATTGATCGTCTGGTGCAGGCGTCCCTGGCCAATACCCTGGATGCTGTCACCCGAATCATTTATGTCTCGCCACTGAAAGCCCTGAGCAATGACATTCAGCGCAACCTGCAGGGGCCGCTGGAAGGCATTTGTGAGCGTCTGCGTGAACAGGGTTATGCCGGCATCGACATTCGCGTGGCCGTGCGTACCGGTGATACCTCCCAGTACGAACGGCAGCAGATGCTGAAAAACCCGCCGCATATCCTGGTGACCACGCCGGAGTCGCTGTACCTGCTGCTGACCAGCAGGGGCGGGCGCAATATCCTCGCCGCTGCCGATACCCTGATCATCGATGAAATCCATGCCATGCTCGGTGACAAGCGTGGTGCTCACCTGGCGCTGTCCGTGGAGCGGCTCGAGCAGCTTACCGGCAATCGGCTGCAGCGCATCGGCCTGTCGGCCACCCAGAAACCGATAGAGTCCGTGGCCCGCTATCTGGTGGGCTCGCACCAGGTGCGCCGTGATGGTTCAGCCGACTGCGTCATAGTCGACAGTGGGCATCGCAAGTCCCTCGACATCAGCCTGGAAGTACCGGGCTCACCGCTCAGCGCCCTGATGAGCAATGAAGTCTGGGAGGAACTGTATGAACGCCTGGTCGCGTTGGTGGAAAGCCATGACACCACCCTGATTTTCGTCAATACGCGACGCCTAGCGGAACGCCTGGCCCTGTCCCTGGGCGAGCGCATTGGCGAGGATGCCATTTCGTCCCATCACGGCAGCATGAGCAAGCAGCATCGATTCGAGGCAGAGCAGAAGCTCAAGGCCGGGCAGTTGCGCGTGCTGGTAGCCACGGCGTCCATGGAACTGGGTATCGATATAGGTTCGGTCAACCTGGTGGTGCAGTTTTCCTCGCCCAAGAGCATTTCCGCCTTTCTCCAGCGAGTTGGACGCAGTGGTCACCAGGTCGGCGGTGTACCCAAGGGTATTCTGTTTCCCCTGACCCGCGATGACCTGGTGGAATGCACGGCACTGATCGACAGCGTGCATCGCGGCGAGCTGGACGCACTCTGCATTCCCGATAAACCCCTGGACATCCTGTCCCAGCATATCGTCGCCGAAGCCGGCGCCCATGACGGTGACGAGGAAGGCCTGTGTCTTGATGACCTGTTCAGCCTGTATAGCCGTGCCTGGTCCTATCGCGATCTCACCCGCGAGGAATTCGACCAGCTCGTGCTAATGCTGGGTGAAGGCTACAGCTCGCGCCGCGGTCGCAGCGGCGCACTCCTGCATGTCGATCGCATCAATGGCCGGGTGCGTCCGCGCAAATCGGCCCGGCTGACCGCCCTGACCAACGGCGGCGCCATTCCCGACATGTTCGAATACCAGGTTGTGCTCGATCCGGAAGACATCGTCGTCGGCAGTCTCAACGAAGACTTTGCTCTGGAATCCCTGCCTGGTGACATTTTTACCCTGGGCCATCACAGCTGGCGCATGTTGCGCGTGGACGGCCTGAAAATCCGGGTCGCCGATGCCGATGGCCAGCCGCCAACCGTGCCGTTCTGGTTTGGCGAAGGTGCCGGGCGCAGTCGTGAGCTGTCCGAAGCGGTCTCCCGTTTGCGCAAAACCCTGCGCACCTTGCTGGACGAGTCGGACCAGGCCGCCATGGCCTGGCTCACTGAACAGGTGGGTCTGGCCCATTCCCCGGCAGACCAGCTGGTGCAATATCTCAAAGCCGGCAGTGAAGCGCTGGGCGTCATGCCGAGCCGCGACTGTGTGGTGATGGAACGCTTCTTCGATGAAGTGGGCGACATGCACCTGGTGATTCACTCGCCCTTTGGCAGCCGCATGAACCGGGCCTGGGGCCTGGCCCTGCGCAAACGCTTCTGCCGCAGTTTCAACTTCGAGCTGCAGGCGGCCGCCAACGAGGACAGTATCGTGATTTCACTGGGGCCGGTGCACAGCTTCGAGGTCAAGGATGTTTTCAAATACCTGAACCCGGCCTCTGTGCAGGATGTGCTGACCCAGGCCCTGCTGGATGCGCCCATGTTCGAGTCGCGCTGGCGCTGGAATGCCACCCGTTCGCTGGCGATCCAGCGCAACCGCAATGGCAAGCGGGTGCCGCCGCAGTTCCAGCGCATGCAGGCAGAGGACCTGATTGCTCAGGTGTTTCCTGACCAGCTCGCCTGCCAGGAAAACCTCACCGGCAACCGCGAGATTCCCGACCACCCGCTGGTCCAGCAGACCATCCATGATTGCCTGACAGAAGCGATGGATATCGAGGAGCTGAAAACCCTGCTCACGGCGATGGCCGGGGAAGAACTGGAAATGGTCGCCCGGGACCTGCGTGAACCCTCTCCCTTTGCCCAGGAAATCATCAATGCCCGACCGTATGCCTTCCTGGACGATGCGCCTTTTGAAGAGCGGCGCACCAATGCCATTCGCAATCGAAGCTGGCTCGACCCGGCGGAAACCGATGACTTCAGTGTGCTCGACCTGGCCGCCATCGACCGGGTGCGAGAGGAGGCCTGGCCTTGGATCCGCTCCAGCGAGGAACTGCACGATGCGCTGCTGGTGCTGGGTTTCATGACTCTGGCTGAAATGCAGGAAGGGCCGGAAGGGGAAAGCTACCAGGTGTACCTAGAGCCCTTGCTGGCAGCCGGCCGCGTGACCAGGGTGGCACTGCCGGAGACGACACTCTGGATTGCCGCCGAGCGCGTGCCCTGGTTCAGGCAGCTATGTGAAGCCGCGACGTTCACTCCCGAGGTCAGCCTGCCCGAGGTCATGAACAATGAGCCACTCTCGGCGCAGGAAGTGCTGGGGGAACTAGTCCGGGGTCGCCTGGAAGCGCTTGGGCCGGTGACAGCGGCACGCATGGCCAGTGATACCGGTCAGCCGCAGTCCGACATCGATTTTGCCCTGACGGCCCTGCAGGCCGAAGGCTTTGTCTTTCGCGGCCATTACACGGCGCCCGTGCCAGACGCCGGGGAACTGGGCGAAGAATGGTGTGAACGACGCCTGCTGCAACGCATTCACCGCTACACCATCGATGCCCATCGCGACAGCATCAAACCGGTCTCTCTGCAGACCTACATGGAATTCCTGTTCACCCAGCATGAGGTCCGTGACCTCAGTGAAACCGTGCCGCAACCGGCCACCCACGACACACTGCTGCGCATTCTGCAGCGCCTGGACGGCTGCAGTGCCCCGGCATCGGCCTGGGAAAGTGACATCCTGCCCACCCGGTTTGGCGGTTACGACCCGGCCTGGCTGGACATGCTGTGCCTGAGCGGGCGTATCACGTGGGGCAAATTCATTACCTCGACTGCGGGGCGGGCAGAGCGGCGCGATGAAGGGGAAAGCGCTGTACGGAAACCGAAAAACGGGCCGATCAAAACCACGCCCCTGAACCTGATCCAGCGCTACAACACATCACTGTGGCAGACCCTGGCCGGCAAGGCGGATGATGATGTGCCGCCCGTACTGAGCAGTGATGCTGACGTGGTCAGGCAGGTGCTGTCTGCGCATGGCGCCAGCTTCTTCCTGGATATTGTCAGTGCCAGTGGCCTGATCCGGACCCGGGTCGAAAATGCGCTGGCGGAACTGGTCAGCCAGGGCATGGTCACCAGTGACAGTTTCGCTGGCATGCGCGCGCTGCTGTCGCCAACCAATCGCAAGCAACGCAACGATCCCTCCGGCAGGCGCCGGCGCACGCCCTACGAAATCGAGGACGCCGGTCGCTGGACGCTGATTGCCCGACCTGCCGCTGACCAGGTCCCCGACGATGATGATTTGCTGGAAGTCCTGATCGGGACATACCTGGCACGCTGGGGCGTGATCACTCGCAAGGTGCTGGAAAAGGAAAACCGGCCGCCACCCTGGCGCGCCCTGTTGCTCAAACTGCGGCGCATGGAACTGCAGGGCAAGTTGCGGGGCGGCCGTTTCATCGCGGGCATTGGCGGTGAGCAGTTTGCCCTGCCGGAAACCGTCAAGGCACTGCGTACCTGTGCCCGGGACCTGCAGGAGCGTGCTGAAAACCGGGTTACGCGGCGAGTGATCAATGCCACTGATCCGCTGAACCTCATCGGCGTGATTCTGCCGGGACGACGGATTGCGCAAGTGGCCAAAAACCGCATCCTGTTTGAAAACGGCCTGCCGGTTGCTGTGTTGGAAAAGGATGCACTGCAGTTGTTGCGTCCCTGCCTGGATACAGAACTTGCCCTATACCGCCAGGCCCTTGAAACCCGCGTTTACCCCGCTCGCTTGCGTGCCTATTTGTAAGCACTGCAGCGTTTTTTAGAAACTTGCCAGAATGCTACAAAAGCTGCCCAAATTCATGTTTTTGCTGACAAAATCGTGGCACGGAGCCATGAATGATAGTATTTAGGGCCTCGTATCAGTTGCTTGGGGAAACTGCTGCGAAGGACTGAAACCCCTGTTGCTTGCACACATCATCCAATGCTCTAACAGTAACTCCCAATACGGCCGTAGTATTGATAGCCCGGTAGCAGGCAGGTAAAGAATCCTTGATGAAGAGGCATGAAAAGTAAACCTTGCTCGATCTGAATATTGAGCAAATCGAGCTGAAAGAATTTTCTCGCAGTCTGACACAGATCGAATTTCTGTTATTGATACTGGTCATCCTGTATGAGGTCGTTCCCGGTACCGAAATTGCCAATCCCTTTATGATGACCGTCTCCATGCTGGTCTACGCGGTTTTTGTGCTCGGCTTCCATTACATCAACCTGGACACGCAGCAGTCTTCTTGGAGGCTGGCCATCGAAACCTGGGCCATGATTGCCTTCATCACCTGGATGTTCTGAAACACGGGCAATGTCAACAGCCCGCTGCTCAACCCCTACTTACTGATCATCATTGCCAGTTCGATCACGCTGGACAAGTTGACGACTATCCTGGAGATCATCCTGATCTTCCTGTTCTATATTTTCCTGGCACTGCAGAACGGCTTGGTCCACGACCTGGCCGGTTTCAGCCAGATGGTGATTTACTTCTCACCGTTTGTGTTGGTGGCTTACATCACGACCTTGCTGGCCTCGGATGTGCATTACGGCAATAGGATGTTCAAGGCCTTGTCTGAAACTGATGACATGACCAGCCTGCTCAACAAGCGCTCCTTCATCCCGATGTTCAACAAGGCTGTTGAAGTCGGGATGAAGTACAACCAGCCCCTGTCTGTCATGATGTTCGATGCTGACAACCTCAAGGCAGTGAATGATAAGTAAAGGCACAAGGCCGGGGACAAACTGATCATCTCCATCTCCATCGCCAACACCATTGAGGACTGCCTACTCACGTCAGACATCATCAGTCGTTATGGCGATGACGAGTTTGTGGCTCTCCTGCCGCAGCGGCCCTCCAGTCGCGCGAAGGAAACCGGTGAGCGTCTGCGCAACGCCATCGAGAACACCTCGTTCGAGGTCGATGGCCAGAGCATCAGCTCCAAGGTCAGTATCGGTATAGCCACCTATCCGGATGAAGTCGGTAATGTCTTTGAGTTGCTGAAAAAAGCCGATGAAGCGCTCCATGAATGCAAGCGTACAGGCCGCAACAATGTCACCAGTTATTCGGCCATCTCCAACCCGGCGACGGTAAACCAGTTGCCTTCCCGCCATGACAAGTTTCCTGCCAGGTCACGCAAAACAGATCGCGCCATTGATCAGGGTTAACCACCCCTCCTGACGTCTCAGGGTGACAACAGCACCTTCAGCGTACCTTGGGTGCCCGCCCGGGCAACCGCCGCCACGCCTTCATTAAGAGGGAAGGTTTCCGTCACCAGCACTGACGGGTCGATACGGCCAGCGGCCATCATTGCCATGGCCCTGTCCATCGGGCCACAACGGGAACCGATCAGCGTCAGTTCATTGACCACGACCGGACCGGCGTTGAAAGTCAGTGCATCCTTGTAAGTCGATTTCAGCACCAGCGTGCCGCGCGGCGCAGTCAATTGCACGGCCTCGGCAAAACCGTCGGGACTGCCCGTGGCTTCGACCACAAGCGGGAATTGCCGGTCAGGCTTCGTGTCGAGGTAGGTAATGCCCGCGAAGCCGGGCAGGGCAGCGCGTTCGCAATGGTGGCCAACGAGGGTTACCTGAATGCCGGATCGCGCAAGGCTGAGCGCAATCAGCAGGCCGAGTTTGCCGTCGCCAATCACGGCAGTTTCAGCAACGGTACTGAAATTCACCTGTTCCTGGATTTCCAGGGCGGCAGCCAGAGGCTCGGCGAACACCGCCTGCGCATCGGTGACCTGGTCCGGTACAGCAACCAGGTTGGCCACGGGTGTCACCAGGTATTCGGCAAAGGCGCCATCACGGCCTTTGATGCCCAGCGCGGTGCGATGCTGGCAGTGGTGGGGATGGCCGGCCAGACATTGCGCACAGGCACCACAGGCGTGGTTGATGTCAGCTACGATACGCTGGCCCACCAGGCCGCTGTCCTCGGCCTCGGTGACAACTCCGGTGAATTCATGGCCCAGCGTGCCGCTGAACGGGTAGTAGCCACGAATGATTTCGAGATCGGTATTGCAGATGCCCGCCCGCGTGACCCGCACCAGCGCTTCCCCTTTTGCGGGTACCGGGACTGGCACTTCGTGCACTGCCAGTTGCTTGCCGTCCCATTGCAGGGCCTGCATGGTGCTCATTGTTGTTCGCTTCTGTTTCGGTTGTCTGTCAGGGTCTCGTGGCACCTAATCGTAGTAAAGTCGTCCTGTTATTGATAGTCTGATCGCCCCGTTGTTGAAGTCAAAGTTCCAGCCGTTCCCATGAAAAAAGCCAATACCCTGACCACGCGCGTGACCTCGCAACTGACCCCGAAAGCGGGCCAGGATGTGCGTGGCCAGCGCACGGCAAAAAGCCGGGCAGGGGTGGATCATGTCGATGTCATCAACCAGGTGTTTGCCGAACTGGAGCTGGCCTACCATAACCAGTACCACAAGGCGTACAGCCAGGATGGCAGTGTGGGGGTGGCGAAAAAGTACTGGCTGGAGTGCCTCGCCCCGTATGCACCGGAACTCATTCTCAAGGCCGTGCGCCAGGTTGTGAAAAGCCAGCAGTACCTGCCCAGTGTGGCAGGCATCATCAAGGCCTGCGAAGACGCGCTCAGTGAATATGGTCTGCCGGCGGCACATGATGCCTACGTCCAGGCCTGTTGCGCCCCCCATCCGAAAGCAGCTTTCAACTGGTCCCACCCGGCGGTGTATTTTGCCGGCAAGGCCACCGGCTGGTTTGAACTGGAAAACACCATCGAAGCCAGAATCTATCCGTTGTTCGAGGCCCACTACCGCAAGCTGTGCCAGCGGGTGCTGGCGGGTGAAGAGATGGTGATCGAGGTGCCGACATCTCTGCCGGCTAACGGTCGCCAGCTGTCGCCGGCAGAGAACAAGTCGCGTATGGCGGCGCTGCGGAAAAGTCTCAAGGAATAACGTCTTACTGATCTTCAGGTGATCCCTGTCACGCCTTTGGTCGGCATAGACCCGCAGGGTCGTTTGCCGACAATAAATTATCAATGTCGGCTATCGCTGCGCTATGCCGACCTACACACGTCACTGTTGGCAGGAGATTCTAGGCTAACTTTTTGTACTTCATTCGTGTTGGCTCAGATTCACCACCACGCTTCCTGAAGTCTTCCTCGTAATCCGAATAGTTGCCTTCATGGAACACCACCTCGCTGTCGCCTTCAAAGGCCAGGATGTGCGTCGCAATGCGGTCGAGGAACCAGCGGTCATGGGATACCACGATCACGGTGCCGGGGAAGGCGAGCAGGCCTTCTTCCAGGGCGCGTAGGGTTTCCACGTCGAGGTCGTTGGTCGGTTCGTCCAGCAGGATGACGTTGGCGCCGCGTTTGAGCAGCTTGGCCAGGTGCACACGGTTGCGTTCACCACCGGACAGGTCCTTCACGAATTTCTGCTGATCCGAACCCTTGAAGTTGAAGCGGCTGACATAGGCGCGCGAGGCAATTTCGTAATTGCCGATCTGCATGTTGTCGACACCGCCGGAGATTTCCTGCCATACGGTGTTGCTGCCTTCCAGCGAATCGCGGCTCTGGTCAACATAGGCCAGGTCGACAGTTTCGCCGATGCGGATTTCGCCGCTGTCCGGCTGCTCCTTGCCGACCAGCATGCGCAGGAAGGTGGTCTTGCCGGCGCCGTTGCCGCCGATGATGCCCACGATGCTGCCGCGGGGAATGTTGAAGGTGAGATCGCTGATCAGCATGCGACCGTCAAAGCCCTTGCTGACGTGGTCCACTTCAATGACTTTTTCACCCAGGCGCGGGCCGGGCGGTATGTACAGTTCCAGCGTTTCGTTGCGGGTCTGGAACTCTTTTGAACTCAATTCTTCAAAACGCGCGAGACGGGCTTTGCTCTTGGCCTGGCGGCCCTTCGGGTTTTGGCGCACCCATTCCAGTTCGGCCTTGATGGCCTTGTCCAGGGATGCCTGCTGGCGCTCTTCCACTTCCAGGCGTTTTTCCTTGGCTTCCAGCCAGTCGCTGTAGTTGCCTTCGTAGGGGATGCCGTGGCCACGGTCGAGCTCGAGAATCCAGCCGGCAGCGTGATCCAGGAAATAACGGTCATGCGTAATGGCCACGACGGTACCGGGATATTCCTGCAGGAAGCGCTCCAGCCAGGCCACACTTAGGGCATCGAGGTGGTTGGTGGGCTCGTCGAGCAGCAGCATGTCGGGTTTGGACAACAGCAGGCGGCACAGGGCAACACGGCGTTTTTCCCCGCCGGACAGTTTGCTGACATCGGCATCCCAGGGCGGCAGGCGCAGGGCGTCAGCGGCAATGTTCAGGGTGCGCTCTATATCCCAGCCACCGGTGGCATCGATCTGGCCCTGCAGTTCTCCCTGGCGTTCCAGCAGGGCGTTCATTTCGTCGTCGCTCATCGGTTCGGCGAACTTGTCGCTGATGGCATTGAACTCGTCCACCAGGTCCTTGATTTCACGGACACCGTCTTCGACGTTGCCTCGGACATCCTTGTTCTCATCCAGTTCCGGTTCCTGGGGCAGGTAGCCGACTTTCAGTTCCGGCTGCGGACGGGCTTCACCGAGAAAGTCCTTGTCGACCCCGGCCATGATGCGCAGGAGCGTGGATTTGCCGGCACCATTGAGGCCCAGAACACCGATTTTGGCGCCTGGAAAGAAGGACAGGGAGATGTCCTTGAGGATTTCGCGCTTGGGCGGTACGACCTTGCCGACGCGGTTCATGGTGTATACAAATTGAGCCATCAGGGGACCTTATCAGGGATAATCAGGGATTATCGGTTTAGGCGAACGCAAGCCGCGTTTTACGATAGAATAGCGGGCCGCAATAGTACACCACGCACTACCGAGGAAAAAGATGCTGGACGATCAAATGCAGTTGGCCGGATTCGATGACGAGCTGTTGTCAGCGATAGAAAATGAAGCCCGCCGCCAGGAAGAACATATCGAACTGATCGCGTCGGAAAACTACACCAGTTCGCGCGTGCTCGAAGCACAGGGCAGTATCCTGACCAACAAGTATGCCGAAGGCTATCCAGGCAGGCGTTACTACGGTGGTTGTGAGTACGTCGATGTCGTGGAGAACCTGGCCATCGAGCGCGCCAAGACCCTGTTCAAGGCCGGCTTTGCCAACGTCCAGCCGCACTCAGGTTCCCAGGCCAATGCAGCGGTTTACATGGCGCTGATGCAGCCGGGTGACACCTTCATGGGCATGAGCCTGGCGGATGGTGGTCACCTCACCCATGGCGCCTCCGTCAGCTTTTCCGGCCGCATTTATAACGCCGTGCAGTATGGTCTGAACGCAGACACCGGCGAGATCGATTACGACCAGGTCGTCGACCTGGCCAAACAGCACAAGCCGAAAGTGATCTGGGCCGGCTTCTCGGCCTATTCCCGGATCATCGACTGGGAGAAAATGCGCAGCATCGCCGACACCGTTGGCGCTTACCTGGTGGTCGACATGGCACACGTGGCCGGCCTGATTGCCGCCGGTGTGTATCCGAGTCCGGTCAACATCGCCCACGTCATCACCAGCACAACCCACAAAACCCTGCGCGGCCCGCGCGGTGGCATCATCCTGGCCCAGGGCGATGATGAGGACTTGTGCAAGCGCCTGAATTTTTCCGTGTTTCCGGAAAGCCAGGGTGGCCCCTTGATGCACGTCATCGCCGCCAAGGCGGTCTGTTTCAAGGAAGCCATGTCAGAAGAATTTGTCGCATACCAGAAACAGACCCTGCTCAATTCCCAGGCCATGGCCGCCACCTTCATTGAGCGTGGCTACCAGATTGTGTCCGGCGGTACCGATGACCACCTGTTCCTGCTGAGCCTGGTGGACAAGGACGTGACCGGGCAGGAAGCCGACAAGGCCCTGGGTCGCGCCAATATCACCGTGAACAAGAACGCTGTGCCCAATGATCCGCGCCCGCCGTTTGTCACCAGTGGTATCCGCGTCGGCAGTCCGGCCGCCACCACGCGTGGTTTCAAGGAAGAGGAGGTCACGCAATTGGTGCACTGGATGTGTGATATTCTCGATGACATCAACAATGACCGTGTCATTGAAGCCGTCAAAGGCAAGGTGCTCGAGTTGTGCAAGCGTTTCCCGGTATACGCTAAAGCGTAATACCGCTTTCTTCTTGCCGGATACTTTTGCCTAACTATATTGCCTAAAACAGGTTGCTCGCCATGCACTGTCCGTTCTGTGACGCTGAAGACACCAAGGTCATCGACTCCCGCCTGGTTGCCGAGGGCAACCAGGTGCGTCGCCGTCGCGAGTGCATTACCTGCGAGGAGCGTTTTACCACCTTTGAAACCGCCGAGCTGGTCATGCCGCGCCTGATCAAGGGCAACGGCAACCGCGAGCCGTTCAACGAGGACAAGCTGCGCGCCGGTATTCTCAAGGCCCTGGAAAAACGTCCGGTTAGCATGGAGCAGGTGGAAAATTCCATTGCCCATGTCAAACATGAACTGCGCGCCACCGGTGAACGCGAAGTGCCCAGCAAGATGGTCGGGGAAAAAGTCATGAACGAGTTGAAAAACCTCGATGAAGTCGCCTATGTGCGCTTTGCCTCGGTCTACCGCAGCTTCAAGGACCTCAACGAATTCCGCGAAGAAATTGACCGCATCACCCAGGAAGGCGGGCAGACCGGATCCTGATGTCCGGCTGGCCGGGATGTCAGCATGACAGAGTGGCGATCCCTGATGCCCCTGGTAAGCCCTGAAGCAGAAACCCATGTCCCAGATTGATAACCACTACATGCAGCGCGCCCTGTCACTTGCCGAAGTTGGCAGGTATACGGCCAAGCCGAATCCGGTCGTGGGTGCGGTGCTAGTGCGTGATGGCCATATCATCGCCGAGGGCTTTCACGAACAGGCCGGGCAGGACCATGCGGAAATCATGGCGCTGAAGAAAACCGATGCCGAGGGCGCGACACTCTATGTCACCCTGGAGCCTTGTTCACACATGGGTCGAACCGCACCGTGTTGCGATGCCGTCATTGCTGCCGGTGTCACCCGGGTGGTCTATGGCATGGTGGATCCCAATCCCCAGGTATCAGGCAGTGGCCTGGCCAGGATGGTCGAGGCGGGTATCACGGTTGACGGGCCTGTCATGGAAGCTGAATGTGCGGCGTTGAACCTGGGCTTCATCAAGCGCATGCGCCATGGGCTGCCTTATGTCCGTTGCAAGATGGGCATGAGCCTGGACGGCCGGACTGCCATGGCCAGCGGGGAAAGCAAGTGGATAACCGGCCCTGAGGCGCGTGATGATGTGCAGAAATGGCGGAGCGCTTCCGGTGCAGTCATGACGGGCATTGAAACAGTATTGAAAGATGACCCGGGACTGGATGCGCGCCTGCAGATGGTCCGAGTGGAACAGCCAATCCGGGTCATTGTTGACTCCTGTCTGCGCATCACGCCTGATGCCAAGACCCTGCATCTGCCGGGCAAGGTCGTGTTGGCCACGGCGGTCACCAGCCTGCAACGTCTCGCTGATCAAAAGTCACTCCTCGATAACGACAACGTGGCAATTGTGTCCTGCGCCAATGCTGAAGGTCGTGTCGACCTGGCGCAACTGCTGCGCCTGCTGGCCAGTGACTACCAGTGCAACGATGTCCTGCTGGAAAGCGGCGCGGAGCTGGCCGGGGCCATGCTGGATGCCGGTCTGGTCGATGAAGTCATCACGTATATCGCCCCAAAACTGCTCGGCAGTGAGGCCCGGCCTCTGTTCAATCTGCGCGGCATGACCTCGCTCTCCGAGCATGTGAGCCTGGCCATGGTTGACGTGGCAATGCTGGGAAAAGACTGTAGAATGCGCTCCCTCGTGAAAAAGTGAACCCGATTTTCCATGTTTACCGGCATTATCGAAGCAACAGGCCATATCGCTCACCTGGAACAGGTGGGTGGTGACCTGCGCGCAGTCATTACATCCGCCGAGATGGATTTCGCCGATGTGCGGATTGGTGACAGCATCTGTGTCAGCGGCGTCTGCCTGACAGCCGTCACGGTTACCCCTGCCAGTTTCAGCGTCGACATCTCCAACGAAACCGTGTCGCTGACTTCCTTTGGTGCGTTGAAAGAAGGTGCCCGGGTGAACCTGGAAAAAGCCATGCAGCCCTCCAGCCGCTTTGGCGGCCATATGGTCAGCGGTCATGTCGATGGCCTGGCCGAGCTGGTCAGCCGCACCCCTGACGGACGCAGCGAGCGCCTGACGTTTTGCGCACCGCATACCCTGATGAAATACATCGCGGCTAAAGGGTCGGTGTGTCTTGAAGGCATCAGCCTGACCGTCAACAGTGTTGATGCCGACACGTTTGGCATCAACATCATTCCGCACACCGCGGAAAAAACCACGTTCGGCGATCTGCAGCCGGGCAGCAACGTGAACCTGGAAGTGGACCTTATCGCGCGCTATCTGGAACGCCTCATGGGCGGGGATGCAGGAACCGGCCAGGCCAATGTCACCATGGACCAGTTGGTGCGTTGCGGCTTTGCCGACCCGTCTACCGACACAGGCAAGTAACCCGTCATGTCTCTGAACAGCATCAAAGAAATCATCGAGGATTTCCGCCAGGGCAAGATGGTGGTGCTGATGGATGACGAGGATCGCGAAAACGAAGGCGATCTCATCATTGCTGCAGACAAGGTGCGCCCTGAAGACATCAATTTCATGGCCCGCTATGCCCGCGGCCTGATCTGCCTCACCCTGACCCGGGAACGTTGCCGCCAGTTGCAGTTGCCGCTGATGGTGGAAACCAGTCAGACCCCGTTCGGCTGCAACTTCACCGTTTCCATAGAGGCCTCCACCGGGGTCACAACCGGCATTTCTGCCGCGGATCGCGCCCGCACCATCCAGGCGGCGGTTGCCCCGGATGCGAAACCCCAGGATATCATCCAGCCCGGGCATATTTTTCCCGTCATGGCCAACGATGGCGGCGTGTTGCGCCGCGCCGGGCATACCGAGGCGGGCTGCGACCTGGCCAAGCTGGCCGGTCTGACACCGGCCTCGGCGATCTGCGAAATCATGAACGAAGACGGCTCTATGGCGCGCAAGGACGACCTCATCAAGTTTGCCAGGGAACACGATCTGAAGATCGGCACCATCATGGACCTGATTCATTACCGTATTGCCAATGAACAGACCATCGAGCGTATACGCGAACACACCATGCCGACTGAATTTGGCGAGTTTAGGATCTACTGTTATCGCGACCTCATCAAGGAAGGCGGGCCGGTTCACCTGGCCCTGGTAAAAGGCGAAATCGATGCGAACGAACCCACCCTGGCCCGCGTGCTGGTAGTTGATACTGTGCGTGACCTGCTTGGCATCGAAAACCCGGTGCAGCCGAGCTGGTCGCTACACAAGTCCCTGGCCCGCATTCAGGAGGAAGGTAAAGGCGTTGTGGTAGTATTGGCCGGCGATAAAGGCAGTGATGATGTGCTGTCACGACTGGCCACGATTGAAAAACTGAGCGACCAGGATGTGCCGGCACCGGCACCGCACGGGGTCTATCTGAACGTCGGCACCGGCTCCCAGATTCTGCGCGATGTCGGTATCGGCAAGATGCGTCTGCTGAGCTATCCGACGCGCTATGCGATTTCCGGCTTTGATCTGGAAGTGGTTGAATACATTCCCTGCTAATCATTCGGGGACAGTTTACCCATCTTATTTTTCTTAGAACGAGCTTGAAGATTACGATTTGGCCAATGAGATAAGCAAACGGTCCCCGATGACTACACCTGATTACTACAAGAGAGAACAACGTGAAAATCCTGTCTGGTGAGTTTGCCGGCACAATCGCCAACTACGCGCTGGTCGTGTCCCGCTTCAACAGCTATATCGTCGACAGTCTGGAGTCCGGCGCGATCGCTGCCCTCAGGCAGCACGGTGTTGGCGATGCCAATATCACGGTCATGCGTGTGCCTGGCGCACTCGAGTTGCCGCTGGCGGCTAAAAAGGCTGCTGACTCGGGTGCCTTTGATGCCGTTATTGCCCTGGGTGCCGTCATTCGCGGCAGTACCTACCATTTTGAAATCGTGTCCAACGAAAGCGCGCGCGGGCTGGCCGATATTGCCCAGGCCACCGGCTTGCCGGTTATCAACGGCGTGCTGACCGTGGACACCATTGAGCAGGCCATTGAACGGGCCGGTACCAAGGCCGGCAACAAGGGGGCCGATGCGGCACTGGCCGCCATGGAAATGGTCAGCCTGATGCGCAAGCTTGAAACCCTTTCCTGAGCGCCCGGAGCCTGACATGACTGACCCGGCGAGCAGCCCCGAACAACCCCGCATTGCCCATCGCAAGAAAGCTCGCAGCTTTCTCGTGCAGGCGCTATACCAGTGGCAGATTTCCGACTATCCGCTCAACGACATCGAAGCCCAGTACCGGGCAGACAACACCGGCAAGGTTGACTGGGCCTATTTTCATGAAGTGTTCACCGGCATTGCCGGTGCGACGGAGGCACTCGACAGTACCTTTGCCGGTTTCCTTGATCGTGATATCCAGAAACTGAACCCGATTGAACTGTCCATCCTGCGTATCGGGGCATACGAACTGACGAAACGCATCGATATTCCCTATCGTGTGGTCATCAACGAGTGTGTGGACCTGGCCAAGAAATTCGGTGCCACGGAAAGCCACAAATACGTCAATGGCGTGCTCGACAAGCTGGCCCGCCAGCAGCGCAGCGTCGAGATCAACGCCGGCGCTTGAGGCGTCCCTAGGACAAGCACCACCATGCTTTCCGAATTCGACATCATCAACAACATCTTCAGACAACCCGGCCTGGCCGCAGAGCCGGGTGCCAGCGTGCGCCTGGGTATTGGCGATGACTGTGCACTGCTGGCTGTGCCGGATGGCATGGACATGGCGGTTTCCATGGACTCGCTGGTGGAAGGAGTGCATTTTCCGCCGGGAGCACCGGCCGATCTGCTGGGCTATCGCGCCCTCATGGTGAACCTCAGTGACCTGGCCGCCATGGGCGCCACTCCCGCCGGTTTCACCCTGGCCCTGACGCTGCCGACAGCGGATGACACCTGGCTGACGGCATTCGGCGCCGGGCTCAAGGCTGGTGCGCAGCAATACCAGTGCCCCCTGATTGGTGGCAACATTGCCCGTGGCCCCCTGAATATCACGATCCAGGTCCATGGCCTGGTCGCCAGCGGGCATGCCATCACCCGGACCGGTGCCCGTGACGGTGACCGCATCTATGTCAGCGGTCACCTTGGTGCCTCGGCCCTGGCCATCCGTCGCCTGATGACGATCAAGGATGCCGATCCCGAACGTCGCCGTTCGGAAAGTGCCTTTTACAAACCCGTGCCCCGATTGGCGCTGGGTGCCGCCGTGACGGGTTTGGTGACAGCCGGCCTGGATATTTCCGATGGCCTGGTTGCCGACCTGGTGCATCTGTGTGCGCAAAGCGACGTGGCCGGGCAAGTAGATCTGGAAGCCGTGCCCATGGCACCAGCCCTTCATTCCCTGCCTGCAGAGGAAGCGCGCAAGCTGGCGCTAACGGGCGGTGAAGACTATGAACTCATCCTCACGGTCAGTCCGGCACAGGAAGCGGCGTTTGTCGCTGCGGCGCGGGCTTTGGATATACCCGTCCATGCCATCGGGGATATCGTGCAGGGCGCTGGCGTCACCTGCCTGGACAGTGCCGGTCACCCGGTGGCGATGGCTGACACTGGCTGGCGTCACTTTTAATGACTCACGTCACGTACCGTTGTATGACACTTAATCCCAATCACCGACGAGCCATGTATGCCCTCAGCCAGTGATGACCGCTTTGCGATTCTGAAGAACCCTGTGCATCTGCTCGCCTTCGGGTTCGGATCGGGCCTGTCGCCTAAGGCACCGGGTACGGTCGGCACGCTGGTGGCGATCCCGCTGTACCTGTTATTGGTGCAGTTGTCGCTGCCGCTTTATCTGGCCGCCATCATGCTGGCTTTCATTGCGGGTATCTGGCTGTGTGGACGCACTGCCCATGACCTGGGCGTGCATGATCATGGCGGTATAGTCTGGGACGAATTCGTCGGCTTCTGGATCACCATGATCCTGGTGCCCCTGACCTGGTACTGGGTGCTGGCCGGCTTCATTGCCTTCCGGGTCTTCGATATTCTCAAACCCTTTCCCATCGGCTGGCTCGACAGGAAAATCGGCGGCGGCCTCGGCATCATGATCGATGATGTCATCGCCGGGCTTTATGCGGCGCTTGTCATTCAGCTGTTGATGGCCCTGACGGGCTTTTGACGCCGGTATTCCCGGCAAATTTGCGAGTTGGATTAAGCCGCATGGACCTGATGTTTACTGGATCGGGGGAGTAGGAAATGTCACCAGGACCCGGTAGCTCAATCGTGGCTCGACGCCTCATCGGTCGTCGAACTCTCTAAACTCTTCAAAACCATCATATTCCGGAATGCGATCACGTCCCGGTAGCGGGGGGCGGTGTCACGAAACCGTCGTGAGCGATTTTCGTGTATCACCTTTCCATCGTTATCGCGCACATTGAGCTGGCCGCTGCCGCCACGCCGGACAACCACATGCCTGCCTACATCGCGCACATTCATGTCGCCGCTGCCATCGCTCAGGGTGATCGTGCCACCCACGCCAATCACGGTAATTTCACCGGAGCCATCGGCTATATCGACATCTCCTTCGACAGCCAGTGCGTGGGGGCCGTCGCGGATATCCAGGTTGCGGCCAACGGTATCCACCAGGATGCTGCCCGAACCGTCATCGATGCTGAGATGGCCACCAATTTCCCGCGCCTCGATTTCTCCCGAGCCGTCCTTAACGACCACGTTGCCGCAAATGCCCTTGATGTCGATCGGGCCGGAGCCATCGGACCGTGTCAGGTCACCCTTGATAGTGTTGATCTGAACCGGGCCGGCGCCGGTGCGCAGTTCAATATCGCCGGTCACCCGGGTAATGATGACCTCGCCCCGATAGTCGTGGATCTCCAGATTGATAACGTCGGGTGCCCTCACCTCAAGATGGGAAAAGGGGCTTTTCTTGCCATCCCTGAACAGGTCGATCAGGCCGGCCTGTATCAGTCGTTTCATGAAGGATCCTTGCCAATTCATGTTGTTGTGCTTTTCAGTACTCTGACGCATGCGCTTCACCGAAAGTATGATTGCTGTCCCTGTGCGGTTGTCCTTGCTGACGGTCAACAGCCGCCCCGGGGGATTGCTGACCAGGGCTATCTCTGGTTGCGTATCGCATGATCCTTGCCAACTTCTGCGCTTAGCTAACTGATTGAAAAGCCTATAAATAATTGTTTCTGGTGAGCTTGGTGGTGAAGATGCATGGTGGTTTCGCCCATATCTTGGTGAATCCGCCAGCGGCCGGATACAGGCTGGTAATGGCCTTGTCAGGCTGAGATGTTTATACTTGCACCCCCCGATTTTCCCCTTGCTCCGGCAGGGTTCCGAAAAGGGTTCGTAAGCGTCGAGCATACGATGCTGAACACAATTCAACCTGAGTTCCTGGAGAGACCAATCCATGCGTGAATACATGCAGTTCTACATCAACGGCGAGTGGGTAGACCCGGTCACCCCGCTTTCCCTGGATGTCATTGATCCGGCCACTGAAGTCGTTGCAGGTCATATCAGCCTGGGCAGTGCCGCAGACGTGGACAAGGCGGTCGAAGCCGCTGCAGCCGCCTTTGAGTCCTGGTCAGCCACCGGCCGTGAAGAGCGCCTGGCCATCCTTAACCGCGTGGTGGAAGAATTTGAAAAGCGTGTCCCGGAAATTGGTGCTGCCATTACCGAAGAAATGGGTGCGCCGAAATGGTTGGCCGACGGTACCCAGGCCGCCATTGGTGTGAATCATTTCAAGACTGCCGTGAAGGTCCTGGAAACGTTTCAGTTCGAGGAAGACCGCGGCACCAGCCGTATCGCCCGTGAGCCGATCGGCGTCTGTGGTTTCATCACGCCCTGGAACTGGCCCATTCACCAGATCTGCGCCAAGGTGGCGCCGGCCCTGGCCGTGGGTTGTACCGTGGTGCTGAAACCGTCCGAAATTGCTCCGTTTTCCGCCAAGCTGTTTGCAGATGTGCTGGATGCTGCAGGCGTGCCTGCCGGTGTCTTCAACCTGGTCAACGGTCTCGGCCCGGAAGTCGGGCAGGCGATTGCGGCGCACCGCAAAGTGGACATGGTGTCCATCACCGGTTCCACCCGTGCCGGCATCCAGGTGGCCGAAGCGGCCGCCAAGACCGTCAAGCGCGTGCACCAGGAACTGGGTGGCAAGAGCCCCAACATCATACTGGAAGACGCCGACCTGCAGGCTGCCGTTACCGGCGGCATCAACGGCATCATGATGAATTCCGGGCAGTCCTGTCGTGCGCCCACGCGCATGCTGGTGCCCAACAAGTTAATGGATGAGGTCTGCGCCATTGCCAAGGAGGCTGCCGAAAGCTGGGCACCCGGCGATCCTAAGGCAGACAGCAAGATGGGTCCGGTCATTTCCGCGCCACAGTGGGAAAAGATCCAGGGCCTGATCCACAGGGGTGTGGAGCAGGGCGCGGCGCTGGTCACCGGCGGCGAAGGTAAGCCGGCAGGCCTGGAGCAGGGCTATTACGTGAAGCCCACCGTGTTCCGCGACGTGAAGAACGATATGGATATCGCCAGGGAAGAAATTTTCGGACCTGTCCTCAGCATTATTGGCTATGACACGGAAGAAGAAGCTATCGCCATTGCCAACGACACCGACTACGGCCTCGGCGGTTATGTCCACAGCAAGGACATTGAACATGCCCGCCAGGTAGCGGCAAAAATCCGGGCCGGTTATATCAGTATCAACAATGCAGGCCTCGACTTGAATGCCCCGTTTGGCGGATACAAGCAATCCGGCAATGGCAGGGAATTCAGCGACCAGGCCTTTGGTGAGTTTCTGGAGTACAAGTCCCTTCTGGGCTATACACCGGCAGCTTAAAGCACTGGGGGCAGTGCACCAATTCGGGGGCAGTTAACTTAATTCAGTTAGGCCAGGGGAGATCTTGGCCAGGTGCTGAATTAAGTAAACTGTCCCCGAATCATCAGGTCATTGTCCCCTGATTTTAAACGGGTTTTGTGCCACTGTGTCACCGTCATGGACGGCCCGAATGGCATTGCAAAAACAAGGCTTTACCTGTATCGTACCGCCTTTTTTTCGACCCCAAAAACTTAGAGGAAATCAACAACAATGAGCAAGAGCTTAGAAGACTTATTGCAGAGTGTTGACAGCCCGGTTGAGATGATGCGCAACTCCAAGATAGGCGCCTACGTCTATCCAGTTGTCGCACCGGAATTCCACAACTGGCGCAGTGAACAGGAAGCATGGCGCGAATCAGCAGTACTGTTCGACCAGAGCCACCACATGGTGGACATCTACATCAAAGGTCCGGACGCCATCAAACTGCTGTCAGACACCGCGATCAACAGCTTTGAAAACTTCCCGGTTAACCGTGCCAAGCAGTACGTGCCGGTCAGCTACTCAGGCCACGTCATTGGTGACGGTATCCTCTTCCACCTGGCCCAGAACGAGCTGGTGTTTGTAGGCCGCGCCCCTTCAGCCAACTGGATTCGCTTCCACGCTGAAACCGGCGGCTACGATGTAGAAATCATTCACGACGACCGCTCCCCGTCACGTCCGATGGGCAAGCCGGTAACTCGTATCTCCTACCGCTATCAGATTCAGGGTCCCAACGCCTGGCCGATCATTGAAAAACTGAACGGTGGTGCTGTAGAGCAGCTGAAATTCTTCCACATGGCTGACATGAACATCGACGGTACCCGCGTACGCACCCTGCGTCACGGTATGGCCGGTGCACCTGGTCTGGAAATCTGGGGTCCGTACGAAGACGGCGAGCGCATCAAGAATGCGATCCTGGAAGCTGGTGAGGAATTCGGCATCGTACCGGTAGGTTCCAACGCCTATGCCTCCAACACCCTGGAGTCTGGCTGGATTCCTTCTCCGCTGCCTGCTGTTTACACCGATGATCGCATGAAGTCTTATCGTGAGTGGCTGCCGGCTGCCAGCTACGAAGGTACCGCTGCTATCGCCGGTTCCTACGTGTCTGACAACGTAGAAGACTATTACACCACGCCTTATGAGCTGGGTTACGGTCCTTTCATCAAGTTCGACCATGACTTCATCGGCCGTGACGCCCTGGAAGCCATGCAGAACAATGAACACCGCAAGAAAGTGACCTTCCAGTGGAACAGCGAAGACGTGGTTAAAGCCTACGCTACCCTGTTCGAAAAAGGTCAGCACGCCAAGTACATCAACATCCCGATTGCGAACTACGGCAACTCTTCCTTCGACACCATCCTGGGTGGCGACAAGGTTGTGGGTCTGTCCATGTTCTCCGGCTACAGCTACAACGAGCGCAGCTGCCTGTCCCTGGGTACTGTTGATCCCGATATCGAAATCGGTACTGAAGTTGTTCTGGTCTGGGGTGAAGATCCTGCGACCGAGAAAACCACTGTTGAAGACAAGAGCACCGCGATCAACATCCGTGCCCGCGTCTCTCCGGTGCCTTACGCAGAAGTTGTTCGCGACTCCTACGTTGAAGGTTCATGGCGCAAGAAGTAAGCCTTGCTGTCATAACCAGTGCTTAGAAAAAAACCCGGGCAATGCCCGGGTTTTTTTTGCCTGCCAGAAAAGAATCAAAGGGGTCAGAGCCACTTGATTGCTTGGATTCCAGCGCTCGGCATTTATCCAAACGAGTGGTGCCATTAAGATTTGCGCAAAAAATTGGCACGATAGCGCCCGTATCTTTCTTCTGAGATGGGGGCGACCCGATCGCTCACTCATTGCCAGGGGACGACCCTTCATTGAAGCGGTCGTTATGAACTGGTTCATACTGGTCATTGCCGGATTGTTGGAAATTATCTGGGCTATCGGACTGAAATATACAGAGGGCTACACGAGACTGTGGCCGACAGTGACCACGGTGATCTGTCTGTCCGCAAGCTTTATCCTGTTGGGTATATCCATGCAGACACTGCCGGTCGGCACGGCCTATGCCATCTGGGTGGGTATCGGTGCCGCGGGTACGGCCATACTCGACATCATGTTATTTGACGAATCCGCAGCATTGCTCAAGCTCGTCAGCCTGGCGCTGATATGCGCTGGTGTTGTCGGTCTCAAGCTGGCGCATGCCTGAACCCCACAAGTCCCTTCCCATGATGACAATCAAGATATTCACCACCGGCGGTACCATCGACAAGACCTACTTCGACAGCAAGAACGAGTACGCTGTCGGTGAGCCGCAGGCGGCAGGTGTCATGGAGCGGGCAAACGTGGTGGTGGATTACCAGTTGGTCGTTTCCCACCACGCAGAACAGCCTGCTGCTGTTTCCGTCCTGGCTGAAGCATCACGTGCCACCTGCCAGCGCCAGCCGCGAGAGCATTGCTTTCAACCTAATGGTGACGGGCTTTGTAGGTTGGGAAGCTGAACGGCAGTCCGCCGAGTTCAGCTAGGGCAATGATTTGTCCTGCCTGTCATGCCCTAGCGTTCAGGTAACAGTTTTTCGCGGTCAGCCGGCAGCTGCTGGTTTATCGCGGTCAGTACCATCCCGACCATCACGTAGTCTCCCATGGTGGTAATCAGCTCGACCACGCCCTGCCGGCCAAACAGCTCAACAGCCTGGTCAAAGGTGGCGGCATCAAGCGCATGATCGCGCAGCAGTTGGCGGCCCACGTCGATAACAATGCTTTCCTTTGCCGGCAGTCCCGTAATCGGACGGTTGTCCTTGACCGCATCGACCGCGGCCCGGGAGATGCCGAATTCCAGCGCGGCCGGCTCATGGCCGGTATATTCAAACTGCTGCTCGATCTCGTAGGCCGCCACCAGCACAGCCAGCTCAAAGAAGCCGCGACCGATCACGCTGTCATTGCGCAGGTAATTGTTCAGCTCATTCCAGACATCGGCAATTTTCGGGCTGTACAGGGATACGCCTACCGGGCCCGGGCCGGGCGCGGGACGTGTGCCGACGATACTGTCATACACCGCCTGGCCTTCGGCATCGAGGTCATCCCGAGTCAGTTGCGGCAGGCGCGTCAGGGTCGTGGCATTCACATCTGCCGGCAGTTCCTGCCCCTGTGCGGGCACCAGCGGCGGTGCCAGGCTGGCAGCACAAAACATCAGGGCGTTTATCCATTGCGTCTTCATCAGGTTCTCCTTGTCATTCGAATTCAAAAAAATCCGTGTTGTCCTGTGGCGGTTGCATGCCGTCTTCAAAGTATTCTTCCCAGATGGCAGCCCAGGGCCGGTCATACCAGTCTGGTATGCGGTACTCGATGAGTGTGCCGGCATTGACTGGCTGCAGGCGCCCGTCGATGTTGAAGAGGGATTGCTGGCATTCTTTCCACTGGTAGCGCTCGGTGGAATCGACACCGGCGCGCCAGGTGTAGAGCACTGCCAGGCGCAGCGGTGTGGTAAAGGCGACCGGGTCATACATGATGACTTCCAGGTGCAGATTGCCGTCGTCATCGCGGGTATAGGTTTCTACTGATTCGAGGTCGCTGGAGTATTCCGGCAGGGCATGGGACATCCACCAGCCCTGCACGTTCTTCGTCCACACGATCAGGGTTTCCTCGTCCCAGAAGCCGATGCTCTCGCCGTACCACTGGGAGATCAGGGTGGCATGTTCCTGGCCGATCAGGATCTGGCGCAGGAAATTCAGGGCGGTACCGGACACCAGCTGCACCTGGTAATGGTTCGTGGTGACCTGGATGTCGCGAATGCCCTGTGCCCACCAGCGCACCAGGCCTTCGGGATAGCAGGTGGCCGACATCCACTGCGGCGAATTGTCGACCCCGGTGTGGTACATGGCCTGGGTAAAGCGCTGCCGGTACTCGGGCGTAAGTACCTGCATGAGAGTGGACGCCAGCACGTTGTTGCCAAAGGTCCACTGCTGCGGCTGCAGGGTGCGGGAATTGTAATAGCCGTCCCAGAACGGGGGCGGGTTGGTGCGGGAGTAACGGGTCGGGCCGCCGTTTGCCTGTGCCTGCGCCAGCAGCGCTTCGTAGTGTTCCCGGGCCGAGGTATAGGGATAGGGGCTGGTGAGCTCCTGCAGTGACAGTCCCTGCGCGCAATCCCCCCATGCCCCTACGGTATTGTTGATCCACATGTCACCGATCTGGGCCGGGGTGTTGCATCGCGTGTAGCGCGGATCAGCCCACCAGGTACCGTCCTGGTAGAAGTCGGTGGTGGTGAACAGGTCCACCGGCAGGGGCGTGATGCCCGGTGGCGGAGCCTGGCGGTTGATGGCGGCTCGCACGTCGCCGGGTACCTGGGCGAGCAGGGTAGGCAGCGGGAGGATCATGGCCAGCAGAACGGTCGCCCGCCGCAAGGGGGTGGCCAGTAAGGACCGGGACAGGGTCGTCATGGGAATGCCGTTATCAGGAACTGGCCGGCGCCGCTGTTTTGCCGTTGGTGGCAGCGCCCCAGCCGATGAGCACGGCCGTCACCAGCAGGGCCAGCCAGACAACGGCCGTGTCGATGCCGCCCAGGCTGACATAGTCATACTGGACCGCAAAGGCCGCCAGCAACAGCAGCAGTGGTGCGAACCCCAGTGCCGGCGGGCGGCCCATATCCCTCAGGCGCCGGGCCAGCAGGACCAGCAGCGGAAACAGCAGCACCAGGATGGAAAACTGCACGGTGCCGTTCACGCCCACCCAGAAATAAAAGGCATATACCGCAATGATGGTCGCCATGGCCGGGCAGTAAACTGTTCTTGATGTCGTCCCCAGCCAGTTCACCATTAGGGCATCATAGTTGCCGCTATCGTCATCACTTTCGCCGGCACCGTTGGCATGCCGTTCAAGCACCCCTTTATAGCTCGGCAGGTAGGCCAGCATCAGCAGGCCGTTCAGGGCAAAAGCCACGAGTGTCAGCAGGCCGCCAAAAAGCTGGTGGTCCAGAAACAGCGCCCAGTACAGGGCGTTCACGGAAATACACATCTGCACATACAGGGCCAGTGGCACCAGGAATCCGGACAGGATCAGCAGTCCTGCCACCAGCTGGAATGCCAGCGCCACATGCAGCAGGCGTGAATTGGTCAGGGCGGTCATCAGCAGATCAGCCAGCGGCTGGGTGCCCGAGGGTGCCGGCCACATGCCGAGAATCAGGGTGTTGGCGGCAAAGAACACGAGGATGACGCCAAGAATGATGCGCCCGACCTGGACCGGTTTCAGGGAATAGCCGGCCTCGGCTTTCCGTGTCAGCATCCCCTGGTAGCTTTTGAGCCAGGCGAGACACAAAAGGGTATTGCACAGAATCACCGCATAACCGAAGCGGGAAGCGCCGGAGGTCCAGCCTTCGAGCGGGGCATCCCAGTAGAACACGCCAAAGGACACCGGCAGGCAGATCAGCAGGGCCAGCGGGGTGTACCAGCCGAACAGCACCATGACGCCGGCGACCAGCTCCACGGCCTTCACCAGGTCAAACAGGTGGCTGTCGAGCAGGGCAATGATCAGCGCCATGCTCAGTGGAGCGTTACCCATGGGTTGCGGGAAGAGTGGAAAAAAGTGATTGATGCCCGCGGGAATCATCCACGAGGCAAAGAGCAGGCGCAAAAACCACACGGCGTATTTCATGATGTCCCCCCGGTACCTGGTGGCACCTGATCGCTATGGAAGCGTTGTCGTTGTTATCGAATTGTTATCGAGCGTTGTTTTTATTATGACGGCCATATTGCATGGCCCGGTTTGAACAGAGCTTAACACCGGGTTTGGCGGCTTGTCAGCAAAGCTGACATCGGTGTTGCCTCGGCATTCACCGCTTTTTTCATTCGGGGCTAAAGCCCCTCCCACACTGATCAGTGGTGTAGGGATGTTTCTTTGTACCATGGTGTACGACTGCACCGTGTCAGAGGGGCTTCAGCCCCGAACGGGCTGCCACCGCACTTCGGAATTTCGCTGCACCCTGTGGGAGGGGCTTTAGCCCCGAAGGTGGGTTTCGCTGATATCAGACGACCGGGGATCTCTGTGATTCACTGGACGGGCTGCCCTGCACAGGCTTATGCTGGCACCAAAAAAAACCATAACAAGCTGCCAGACAGCACAGTATAAGAGGCAGGCCCACCTGCCACGGGGGATTCATGAGCACGGCAATTCCAGCCAACACGCACGCCACCACCACGTGCAAACCGTCTTTTTATACCGGCATGGTCTTGCTGATGGCGTTTTTCGTTTTTGGCGGCTTCAGCATGACGTACTGGTACCCCATGGCGGCCGGGGCCTTCCCGCCGGCGCCGCCGGTTGTGCACTTCCATGGCCTGGTGTATTCCTGCTGGATGATCCTGCTGGTGGTACAGGCCCTGCTGGTCAATGTCCGCAATGTCGCGCTGCACCGCAGCCTGGGCACGTTCGGTATTGCCCTGGCGACCCTGGTTATCATGATGGGCGCGCTGATCACCATCCTGGGGGCCAGTGGTGTAAGCCGTGGCCCCAATCATGGCATCTTCCTCGGCATCGCCGCGGTCACCGGCTTTGCTTTCCTGTTCATCCTGGCCATTCGCAATGTGCGCAAACCGGAAATCCACAAGCGTCTCATCCTGCTGGCGATGCTGCCGATCCTGCCACCGGGCATCCACCGCCTGTACATGGTGCCGCTGGGGCTGAACAGTTTTCCGGTCGTGGCCATGTACATCACGCTCGACCTGATGGCGCTGGCCATCCTTTTCCAGGAATGGCGTCAGCACAGGTCCATCAACCAATACACCTGGATCGGCGTGGGCTGGATCGTGTTCCAGCAGATCATGCATGCGACAGTGATTGAAACCGAGATGTACTACGATGTGCAGGCGTGGGTCGGCAGCCTCGCGGTATACCGCTAGGGTGCAAGCCATGCTGCCACGAATCAAGTCTCAGGTTCATCATTAATCAACACGATTACCAAAGCCCAAAACACACAAAACACAGGCAAAAAAGAAGCGACCCGAGGGTCGCTTCCAGTGACTTGCCTGATGCGCTTGTGCTATTCGGCCATGAGTCCGGCGCGCAGCGAAAGCAGCCAGTTTTTCACGGCCTCGACATCCTCCTCGGACACGATGTGGCCCAGGTTGGGCATACCGCGGCCGGCATAGGCGCCTTCGCGCACGATGTTCTGAATGATGTCGTAGGTGGCCGGCGCGGCATAGCGCAGGTCGGCCAGGGCGCCACCACTGGCACCGCCGCCACCATGGCACAGCATACAGTGCGCTGTGTAGATGTCTTCGCCGTGCGCCAGTACCGCCGGGTCATCGTTGTAGTCGATGGCGGTCAGCTCAGGCAGTGGCTGGCCTTCCACCGGTACGATGGGGTCGCCGTTGAGCCGGAATGACCACAGGCGGCCTTCAGGTTTGTAGGCGCCGCTGGAGTTCGGGCCGATCAGGCCGGACGAGCCGCCCCAGCCGGCCAGCACGGCTACATACTGTACGCCGTCCAGTTCATAGGTCATCGGCGCGGCCATGATGCCCACGCCCAGGTCCACCTGCCACACCAGTTCACCGTAGTCCGCGGTATAGGCGCGCATGAAACCATCCGCACCGCCCTGAAAGACCAGGTTGCCGGCCGTGGCCAGAGTGCCGCCGTTAACGCTGAACGGGTATTCGCGGGTCCAGCGCGGAGAGCGGGCGACAGGATCCCAGGCCAGCAGGACGCCGGGGGACTCATATACCGGGCCGGTGCTGCCGGAGTAGGCTTCGTCCGGACGCACAGGGCGGTCGGGCTGGGTGCCCAGGCCAATGCCGAGATTCCAGCCGGCGGTTTCGTAGTCCCAGTTCTCATCGATGGCATACGGGAACGGGCCGCCCTGGTTGGTCGGCACATACAGCAGGCCGGTTTCCGGGCTGAAGGACATCGGGTGCCAGTTGTGCGCACCACCGGGTCCCGGCACCAGGAAGGAAATGGAGTTGTCGTAACGGGCCTGCGGGGTCTCGATGGGACGACCGGTTTCCAGGTCGACTCCGGTGGCCCAGTTCACCTGCGCATACGGATCGGCATAGATCAGGTCGCCGGTTTCGGCATCCAGCACATAGAAGAAGCCGTTCTTCGGTGCCTGCATGATCACCTTGCGCGGCAGGCCGTTGATGGTGATCTCGGCCAGCATCAGCGGCTGCACGGCGGTGTAGTCGAAGTTGTCGGCCGGCGTGGTCTGGTAGTACCACTGGACTGAACCGTCATCGACATCCAGCGCCACGATGGAGGAGAGGTAGAGGTTGTCGCCAATGCCGTTGCTGCGGTATTCATGGCTCCAGGGTGAGCCGTTACCGGTACCCACATAGACCAGGCGCAGTTCCGGATCATAGATGATGGAATCCCATGGATTGCCGCCACCTCCGACTTCCCACCACTCGCCGGCCCAGGTGGCCGCGGCGGCTTCGACGTCAGCGTTTTCAAACCCGTCGGCCGGGTTGCCGGGAACGACCCAGAAGCGCCATTCGATGTCGCCGGTGTCCGGGTTGTAGGCGGTCAGGTAACCGCGGGTGCCCAGTTCCGCACCGCCGTTGCCAATCAGCACCTTGCCGTCAGCAATGCGCGGGGCGCCGGTGATGGTGTAGGGCTTGTCCTGGTCAACGGTGACCACGCTCCACTTCACGTCACCGGTGTTGGCATCCAGCGCCACCAGGCGACCATCGATGATGCCGGCGAAAATGGTGTCACCATAAATAGCGACACCGCGGTTAACCACGTCACAGCAGGCCTTCCAGCCCATGGAGCGGTCCACCTGCGGGTCGTAGCGCCAAAGTTCCTCTCCAGTGCGGGCATCCACGGCAAACACGATGGACCAGGAGGCGGAGGCATACATGATGCCGTCACGCATCAGTGGCGTGGCTTCCAGGCCACGGAAGGTACCCGTGTCATAGGTCCAGGCCACACCCAGATCGGCGACATTGGAAAAGGTAATCTGGTCCAGCGGGCTGTAGCGGGTCTCGCCCGGGTTCAGGCCGTAGGACAGCCATTCGCCGGCACGGGCGGCAGCGTTGACGAGATCCGCATCGGTGACCGGCGTGATTCCGGTGGGTTCCGGTGCCGCCATGGACGGTGTCTGAGTGGCTGCAGGCTGTTCCGGTTCACCGGAACAGGCCGCCAGCAACAGCAGGGCAGGCATGACCAGGACAGTCTTGCGCCAACAGGTGGATTGCGTTGAGTTGAACATGTCTGAATTCCCCTTGAGTGTTCTTGTCTTCAGGTGACAAAGTTTAGCACAACCGGTTGCGCCAAGAGGAACAAGGGTGGGCAGGTAGGCCGGAAGAGGGCGCAGTCCGTCATCTGGCGTCAAGGCAATTGAAAAGGTGGTAGGTTGGCATAGGCCCGCAGGGCCGTTTGCCGACCTTCAACGCATTCGAATTAAACTACCGCCGGAACACCTTGATCCAGCGCCAGAAATTCAGCAACCCCGACAATGAACTGGCCACATACGTCAACGCACACGCCAGCAAAATCTTCCGCGCCGCCCGGTAATCCGTCTTGCTGATGTATTGCCCCTCCCGCAGGATCGGCAGCGCCCGGCCAAAGCTGGCATCAAACTCCACCGGCAGCGTCACCAGGTGCACCACGGTATTCACCAGCATGCTCAGCACCACCACGATCAACAGCGGCAACGCCAGCCGCGAGCCGGCCGGGGTGAAGGCCATGAACGGCATCACGACCAGCGCAAAGCCGCCTACCTTTTCCAGCTTCTGTGCCGTGCGCACCATGCGTGTACGTGCATGCAATGGTTTGTACTGCTTGAAATCCTGCAGGGCATGCCCGAACTCATGTGCCGCCACCGTGATGGCGGTCAGTGACTTCGCCTCCAGGTTGTCCTTCGACAAGCGCACGGTCTTGTCGGTGGGATCGTAATGATCGCCCCTGTCCGTCCCCTCGATTTTCAGATACTCCATGCCGAACTTCTTGCGCAAATGTTTCACGAACTCCTGCCCGGTGCCGGGAATGTTGTCGCGCGGAGTCGCGTATTTCTGCAGGACATGCTTCGCCCAGTACGAGGGACCAAGGATAAGCACGAACAGGAGAATGCCAAGGATGAGCCAGATCATGGGCGCAGTGTACGGGGTTCGGGTGCTAAAAGTCAGGTGTGGGCAAGCGCAGGCAAGTATGGCACTCGCATTGCGCTACTGCTGTGTGTCGATGCTGTCGGTTCTGGTGAGTCGGCCAGGGCAGTTCCAATATAGATAGGCATACCGTCATTAAAATAACAGAACAGGAATATCCCATGACCGTTTTTGCTTCGCTGTCTGCCGATGCCCAATTACTTCATGTGCTGAAGCGTTTCGAAAAGATAGTGCCATCACTGCTGCAACTGCACGATGCCATCCTGCGCAGTGAGTCTGGTCTGACCGCCGGGGAGCGGGAACTGGTGGTCGCTTATGTTTCACTGAATAATGCCTGTGAATTTTGTTATGGCGCGCATACTGCCATTGCGAAAATGTTTGGTATTGACGCGACCATTCTGGAAGAACTGCATGGTGATCTCGATGCTGCTGATATCCCGGCCAAACTGAAGCCGGTCCTGGCTTACGCAAAAAAGCTTACTCTGACCCCGGCAAAAACAGTTCAGTCGGATGCCGATGCTGTGTATGCCGCTGGCTGGACTGAAGATGATCTATTTGATGTGATTGCGACCCGTGCGCTGTTCAACTTCATGAACCGTATTGTCGACGGTTCGGATGTCGATGTCCCCTCCGACCTGACGCGACCAGAGGTCAACCGTCCGAAGATAGAGAGCTACATGGCTTTGCAGCACGTCATTGATAATTTATAGGACACTATGCAGCTTGTTCTGAATCAAAGAATCAAAGAATCAAAGGGGTCAGAGCCCTTTGATTTTTATCACACT
>JBMTQX010000011.1:0-68324 GCA_049446715.1 Pseudohongiellaceae bacterium
TCCAACTCCCATAAATAAAAACTGATCACCACTACCGAAAAGTGTGTTTGATATTAAGGTAATTGCGTAAAAACAAACAAAAAGGTGGGCCAATGTGTAAGTAGAGAAGGTGTGCTTATTTTGTTGCCTCAATGCAATATTAGATAATGAACTGGAATGTAAAGTGCCTAAACCGCTATCAACCCAATCCTCTAATTTATCAATAAATGTTAAGAAATCACTTTCCTTCTGGAATAGCCCCTTGCTACAAATAATCCGCCCTCTATTCTTAACACCTATAGAAATTCCGACAATTTTCGTGCCAAAAAGCATTCGCTCGACAGAATAAATATCCCCAGAATCAATTTCTATCATACCAAGATAAAAAGTAGGTAATTTTAGAGACAGCTCATCAAAATACACTGATGGCTTTTTACCTGTATATGAAATTAATAGCCGAACAGCGAGCGTTGACACAATTACGAAATATGCTGTTACAAGAATAAATTCTAGCCAGGGCTTTTTGGTGAGGAAGTTTGAAAAATTGTTCGGCGTTTCGATGGCAACTATAACTAAAATTAAAGAAGTCCCAAGAAATGTGTAAATACTAAGCCTAACCACTTCAAGATTAATGGGAAATTTCATTTCCAAACATCCATGTCTAATAGAGTTGTAGACAAAACAAGGGGATTTGATTTCTCAAATCCCCTTACAGTTGTAATGATTTAGATTCTAATTACTGAGGTAAGCGACTCCACCAGCAAAAGCCAAACCAACCATCGTTGTTGCAGCTAATGGACTTAATCCAAATGCCGTCAAGGCCGCTATGGTTCCCCAACTACTCCCAAATGATATCTGGCCAATAGCAGCGACGGCTCCCCAATACTTCAGTGAATCAGTAAAATCTCCACCACCCACCTGATCCAGCTCAGTTAATGTTAACTCTCTCATGACTTACCTCCTTGTAAGTTTTATGCATTATTGCCTTCCCAGTTGTAGTACAGGAATTCGTTTCCCGCCAGTCAGGGCAGTCGGTGGCGACTGAAAAAAGCCCAGATCAGGCTGGAGGCCTGAATATCCTGGATGGCGCGATTCTGGTCGGCGCCTGGCCAGGTGTGGTTACCGGTTTCGGTCTGGTAGAAATGCAGCTGGGCGCCGTCGCGGCAATCTGTCCAGGTATAGAGAGTGATGCCCTGGGCTAGGCGATCTGCTGTGTTGGTCAGTGTACAGCCATTGGCCTGGCGCCATTTGTCCAGCGCTGTTTCAACGCCCATGCGCCAGTAGGGTCGGGAATCAGGCATGACCTGATAGGTATTAACCTGATCATCGAGGGCATGAAACGCGATCATAGGAATCGCGCGCTTGAGCGTGCAATCATCGGGGTACTGCAATCCGGCAACCGGTGCCGCTGCAGCCAGGACATCTGACAACTCGCAGGCCAGACGGCTGCTGATGCGCGCACCTCCGGAAAAGCCGGACGTGTAGATGCGGGAACGATCCACAGCCCGTTCGCCGGCAATTGCCGTGATCATGTCGTGGACAAACTGAACATCGTCAACGCCGGCTTCCATATTCGCGTTCCAGCTGCGTGCCGTGATGCTGTTGGTGAAAGCGCCGGCGGGGAATGCCACGAGAAAACCATGCTGCTCAGCCAGCCTATCAAAGCCACTGGTAGCGACCTGCCCGCGCGGTTCTCCCCCTGAGCCATGAAAGCTGAACACCAGTGGCATCGGCTGCCCGTTGTAGCTCTCCGGAACATAGAGCAAATACTCCCGGGTCTCGCCGCCAGAGATTATTCTATGCGTGGAAAAGCCGGTTTGCGCTTGTGTGGTGACGGTATGCAGTAAAAAACCGATCAGCAGCACTACCTGTGTGATTTTTCCCTTTGCGTTCATGATGTTGTCTCCATCATCTTATTGTTTTCCCCGCATGATACGTGCATTGATCCCCCGGCCTCAATGACAACCCTGCCAGATGTCCGGGAACAGGACATGGCGCCCGGCAAGCTGGTAACATGCGCCGACATGAACCTGACCACCCTGCTGACATCCCGCAATCATGTCCTGACCACACCACAGATCATGCTGCTGGTGCTGCTGGCGGCAATGCCCGGCATCACCGTCATGACCCTGCATTTTGGCCCAGGTGTATTAATCAACATCGTTTGGGTCGGTCTGTGCGCGCTGCTGCTGGAAGCCCTGATGCTGAAGCTGCGCCAGCGCCCGATCAAGGCCGGCCTGTCCGATAACAGCGCCCTGGTCACTGCCCTGCTGCTGGCCCTGTCCCTGCCGCCGGCGACCCCCTGGTGGGCCGGCCTGATCGGTGCCATCTTTGCTATTGTCGTGGCCAAGCACCTGTATGGCGGCCTCGGCTACAACCCCTTCAATCCGGCCATGGTCGGCTATGCGGTGCTGCTGATCGCCTTTCCCGTCACCATGACCCAATGGCTGCTGCCCGCTTCAGCGGCCGGTGGCACGCCGACCCTGGCGGCATCCCTAGCAGCATTTGCCGGCATGCCAGCACCAGCCCTGGATGCCTTTGTCGGCGCCACGGCACTGGACCAGTTCAAGCTCGAACGCGGCGGCCAGACAGCCGCGGAATTCATGACCGGCAACCCCCTGTACGGCCGCCTCTCCGGCGCTGGCTGGCAATGGGTGAACATGGCTTTTCTTGCAGGTGGCCTGTACTTGCTTTATCGGCGCCTCATCAGCTGGCATATCCCTGTCACCCTGCTGGGTGTCATGGTGATCATGGCCCTGCTGCTCTACGATGGCGGCAGCTCGGGCGGGCACGGCTCACCCCTGCTGCACCTGTTTGGCGGGGCCACCATGTTCGGTGCTTTTTTCATCGCCACTGACCCTGTGACAGGCCCTGCCACGACCACGGCCAAGCTCTGGTACGCCGCGCTGATCGGCATGCTCATCATGGCCATACGGGTCTGGGGCAGCTATCCGGACGGGGTGGCTTTTGCCGTCCTGTTGGCCAATTTCGCGGCCCCGGCCATGGACCGCTTTGTCCAGCTATCCGGCTCCGGAGATTCCGCAGATGCCGGCTGACACCGGAAGCGTCCATCGCAACAGCGTCATCCTGGGCGCATTTTGCCTGGTGGTTGCCTTGCTGCTGGCAGCCATCTACGGCCTGACACAAGAACGTATCGAGCAGCAATTGCTGGCAGCCGAACGCCAGGCGCTGAATGCAGTCTTTCCGGCCGCGCTGCACACTAACGACCTGCTGGCCGATGTGGTGCCGCTGAACCCTGCCATGCCCGAGACCTGCCAGTGCGCCCTGCTGGATACCCTGGAGCTGAGCGTGCCTCGTATGGCCTACCTTGCGCGCCGGGATGGCGAGTTCACGGGCATGATCCTGCCGGTTTATGCCCATGACGGTTACAGCGGTGACATCCAGTTGCTGGTCGGTATACTGGCTGACGGCTCGGTGACCGGCGTTCGCGTGCTCTCACACCAAGAAACCCCGGGACTCGGTGACAAAATTGATATTCGCGTGTCTGACTGGATTACCCAGTTCAACGGCGTTGCCTTTGCTGCCGGCGACACCGCACGCTGGCAAATCGTCAAGGACGGTGGTGAATTTGATCAACTGGTGGGGGCCACGGTAACCTCCCGTGCCGTGGTTGATGCCGTGCATCGAGTCGTACTTTTCTATGAGCAAAACCGGAACCGATTCAGCCAATATGCCGAGTGACTTCAAGACCATCACGGCCCAGGGGCTCTGGGGCAACAATGCGGCCCTGGTCCAGCTGCTGGGCTTGTGCCCACTGCTTGCTGTCAGCAATTCAGCCGTCAATGCACTTGGCTTGGGGCTGGCCACCATACTGGTACTGACTGGCTCCAACACCCTCGTGTCGCTGGGCCGGCATGTGTTGCTGCCGGCCATTCGTCTGCCAGTCTTTGTCCTGATCATCGCCGGTTTTACCACGTGCGCCGAGCTGCTGATGCGCGCCTACGCCTTTGAGTTGTACCAGGCACTGGGCATTTTCATTCCGCTGATCGTCACCAACTGCACCATCCTTGGTCGTGCGGAAAGTTTTGCGTCCCGCAATGCGCCCTTGCACGCGCTGGTCGACGGCATCATGACCGGCCTGGGTTTTGCCCTCGTGCTGCTGGTCCTGGGTTTGCTGCGCGAGCTGGCCGGCACCGGGGCCATCTTTGCCAACATGGACCTGCTGCTGCCCTTTGCCGGCAGCTGGCAGATCACTCTCTTTGCTCCCGAGGAGTCTTTCCTGCTGGCCATCCTGCCGCCGGGGGCGTTTCTCTTCATGGGCCTGCTCATTGCCCTAAAAAATGTCCTGGACAAAACACTGGCAGCACCTGCTCCCCTTGCCACGACTGACCGCCAACGCGCCAGAGTGACCGGATGAACAAAGCCAAGCGCCTCGAGATTTTTACCCGCCTGCGCAACGAAAACCCGGCCCCCACTACCGAACTGCACTATGCCTCGGCCTTTGAACTGCTGATTGCGGTGATGCTGTCAGCCCAGGCCACGGACGTCAGCGTTAACAAGGCTACGGAAAAGCTGTTTCCCGTGGCGAACACGCCTGCCACCATTTACGCGCTGGGTGAGGCAAAGCTCAGGGACTTCATCAAGACCATCGGCCTGTTCAACACCAAGGCCAAGAACGTCATCAAGACCTGCAGGATCCTGATGGTAGAGCACAACTCGGAAGTCCCGCACACGCGCGAGGCGCTGGAAGCCCTGCCCGGTGTCGGCCGCAAGACCGCCAACGTGGTGCTCAATACTGCTTTCCGCGAAAAAGCCATGGCGGTGGACACCCATATCTTCCGGGTCTCCAACCGCACCGGCATCGCACCGGGCAAGAACGTGCTGGAAGTGGAAAAGAAGCTGATGAAGTTCGTGCCGGATGAATTTCTGCTGGATGCCCACCACTGGCTCATCCTGCACGGGCGCTATACCTGCATCGCGCGCAAACCGCGCTGCGGCAGTTGTGTCATTTCGGATTTGTGTGAGTACAGGAAGAAAGAGCTGGATTGAATTGGCAGGATACCAGCGTCGGATGGCGCCCCGGCAGGCCTTATCAGGCCTTCCTCATGCATCCGTGAAAGCGCTTTGTCGGCAAACGGCCTGCGGCCTAGGCCAACCTACGAATCCCAGATGCTCACCGCGAAAGCAGGCGTTCGCAGAACGCCCAAAAAAGCTGGAATTTTGGTCGCGTAGCGAGCGCAGGTAGGTCGAGGCAAAAAAGTTTTTAGAGGCCGGGGACAGCGCTGTAACACGGACCCGGACCTAAAAACTTTTTTAACGAAGAGATACCAGGCGCAGTAGCGACTGCGTCAGTTCGAAACCTTAACGACCACGTTTGCTTGCGGCGGTTCGTAGTCTCAAGGCGTTCAACCTAATAAACCCGGCGGCATCCTTCTGATCATAGGCACCGGCGTCGTCTTCGAAGGTGGCTACTTTCTCATCAAACAGGGACTCGGAAGACTCACGGCCAACCACGATGACATTACCCTTGTAGAGTTTCACCCGCACCTTGCCGTTGACATGGGCCTGGGAATCATCGATCAGGCCCTGCAGGGCTTCACGTTCCGGGGACCACCAGTAACCGTTATAGACCAGGGTCGCATAACGCGGCATCAGTTCGTCTTTCAGGTGAGCCAGTTCGCGATCCAGTGTCAGGGACTCGATGGCGCGATGGGCCTTTAGCATGATGGTGCCGCCGGGGGTTTCATAGCAGCCGCGGGATTTCATGCCGACATAGCGGTTTTCGACGATATCGACACGGCCAATACCGTTCTCGCCGCCCACCTTGTTCAGGTATTCAAGGACCGTGGCCGGTGACATGGCTTCGCCATTGATGGCCACGATGTCCCCTTTTTCGTAATCCAGTTCCAGGTAGGTCGGTTTGTCCGGCGCAGCCTCCGGCGATACGGACCACAGCCACATGGCCTCCTCCGGCTCGGCTGCCGGATCTTCAAGGATGCCGCCTTCATAGGAGATGTGCAGCAGGTTGGCGTCCATGGAATACGGCGACTGCGTGCCACGCTTCTGCTCCACCGGAATGTTGTGCTGCTCGCAATAGGCCATGAGTTTTTCGCGGGAAGTCAGGTCCCACTCACGCCAGGGGGCGATGATTTTGACACCCGGCATCAGGGCATAAGCGCCCAGTTCGAAACGCACCTGGTCATTGCCCTTGCCGGTAGCACCGTGGGCAATGGCATCGGCCCCGGTTTCCTGGGCGATTTCCACCAAACGCTTGGCGATCAGCGGCCGGGCAATCGAGGTGCCGAGCAGGTACTCGCCTTCGTAGATGGTGTTGGCGCGAAACATCGGAAACACGTAATCGCGCACGAATTCCTCGCGAATGTCCTCGACATAGATTTCCTTCACACCGAGCGCTTCCGCCTTGGCGCGGGCCGGCTCCACTTCCTTGCCCTGCCCGAGATCCGCTGTGAAGGTCACGACTTCACAGTCGTAGACGTCCATCAGCCATTTCACGATGACGGATGTGTCGAGACCGCCGGAATAGGCCAGCACCACTTTCTTGATATCGGACATGAAGAATTCCTGCTCTGTGTTCTATGGATTTGATGTCACGGGCAAGGCGGACAACGGGGCCACTGCTGCCGTGAAAAGGGCGGTATTGTACCTTTGCTCTCCCGTTTTGCGAAATATGCCCGGCTTGTGGGTATTGCCTTTTTTCGAGACCTTGGCCGTATCAAAGCAACAGGGGCGCAGAAGGCCTGAGCACGATTTTGCGAGGCCAAAAAAATCGCACTCAGGGACGTCCTCCCGCCCGCCGGCCGCGCGGTTCCTGCTATACTGCGGACCAGAAGCAAACCGTCAGGAGTTCCACCATTCCCATGCAGGAAATCACCCTCACCCGCCCGGACGACTGGCACCTGCACCTACGTGACGGCGCCGCCCTGAAAGACACGGTAGCGCATACCGCCCGCTATATGGGACGCGCCATCATCATGCCGAACCTGGTACCACCGGTGACTACCACAGCCCTGGCTCTGGCCTATCGCGAGCGCATCGTGGCACAGATTCCTGACAACAGCCGCTTCACTCCGCTGATGACCCTCTACCTGACTGACAATACCCCTGCGGCAGAAATCCCGACCGCCAAAGACAGTGGCCAGGTATTTGGCGTCAAGCTGTACCCGTCCGGCGCCACGACCAACTCTGATCATGGCGTAACCGCCATCGAGAATACCTACGACGTGCTGGAAGCCATGGCAGAAGCCGGCATGCCACTGCTGGTCCATGGTGAAGTCACCCGCGGTGACATTGATATCTATGATCGCGAAAAAACCTTCATCGACGAGATTCTGGCTCCGCTTCAGGCGCGCTTTCCATCTCTCAAGATCGTGTTTGAACATATCACGACTAGGGACGCCGTGGAGTTTGTGCTTTCTGCCGGCACCAATGTCGGCGCCACCATCACGCCCCAGCACCTCATGTTCAACCGCAACCACATGCTCGTCGGGGGCGTGCGTCCGCATTACTACTGCCTGCCCGTGTTGAAGCGCAACACGCACCAGCAGGCCCTGCAGGACGCTGTCGCCAGTGGTGCGCCCAACTTTTTTCTGGGTACCGATTCCGCACCCCACGCCCAGCATGCCAAAGAGAATGCCTGTGGCTGTGCCGGTTGTTTTTCCGCACACGCTGCACTGGAGCTTTATGCCCAGGTATTTGACGAACTCAGCATACTGGACAAACTGGAAGCCTTCGCCAGCTTCAATGGACCGGATTTCTATGGCCTGCCGCGCAACACCGACACGGTGACCCTGCGGCATGAGACCTGGGCAGTACCTGAAGGCTATACGCTGGGTGATACCAGCGTAGTGCCGCTCAATGCCGGAACCGAGATGGCCTGGTCGGTCATAACCGCGTGACCTGAAACACCAGACCTTCGTTTCCATTCAATTTTATAGCCAACCGACAAAGAGCAGCCCGGTGTCTGAATCCGACAAACCCACTTCATTACTTGGCAGTCGCTTCCGGGGTTATCTCCCGGTCGTGGTCGATGTCGAAACCGGCGGCTTCAACAACCAGACCGATGCCGTTCTGGAAATAGCCGCAGTTACCGTGGGCATGGATGAGCACGGCATACTGACACCCGAAGATACCTGGTTTTTCCGCGTACATCCGTTTCCCGGTGCCAACCTGGAAGAGTCGGCACTGAAGTTCACCGGCATCGATCCGCACCATCCCCTGCGCATCGCGCACTATGAGCCGGAAGTGTTTCGGGAGCTGTTCAAGAATATCCGCAAAAAAATGAAGGCCGAGCATTGCACACGCGCCATTCTGGTGGGTCACAACGCCCATTTTGACCAGGGTTTTGTCAATGCAGCCGCCGACCGTAACAATATGAAGCGCAATCCGTTTCACCCCTTTTCCAATTTCGACACAGCCACCATGAGCGCACTGGCCTTTGGCCAGACCGTGCTGTCACGGGCCTGCGAATGTGCCGGCATCGACTTCAGCAACGAGGAGGCGCACTCTGCCCGCTACGATGCTGAAAAGACCGCCGAGCTGTTCTGCCACATCGTCAACCGGTGGCGGGAACTCGGTGGCTGGCCGCTGGCCGAATAAACAAGAAACCGTCAAGCCAGAACCGGCTTGATCAAGGTCAAGGTTCCGGGCCATTGCCTTGGGATAAGTTGCCTCTGACACCCACAGCAGAGGAAACCCTAGGAGCCGACCATGGCAACAGGGACAACAGGTAGAAAAGTCTTCGTAATCATTGATGCGACCCACGAGAGGCATCTTGCCCTTGAACGCCTGGTGATCACCTCGGAGATCGAGGAACCGGACACCTATATCCCTCTTTTCATCAGTGTCGACGGTGAACGCTGCGACCTGCATGCCAGTAATGATGCCCTGTACCGGGACGACCAGCGGCTCAAGTCACGCACCAAGCAACTGAAAGGTGCCGGCGCCTCCTACTGTTTTGAGCTGTGCTGGTCCAGCGAATGGCAAAAAGCGGTGCTGCGAAGCGCGCAACGCTTCAATCCCGACCACATTTTCATGCCAACCCCGCAGGACAACAAAAAATCCCTGTTCAGCAACCAGCAATGGGTGCTCTTGCGAACCACCGGAGCCCCGGTTTCCATTGTGCGCTCCTGTGAAATCAAGCCACGTCGCAAGCTGTTCGCGGCTATCAACATCCAGAAGCAGGACGATCCCGCGTATGCGCGCTTGAACGAGAAGATTCTTGCCAGGGGCCAGCAGATGGCCGGGCATTACGGTGCCTATTTCTATGTCATCAATGCCTACAAGGACAACATGCACTACCCCGTTCGGCATAAGGTCGAGAAAATTTACGGTCTGCCTTCCAATCGCGTGCCTCTCGAGGAAGGCGATCCCACCAGCGTTATCTCGCGTTATGCCAAAGAAATCGATGCCGACACCGTGGTCATCGGTACCATGGCCCGCCAGGGGCTGCGGCGCTCATGCGCGGCAATACCTCGGAAAAACTCCTCGATAAGCTTGATCGGGATGTGATTGCCCTGTCCTGAGGCCACTTCCAGCTCTATCACCCTTAACTGCATCCGGGTGTCAACCAACGGCACCCGGGTCAGCTCCACACCTGAATAATTTTTGGCGCTCCCTACTCATGGTATTTCCTGAATCAACTGGAATTCGGGCGCTTGGACAGTCTATTATTGCTGTTTAGCCCGATACTCTGACGGTACTGCGCACCGAACAAGCGATCCGGTACAAGTAGAAGTAAAAGCACAGTTTTCTGATTTACTGAACACGCCTGAATGAACGATTTCCCTGACAGCAACGATGTTCAGGCCTGGATGGACTATGTTGCCTCCCTGCCTTCACTCGGCGAACACTGGGTTGAGACCTGCAAACAGCCGGGCAATCCGGTGGTGCTTATCGATACTCTCGGCACCACACTCAAGGCCAAGTCAGCCCTGACCGGCTCGCTGATCCTCGCCAAGCGCTTCGCCCAACACTGCCCCGAACAGCACGTCGGTCTCCTCCTGCCCACCACGGCCGGCGGCTTGCTGGCCGGCATGGCCACCATGGTGCTGGGTAAAACGCTGGTCACCCTGAATTACACTGCCCCCATGGATACCATCCTGTCGGCGGTGAAACAGGCCGGACTGAAAACGGTATACACCTCCTCGCGCTTTCTGGAAAAACTGGCCGCCCGCGGCATTCATCTGGACCGTCTTGCAGACCAGGTGAAACTGGTCATGCTGGAAGATCTACTAGGCAGCGTGGGTAAACTCGAAAAACTCACAACACTGCTGCAATGCCGGTTCATGCCGGCCAGCTGGCTCAGAAAGCGCTACTGCGCCAGTCCCGACACCAGTGATACCGCCGTTATCCTGTTCTCCAGCGGCAGTGAAGGCGAACCCAAGGGCGTGATGCTCAGTCACCGCAACATCCTGGCCAACGTCAAGCAGGTCGCCAAGATCCTGGATGCCAATCCGGACGATGTCATCCTGGCCAATCTGCCCATCTTCCACTCCTTCGGCCTGACCGCTTGCCAGTTCCTGCCGCTGCTGGAGCGCATTAAGGTGGTCTGTCATACCGATCCAACCGATGTGGTGGCAAATGCCCGCGCCATACGTGATCACAAGGTCACACTGATGTTCGGCACATCAAGCTTCTACCGCCTTTATGTGCGCAATCCCAAAGTCACGCCCGACGAGCTGGCCAGCCTGCGGCTGACCATTGCCGGCGCAGAAAAGCTGCAGGCCGAAATCAGCGTGGCATTTCGCAAGCGTTTCCATAAAACCATCCATGAAGGCTACGGTTGTACCGAGCTGTCACCGGTGGCCACCGTCAACACCCCGTTTCCCAATCATGACAGTCCGCACCTGAAGGACTGCAACAAGCCAGGTACCGTCGGCAAGCCGCTGCCAGGCACCCGCATTCGCATCGCCGATCCGGACACACTGGCGGCCCTGTCTCTGGGTACTGCCGGCATGATTATGGTGGCAGGTCCCCAAGTGATGTCGGGATATCTCGGCAACCGGGCACTGACTGACAAGGCGGTGGTCGAAATGGATGGAGCACGGTGGTACATCACCGGCGACAAGGGCGCCATGGATGAAGACGGTTTTCTCACCATTCAGGATCGTTATTCCCGCTTTGCCAAGATCAGCGGCGAGATGATCGGCCTGGGTAATGTCGAGGCAGCCATTCGCGGCGTCATCAGTAATGATATCGAGGTCATGGCCATCAATATTCCCGACCCCAAAAAAGGTGAGAGCATCATCGTTCTGGCCACGGCCGAGCTGGATGAAGCTGCTTTAAGGCACCAGTTGCTGAACCAGGGCCTGAACAACTTGTCCCTGCCGACGGCTTATATCACCGTGGAAGCCCTGCCTGCCCTGGGTTCCGGCAAGGCCGATTTCTCGACCGCCCGGGAAATGGCACGCCAGGCCATGATGAGCCGCTAAGCCCAAACTGCCTTTCCTGGCGCTCATAGGGATCGTTTGATCTGCATCATGGCGCAACAATTCTCCTCGCGGCATATTAGTCACCGGATAGCCCGGGCCAGGGAAAATTCTGCCCTTCCTGTTTGACAATGATTCTCATTAAGATTAGGATTCGCATCAGTTAAGGGTTTTATTCAGGAATCCACATAGATGTATGTCTGTCTCTGCAAAGCTGTAACCGACCGTCAGATCAAGGAATTCGTCAATGGCGGAGCCGGCTCTTTCGAGGAAGTTTGCAAACAACTGGGTGTTGCCACGCAGTGTGGAAAATGCAGCCAGCTGGCCCAGAACATCGTGGAAGCCACCGTCAAGAAAACGCCGTTTATCGAAGCTTCCAGCTAGTACTGCAGCTGACACCACACTTCCCCCGCCCCTGAATACAAATACGAGCAATAAGCATTCGTGTTTGCATTTTATCTTTATAAATTAAGCACTTAGCCCCACTTTTCTGGACATTGCCGCGACCACACGCGACAATGGGCGCCTCTACGACATCCCTATTTTGAACGACAGGAAACACTATGAAAGGTGACAAGAAAGTAATAGAACATCTCAACACTGTACTCGGTAATGAACTGGTCGCCATTAACCAGTATTTTCTGCATGCCAAGATGTTTGAAGACTGGGGCCTGAAAGAACTGGCCGAATTTACCCGCCATGAATCCATCGATGAAATGAAGCATGCCGACACCATCATCGACCGTATTCTGTTCTTGGAAGGCTTTCCCAACCTGCAGGATCTGGGCAAATTGCATATCGGGGAAGACACCGAGGAAATGCTGAAATGCGACCTCGACCTGGAAATGCGTGCCATTCCGGACCTGCGCGAGGCGGTTGCCTATTGTGAATCGGTCAAAGATTACGTCAGCCGTGATATTTTCCAGACCATCCTGGATGACGAAGAAGAACACGTGGACTGGCTGGAAACACAGCTCGGCTTGATCGACAAGCTGGGCATCCAGAACTACCTGGCCGAGAAGATGCACGAAGGCGGTAATTAAGGCCCATAACAAAGCAGAACAACAAGAGGCCTGTAGGTCGGCATAGACCCGCCAGGGTCGTTTGCCGATGGCATCTCATCAGTGCGGACGGGCTTGGCCCGGCATAGAAACCACAAAGTAAACTGAGAGAGTTAACCGAGAGAGTTAAACTAGACAGCAACCTGTGTCGGGAATCGGCCTTAGCAGGTCCGCTCTACTTTGCTGCCAAACCGTGGACCTGTCCCGACCTACCCTCACCGCTATTGAAAGTATGGCATCAAGGCGGTACGAATTTTTTGCCTGACTTCTTCACTGTCGTAATCGGCATCATCGGACAACGTTTCCGCCTGTTCAAACAACACTGCAAACAACGGTACACCGTTGGCGCTTTCGACGATGGTGTGCTGATCCGCTGCACTGAACAGTTCCGACCACACCGCGCGCGCATCCTCCCAGTAGCGGGAAGTCTGCTGCCAGTAGTCATCACCGGCGGAGAAATCAAAATCGACGATGCGCTCATAGCGGTTTACGCCTAGTTCCTTGGCAAGGAACGGCAGGCCACCTGCTATTTCGCCCTGGCCATCGAACCTTACCTTGTAGTTTTCTTCTTCATGCACCCAGCCGGTCGGCACGATGGTGTGGCGATTGGTGCCGACCAGGACATCGTAGTCATCACGGACACTGCTTTCCCGGCGTGGCAGCGGGCGCCAGGTTTCCGCACTGATCCAGGTGGAGACATTGCCACGGTGCTGCCACCGCCCCCAGGACTCATACCGCGGGGAATCATCCACCTGGTACACCGACTGCATCCAGCTACCGGAGACATCGGCTGCAGGCACCGGCCGGTGCTGCCACGCGTTATCGCCGACAAAGGCAAACACCGAGTCTTTTTGGTACTGCCAGTCCTGGCGCCAGTGTTTTTGCACGAATGGCCCCATGATTTCCCCGTCCTGCCCTTTCACAAACATGACAATGATGTGCTGCAGACTGACAAAATCCGGCTGGTCTTCGATGACATAAATGTATTCGGTGCCCCAGCTCTGGTAGGGCCTGCCACGCTCGAAGTCGGGGGTATAGGCGACGGTTTCCAGGAATTCAAAACTGGTGCGGTAAGGACCGGCCATGGCCAGGATGGCGCGGCGGTCTTTCTCCTGTTTGCTTAACCCCGGCTCCTGCAAGGCAAGCCAGCCCGGATGCGGCTCGGGATCCAGTGTTACTGGTGTACCGGTGGATGTGCCGCCACGCGGCAGGAAATCACAGCTCTGGGCCTGCGACCAGCTGAAGGTATAACGGTAGTGTTGTGGGCAGTCGGCATCCTGCGCGAGCACAGGCAGCGCAGTCAGCATCATTGCCACAGCCAGCAAGCGAAAAAAACTCATCGGATACTCTCCTTCAGATTGATGGTACTTACACGAAAGATAACGTCTGCAGCCAATGAGTCAAGGCGTGAAAAAGTGATGGCCAGCGTCAGAAAGTAACCTGGAGCCGGCGCCAGCCCATGCACATGCCGGTGATGCAGACCATAGTCACCCCGAGCACGAACACCCACATGAAAATATCCTATACCGGCCGGAAACGCAGGAAGCCGGTAAAGTCACTGCGATGCAGGCCAAAGTGCAACCCGCGATACCTTCTGTCGTTGGCATCAATCTTGTCGAGGATGTCACCACTGACCGGGTCAAGGTAATAACGGGTACTGGCACCATCATAGGCAATGACGGGATGTGCCGGCAGGGTCACCAGCTCATGATGATTGTAATAGTAGCTGTCTCCGGTGACGATCAGGTCGATTGCAACCGGTTCACTATCCGGCGAGAGCTGACTGGCCAGCGTCGCAAAACCATGTTGGCTCAATGGCCGGGTTGCGCACTGGCAGAATTGAAGCGTTGGCGCTGGGCCAGAAATCCTGATCGCGGTAGGGCTCATCGGCTTCTTCGTGCAAGGCATACAGCACATATTGCTGCTGGTCGTTACCACCGCGAAAATAAGCGTTCACCCCATAACCGTCATTGGTGTTGACGGTGGTGCCGATGCCGCATGGGTGCCCGCCTGAAAACGCTTGGTCACGATATTGACCACTCCTTCCACTGACTGGGTGCCATAAAAGATGCCCGGCCCGCCCTTGGGCACTTCAATGCGCTCGACCATGTGGCCCGGCACGGTATTCAGCGGACTGGTGCCGTTGTAGAGACGGTTGATAATGCGCACACCATCGATCAGCCAGAGGATTTCCGAGTGACGGGAAGCTTGCAGAGAGGCTTCGAAATAGTCGAACTGGCCATTCTTGGGCCTGATGTGGAGGCCGGGGACCAGCATCTGAAGAGTCTGTGTGATGTCGATAAAACCGCCCTGCTCTACCCGTTCCGCAGTAATCACTTCAACCCGGTTGCCATAACGGGCCAGGTCCTGCGGAATAGTCTCTTCCAGGCGATTGCCCAGAATGACAATTTCCTCGATTTCAGCAGCCTGGGCTGACTGGGCTGGTACCGAAGCCGCTACAACAGCGGCAAAGGCCAGGCGAAGCCTTCTTGCAGTGTACATGGATTTTCCCTCATTTAACGGTTGGCGATGGCATGCCCAGGCAAAGCACAGGCGCATCGTACTCTGCGAGGCAGTCTAGGAGGGAAAATGAGAAAAACCGGGGATTTAATTGTTATGTAACGGTTTAATTAACGTTCATGATCTGGTGAATCATTCGTATTGGCATCTTGTTCGCGGTAAATACGGCGCCAGTGCAGGTAGCCAAAGACCACGATGACCAGATAGGCGGCGAACAGGGCCGCGGTCAGCACCAGGCCGCGATCGATATAGAGGTAAATAGACAGCCCATCGATAACCAGCCAGTACAGCCAGTTCTCCAGCACCTTCCAGACCACCAGGAATGTGGTGATGACGCTGGCCCAGGTCGTGAAGGCATCGAGATACGGCCAGGCTGCCCCGGTATAGCGGGTCAGCAACCAGCCATTGACCAGTGCGGCGATGATCAAAACTGCCAGAATCAATCCATGGACGCCAGGCGCCAATGTACGAATCTTCACACCATCATGGGATTTACCGCCATAACGCCACTCATACCAGCCAATAACCGCCATCACGACATAGAACACGTTCAGCACCGACTCCATGAGCAGGCTGACATCCTGGAAAATCATGGTGTATATGGCAGAGCTGACGAAAGCACAGTACCAGCAGGCGATATGCTCCCTCGCCGCCAGCAGCAGGTAAGCAATGGCCAAGATGACGGCAAGGGGTTCGAGAAAGGACATGGTAATCACCAGCGGTATGTCGCCGCCAGTCAGGTTACTCTGCGACTGTGAAAAATCCGGCAATGGACAACTGCACGGTGACATCCCGGTCGCTGCGGTTGTTCAGCCACCAGCCGTGGATGCCGGTAAACGGCGCGGTTAGCGTCCCGCTTTCGCGGCGGTCGTTGTGCACTTTGTAGAACATCAGGTCGCCCTCCCCATCCACGGGATCAGTATGGCCGTGAAACTCGACATCCATGAGGGATGGATCGGCAATATCGGCAGTCCAGCTATACACCACGGTGTCGCCAGCCTGCATGGCAATCTTGAATTCCGGGCCGGCGCCGGCCGGGACCAGTATCTCGAATTCTGCCTGGTTGTAAGCAACCTCACTCTCGCCGAAGGTGCCCTCGGTCAGCGGCATTTCGTTCCACTGCACCTGGGCAGCAACAAGCGTGCTCAGCAGCAGACTGGCGGTGGTAATCAACATTTTCATGGTGCGGAATCCTGTGGTGAGCATGTTTGGCAGCGGCAAGCATACCCGCAATCCGCACAGACTGGAATGAACTGGGCCGGGACTACACGTTGTCAGGCCCTGTCTTACCTGGGTCAGGCCCTCCCAACCGGCGCCGGGGCCATAAAGCCTGGTTCTTTGGCCTGAATACCCGAAAAAGCCACGTAAGGTGATTCACCCCAACTATAATCTTAATGAGATTGATTTACATTTGCATTTTTATTACATTGCGCATCCATTGCGGCACTATTTCTGGAGTACAGTCATGCAACACCCTATTGCCAAGGTATTTCGTCATACCGCCCTGCCTATGACCATCATCGCCCCCATGGCCATGGCGCAGACAGCTGGCAACAGTACCCTGGCCGAAATTGTGATTCGCGGCCAATACCTGGACAGTGATCGCGTCAATGCGCTGCGTACCCCTACCCCGGTGATTGATGTGCCGCAGAGCCTGTCCATCATCACGGCGGACCAGATCAGCCAGCAGGGTTTTACCGCTATTGGCGAAATCATCAACTACATTCCCGGAGTGAACACTTCGCAAGGAGAAGGCCATCGGGATTCCGTGGTCTTCCGCGGCGTGCGCTCAAGCGCCGACTTTTACATTGATGGCGCACGTGACGATGTCCAGTACTACCGCCCACTCTACAACCTGGAACAGGTGGAAGTGTTGCGCGGCCCGAATGCCTTGCTCTTCGGTCGTGGTGGTACAGGCGGCATCCTAAACCGCGTGACAAAAAAAGGCGTGATCGGAGAAACCTTCACCGGCTTCCAGGCAGGTAGCGATACCTTTGGTGAATACAACGTGCAGATGGACAGCAACTATGCGCTTAATGATAGCGCCACCCTGCGAGTGAATGCCTTCTATGAGAGCCTGGCCAACCAGCGCGATTTTTATGACGGCGAACGGGTCGGTGTGAACCCTACCCTGCGCGTCCAGATGAGCCCGGACACCATTGTCGACCTGTCCTATGAGTATGCCGATCACCAGCGTTTCATTGACCGGGGCATTCCCACGGGAGCCGATGGCCGCCCGATGGAAGCTTTCCAAAGCATTGTCTTTGGCGACCCCGACTTCAACAACAACGAAATGGAAGCCCACCTGTTTCGCGGTGCAGTACAGCATGAATTCTCCAACAGCCTGAAAGGCAATGTCAGCGCCTATTACGGTGACTTCGACAAACTGTATGAGAATTTCTATGTCTCATCCTACAACCAGACCGTATCACCTGATGTTGTTACCTTGGACGGTTATATCGACACCACCCGGCGGCAAAACCTGTTACTGTCGGGCAACCTCATCTGGGAATTCAGCAGCGGCAATATCGATCACACCATTATTGCCGGTGCCGAAATGATCGACACCTCCTCTGACCAGGACCGCTACAACGCTTTCTGGGATACCACCACCGATGACAACGAAATCTTTACCATCGCCCGCCCGCTGAACCTGCGCGGTGGTATAGGTGTCAATGCCAATAGTGTTGTCACAAGCAACGACTACACAGCCGATCTCAACGACGACACCCGTGTCGATATCGATGTACGCTCTTTCTTTATACAGGACGAAATTGCGCTGTCGGAAAAACTGGACATTGTGCTTGGCGCGCGCTTTGACAGCTTCGATATCGAAGTATTCAATGTCCCGGCCAATGAGGTGCGCTCGCGCAGGGACGAGGAAGTGACGCCGCGTTTCGGGCTGGTCTTCAAGCCCCAGGAAAACGTCTCTCTTTATGGCAGCTACAGCGAGTCTTTCCTGCCCCGCAGTGGTGAGCAGTTCAGCGATATCAACGGCAGTAACAACCAGCTGGATCCTGACACCTATACCAACCTTGAAGCCGGCATCAAATGGGATTTCAGCATGGGCCTGAGCCTGACGGCTGCCGTGTTCGAGATCGAACAGAGCTCCCCGCAGGTGGCCGACAACGATCCCGATACGCTGGATGTCATCGACTCGGAAATCAACGGCTTTGAAGCCCAGCTGCAGGGCCAGCTCAGCAGCCAGTGGTACATCTCTGCCGGCTACAGCTACCTGGATGGCGAACAGGTGAATCGTTTCGGTGCCACCGGACTGCGTCCGACCGAGTTGCCGGAAAACATGTTTTCACTCTGGAACACCTTCCAGGTCACCGATAATTTCGGCCTGTCACTGGGCATGACTTACCAGGACGACAGCTTTATCGACAACGGCAATACCGCTGTCATGCCGTCCTATACCCGTGTCGATGCCGCAGCCTACTACGATCTCTCGGATGAGTTGCGCATCCAGGTGAATGTCGAGAACCTGACCGACGAGCTGTACTTTCCGAACTCTCACAGTGCCCACCAGGTAACAGTAGGCGCCCCTCTCAATGCCAGGCTGGCGGTAAGCGGTCGCTTCTGATCCCGTTTTCACCTGCCCTTAAATGCAAAAAGCCAGGACATGTGTCCTGGCTTTTTGGTTTACAAAGACCTTGCCTGACAGCGCGTCATTCGAGCTCATGTCCGGGAATGAATTTCGCCACGAACACTTCCCTGCCGTGGGTCTCGTAACTCCAGGCAAACAGATCCTTCAGCGTGTCCATCACCAGGCCGAACTCACCATGAATCATGGTAGAGGTCGCCGTGGTTTGCACATTCAGGCCGTCGCGGGTATTGAGTTCACGAATAAAGTCCTTGATCAGCGTTTTGTAATTCGTGTTGAACGGATACAGGCTGAGCTCGACAGTGAGTTGCATAATGCCAGTCTCTCAGGCTGTCCCTTACAGTTTTTCGGCGTTGGATGACAGATAGCTGGCCACACCTTCGCTGGTGGGCACCATGCCGGCTTCACCCTTGTTCCAGCCGGCCGGGCAGACTTCGCCATGCTCTTCGGTGAACTGCAGGGCATCCACCACACGCAGCATCTCGTCAACATTACGACCCAACGGCAGGTTGTTCACTGTCGCATGCTGGACAATACCTTCCTTGTCGATCAGGAAGGAGGCGCGCAGGGCCACGCCAGCAGGATGCTCGATACCGAATGCCTGGGCAATGCTGTGGGTAATATCCGCCACCAGCGGGAATTTCACAGGACCAATGCCGCCTTTATTTACGTCAGTGTTGCGCCAGGCCAGGTGGGTAAACTGGGAATCGATGGAAACACCAATGACTTCGACGCCACGTTCCTTGAAAGCCTCGACACGCTTGTCGTGGGCAATGATTTCAGACGGGCAGACGAAGGTGAAATCCAGCGGATAGAAAAACAGGACAACGTATTTACCCTTGTAATCAGCCAGGCAGAAATCTTCCTTGATGGTGCCATCAGCCATGACGGCTGTAGCGGTGAATTCGGGGGCGGGATGGCAGACTAACGTACTCATGCATACTCCTCGTTAATCGGAATGGGTTAAGGGGTGAAATAGTAAACCGGCTCAACGGGAAACCTGGTTCCCTTTGATGCGGCAGATGACGACCGGGGTGGTGTCTGTCAACCCCGGGCAGCACATCAGGGTGCTATTGTCTTACGGTTGCCGCCTTTTGGCCAATTTTTTGCGAAATCAGGGAGACCGCCAGCGATGGCGCGCCTGGACGCCACTCTATCCTGGCCGCACCTTACTTCGGCCGACCAAGAAAGCCGGGTGTGGCCACCTCAAGCGCATAGATCGTCATGGCAATATTGCGGATTCCTGTCGGGGTAGCCCAGGGTTTGCCATTAAGACCGACGGCACCCAGTGCCGGAGCATAGAGCACTTTCTTGTCAGGCCCGGCAAAGGCGATGGTGATGGGTCGGCGTGGTGTCGGGATCAGGCCCAGGTAGGTGCCGTTTTCTGCTAGTACATGCACACCGAGATTGCCGGTGACATAAAGGCGGCCTGCATCATCGATGGCCATACCGTCGGCACCATTGTCACCATTCAATGAACCAAAGACGCGGCGATTGCGGCTTGAGCCGTCGCGACGTACATCAAAGGCAAGCACCTCGGTGTTGTTGGTGACGTAGAGCACGTCACCGCCGCGGTTGAGCATGATGCCGTTGGAACGAATGTCGCTATCGGCAACCACCTTGATCTCGCCCTCGGCACTGACATGCCAGACACCGCCGGCCGAGGTGAAGAAGGCGCCGCCGCGGCCATCGGCAATCAGGTCATTGACCCGCCCCAGTGGGGCGCCGTCAGCGAACTGGTTCGCCAGCAAACGGTATTGCGGGGCCAGCTGGGCAATGCGGGTAAGCTCGTTGCAGCCGGCCAGCTCATCATTGAGCGGTTCACTGCAGGCGCGCTCGGCAATGAAAATACGGCCATCGTTATCCACGGACACGGCGCCGCCGCCATTGGTGTTTTCAAACACGGTGTATTCAGTCCCGTTGATCAGTTTCTTCACGGTATCGGTTTGCTCCTGCGCAAACAGCAGGCCACCATCAGCGGTACCGACCACACCATCGGCGGTGTTGGGATCGGCCCAGACAATCTCCCAGCGAGCGCCTTCGTTAACCACACCGGGAATGGCGGTTATGGCGGCGCGTTTTTCCCCGGCCAGCATGCCTTTGGCCTTGAAGATGAAATAGGTGACTTCACGGCCCTCCTCCACCAGGACGTGGTGGGGAACGCCTGCGGGAATATGCACAACGTCACCTGTGGCAATGGCGCGTGACGTGCCGCCCTGCAGGGCCGTACCGCGCATTTCACCGGGGCTTTCCTCGCGTGGATTGACGATGGTGCCGCCGGTGACCAGTGTGGCACTGCCAGAGGTCACGAAATACAGGTCTGCCCAATCGTCATGGGACTCGGAAAAACCCGGGCCCGGTTCGCGATGCACCATGGCGGCAAAATAACCGCCTTCCTGGATGATGTTATCCAGGATGGCGGCATTGTTGCTGCCTACCTGAGAAGCCAGGGAGGTGGCATAGTCATCGAGGTCCTGGGCGGTAAAAATGTCCTGGGCAAAAATGGCGGGCGCCATCGCGATGACGATGGCGGCAAGGCTGAGTCGTTTCATGGAATCCCCCCGGGAGATTGTGACGTTTGTTGTTGTTTTAGTTCTGTTCACGAGATTCTATCGCAGCGCCGTAGCTGGGGTCACAGTCATAGGGCCAGACCACATCCCCTTCACCGCCCTTGTCCAGGGGAATGATGCGGGCACTGCGTCCGGCAAACACGGCCGGATCCTCATATTCCTGCATGATGAAGAGCTTCTGCCCGTCCTCGCTGAGACGGAAATGCTCGATCAGGTGCATGCCCTCGGTGTGATCCAGGCCGTTGTTCAGGAACGTGCTAGCCTTGATGGCCACAGTATCTACGACCAGCGTGTCACCTTCCCAGTGACCAATGGAGTGGCCGCTGACCGTAGCCGGAATGTCCTCGGGATGGGCATCTTGGTTCAGGTGTATGACGCGCACGACATCGAAGTATTCCATCTTGATCACCACCAGATCGCGGCCTTGGTAGATCTCGATGGGAAAAGGCCCCTGCATGGAATAGATAATACTGGGCGGCTGACATGTGCTGCCCAGTTCCACCTGTACGGACGGATCATAGGTGCCCGCTTTCTGCCGCGCCGCTTCGGTAATCGGCATGCCGCCGTAATCCCCTTCCGGAAATTCCCGCAAGCCGGAATCGGCCAGCAGGATGGTGCCCTCCGGCAGCGCATCGATCATGGCTTGTTCGTCAGGTGTGGCAGGCCGCTGTGGCGGAATCGGGCCAAAGGAAATCATCCAGTAGCCGCTCATGTCCGGCTGGGCCTGAATGGCAGCGCTGCTCGTGAACGCCATCAGCACCAGAAGCGTGTGTAATACCAGCTGTGTCATAAACACCTCAGTCGTTCAAGTTGCGAGAGACACCGATCTCGGTGCCGTCAGCCTTGATGGCACGGGTAATGCGCATCAGGTGCGAACCGTCCCGGGCGTGAATGCCCCAAAGGGTAACCGTTTCCCCCTCATCCATTACTTCCTGGCTCCAGCCACGTCGGCGCAAGGCCGAGGGCGCGGAAGTCTCGCAGGTCCAGCGCTGCTCTTCACCATCTTCCGTGGTAACCAGCAATTCAATAATGGCATGCGGGTTGCGGAAATTGAACTTGGCCACGGTACCGGTGATGCTGATGGGCTCGTCATCAGTATTGTAGAAAACGGCCGCAGAGTGATGGGCAAATACTGGGGCAGCCTGGCACAGAACCAGCACCAGGGATTTGCTGAAAAGGCGTCTGGATATGGACATGGATTTCTCCCCAAGGTATCGCATTGGTATGATGATTGTAGGAACTCCACCCAGACCCGTAAAGCCGCGATACGGTTTTCTTGTTCAGGCCTGACCTGAATCAAGGGGCCTTTTCTTTCGAGGTCAATCAATCGAGGATTGCCCGCACGCCCATGGCAGAATGATGACCAAGCAAGACTCGCCATAGCCAGACCCGCTCCCGGATCAGCAATGCCTGAATTGTGGCGCGCCTATTAAGGGCCTCAAGTAATGCGGGTTCTGTGGCCAGAAAAGCACCACACGTATTATGCGCTTACGTGAACTCATCGAGGAGTTCGTGGACGGCCTGCTCACCATGGACTCCAGGCTCTGGCATTCAATGGTGCCGCAGGTGATTGCCCCGGGTAGACTGACCGATGAATACCTGCGCGGTCGGCGCCAGTTTAACCTGCCGCCCTTTCGGATTTCCCTAATTCTGAGCGTGCTGTTTTTGACTCATGCTGAATAACAGCCTTGATCCGAGCGGACCGGATGCGGGTTTTGGCAGGGAATTCTTTCAGGAAGTCAACGATGAACGAGCCGCGTTATGCCAGGAGCTGGCGGCCGAACTGAACAGCGCAGACAGTGAAGCCTCGGGAGCGACAGAGTCATACCTGAAGCTTGGCGGAGATGCGAACACGCTGCTGATTATTTTACTGCGGACCGCCTGCGAAAACTTTATTGCCAATCCCGAGAGTTGTTGCAGCGCCTTGGCCGACAAGTTGCCCGGTGTCATGATCCTGACCATTCCCCTGGCGGCGATCCTGATGCAGCTGCTATAGGTTTTCAGGACCGCCGATACGTGGAACACGGGGTTTCCTTGTTTCATATCCATGCTTTCATGTTCATGGTCTGTATTCTAACGGGCTTGTCGTCATGGCTGGGCATGTATTACAACTGGCTGTCACCCGGCATAAACCTGTTCCCGGTCGTCGCACTCTGATATATCCCGGTTTACGAGTTCCTGGACATGGCCCGCGTCTATGGCAGCTCGCGGGCAGCGATCTTTTCCAAGTCGCTTCTGGTCATCACCGGCCACCTGCTGCTGTTTGCCACCGTGACGGTGATCGGCGCGCTGATTACTGCGTTGCGGTTCTAGCCCTGGCGCTGTTTTTCCACCAAACATTCAGCCCCACCCCGACCAGCACCAGCGCCATGCCCACATAGGTCAGCAGGTTGAAACTTTCCCCGAACAGGATGAAGCCAAGCACAATGGCATAAATGATGCCGGTGTAATTGACGATCGACACCGTGGAAATTTCCGCCAGCTGGTAGGAGCGCGTCATGAAGTACTGCGCTACTTGACTGGTGATGCCGACCATCAGCAGATAAAACCAGTCCCAGCCCTGCGGCTGCACCCAGAACAGCAGGCACCAGATGCCGGTAACCGGCAGACACACAAAGGGAAAGTAGAAAATGATGACCAGCGGATGTTCGGTCGTGGAGAGCTTGCGCACACAGTTGTAGGCAATGCCCATGAACACCGATGTCATCAACCCGATACCCAGGTGGAACAGGGACACGCGGGCATCAAAGCCCTGGATCACCAGGGTGCCGCTGAAACTGATGGCAAAAAACAGGCACTGCAGCGGGCTCACCTTTTCCTGCACGAACCAGATGCCGATCAGGGTTGTCGCAATGGGTGCCAGGTAGGTCAGGGTGGATGCCGTGGCCAGCGGTATTTCGTGGATCAGGTAGAAATTCAGGGTCAGGGCTAGCACTCCGGCCATGCCGCGCAGAATAAGCATCGGCTTATTCTTGCCGAAAATGGGCACTTGAGCCCGTTTCAGGCCCCAGTAGCACAAGGCCACCGAGATCACCGCGCGAAAGAAGATGATTTCCAGCGCCGGAATGGCGGGCACCAGTTTGACGAACACGGTCATGAGCGCAAACAGGAAGGTGGCCAGCGCCATGTACCAGACGCCGCGCAGGGAATCAGACATCGGTCAGGGAAATCCGCGGGAGATGAAGGCGCGCATTGTAATGAAGCCGCACAAAGAGCGCAAAGCCCCGTCTACCCGGGCATAAATAATAGGCCTGGCATATCTCTTGTGATAAAGACCGACTTCTTAGTTCCCAATTTATTGTTTTAACGTGTTTTGTCTTGTCTTCAGGCATAAAAAAAACCGGGCCTAGGCCCGGTTTTTCGTGTCTTCCTTGCCACTCAGGCGTCAACCTGTGACTCCCCTTCCACCTCGCGCTTGGCAGCAGATTCGTCCAGCAGGGTTTTCAGCTCCCCGTTCTGGTACATCTCGGACATGATGTCACAGCCGCCAACCAGTTCACCGTCCACAAACAGCTGCGGAAAGGTGGGCCAGTCGGAGACTTTCGGCAGATTCGCCCGAATTTCCGGGTTGGACAGAATATCCACGTAGGCAAACTTCTGGCCACAGGCCATCATGATCTGGGTGGCCTGAGCAGAAAAGCCGCACTGGGGCGCATTTGGGTTGCCCTTCATGTAGAGGATGATGGGATTGCTGGCGATCTGGTCTTTGATCACGTTTTCGATCGAAGCTTGTTCTGTCATGGTAATTCCGGCAAGTGATTGGATGGGTGAAATGAATGTGATGCCATTTTACGCGAAATCAAGCGCCGAAACAGGAAAAGCTGATAATATTCCCGGACAAGCCCTTAATTTATACAGGGTTTTAGAGCGGTACAGGTGAGCCTGAAAAATAAGGCTTTACCCGTTCAATACAGTCCTCCAACCCGGTGAAATGGCAATAATGGGCACTAGTTCCGCATCAGATTGCCGCTGCCCAGATAAAGCTGGTTCTGGAAAATGGTCATTGCTGAAGCCAGTCGCACCTCACTGAGGATGCCCTGCTGAAACTGGAAGCAGGCCATATCCGAGTAACGCGCCAGCGTGACGGCGTAACTCCAGTACATATTCAACTCTGTAGGATCAGTCAGTTCGCCCCGGAAACCGCGTACCGACAAATCGACCAGGTAAGGGTCACTCTCATACTGGTTGTTGATCATCAGGATTTGTGAAATCAGGTCCTTGCAAGCAGCGGTTACCAAGGCCTAGGTGTTCAGTGCGCTTTGTCCGTGCTCTGGCTGATTTCCAGACCGACAAAAATGAGGCCGGCCAGCACGGCCACGGCAGAGATGATCTCCGCTATGAGTGCATACTCCTGAAGCCTCTGTTTCAAAGCCGATTCTCCTTTTTACAGCGCATCCGGATTGCCATGCACCACCCTGCCACTGACGAGGGTCAACAGTGATTTCACCTGCTTGATGTCCTCATCCGAAACGGCCGCTTCGTCGAAGTAATTTCGATCCAGCACCACCAAGTCGGCGCGGGCGCCCGGCTCGATGGTGCCCAGGTCATCTTCACGCAGGAACCAGCCGTTGGCGGCGGTATATAAACGCAGGGCATCAACACGTGACAGAGTCTCGTCACCGTTGATGGTTTCCCCGCGGGCGTTCTTGCCGGTGACCACGTAATAAAGTCCCAGCCAGGGATTCATTGGCGAGATCTGCATGCCGTCACTGCTCATACCCATGGGAATGCCGTTTTCAGCCAGCATCCTGAACGGCGGACCGTTCTGCTCGGCGGTGCCGGAGATATAGCGCCAGCCACCCAGCACACTGACGCCGCCGCCCATGTTCTTTAATCTGGTTGCGTATTCGTCAGTGATAAAAGGCACATGCGCCACGACCCAACCCAGGTTGCTGATGCCGTCACCGCCTATGGCGTTGTGGACCTGCTCCCAGCCGTCGATGATGGCCTGGTAATCGTTGCCGAACAGTGAATGGTTTTCGTTGCGCCAGCCGGCCTCGGCCACGCGGCGGGTGCCGTTGAGCCAGGGCTCCGTCGGATTGAAAATGACCGGGCTCGAGCCCGCCGTGAATTCCCCTATGCCGGTGGTGCGCAGCATGGCATCGCCGAACTCCGGAAACATGTTGTCCAATCGCGCCTGCAATTTCGGGGTATCAGGATCGTCTTCCATATACAGGAAATTGATGCGGATGCGGGTCAACAGGCGTCCTTCCTGGTGCAGGGCCCGTATGGCGTCGTAACCGCTGTAGGAATCCATGTTGGCCGCGCCGTCAGCATCGGTACCGGTGAGCGGAAAGCCGCCCTGATCAAGATGGGTAGTCAGGCCGAGACTGGCGGCATAGCGCATGGCATCGACCGTGCCCCGTTTCTGGTCTTCGAGCGTCTGGAGACTGCGCAGGGCAAACAGCGATTGCGTTGCTGGGTTGGATCCCTGACCGGTGGCAACCTCACCGTTATCCCCGATGGCGATACCCTGTGCTTCGAGCCGGGTCTTGCCGAGAGAATTGGTCACACCGGGACCGGAAAAACTTTCCTGGATGTAAACGGGGTGATTTGGCGTCACCGCATCAAGTTCCGCCAGCGTTGGAAAGCGCGGCTCACCCGGCGCCGGCACAAACTGGTTGCGGTGGAATCCCCCGATCGCCGTGATCCATTCGCCTGCGGGGACATCGGCGGTACGCGCACCGATGGTGGCTACAACCTCGTCGATGGATGTGGCATTTTCCAGACGGGTATCATGCCCGGGCCGCAGGCCAAGCAGGAGAATGTGGTTGTGATTATCAATCAGGCCAGGCACCACGGTGCGACCGTTGAGATCGATGACCTCACCGCAGCCGGAAGGCGGCAGGCCATGACCGGTCTCCACAAAACGGCCGGCAGCGATGCGCGCGGAATCGACCACGGTGCCGGCGGCGTCCATGGTGTGGATGACGCCGTTGGTGATCAGCACTTCGTCCGCGGCCAGGCAGACGGGGGGCGCGGCCTGCATCACCTCCTGCGCGTCCTGCTGGCAACCGATAAGCAGGCATGACAGAACCATGCCAGTCCCGCGTAATGTATTGCCTTTGCTCCAATGAATCATGATTTCCCCTTGATGCCGCTTGTCTCTGATGATGCTTTCACGTTTGCTATGGCGGATGACGGTTATGCGTGCCTCTTCCGTCCTGCGCATACATGGTTCGATTTTTCTTTTCTATCAGCAACGTCGGCAAACGGCCTGTGGCCTGAGCCGACCTACCCGGACCCCTGTTTGCCCCAACCACCGCCACCCGGCGTGGCTACCGTGAGGCAATCCCCGGCAGCCACGGCAAGCGTGGTTTTGCCCGGCAGCGGTTTGCCGTTGAGCGTATTGCTTCCCGACTGACCCGCGTCTCCCCCCTGCAGGCCCCATGGCTTGTGCCGTCGCCGTTCGGTCTGCAGGCTCAGTTGCGCTGGTTGCAGAAATTCATATTCCCTGATCAGCCCGTCACCGCCGGCATGCTGGCCCTGGCCTCCACTGCCATCACGCACCTGGTAGCGATTGATCCGGATCGGGTAATGCATTTCCAGGCTTTCCACGGGGGTGTTCAGGGTGTTGGTCATGTGGGAATGGCGCGCGCTAAGACCGACGTGGCGCGGACCACCACCGTGGCCACCGGCCAGGGTTTCATAATAGTCCCAGGTATTACCCTGTTCGCGTGCGCCCATGGCGATGTTGTTCATGCTGCCCTGGCTCGCGGCCGGAATGCGGTCCGGCAGCGCCTGCTGCAGGGCGCCGAGCACAACATCGACTATGCGTGTCGAGGTTTCGACGTTACCGGCGGCCACGGCAGCCGGCGCCTGCGCGTGAACGAGAGAGCCAACCGGTGCTGCAACACTGATCGGCCGGAACAGGCCGGCACAGGCCGGCGCATAATCCGGCATGAGACAGCGGAAGGCGTAATACACGGCTGCGGCAACTACCGGCAACGGGCAGTTGATGTTGCCGGGCACCTGGGCATCGGACCCGGCAAAGTCCACCGCGACATGATCGCGGGCGACCCGGAGCGTGGTGCGAATGGCAATATCCGTCTGGCCCAGGCCATCATCATCCATCACATCCTCAAAGTGATATTGCCCGGGCGGAATGTCAGCTAGGCAGGCCAGGGCAACGCGCTCACCGTAGGCATTAAGGGCATTGAGCCCTTCGCTGAAGCGTGCCACGCCTAGCTGGGCAACCAGGGCCTGCAGGCGCTTGACCCCGGTGTTTACCGAGCTGACCTGCGCCGCCATGTCGCCACTGAGATGATAATCCTGGCGCTGGCCATGAATCGGCGCCAGGGCTTCCCAGAGCGTGGTATTGAGCTTGCTGGCCTGCAGCAGGTACTGGGGTGAAATCACGATCCCCTCCTCTTCCAGGCTGCTGGTGATCGGCATCGACCCCGGCGTATCAGAACCGATATTGGCGTGATGGGCGCGGTTGACAGCAAACCCCTGCAGGGCGCCCTCGACAAAGACCGGGGCGACGACTGTCACATCCGGCAGATGGGTGCCGCCCAGGTACGGGTCATTGAGCACCACGGCATCGCCCTCGGCCCAATCGAAACGGGCCACGATATCCGCCATGGCATAGGCCATGCTGCCCAGGTGTACCGGGATGTGTGCCGCCTGCGCACACAGCTCGCCCCGGGCGTCAAACAGCGCACAGGAAAAATCCAGGCGGTCCTTGATGTTCGGCGAAAAGGCAGTGCGACGCAGGACAACACCCATTTCGTCACAGACAGCTTCCATGCGGGAGACGAACAGGCTTAATTCGATGGGATTCATGGCCGGATTATAGACCGCACCCTTGTCAGGCACGAGAGGCAAGAAGCAAGAGCAGGATGAGTTCTCGCAAATGCCTATCACGGGAATTGCCGGCATACACCAGCATTCAGAAAATGGCGTAGATGGGCATAAGGCGGCTGCGCCGCCATCCGACTTGGCGGCCAAAGGTCGCCTGATATTGAACATTTCAATAAGGCTGAAAAACGTCGGAAGGCGGCCTTTCGGCCTTATCCGACCCACATCAGAGTAACCTGCAGACAAACGGGTCGTGCTTGCCTCTTGCCTCTTGTCTCTTGCCTCTTTAAAATTTCGGCCTTTCCCGGGCAGCAACAGCTGCCTGTTTTGTTTTCTGGAGTCCTAAAAATGACCGACACCAATAAGCTGATGCATACCTACAACCGCATTCCCGTCGACTTCGTGCGCGGTGAAGGTTCCTGGCTGTTCGATACCGAGGGCAACAAATACCTCGACGCCATCAGCGGTATTGCTGTCTGTGCACTCGGCCACAGTCACCCGGGCTTCATCAAGGCTGTACAGGAGCAAATGGCCACGCTGGTTCACACCTCCAACCTGTATAGCGTTCCCCTGCAGGAAAAGCTGGCGGAAAAGCTGTGCGAAGCCTCCGGCATGGACCGGGTTTTTTTCTGTAATTCCGGCGCCGAAGGCAACGAGGCTCAGATCAAGCTGGCCCGCATGTTCGGCCACCGCAAAGGCATTGAGGTGCCTGGCATTATCGCCATGGAAGGCGCCTTTCATGGTCGCACCATGGGTTCACTGACCGCCACTCACAGCAACCGCCACCAGGACGGCTTTGCGCCCTTCCTCGACGGCTTTTACCGGGTACCCTTCAATGATGCCGAGGCCGTCGCCAACACCATCAAGGCCCATGACAACGTCGTGGCGATCCTGGTGGAACCGATCCAGGGTGAAGGTGGCATTGTCATGCCGGGAGCCGATTACCTGAAAGCATTGCGCACCTTGTGCGATGACCACGACATGCTCCTGATGCTGGACGAGGTCCAGACCGGCAACGGCCGTACCGGCAAGTACTTTGCCTACCAGCACGCCGGCATCCTGCCGGATGTGTTCGCCACCGCCAAGGGCCTGGGCAACGGCTTTCCAATCGGTGCCTGCCTGGCTAGCGGCAAAGCCGCCGATATTTTCCAGCCCGGCCACCACGCCACCACCTTTGGCGGCAGCCCGCTGGCCTGCGCGGCCGCGCTGGCGGTGTATGCCGCCCTGCTCTCCGAGAACCTCATGGAAAATGCCACCATCCTAGGCGATCGCATCAAGTTTGGCCGGAGTATGCGCCTGCAGAACGCGTCTCATGTCAAAGCCATTCGCGGCCAGGGCCTGATGATCGGCATAGAACTCGATGGGCCCTGCGGCGAGCTCGTCGGCAAAGCCCGCGACATGGGCGTGTTGATCAACGTGGCCTCCGGCAATGTCATCAGGCTGGTGCCACCGCTCAATCTCACCGAGGCCGAAAGCGACCTCATCATCGACACCATCAGCACACTGGTCAGTGACTTCAGCGGAGGATAAATCCATGAGCCCCAGACATTTCCTGACCCTGCTTGACCTTTCGCCACAGGAACTGCGTGACATCATTGCACGCGCCTGTGAACTCAAGAACATGCTGGCAAACCGGGTTTCCCACCCGCTGCTGAAGGATCGTGTGCTGGCCATGGTGTTTGAAAAATCCTCGACCCGTACCCGCGTGTCTTTTGAGGCCGGCATGAACCAGATGGGTGGCTCGGCCATCTTCCTGTCGCCGGACGATACCCAGCTCGGTCGAGGTGAGCCGGTGGAAGATACCGCAAGAGTCCTGTCCCGCATGGTGGACGCCATCATGGTGCGCACCTTTGCCCATGAAAAGATCGAGCGCATGGCAGATTACTCTTCCGTGCCAGTCATCAATGCCCTGACCGATGATTATCACCCCTGCCAGCTGCTGGCTGACATGCAGACCTATTACGAACATCGCGGCGACATCCAGGGCCGGACCGTGGTCTGGATCGGGGATGGCAATAACATGTGCAACTCCTATATCAATGCCGCCCGCCTGCTGGACTTTGAGCTGGTGATCGCCTGCCCTGAAGGTTACGACCCAATGAGTGATCTGGTGGCAGCAAACAAAAGCCGTGTCAAAATCGTTCGCACGCCGCAGGAAGCCATGGCAGGTGCCTCATTGGTCGTCACTGACGTCTGGGCCTCCATGGGCCAGGAAGATGAGCGTGTTCGGCGCATGAAGGATTTTGCTGGCTATGAAGTGACCCTGGAACTGATGGCCAAGGCCAACGATGATGCGCTCTTCATGCACTGCCTGCCGGCTCATCGCGGCGAGGAAGTCAGGGCAGATGTCATCGATGCGCCGGACTCCGTGGTCTGGGAGGAAGCGGAAAACCGTCTCCATGCCCAGAAAGCCCTGCTGGAGTTCCTGATCCACTGAGTGTGGTACATTAGCCACGCCTGCAAGACAGGCCTGTAGCGTGCTGACTGTTAGCCGCACTGCCCGGCCTGCTGAACCGAGATCACCGGACCGCCCCGAGATGAGCGCCCTGCTGGAAATCAACAACATCCACTGCCGTTATGACGACCAGGTTATCATTGATGACCTGAGCTTCACCGTGCCGGCGCGCCGCATCGTCAGCCTGCTTGGCCCCAGCGGCTGCGGCAAGACCACGGCCCTGCGTGCCATCGCCGGCCTGGAGCCGATCCATGCCGGCCAGATCCGACTCGATGGCGTCTGCCTGAGTGCACCGGGCGCCATGCTGCCGCCGGAACAGCGCCATGTGGGCATGGTGTTTCAGGATTACGCCCTGTTTCCGCATCTTACCGTACGCAAGAACATTGCGTTCGGCCTCCATGACCTCGATAAAGCGGAAACCGATGACAGCGTGAACCAGCTCCTGACCCTGGTGCGCCTGACCGATCATGCCGACAAATTTCCACACCAGCTCTCTGGCGGTCAGCAACAGCGCGTGGCCCTGGCACGGGCGCTGGCGCCGAAACCGCGCATACTGCTGATGGACGAACCCTTTTCCAATCTGGATACGGAAATGCGCCGCAGCCTCAGCCGCGAGGTGCGTGACATCCTGATCGCCCGACAAATCAGCGCGATCCTGGTCACCCACGACCAGGACGAGGCCTTTACTGTGGCCGATGAAACCGGCGTCATGCTGGAGGGCCAGCTGCAGCAGTGGGGCAATGCCAGTACCCTGTTGCAAGAGCCGGCCAATGACTTCGTGGCGCGCTTCCTCAATGCCGGCCAGAAAAGCTGACTATCCACTGGCCAATATCGCTTTTCCGAGCGCTTTTCCCCACCATGACGTTATTGTCTGAAACACTATATATAGTGTTTTCTGATTTTCCTGATTTTGCGCTTTTTTGGTGCAAATCGACCTGCAGTCCGGACAGCATGCAGAAATAACCCTGTTTTTGCTGATTCCCGACCATATTGCTGGCTATCTTTGGCTCGTCCACTGCAGGTGCAATGTCACAATACCGGGCCACCAGGCGCCGTCATGGCCCCAAACAGCACTCAGGCTACCCACAATTTATCCACATCAATTGCACACGTTATTGGCTTGCACGGAGCAATTTTTACCTGATATAGTGCGTTAACGATTTTTTTACACAATATATTGTGCTTTCACCAGCCATTGGTTAGACTAGCCGGAAATCAAAACGGGCCAAAAAACCCATAACAACCACTGGTTAGCAAGCGTAGTTAAGAAGACGGTTATACGCCGTCAGGCAGTACCAAAGCAGGATGAAAGCCTGAGCAGCATTGAGTAAAAATCGATCTCGGGGATGGGGTTACCAGCAATTCGGGGTGAAAAAGGGTGTCAAAATCGCCTTTTTCGCCTGAAAAAACGTTCAAACAGCGTCCAGCGGCCCTTTCTCCGGCATCCCTCGAAGGCTTATCCACAGCCTGAAAGGCAAAAAAGGTAATACATCAGGGGTTTCGCCCAAACACTATATCTTGTGTTTGGGAAATCCGGGCCAACCCGGCTCATCGTTCCGGCAAACCATGCCGGCAACACAGCATGAAAGCGGTAGCCTCGCAGGCCCCTCAGCGACATGACTGTCGTGCTGGTCGAGTGCTTATCATGCCGGACAAGCGGCATGCCTAACCCGACAGGACCTTCCGCCTCGACCGGCAACAGCGGCAGGCAGGAACAAGAGAATCACACAACCCGCCGCCACCGGCAGCGACAGTACAGCAAGCGCCAGAACAACACAGCAATATCAGAGCAACAGTCAAAGCAACAGTCAAAGCAACGAAAGCGCAACATTAGAACAACAAAAAAGGAACCCGGAGTTAACCACCATGCACACCGAAGTAGAATCCAGCAAGGCCGCCTCCCCCGCCGCCCCGCAAACCCAGGATGACAGTGACAACAGCATTACCACCATGGCCCCAGGCACCCTGCGGGTCATCAAGCGCAATGGCGCGGTGGTGGGTTTTGACGCCTCCAAGATCACCGTCGCCATCACCAAGGCCTTTATCGCCGAGGAAGGCGGTAATGCCGCGGCCTCAAGCCGCATCCACGAAACCGTGGATAAAATGACCCGAGAGATCATGGAAACCTTCAAGCGTCGCATGCCTTCCGGCGGCAGCATCCACATTGAAGAGATCCAGGACCAGGTCGAGCTGATGCTGATGCGTACCGGCGAACACAAGGTGGCGCGCTCCTACGTGATCTACCGTGCCGAGCGTGCCCGCGAGCGCGAAAAAGAACGCGCTCAGAACCCGCAGGCTGATGCTCCGAACTCCGACATCATGGTGACTATGGATGATGGTTCCACCCGGCCACTGGACACGGCGCGCCTGCGTACCGTCATCGATGAGGCCTGCGAAGGGCTCGAGGACGTCAACGGTGATGCCATTTATGAAGAAACCCTGAAAAACCTCTACTCCGGGGTCAAGCACAGTGACGTGCAGGTTTCTCTGGTGATGACTGCCCGCACCCTGGTTGAGAAAGAACCGAACTACAGCTTTGTGGCCGCGCGCCTGTTGCTCGATACCCTGCGCAGTGAAGCCCTGACCTTCCTGGGCGTGGCCGACAGCGCCACCCAGAGCGAGATGCATTACAAGTATGCCAATGCCTTGCGCCCCTACATCGAGAAAGGCGTGGAGCTGGAACTGTTGTCCCCGCACCTGCTCGAGTATGACCTGGAGCGCCTGGGCGAGGCCCTGAAAGCCGACCGCGACGACCAGTTCACCTACCTGGGCCTGCAGACCCTGTACGACCGCTACTTTATCCATAGTGATGGCACCCGATTCGAGCTGCCGCAGATTTTCTTCATGCGCGTGGCCATGGGCCTGGCTTCCAACGAAGCCAATCGTGAAGAGCGCGCCATCGAGTTCTACAACCTGCTCTCCAGCTTCGACTACATGGTTTCCACACCACAGCTGTTTAACTCCGGCACCATGCGCCCACAGCTGTCTTCCTGCTTCTTGACCACCGTGCCGGATGACCTGAGCGGCATCTACGGCGCCATCCATGACAACGCCATGCTGTCCAAGTGGGCAGGTGGTCTCGGTAACGACTGGACGCCAGTGAGAGCCCTGGGTGCCTACATCAAGGGCACCAACGGCAAGTCCCAGGGTGTGGTGCCGTTCCTGAAAGTGGTCAACGACACCGCGGTTGCCGTCAACCAGGGTGGCAAACGCAAAGGCGCCGTGTGCTCCTATCTGGAAACCTGGCACCTGGACATTGAAGAATTCCTGGAACTGCGCAAGAACACCGGTGACGACCGTCGCCGTGCCCATGACATGAATACCGCCAACTGGATTCCGGACCTGTTCATGAAGCGCGTGTTCGAAGACCAGGAATGGACGCTTTTTTCGCCAAATGAGGTCCCTGACCTGCACGAGCTTCATGGCAAGGCCTTCGAAGAACGCTATGCGCACTACGAAAAAATGGCCAAGGAGGGCGCGCTCTATGTGCACAAGACCGTGCGGGCCAAGGACCTCTGGCGAAAAATGCTCTCCATGCTGTTTGAAACCGGCCATCCGTGGATCACGTTCAAGGATGCCTGCAACACCCGTTCACCACAGCAGCATGTGGGCACCGTACACTCCTCCAACCTGTGTACCGAGATCACCCTGAACACCAGCTACGACAAGGACGATCCGAGCAAGAACGAGATCGCCGTGTGCAACCTGGGTTCCGTGAACATGGTGAACCATGTGACGGCCGAGGGGCTCGACAAGGAGAAGCTGCGCAAGACTGTCCACACGGCCGTGCGCATGCTCGACAACGTCATCGACATCAACTACTACTCGGTGGAAGCAGCACGCAACTCCAATATGAAGCACCGCCCGGTGGGCTTGGGCATGATGGGTTTCCAGGATTCCCTGTATATCCAGCAGATCCCCTACTCTTCCGAAGCAGCGGTCACCTTTGCCGACCACTCCATGGAAGCCATTAGCTTCTTTGCTATCGAGGCCTCCACCATGCTGGCCGAGGAGCGCGGTCCCTACTCCACCTATGAAGGATCACTGTGGAGCCAGGGTATCCTGCCCATCGACTCCCTCAAGAAACTGCAGGTCGAACGTGGCGAGCAGTACCTAGAAGTGGATTTCAGCAGCACCATGGACTGGGATGCGATGCGGGCGCGCGTTAAGGAAAAAGGCATGCGCAACTCCAACGTCATGGCTATTGCACCGACCGCCACCATCGCCAACATCACCGGCGTATCACAGTCCATCGAACCCACGTACCAGAACTTATACGTGAAGTCGAATCTGTCCGGTGAGTTTACCGTGGTCAATCCTTACCTGATCCGCGATCTCAAGGCCGAAGGCCTGTGGGACAACGTCATGATCAACGACCTGAAGTACTACGACGGCAGCGTGCAGAAGATTGATCGTGTCCCACAGCACATGAAGACGCTGTATGCGACGGCCTTCGAGATCAATCCGCGCTGGATTGTCGATGCCGCCAGCCGCCGCCAGAAATGGATCGACCAGGCCCAGTCACTGAACCTCTACATCAGCGAAGCCAACGGCAAGAAGCTGGACGTGACCTATCGCATGGCCTGGTACCGCGGTCTGAAGACCACGTACTACTTGCGTGCCATGGCCGCCACCAGCACCGAGAAGTCCACCGTGTCCTCCGGCACGCTGAACAAGGTCTCCGCCATGATGGAAGAACCTGCTGTGGAAGCCGGCCCGGCTGAAGTACCAAAGGCCTGTTCACTGGATGACCCGGACTGCGAAGCCTGCCAGTAAACAGCCTGCCGGCCGGGCTCGTCCGGTCGGCGCAACCAGTTTGAACAGACTTAATTCATATTTTTTAACGCGTAACAAGTAACAGAGGTAAGCCACATGTTGTCATGGGATGAATTCAATAACGACGAGAGCACACCGGTCGCCGCACCGCTGAAGAATCCGGGCTTTGCCGCCAACGAGGACGACAGCACGGCAGCACAGGCCCTCAACCAAACAGATACCCTGGAAGCCCAGGCTCCGGTTCGCGACGAAGCCGTGTTTGATGAACCGGCTGCCGCGCTGGCAGAGATGAGCCCTGTCCAGGAGCCCGTCCATCCTAATGTGGGCGAAGTGCCCTCTGTCGCCTCCCTAGCAGCTGACAGCGAACTGAGTGCTGTCGAGCTGGCCCAGAAAGCCGTCGAGGAAATGGATTACACTGACGGCCAGGAAGAGCTTGCCGGCACTGCCGAACGTGTCACCGTTGACCAGAAACGCATGATCAACTGTCGCGCCGACCTCAACCAGCTGGTGCCTTTCAAGTATGAATGGGCCTGGCAGAAATACCTGGACGGCTGCGCCAATCACTGGATGCCACAGGAAATCAACATGAACGCGGATATCGCGTTGTGGAAACGTCCTGACGGCCTCACGGATGACGAGCGCATCATCGTCAAGCGCAACCTGGGCTTCTTCTCCACAGCCGATTCTCTGGTCGCCAACAACCTGGTGCTGGCCATTTACCGCCTCGTTACCAACCCGGAATGCCGCCAGTACATCCTGCGCCAGGCCTTTGAGGAAGCCATTCACACCCACGCCTACCAGTACTGTATCGAGTCATTGGGCATGGATGAGGGCGAGATCTTCAACATGTACCACGAGATCCCGTCAGTGGCGAAGAAAGCCTCCTGGGGCCTGAAGTACACCAAGGAGATTTCCGACCCGACCTTCCAGACCGGTACACCGGAAACCGACAAGCAGCTGCTGAAGAACCTGATTGCCTTCTACTGCTGCCTGGAAGGCATCTTCTTCTACTGCGGTTTCACCCAGATCCTGTCCATGGGCCGCCGAAACAAGATGACCGGCACTTCGGAGCAGTTCCAGTACATCCTGCGCGATGAATCGATGCACCTGAACTTCGGCATCGACATGATCAACCAGATCAAGCTGGAAAATCCGAAGCTGTGGGATGCCGACATGAAGCAACATGCCACCCAGATGATCCTGGAAGCCACGCAGCTGGAAATCGAATATGCCCGTGACACCATGCCGCGCGGCGTCCTCGGCATGAACGCTGCCATGATGGAAGATTACCTGAAGTTCATCGCCAACCGCCGTCTGGCTCAGATCGGCCTGCCGGAACAGTTCCCGGGTGCCGCGAATCCATTCCCGTGGATGAGCGAAATCATGGACCTGCGCAAGGAAAAGAACTTTTTCGAAACCCGCGTCATCGAATATCAGACCGGTGGCGCACTCAACTGGGATTAAAAGAGCGTTTTACAAAGCACTACCGCGTGATGCTGATGGCTCGCCAGAGCCATCGGAAAGCGCACAAAAATCCGGGCAAGCAGTAAATCCATCAGCCAACAAAAGGAACCTTCCTATGGCCGATAAGAAAGATGTAGAGCAGAACGCGGAACAGACACTCATCACGCTCGATCAGCTGAGCCAGACGCTGGGAGTGATGACCTGTGTTGTCGACCGCCTCAAGCAACACCTGACCCGCCAGTTATCGCTCAATGCCGAAATCTTCGGCGACGAGCAGAAAGTGGCTCAGGCTGAAGCCGAAGAGCGGGCGCAAGCCAGCAAGCAGCTGCAGCAGGAAAGCTTTGTGGTGGAGATCAGCCAGAAAGAGCTGGAGGAAGGCAGCGACCCGACAAAAGTCGTGCACTGATCACGATCGCCCTGCCTGCCATAAAGCGCAAGAAGCGTGTAAAGCATAAATAGGGCAGGCAATCACTTTTGAGACCGTAAACCGGAAACGTTTTTGCAGTACGTCTCCGGTTTTTTATTTGTGCCGCAAGATATTCACCCTGGGCATATTTTCAACTTTAGCTGTCTTTCAACTTTAGCTGTCTTTCAACTTTAGCCGTCAATTAGAGATACCGCTACAATCGCTTCCAGCCCAGACTGAAATACCCTTTATCGGAAACGCGGTATGACTCACATCGACGATCTGTAAATTCTGATCGAATCACATACGCCAATCCTCGTTATTGAATCACGCGAAGAAAAGATCATCATCCGGACCTTCCAGAAACTGGCTAGGAGTGTCCACAAAGCCCTGTATTGCTGGTCTGTCACCTCTGGACTAAAGCGACTTGATAACAATCTCGAGCCACAAAAATTCAATGATGATCCCAATGAGGTACTGGACCATATCAAGTCGACGTGCCATCCGGGTGTGTACATCCTGCCAGATTTCCATCTTTACCTGTCTAATCCAAAGGTGACCCGTTTGCTCAAAGAAGTGGCGCAACAGGGAGTACTGTCAGTACACCACACCATTGTATTCATCAGCCAAGCGTTAACCCTTCCGCCAGAAATTGAGCATTTCGCGCGCTACATCAGCTGAGCCGTTCCCGATGCTGCCACGATACAGGATATCGTCAACGAAATTGCCCTTGACTGGCGTGGCCAATATGGCAAGCGGGTCAACACCAGCCAGAAACTGATCGACCAACTTATCCGTAATCTCAAGGGTCTGCCTGCCCACCATATACGCAGGCTGGCACAAAATGCCGTTTTCGATGACGGTGCCATCAGCGAGAGCGACCTGCCTGGGGGTATGCAGGCCAAGTTCGATTTGCTTGATCAGGATAGTGTCCTTCACTTCTAAGATGACACCGCAAAATTTGCCGACCTCGGCGGACAGGAACAGCTCAAGCACAGGCTGAACCTGAGACGCGACATCTTCCTGGGTGAGAAAGCATAACCGGACCTGGATGCCCCGAAGGGCATCATGCTGCTGGATATACAGGGTTGCGGCAAGAGCCTGGCAGCAAAAACCGTGGCCGGTATTTTGCAGCCCCCCTGCTTCGCCTGGATTTTGCCAGCCTTTACAACAAGTCGCATGGGAAACCGAAAAGTACCTCAGAGATGCCCTGCACACCGCCGGCCTGATGGCGCCCTGCGTACTCTGGCTCGATGAAATCGAGAAAGGCCTGTTCACTTCCGAGTCGGATGATGGCACTTCAAAACGCATCCTCGGTACCCTGCTGACCTGGATGGCGGTACGGCGTGAGAACGTGTTCATGGTGGTCACGTCCAATGACATTGAAGCGCTGCCGCAGGAACTGGTGCACAAGGGGCGACAGGATGAAATTTTCTTTGTTGACCTGCTTGACGCCCGTGTCCGCGAGCAGATATTCCTTATCCACCGGACCCGACGCGAGCAGAACCCGGCTGACTTTGACCTGCCTGCCCTGGTGGAAGCCAGCACCGGCTTTTCCGGCGCGGAAATCGAACAGGCCATCGTGTCGGGGCTCTATGCGGCCCTCGGCCAGGCGTGCGCCCTGGACGATGCGATCCTCTTGGCAGAGATCAAGAACACCTATACCCTGTCCTTGACCATGGCAGAGAACCTGCAATGGCTGCGACAGTGGGCAGACGGCCGCGCAGTAAAGGTCCACTGATGCCCACTGCGCTATGTCCCGCTGAGATATGCTAGACTCGCCCCATGTCGGCCATCAAGAAAATCCATCATGAAAAGGAACTGCTGAGCGAAGCCATTCGTATCGGCAGCGCCTATTTCGAGAAACGCGGCGCCGGCAAGTTTGATCCAGATGATCACGCCGACCTCAAGGTACGGGCCATATACACTCTGCTGGTCAAGGACAACCTGATCCAGCCGCTGGCAAAGCAGGATGATGACCTCCCGCATATGAAACACAAGCTTGCACTCTGGATGGAGCGCACACTGCCTGCTGATCACCCCCTGAAGAAAGGCTGACCCGTTTCATGCACCGCCGCCCGACCTTCCGCTTGCTGCTCCTGCTGGTGTTTACCACTGCCCAGGCCGGTGCCCAGCCACAGGATTTTGACGGCCTGTTCAATCCCGAAACCAGTCCGGAAAGTTCCGCTGTTTCCCTGACCCTGCCCGAACCGGAAGAGGCTGTCCCGGCGATAAACTACGTTTTCAGCCGTGAAGATTTCAATAACCCGGTAGTGGAAATACGCACCTCAATGGGCACCATGGTGCTGGAACTGTTCCCGGAAGAAGCCCCACTTGCTGTGGCCAATTTCATGGACCTTGCCGAAGGCGGCAAGCCGTGGACAGATCCCTACTCGGGTCTCGACGTAATCCGCCCGTTTTATGACGGCCTAACCTTCCACCGGGTGATTGACGGTTTCATGATCCAGTCAGGCAGTCCCACCGGTCTGGCCGATGGTAATCCCGGCTTCACGTTTCGTGATGAAATCAATGCTCGCAGCCTGGGCCTTGACAAGATGCAGGCACTCGACAGTGCCGGCAAACCGCACCCTTTGCTGGGCATTCATGACGAGGCAACTTTCCGGGAAAAAATGCTCGCCCCGTTGTACGAAAAAATGCAGATCACGTCCCGGGCTGAACTGGAAACCCGCATCGACGAGGTCAATACTGCCCTGCATGCCATGACCGTGAAGGAAGGCCTGGAAAATCTCGGTTACCGCTTCAACGAACGCTATCTGTCACGCATGCCTGTCAGGGGCGTTATCGCCATGGCCAACAGCGGTCCGGACAGCAACGGCTCACAATTTTTTATTACCCTGACCGACACCGACTGGCTCGCTGGCCGCTATACCGTCTTTGGCAAAGTACGGGTAGGCCTTGATGTTCTGGATGCCGTTGGCAAGGTCCCCGTAGATGCCAACAACCGCCCGCTCCAGGATGTCACCATCCTGTCAGTCAGGCAGATCCCCCTGTAAACTGGAATCCATATCGATGACGAAAAAAAGCACCAACGTGGTCTGGCATGAAAGCCGTGTCGACCGCCAGACCCGGGAAAACATCTTTCGCCAGAAAGGCGCCACGCTCTGGTTTACCGGCCTCAGTGGTTCGGGCAAAAGCACCCTGGCTTTTACGCTGGAACACCTGCTGATTGAAAAGAACTACAAGTGCTATGTGCTGGATGGCGACAACATTCGCCATGGCCTGAACAACAACCTGGGCTTTTCCGATGCCGACCGCGAGGAAAATATTCGGCGTGTCGGTGAAGTATCCAAGCTGTTTGCTGATGCCGGCATGATTGTATTGTCCAGCTTCATCTCTCCCTTTCATCGTGATCGTCAGCTAGTGCGTGAGATCCATCAGGCAGCAAACCTGCCCTTCCTCGAGATCTTCATGGATACACCATTGGCCGTCTGCGAGGACCGGGATCCGAAGCAGCTCTACCAGAAAGCCCGGCGCGGCGAGATCAAGAATTTCACGGGTATCGATTCCCCGTACGAAGTGCCCGAGCATCCGGAACTGGTGATGACTCCCGGCAACTCTCCGGACACCAGTGCCCGGCATGTGTTCAATTACCTGGTCGAGCAGAAACTGATCGACCTGTATGACTGAACATGGGGCAATGCCATCGTGACCCTGCCTCTCATTCCAGATGCCTCTTTTCCGCCGGGTCGCCTGGACCCGTGTTTTTGCGGCAGCGGAGAACGTTTCAAGCACTGTTGCGGCAGCAACGACAGCAACCGTAAGCCCCCTTTTGGCATCGGTATCCTGGAGAATTATCTGTCAGCGGCTGAATGCCGGGAATGGCTGGATCTGATCGCAACCCTGGAAACGGATCCATACAAGATGCGCAATCCCGATGGCACGGTCGTTCTTGACCCTACCCGGGTTTGTGACCGGGTGGTGTTTGGTGACAAGCAATCCCTGCTCGATAGCCTGGTGGCAAGGGCCTGGCAGGATGTGATCATACCGGCGGCCGGCATTCCCATCGCCTGGTATGAGGAGCCCCAACTGCTTAAGTACAGTCAGGGCGGGTTTTACCAATATCACGCCGACAACGGCTACCTGGTGATCCAGGAAAAAGCCTGGCGCAAGGCTGTCGACCGTGACGTCAGCATGCTTATTTACCTGACCGGCGATTTCGAGGCGGGTGAGTTGCACTTCAACCGTTTCAACTACTTCCTCAAACCACAAGCCGGCATGCTGGTCTGGTTTCCCTCCGACATGCGCTACCAGCATTCGGCACGGCCAGTGGCCAGTGGCACCCGCTATGCCATCGTGAGCTGGGCCGCTATGGCTGACATCGAGCGCGTTCAGGACGCGCGGACGACCCGGGCCATCGACTGGCTCACGCGCGAGAAAAACCCCTAAGCGCCTTCACCCGCGCACCCTATGTTGGCACGGCGTTCGGCTAGATCCGCTTGCCTCCGCGAGCCTCGATTTTGTCCTGGGTGTTGTTGTCGAAATCGCTGGCCGCATGGCGTTCGAGTAATTGCTCCTTCGAATCACCCATGCCGCGATTCACTATGCGTCCACGCTGCACCGCGGGCCTTGCGCCAATCTGGTCGATCCAGCGCCTGACATGGGCGTATTCCTCTACATTGAGAAAGGTCGCCGCCTCGTAGGCATTGTTCATCATTGAGCCATACCAGGGCCAGCAAGCCATGTCTGCGACCGTATAGACATCCCCGGCCAGGTATTCATGGTCGGCCAGGTGAATATCAAGCACATGCAGCAGCCGCTTGGTCTCCATGGTGTAACGGTTAATCGGGTATTCCATCTTGAACGGAGCATAGGCATAAAAATGCCCGAAGCCGCCACCCAGAAAGGGTGCCGAGCCCATCTGCCACATCAGCCAGTTCAGGGTCTCAGCCCGGCGATAATGTTCAGTGGGCAGGAATGCCCCGAATTTTTCCGCGAGATAAATCAGGATGGCACCACTTTCAAACAGGCGGGTAGGTGGTGAGGTCGAATGATCCATCATGGCCGGGATCTTGGCATTGGGATTGATGCTGACAAAACCGGTACCAAACTGGTCACCTTGGCCGATGTTGATGTACCACGCATCATATTCAGCGCCTCCATGCCCCTCGGCCAGCAGCTCTTCCAGCATGATGGTGACTTTCTGGCCATTGGGAGTACCCAGGGAGTACAACTGCAGCGGATGTTCACCGATTGGCAGATCCTGGTCGTGGGTAGGGGTGGCAATCGGGCGGTTGATGCTGCTCCACTCGCCGCCGTCCTGGCCAGCCCAGCGCCATACTTCGGGCGGGTTGTATCCGGGTGGCTGATTGTTGTTGGATGATGCCGTCATGTGAAGTGCTCCCGTTATGGATGAAGGCCTGCTTGCTGGATAGAGGGCAAGCATAAAACATCATGCGCTGCCCGGACAGGCATGAATGGCGAATCAGGCGCCGGTTTCCGCCAGCGCTGGCGGCATATCCGGCAGAAACGTTTCCTGGCGGTAAGGTGGCATGGAGGCGATGATGCCCTTGCCATAAAACTTCTTGCGCAAACGCTCATCGAGAATGGTAATGCGCCCGGCATCATGCTGGGTGCGCAGCAAACGGCCGCTGGCCTGGATTAGGCGCATGGACGCTTCCGGCACGGCAATCTCCATGAAAGGATTGCGGCCCTGGGCCTTCACCCAGTCCCCCAGCGTGGCTTCTACAGGATCGTTGGGAACCGAGAAGGGAATTTTGGCGATGATAACGTGGACACAGTAATCCCCGGGCAGGTCGATACCTTCCGTCATGCTGGCCAGTCCGAAAATGATGCTGGTCTTGCCGGCGTCCACGCGTTCCTTGTGCAGGCGGATCAGCTCCTGCTTGGCATGGTCGTCCTGAGACAGGATGTTGAATTGCATATCCTCCGACAGGCCCTGCAGCACGGACTGCATTTGCCGCCGTGAGGAAAACAGCACCAGGTTGCCCTTTCTGTCGTCGATCAATCCGGGCAGAACACTGATGATGGCCTGTGTATGATCGTCGGCACGCCCCGGATCAAAACCGCTGTCCGGAATCTGCAGTACGGCACGGTTGCCAAAGTCGAACGGGCTGGTCAGCTGGCGGTAGAGTGTGTCCTCATGCAAACCGGTGCGCATGCTGAGAAAGTCGAAGCTGCCCATGGCTGTCAGGGTGGCCGATGTCAGGACCGCGGCAAAACAATCATTCCACAGGTATTCGATCAAGGCATCTGCCGCCAGTACCGGGCTCGATGAGACAGTGATTTCGGTCTCATTGCCTTGTGGCCTGAACGTCAACCAGCGGGCATTGGGGGCATAACCAGCATGGTCCTCAATGGCAAAGGTGCGGAAAAGCTGGATGGCGCCTTCGGCGCGGGACTGCATGATGCCGAACACCGGGTACCAGTTCTCCGCCGTCTGGCGATCAATTTCCCCCATGTCATTTTCCATGAAATCCTTGAGGCGGTCGGTAATCCGTTTCAGGCGCTCATCCAGTTCACGGAACTCCCCCATGACATTACTGGCCACTTCACGCATGCCGTCCGGCACCACGCCCTGATCAAACGTGTATTGGGTAATATCGCCACTGGCGTTGGCCGCTTCAGCCTGGGCACTGTAGTCCTGAAACAGCGGCATGTGCTGCTGCAGCGCGGCCCGTGTCTGTTCGGCAGCCACCCGCGCCTTGTCCAGCTGCGTAGCGAGATCATCATCACGTCCCAGCTCGCCGCTGACATTCTTGAATATGGCGGTAATGCGGTCGAGCCAGGTCAGCGAGGCCCGCAGCCGTATGAAGTGGGAAAAATGCGAAACGCCTTTCAATGGCAAGTGATGGGCCTCGTCAAAGATGTAGATGCAGTCCTCCGGCGGCGGCAGGATGACGCCGCCTCCCAAGGCCAGATCCGACAGCACCAGGTCATGATTGGCCACGATGCAGTCCGCTTTCTGCATGTTGTTGCGACTTCTGAAAAAGCAGCAGTTGCTGAAGTTGGAACAGCGGTTGCCGGAACACTGGCCTTTTTCCACCGCGACGTTGCGCCACTGATTTTCGTTGAGAACCGTTTTCCAGTCATCGCGGTCACCCTTCCAGTGGCCATCAATCAGGGCATCCAGCATGTCCTGATACAGTTCGCGGTCAGCTGCCGTCGGGTCTTCCAGTTCCAGCCCGTACAGGTCGAGCATGGCCTCCTGGCTGCTGCCGGTTTTCAGGGCGTTGTCGAGCTTGGATAGGCACAGGTAGCGCCCCCTGCCCTTGGCCAGGGAATAGGAGAACTGCATTTCACTGTGTTTGAGCAGGTCCGGGATGTCCTTGTTCATCACCTGCTCCTGCAGCGCCACCGTGGCCGTGGCCAGCACGACTTTCTTGTTCATGGCCTTGGCAACAGGAATAGTGGCCAGCAGGTAGGCAATGGTTTTCCCGATACCGGTGCCGGCCTCTATGACGCAGATTGCCGGTTTGGCCGAGGTGCGATGACCCTCGTCATCCATTTCCGTGCTGGCGATGCTGTTGGCAATATCCGCGATCATCTGCTTCTGCCCGGGGCGATTCTGCAGGTCGCGGTTACTGACGAGCGTGGAATAGTGGTGCTGAATGATGTGCTTGAGTTCGTCGGAAAGCATCAGCAGTGCACCCGGTCTGGCACCGGGAGTAGTGGGTCACCAGGCAAGGGAGAGCGAATAGCCCCGTTCGGGCAAGGGGTTGTACAACTGTTCATGCAGCGTTTTATGCCATTGAGTATGCAGGCAATCATGCATTCAATATAGTTGGCGGGTGGCGGATTTACCAAAGACTTGTCGCTGTCAGGCTGCGCCGACTTCGGCCTTGCGGATCACCGGGTTGGCATACATGTTGAGCACATAGGGCTGGAGATGTTTAGGCATGCTGTTCAGACGCTCCTGGAACTCCCGGCGTTTGCGACCGATTTCGCTAGCGGAAAGGCCCAGCAAGGCCGGCAGAGTGCTTAAATCCAGGGAGTCCTTTTTCACCATTTCCATGGCAAGGTAGTTCACCGCATGCAGCTTGTAGCTGCTGATGATCCTGGCATCGAGTTCGCGGGCCACACCCTCCGCCGTGACTGCATCGGGGAACACCATGCGCGAACCGAACGTGACATGCACATCGCCTTTATCACCGACGATGCCGGTGAGGATACTGCGGACGTCGGAATTCTCATCCTTTTCGAACTTGCCGGTTGTATCGATCGTGTACAGCTCCTCGGCCTTGTAGCGATCGCAGGGGTCATACTCGTAGGAAATGGACACCGGAACGATATTCAGGGAGTTCATGGACTCCTGCAGGCTCAGGCGCAGCGTGGATTCCCGATCCGCCATGTGGAGCATCTTGATGATGGCGGTCTCGGTCTTGTCGATACCGTCTTTCGCGCGGCCCTCGCGCTGGGCAATCCAGACGTTGTTGTCCGACTTGATGCAATGATGAATGTAAGCCGACAGCTGCTTGCTGGCCTTTAGCAGGTCCCTGCCCTGCACGGAACGTTTGACGATAAAACTCTTGTTGAGCTTCATCAGGTCAGTCAGGAAGGGGCGCTTCAGGAGGTTGTCGCCAATGGCAATCTGCAGCGTGTCCAGGCCATGGTGGTAGATCATGTAATTGACCAGCGCCGGGTCCATAGTGATGTCGCGATGGTTGCTGATGAACAGGTAGGGCTGGGCAGTATCCAGCGTGTCGAGCCCCTCCGACGTCAGGCCGGTCGTGGTGTCTTCAATCAGTTTGTCCAGGTACTTCTCGATGACCAGTTGCACGTCATGGATGGTCTGAACATGGGCAGTCTCCTCCCGCAGGGCAGCCTGGACCTTGCCGGCTACCCAGCCCGGCAGGAAGCGGAACAACAGCGGATGCTTGAACTTGGCCAGTGCCCTGGCAAGCGCTTCATCCTGCAATAGTCGGTCAACAACCGGCCTGACCTCTCCATCCCCGTAGGGCCTGATGTCATCAAATGAATCCATAGGAAAACGTGTAAGTTGTGGGAAAGCGCGATTTTAAAGGGTTAGCCGGTAAATTGGAAAAAAAGCTGCCCGGGTGCGCACTTACCGGGGGAAATAGCTTAGCAGCTGCAGCACCATCAGGTAGCCAAACACAACCAGGCTGATGATCAGCAGGGCTTTGCTTTTCCAGGAATTGACCTGATCAGACAGCCAGCGTGACTGGTTGTTCATATACAGCAGCAAACCTGCCAGCAGCGGCATGAACATGGCACCGGTGACCGCATAGGTAATGACAATCCAGACCGGCCGCTCCAGCAAGAGCAGGCTCATGGGCAGCACGGCCAGGTAAATCAGGTAACCGCGGTAGGCCCGGGTTCTGGAAATACTGGCCTGGGAATTCAGCAGGTGGGAATGCTGGCGGAAATGGTAGATAAAGTTGGCAAACAGGAACGGCACGCCATGCCAGACGCCTATCATGGAACTGAACACCGCCCCCCAGAAACCGAACAGGAATATCCACTTGCCAGTTTCCCCGGTGACTGGCACCAGCTGGTCGGCTACTGCCAGCGCCATGTTGTTACCGGCCACCACCTCCGGCTGGACACCTGCCGAGACGATAATGATGGCAATGCCGAATAAGGCTGTCAGGCCATAGGCCACGCCCAGGTCTACGCGCATCACCGGCATCATCTTCCGCCCTTCCCAGCCGGCTTCCCGCATCCAGTAGCCATAGCTCATGATCGTGATGCTGCCGCCAACCCCGCCGATGATGCCCAGCACATAGGCCATGCCACTGTCCGGCACCTTCGGTATCAGCATGCCTGCAGCAATGTCGCCCAGGTCCGGCAGGACCATGATGGCGCAATACAGGACCGTGACAAACATCAGGCCAATGAAGAATTTCATGGCTGCTTCGAGCAGGTCATAAACGCCGAACCAGACGATCACCAGGGCAATCAGCGCATGGATGGCGCCCCACACACCGACAGACAGCTGGGGAAAAAAGGCATAGGCCGCCAGGCCACAGGCCGCCATCATCGCTGCTGCCACCATGAAGGTCCACAGGCACAGGTAGGCGGCAAAGTACCAGCTGAACAAACGCGGCAAGTGGTCAATCCAGCCTTCCAGCAGTGTGGTGCCGGTGGCCAGTTGCCAGCGCCCGATGCCTTCGGTAATAACAAACTTGAGAATGCCGCCAAAGACGACAGCCCAGAGCAGGATGGTGCCGAACTGAGCGCCGGCCGCCGAAGCTGCCACGATATCGCCGGCGCCAAGCCCGGTAGCCGCCACAATGATGCCGGGGCCGGTGTGTTTCAGGATGGACAGTTTGCTCATGGCGTCACCCCTGCCCGCTCACAGACCTGCTCACCATAACGGCGCAGTGCCGCCAGCAGGTCTGCCTGCTGCGGATGGGATTGTGCCAACTCTGCCAGTCGCCTGAAAAATGCCTGGGCTGTCAGGCCGACGCCGTTCGGGTTTGCGGTCAGCTGCTCAGCACACCATGCCTGCCAGTGCTGGCTTTCAACCTCATCGAGCGTATCCGGAAAATTGCGTGACCGATAGCGAAACAGCATTTCCTCCAGGCGCGGATCCTGGAACTGAAAGGTCATTTCCGGTAGCTGCTCGGCCCGGGCAGTAGGAATGATCTGCATTTGCTCACGGTCGTGGTCGGAGAAAAAACCGCCGCTGTACAACATGTGATCAGGATCAGTGATCACGGGCAAATCCGGCTCGGCGAAGACCTGTCGCAGCTTGGCGCCCAAGGTCCTGTCATCCAGCAGGGTCTGGCGATGGCGTTCGCAGGCCGCCAGGTCGATGTGATATTTCTGCACGGTCTCATCAGCGAGGACCGACAGCGGTGCCAGTGCCGGACACTTGTTGAGATGCACGGTCTTGAGCGCAATCCGTTCCTCGCCTTCAGCCAGAGCATCCCGGGCAGTAAAGACCAGGCGACGGATTTCCTCCGGTTCCCGGTCCAGCCAGGTTTCAGGATCCTGGGACAGATCGTATACCACGACACCGTTCTGATTCGTGGGATGCATCACCAGCGGCATCACGACAGCCAGGCAGCCACGGCTGGATGGAATCATGCCGGACACATGCAGCAGCATGTCTTTTTTGTTCAGGTCGAGCAGAGGCTTGACCTTGTTCTTGCTGCGCAGCTGGTAATACCAGTCATAGAGCCTGGGCTGTTTCTTCCTGATGAGTTTGGCCATGGCTATCGTGGCGCGCACATCCACCAGAGCATCATGGGCGCCTGCATGGTCAATGCCATTGGCCGCCGTAAGGTCCTCCAGGCGAAAACTGGGGGAACCGTCGTCCTTGTGCGGCCATTCGATGCCCCCGGGTCTCAAGGCGTGGGTCATGCGCACCAGGTCGATGATGTCCCAGCGCGAATTGCCGCTTTTCCATTCACGCTCATAGGGATCGTAAAAACAGCGATAGAGCAGATGCCGGGTCACCTCATCATCGAAGCGAATGCTGTTGTACCCGGCCACGCAGGTCGCCGGCTGCGTGAACTGCTCGACAATGCGGGCGCAGAACGTCGCTTCGTTGACTCCCTTGGCCAGCGCTTCCTCGGGGTTGATACCGGTCACCAGGCAGGCTTCCGGATGCGGTAGGTATTCGGGGGTGGGCTGGCAGAAAAACTCGACCGGATCATCAATGATGTTGAGATCCTCATCTGTACGAATACCGGCAAACTGGCAGGGACGATCCTTGCGCGGCTCGGCGCCCCAGGTCTCGTAGTCGTGCCAGAAAATACTGCGATGGTTGTTCAAACGGGTCTCACGGTTTGCATCATTACTGAATGAAGCATCCCATAATAAGGCTGCTTGTGTAAGGGACAATGACAATTTACTGTCTGGCCAGCAGGTCGGCATAGCGAAGCGGTTGCCGACATTCATAACTTGGGCTTGTCGGGACACGGCCCTGCGGGCCTATGCCGACCTACAACGTAACCTGAGCAAAACCTGCGTATTCTGCCTCTTGTCTCCTGCCGCCTGCCTCTTTACATTACACTCATGAAATTCAGTACGATCATAGGCCTAATCCTGCTGTCGCTGTCGGGCAGCGTGCTGGCCCAGTTCGGTCGCGGCTACCGCATCTACCAGAACAACCCACCGGTGCAGGAGTTCACGGCGGCACGCTGGCACTTCGGTACCAACGGCGATATCGGCCACATGGGCTGGTCCCACAACTATCCGGACTCCGACATCAATCTCAACGAGTTCCTGGAACGAGCCACGAATATCGACATGGCTATCGAGTCCTACCGCATCATCGAACTGGGCGATCCGGATGTGTTTGATTACCCGTTTGCGTATGTTTCCGAGCCGGGCGAAATGGAACTGACTGACCAGGAAGTGACCAACCTGCGCGAGTTCATCCTGCGTGGCGGTTTCATTCTAATGGATGACTTTGATGGTCCCTGGCAGTTTGCCCAGATGCGTTCACAGGTTAAACGGGCTTTTCCCGACAACGAACTGGTCCGCGTGCCGATCGATCATGAAGTGTTTCGGGTGCATACGTCGCTGGAAAATCTGGCCGCCATGGCCGACTCTGTGCCTGGAGGTGAGATCATATATTACGGCCTGTTCGATGACAGTGGCCGGCTTGGCCTGCTGGCCGGACACAATAATGACCTGGCCAATTTCTGGGACTGGTACGCCGACGGCACCATGCCCCTGAAACCGTCAATCGATGCCTTCCGGCTCGGTACCAACGCCGTGGTGTATTCCTTTACCCACTAGCCGAAACAGGGTGATGTCGGCAAACGGCCCTGTGGGCTTGGGCCGACCGACCACAACCCAGCATGACTTTCATGATTTTGGCGGCAGGGTCCTGACAAAGGCCTCGCACATGCCGACCCAGTGCTGCAGTTCAGTATCATCCTCGATACCTTCAGGGGCCACATACACCATGCCCTTCATGGCCCGGCCCGTGAAATCCATTTCCCGCGCGTGCGGACGCTCGAGTGCCGCCTTGTCCTGGTCGACGCCCACCCTGGCCATCAGCGTATCGCCGACAATACCGCAGGTCATGTGTCCCGACAGCATGACACACAGGCCGGCGAACATTCGCCGTCCGCTATAATCTGCCTTGTCCTAAAAGTGTCCCCACAGACGTTCTGCCAGACCTTCGTCAAATGCCATGGCCAGCCTTAATCCTCCAGGGCAAACACCCAGACCACCCCGCCCTGCGGCACGATCGTTGTGCGACCCTGCAAGGCATCCAGGCGCCGCTGCATGCCGGCGGCATCGATCCCCCAGCCTGACTGCACAGCCACATACTGCTTGCCGTCCACGGAGAATGTGGTGGGCACCCCGGTCACGCCGGAATTCAGGCGCTGCTGCCAGAGCAGTTCACCGGTGCTGGCATTGTGGGCACGGAAATGGCGGTCAGCCGTTCCGCCGGAAAAGATCAGGTTGCCGCCCGTGGCCAGCACCGGTCCCCAGTTGGCCATCTCGAACTCCTGCGTCCAGACCTCTTCACCGGTGTTGATGTTCCAGGCCTGGATTTCACCGATGTGGTCAGCGCCCTCGACAATGCGGGCTTCCATGCCGGTAATACCGGTGAAATTCTGGCCCGGCCGGTATTCGGCTTCCGTGCCGGCCCACGCGGAGCAGTAGTTGTCATTGGCGGGAATGTAGAACAGGCCCGTTTGCGGACTGTAGGCCGCCGGCACCCAGTTCTTGCCACCGGACAGGGACGGACAGTACTGCGCCAGCTTGCCCAGCCCGGGTTTATGATCGAGATCGTATTCCGGACGCCCGGTCTCCGGGTCCAGGCTGGTAAAAACATTCTGGTACACGTAAGGCTCGGCGTCGATGAAATTAATGCCGTCGGCGGTACGCTCCAGCACCCAGAGATAGCCATTGCGACCGGCATGCACCAGGGCCTTGATAGTGCGGCCGTCACGCTCGACATCCATGAGCACCGGTGGCGAAACCTCATCCCAGTCCCATGATCCGTTCCAGTGGTACTGGTGGTAGCCCTTCATTTCCCCGGTGTCCACGTCCAGGGCAATCACCGAATTGGCAAACAGGTTGTCGCCGGGGCGGAGCTCTCCTGTCCACGGGCCGGCATTGCCGGTGCCCCAGAAGCTCAGGTTCAGCTCAGGATCATAGTTGCCGGTCACCCAGATGGAAGCACCCCCGGTTTCCCATGCGCCTTCCGGCCAGCTGTCATTGCCGAACTCTCCGGGCGCCGGCACCGTGTAGGTCTTCCACACCTCGTCACCGGTTTGTGCATCCAGCGCGGTGACAAAGCCGCGCACACCACGTTCCCCGCCGGAGACACCGACCAGGATCTTGCCTTTCGCCGCCATCGGCGCCAGGGTCATGTAGTAGCCGGCCCGGTAGTTGGCAACGGGCTTCTCCCAGATAACCTCGCCGGTTTGCGCATCCAGCGCCACCAGGTTGGCATCCGAGGTGGCCATGTAGACGCGGTCGCCGTAAAGCGCCACACCGCGGTTGGTCGGGTGAATCAGGCTGATATCAAACGGCAGCTGGCGTGCGTATTCCCACAATCCCTCACCGGTGGCGGCATCGACGGCAATGACATGGTTAAGCGGCGTGGTGATGTACATGATGCCGTTGTTCACCATCGGTGGTGACTGATGGCCTTCGGTCACCCCGGTGGACATGGTCCAGGCCAGCGACAGGTTGCCGACATTGCCGGCATGGATGTCATCCAGCGGTGAATAGCCCCAGCCATCGTAGGTGCGGCGAAACATCAGCCAGTTTTCCGGCTCCGGATCGCGCAGACGGGCGTCGGTGACCGGTACTGCAGTGCGGGCCTGTGGCATGGCCGGCATGGTGTTCATGGTGCCGGATGCACAGGCGACCAGGGACAGCACACCGGCCAGCAGACTGGAGTTGTATGCTGTCGTTTTCAATACACGATGGATGTTGGATGACATGAGGTTCCCCCAGTAATGTAATTGTTGTTCAGATACCAAACGGCGACAGCCCGGGCTGCTGGAACCCCACCCGCCCTTCAAAGGGACCGGCCACACCGACCTTGCCGTCTACTGCCACCAGCGGTAATGCGGCCAGTTTCCAGGGTGCCGGCCCGCCCACCACCCGGGCACCATCGGCCGGGTCAAACTGCGATTCATGGCAGGGACACTGAAAGCGGAGAAAGTCGCTGTTCCAGTCGGTCACGTCACAACCGGTGTGGCTGCAGACACCGGAATACGCCACCAGGCCGTCAATACTGCGCACAGCGGTTTCAGGGCTCATGCGGGCAGGATCCACCCGGATCAGCACCACCTGGTTCAGGCGGGTACCGTTGCGAATGACACCGATGTCCGGGTCCATGGCCCAGGCAAAAATCTGTTTGCTGTCAACAGGCAGGGCATCGGCAGCAATGACATCACCGGCCTCATCCCCAAAGGCATGCACCAGCACGTCCCCTTCCCGCGGAGGCTCCAGGCTTTCCGGTGTCGGCAACTGCGCCTGCCCCATGCCCGGCACGGCCATGCCCACCATGCACATGCCACCGAGCAGTTTGCGCCGTGTTGGGTTGGTATGGATTGCGTTCTGTGTTGCTTTATCCTTCAAACCATGACTCCTTTACAACTGATCTGCAGTAACGTTTTTTACCGAACTGTCTGCACGGAAAAACACTGGCAGCCGCCTAGCCTTAATCGGTTTCAGGCAGCGCCCAGGCTACCAGTTGAGCCGGCAAGCCTGCCTCGCGGTTGGCGGTGAAAAAGGCGATGTACTGCCTGCCATCAACCATGTAAGTCATCGGACCCCCCTGCTGCGGCCCGCCCCCGGGAATCTCGACGCGGGCAATTTCGGCACCAGTCTGCTTGTCATAGGCATGAAACAGCGGGCGCCCGTCACCCCCCTCGCCGGCAATCAGCAGGGTGCTGGTCACCAGCAGGCCCGCGCGGGAGCGAATGCCGGTAGCTGGAATATCCAGGCCCTGCAAAAGCGGGTGATTGGCAATCTCTTCGGGTGTGTCGCCCAACGGAATTTGCCAGGCAATCTCACCGCGGTTCATGTCATAGGCCGTGATGCGCCCGTAAGGCGGCTTCATCAGTGGTAGGCCTTCCACATCCGGCAGCGGCAGATAACCGTTCATGTGATAACGGGCGTTGGTCTCCCCGAACGCCGGCGGTTCCAGGCCAACGACTGATGGCGAGGTGACAGAGCCGATATAGACAAAGTTGCTTTCGGGATCAGCCGCACCGCCCTCCCAGTTGGCACCGCCGCCAAGACCGGGCACCACGATCATGCCGCGGGTGCCGTCCTCGGCATGACTCAATGAAGGTGGCGTGAAAATCCCCCCGATGCGGTGCCGGGCAATGGCGGCAATGGCTGCCTCGCGCAGCTCGGGCGTGAAATCGATCAGATCATCATGGCTGATGCCCTGGACATCGAAGGCCGGTGGCTTGGTGGGAAAGGGCTGGGTGGGAGAAGTCCACTCCCCTGGCACATCGGACGCTGGCACTGGCCGCTCCTCGATGGGCCAGACCGGTTCGCCTGTCACCCGGTTGAAGACATAGGCAAAAGCCTGCTTGCCCATCTGGATGATGGCCGGAATTTCCTCCCCGTCCACCACCAGGTCGAGCAGGATGGGATGCGGCGGCATGTCATAGTCCCAGATATCATGATGCACCAGCTGCTGGTACCAGAGCACTTCACCGGTTTCTTCCTTGATGGCCACCAGGGCCCCGGCATAGAGATTGTTGCCCGGGCGGTGACCGCCGTAGACATCATTGGTCGCCGCTTCAATGGGCAGGTAAACAATGCCGCGCTCGGCATCACCGGCACTCAGGCCCCAGATGCCGGCATTGCCGATCTGGTCGGCAGCACCGTTCAGCCAGCTTTCATACCCCGGCTCACCGGGCCTTGGCACGGAATGGAACACCCAGTTGCGTTCCCCGGTACGGGCATTAATAGCCAGGATGTCGGCCTTGACATTGCCGATGGCGACACCGCTGCCACCAGGGCGCAGCGCCGGTCCAATGACCACACTGTCGCCAATGACGGTCGCCGGCGAGGAATTACCGATCGCGCCAATGAGTTCGGGGTGGTCGTAATCCAGGTCCAGTTGAGTGAAGAGATCAACGACACCGTTATTGCCGAAGCTGCTGACCGGCTTACCGGTTTTGGCGTCCAGCGCCACCAGTTGAAAGCCCGGTGTGATCACGAAAATGCGCTGCTCAATCCCGTCGCTCCAGTAGGACACACCACGACCTGAATTGCGCCGGGGCGCCCGCTCCCAGCGCTGACCTTCATCCATGCGCCACATCCACAGGGTATGGCCGGTATCCCCTTCCACGGCCACCACGTTGCGGCGGTTGCCGGCGGTGAAGTACAAGATGCCATCCACCATCAGTGGTGTGCTGATATTGCGGAATTCGGTTTCACTGAAGTTATCGGACTTCCAGGTCCAGGCGACTTCCAGGTCAGCGACGTTGTCACGATTGATCTGGTCAAGTGGCGAATAGCGCGTACCGCCCCGGTCCCCGCCATAGGAAATCCAGTTACCCCCCGGCGTACCGTACTGTGCATGAAGCGCCAGTGGCATCACCAGGCCGATGACCAGCGTCGCGTGCAGCAGTCTCATCATGATATCCCCCTCAAAGCCTATTCTTGTTGTTTTCAGTAAGGATATGATGCCCGGGGCCGGGGGACAAGCGTGAGGCGTCTAGCAACAGGCCTGGCTAATCCTGCAGAACAGCACAGGCCCGGCGGACCTGATGCCGGTGATATGCACGTCGGACTGTCGGGACACGTCGCTCCATGTTGGCCTGCAACACGGTCATGGCTGATGTGCTGGCAGAAAATTCGCCGTATAATGCCGAGCCATGAATTTCCTGGGTTCCCACATCCTTTCCATCAGTCAGTTCGACCATACTGATGTCCAGGAATTGTTCCGGGTCGCCGATGCCATGGAACCCTATGCCCACCGCAAGAAACACACCCGTGTGCTGGACGGCGCCATCCTCGGCAACCTCTTTTTCGAACCCAGCACCCGTACCCGGGTCAGCTTTGGCTGCGCGTTCAACCTGCTCGGTGGCCAGGTCAGGGAAACCACGGACATCAAGGCCTCGGCCATCACCAAGGGTGAATCCCTTTACGATACCGCTCGGGTCATCAGCGGTTACAGCGATGTGGTCGTCATGCGTCATCCCGTCGCCGGCTCGGTGGATGAGTTTGCCCGCGCCAGTCGTGTTCCGGTGATCAATGCCGGTGACGGCCCTTCCGAGCATCCGTCCCAGGCTTTGCTGGACCTCTATACCATCCGCAAGGAACTCAAGATCAATGACAATTTCAGCGGCATTCGCATCGCCATGGTCGGCGACCTGAAGTTCGGCCGCACCGTGCATTCACTCTGCAAGCTGCTGAATCTCTACGAGGATATTACCTTCACGCTGATTTCGCCGGCAGAACTGAAAATGCCCGAAGACATTGTCGAGGCCTTGCGTACCAGGGGCCACACCGTGATTGAAACCGAAGACATGGAAAAGGGGCTGGAAAACAACGACACCGTGTACCTGACCCGCATCCAGGAAGAGCGTTTCGAGGACCGCAACGAAGCCGATATCTACCGTGGCCGCTTCCGCCTCAACCAGGCCATCTACACCAGTCACTGCAAACCCAATACCGTTATCATGCATCCGCTGCCCCGTGATTCCCGTGCAGAAGCCAATGAACTCGACAACGACCTGAATCAGCATCCGAGCCTGGCCATTTTCCGTCAAACAGATAATGGCGTTCTCATCAGGATGGCCCTGTTCGTGCTCACGCTGGGCGTGCAGGACGACGTTCACAAATCTGCCGTTGATGTAAACTGGTACACAGAAAAACGCTTCGAATAACCCATAATACGCTAAGCATTGAGACAGAAAGGCTGCCATTATGGAATTGAAAGACCTGCTCAAGGTAATGATCGATAAAGACGGTTCCGACCTCTTCCTTTCTACCGGCGCACCGCCGAGCATGAAAGCGTTTGGCAAGCTGGTCCCCATGACCGACAAGGTGTTGCCGCCTGGCTACACCAAGAAAATTGCCTATTCGATGATGAACGATGACCAGATTGCCGAGTTCGAGAAGAGCCCGGAGATGAACCTGGCCCTGTTTGAGGAAGGTATCGGCCGTTTCCGTGTCAACATTTTCCAGCAGCGCAACGAAGTCGGTATCGTCGCCCGTAACATCAAAACCGAGATTCCCAACTTCAAGGACCTGGGCCTGCCCGAAACCCTGACCAAGCTCATGATGCAAAAGAACGGGCTCATCCTGTTCGTGGGCGGTACCGGCTCCGGTAAGTCCACCTCGCTGGCATCATTGATTGACTACCGCAACACGAACTCCGATGGCCACATCATCACCATCGAGGACCCGGTGGAGTTTATTCACCCGCACAAGAAATCCATCGTCAACCAGCGTGAAGTCGGTGTGGATACCGTGTCGTATGAAGAGGCACTGAAAAACACCCTGCGCCAGTCACCGGATGTGATTCTGATCGGTGAGATCCGGACCCAGGAAACCATGGAACACGCCCTGGCATTTGCCGAAACCGGTCACCTGTGTCTGTCCACCCTGCACGCCAACAACGCCAACCAGGCCCTTGACCGCATCATCAACTTCTTTCCGGAGGAGCGCCACAAGCAGCTCTACCTGGACCTGTCCCTGAACCTGCGCGGCTTTGTTTCCCAGCGCCTGGTTCCGGCCGTTGATGGCAAACGTGCCGCAGCGATCGAGATTCTGCTGGGCACACCCCGCGTGCAGGACCTGATCAAGAACGGCAAGGTCGAGGAGATCAAGGAAGTGATGGAGAAATCCGAACAACAGGGCATGCGCACCTTCGACTCCGCCCTGTTCCACCTTTACCGCGAAGGTCGCATCTCCTATGAAGAGGCACTGAAGAATGCCGACTCGGCCAACAACCTGCGCCTGAAAATCTCCCTGGCGGAAGGTGAGGTTGGGGGTGACCAGGAAGTCCAGGACGATCGTACCGGGGGATTATCGCTGGTCAGCGAAGAAGACGGGGATGACAACAATATCCTCTGAATCCTCTGACATCGGTCATGGCTGGACTGGCCATATGGCCGCCATTATCTATTTACCGTTGTGGATTCCCTGCCACTACAGAAAGTTAGGTCTGGTTCCGGCAACTTCTTTCGAAAACCCGAGCCTATGAAAACGGCTGTTGTCGCCATCCTTGTCTTCATCACCATCGGCATCTCGCTGAGTGTGATATTCCTCGACCAGTTCGGCCTCGAGCGTCATTATCTTTTTATTGGTCTGGGCGCTCTGGTGATCACATCCCTAGTGGCTTTTCGCGGCCCCTTACTGATTGCCATGATTCTTATCCTCAGCCTTACCATCAACATGCCCGAAGAGTTCCTGCAGCAATACTATCTTGACCGGGACATTCTAATCATCGTTGTGATCATGATGGTGATCTTCCCCCTGCTCTACAACCAGTTCGCCAGCGGCAAGAAATAGTCACGACAACCCATATGTGGGCACAGGTACACCACACGCTGTCTTTAGCCGACATTACCTCCAAGTAAAACGCATGCGTGGCGGGCTGTAGATATCGGCAAACGCTGCGCAATGCCGATCTAAATGATTAAACAGGATCAATGTTCCCGCGTTGCGGTGAACTCGATATCGGGCCAGCGTTCGATGGTCAGGTCCAGGTTCACCCGTGTCGGTGCCAGGTAGGTCAGGTAATCGCCACCGTCCAGGGCCAGGTTGTCCCCGGCCTTGCGCCTGAACTCCTCCAGCTTGGTACGGTTGTCGCTGTATACCCAGCGCGCCGTGACGACATTCACCGGTTCATACACACAATCCACCTTGTATTCATCCTTAAGCCGGTAAGCCACCACCTCAAACTGCAGCACGCCTACGGCACCAACAATCAGGTCATTGTTGTTCAGCGGCATGAAGACCTGAGTCGAGCCTTCTTCTGACAACTGGCGCAGGCCTTTTTGCAATTGCTTGAGTTTGAGGGGATCTTTCAGCCGGATACGCTTGAAGAGCTCCGGCGCAAAATGGGGAATACCCGTGAACTGCAGGTCCTCACCAGCGGTGAAGGTATCACCGATCTGGATGGTGCCGTGGTTGTGCAGGCCAACGATATCGCCGGACACGGCGTATTCAGCGGCCTCCCTTTCCCCGGCCAGAAACGTCACCGCATCGCTGATGCGCACTTCCTTGCCCAGGCGTACATGGCGCATTTTCATGCCCTGTTCAAAGGCACCGGAACAGATGCGCATGAACGCCACCCGGTCGCGATGGCGTGGGTCCATATTGGCCTGGATCTTGAAAATAAAACCGGAAAAATCTTTTTCGCGGGCATCCACTTCGCGGCTCTCCGCCTTGCGATTCAGCGGCGCTGGCGCCCATTCCACGAAGTCATTGAGCATCTGCTCAACCCCGAAATTGCCCAGGGCGGTGCCAAAGAACACCGGAGTCTGCCTGCCCTCGAGGTAGTCCTGCAGATCAAATGCATGGCTGGCACCTCGCACCAGTTCTATTTCGTCACGAAAATCTTCCACATAGGAGCCAAGCAGCTTCTCGGCTTCGGGGCTGTGCAGGCCGGCAATGGTTTCCACTACGCTGACTTCATCAGCATGGTGATGGTCGTAGACATGAATCGTGTCGGTGTAGAGGTTGTAAATGCCCTGGAAGGACTTGCCCATGCCGAGCGGCCAGTAAATGGGCGCACACTCGATCTTGAGAATGTTCTCGACCTCATCAAGGAGTTCGATGGGATCACGGATATCGCGATCCAGCTTGTTGATGAAGGTCAGGATCGGCGTGTCACGCAGGCGGCACACTTCCATCAGCTTAATGGTGCGATCTTCAACACCCTTGGCCCCATCGATCACCATCATGACAGAGTCTACTGCGGTGAGGGTGCGATAGGTGTCTTCCGAGAAGTCTTCGTGACCCGGAGTGTCGAGCAGGTTGACGATTCGATCATGATAGGGAAACTGCATGACGGACGAGGTCACGGAAATCCCCCTCTCCTGCTCCATCGTCATCCAGTCTGAAGTCGCCATGCGATCGGACTTGCGTCCCTTGACCGTGCCTGCTTTCTGGATCAGCTTGCCCCACAGGAGCAGCTTTTCGGTGATCGTGGTTTTACCGGCGTCCGGGTGGGAGATGATGGCAAACGTGCGGCGTTTGTCGACTTCAGCGTCAAACTGACTCATGGTTACAGGTGCCTTGCAGCGGAATCGGGTTCAGGAACGGGATGGAAATGGGCAGCAGGGAGAGCAGCTAATGCAGCACGTCGGTCTGGACCGGTTCTGTCCGGGTATACAGGGGATCCAGTACCTGATGACGTTTCACGAGCAGGACATCATGCGGCAGGATCTCATCGTCCTGTTGTGCAACTACCTGTTCAATGCTTTCCAGCATGACGCACACTACATGCTCATCGTCCATGTCCACCACAACGCCACGCTTGTAGCCAGTGACGGTGTTCAGAGAGATCGGCGAACCCACATCACAATGCAGGCACATCTGGGAGGGGCCTGCCTCTAACAGGTAGTTTTCAGCTGTCTGGGCCAGGCCAAACCCGGCAGCGGCCACGATATTGACGATTTCGATGGTGTCCGGATCGTTCAAGTCCACCTTGATGGTGCCACCGGGCACCAGGGACTGTCCCGACGGCGAATTGGCAATCAGTTTGAGGAACAGACTGATATCGTCTTCGTTCCATTCGAGGATTTCGTCTTCATCATCACTGCTGTAATCAGCAGTCAGGCTGATTATGTCGGTTTCAATGGTATGTTCCAGGTTTTTGTCACCGGTGCTGAACGGCACCACCATGGAAACAATGCAAAATCCCTCACCGTCTTCCTGTGCCCTGAGGCGCCAGAGGAAGGGAATGTTATCGTTGATTTCGATCATGAAAGGTCTCTGGAAAAGCCCGCAACACAGACTGGCGGACTGCCAAAAAGTATATCACTGGAAAGCTTGCACGCGATACCGCCCCGACCTGCCCGCCAGCGGAGTTACTTTGTCCACAGAAACTGTGGATAAGTCTTGGGATAAATTACCGTGAAAGAGATATAACGCCCATGATTGCAGACCTGCATACAGATTGCCTGTTTTTTGATCAATATTTTCCCTATATATTTCAATTAGTTAAACTTCCATTTAATTCAAACTTAATAAAAACCCTGTTTTTTCAGGCTTTTCTGAAAGGCAATGATTTTTGTGCATAATTTTTCGGGATTTGTCAGCCCATCGGGAGGTGCGAACTTTTTTAGCCTATAAATTACAGGGTTTTACACTGTCATGCAGTGCACAAAAAAAACGATGATTATTCAAGGGGTGCCATTGCCAGGGAGATATGAAAAAAGAAAAGAATAAAGGGGCCTGCTGGCCCCTTTCGTCTGACCTTGTTTGCCTGACTGAAATGCGCATCTGTTGGCTGGCTGGATCAGTTATAGAGAATCCTATACATGACCAGATACAGGAGTAATACCGCCAGGGTCGCCAGAAGGATGTTCTTGTCAAAGCCGTGTTCCAGCAGCACCTGGTCCGGCTGAATCACCACCAGAGACAGCAGCCCCCCTGATGCCAGGATGGCAATGCCCCTGTTGACCAGCCGGATAGCCATCAACAGTGCCGTCAGTATCAGCATGGAGGTTTTGGCTTCCATGCCCAGGCGACTGAACAATTCTGCGGCCAGGGAAATGCCCCGTGTCATGCCCAGCAGCAGTCCTATACATATCGTTTTAACCATAGGTTACCCCCTTTTCAGGCAAGCGTTGATATGGGCCTACTGCACTGGGGTAAGGGGAAGTGAGTCTGAGCTGTTTTTCACACTCACCCTTTTGCAAGTGTGACGCAGTCAGCACTTTTACCGATGAGACATGCCCTTAGCAACGCTTCTTAACAGGCTGTGTCAGGCGGGCAGAAATTTTGGCTCTGGCCAATGTCCGGGATAACGGGTGAAAAAGTCATGGCAGAAGCCGATGAAAAAGGCCGGTTTGCCCGCCAAGTGCGGACTGCAACCGTTCCAAGCAACTGGAAAAGCGTGACTGTTTGTCCAACAGGAAAGACAAAATCCCGCAAGCCGCGAGATGGGTTATTCGGCAACGATCCTGAGCAGTTGTTCGTAGTCGGTCAGGCCCTGGAAGATCTTGTGAATGCCATCCTGCTTCAGGGTGCGCATACCGTCCTTGATGGCCTGGGCCGTCAGGTCGGAGAGATCGGCTTTCTTGTAGATCATGGACTGCAACTCATGGGTACCCACCAGCAGCTCATGCACACCGGTACGGCCCTTGTAGCCCGAGTCTCCACACTCATCACAGCCCACAGCCCGCATCAGTTCGATGTCTTTTGTATCAATACCGGTTTCGGCAAACATCTCCTCGCCGTACTGGCTGATGAGGTGGTCAAGTTCCTTTTGTTCCGGCTTGTACGGTTCCTTGCACTTGCCACACAGGGTGCGCATGAGACGCTGGGCCAGTATGCCCAACAAGGCATCGGAGAAATTGACCGGGTCAAGTCCCAGGTCCAGCAGACGGGTAATGGTTTCAGGTGCTGAGTTGGTATGCAGGGTGGACAACACCAGGTGACCGGTGAGCGAGGCTTCAATGCCGATATGCGCGGTTTCATGGTCCCGCATCTCACCGATCAGGATAACGTCGGGGTCGGCACGCAGGAAGGCTCGCATGGCCGCGGCGAACGTGAAACCGATTTTCGGCTGCATCTGCACCTGTTGCAGACCAGGTTGGGTGATTTCCACCGGGTCCTCCGCGGTCCAGATCTTGCGGTCCGGCGTGTTGAGATGGCCCAGCACGGCATGCAGCGAGGTGGTTTTACCGGAACCTGTCGGACCTACCACCAGGATCAGCCCGTGCGGGTGCTTGGTGATCTCCATCAGGTTTTCCATGTTCTTCGGTGCCAGGTTCAGTTTTTCCAGTGGCATCGCAGAACCGGCAGCCAGGATACGCAGCACCGCACTTTCACCATTCACGGTGGGCACGGTGGCGACACGCAGTTCCAGTGCCCTGCCCCGGATCTTTAGTTTGCACTTGCCGTCCTGCGGCAGGCGACGCTCGGAGATATCCAGGCGCGACATGACTTTGATACGGGCAATCAGGGCGCCGGTGTGTTCTGCCGGAACCTTGAGAATTTCGCGGCACACGCCATCCACGCGCACGCGCACAATCCCGGGTGATTTTTCCTTGCCCGGTTCGATATGGATATCCGAGCCACCCAGTTTGTCGGATTCGATAATGATGCGGTTGACCAACTGGATGATGCCCGAGGCAGCAGCGGCACTTTCGGCATCGTCACGGTCATCTTTCGAATCGTCCAGTTCGACGCCGCTTTCCGCCTCCAGGCTCTTGAATACATCATCAAAGCCTTCAGTATCGTCCTCTTCCTCGGTGCCCCCGAGGTAACGCAGGATGTCCTCGGCCAGGCCGACCCGGAACACATAGTTCCTGGCATTGAGGATGCCCTGGATTTCCATGATGCGCTGGTAATTACTGGGGTCACTGATCAGGATCGTGACCTCTTCCTTGCTGCCGGCCACCGGTACCCAGAGGTTGTTGCGCAGGTAACTGGCACCGAGGTTTTCCATCAGATCAATCGGCAGCGTGATGTTCTTGTCATATCCCATCCAGGGGACGCGATAGTAAAGCTCCAGGGATTTGCCGATTTCCTGCGGCTCTAACTTGTAGTCGTCCATGAGCATCTTGGTGACCGTGCCACCATATAATGAGACGCCCTTTTCGATTTCATCCAGGTCCTTCGCACTGAGCTTGCCCTGCTGCACCAGGTAGTCGTAAGGACCTTGGGTGCTCTGGAATTCCGAACGGAACTGCTTGGCCAGCATCTGCGCCAGCATTTGCGCATGCTTGAGATCGGTGCTGGTAAAAACCGGATCATCCTTGAAGCGGATGAGCTGGACCACACCCAGCAGTATGTCGTCCTTGATCGGCACGACGATCATGGATTTGAAGAACAGGTCTTGGGATTCACTGAAGCTCTTGTCCCACTTCAGGCGGGCATGGATTTCCGTCAGTTTGTCGGCATCGTAGACATCCTCGACAAGAATCGGGCGCTGGCTGAGCGCGACGTACCCGGCCAGTGAGGTCGGCGTAAACGGCACGCGAATTTCGACTTCTTTTTCGTTGGGATCTTTTGGCCGGATGTCCCCCTTGAAGCTGGCCAGGATTTCCTTGCCGTTACCAAAGGACTGGAAAATCGTGAACATCTTGCAGCGCATGAGATCAAGGATGGTGACTTCCACCTCCTTCATCGCTTTCTTCAGGTTCTTGGAGAATTTGAGCTGCTTGAAGAGGGCGGCCAGTTGAAGGACGAAATCATCCTCAGCCTGAACCCCCTTGGTAGCATCCTTCTGCTCTGCGTCAGGCCTGACGGTTTCGTCTGTTGTGCTTTCTACCACGATTCCTGTTTTTCCTTGCCGCTGAGTGCGCCGTGTTCGAGCGAACCCTGATGACCACCTGCTGCTCGCGGATGGCCAGGCGCCCTGGCGACTAGCGACTACTACATGTTTGTTAAATACTGTTTACGGCTTTTCTCCGCACACTGTCGCCTGCGGCATTCAGCCAGGCACTGAGCCAGACACGACATGCAGCATCATCCTGTGACATGCCTCTTGCGAGAGTGCGTAACAACCTGTGACTGGCATGTCATGTCAAGTTGCCCGAGTCTGAAATCTTGCTGACATACGCCTCGCCACTTCATACCGGTCTCTCGATCCCGGCACTTTTCCACCCAGGCTAGTCCAGTGAGAGTGCGCATTGTGCCCTGAAGCGGAATTTTCATCCAGAAACCCGGTGGGAGAAACCCGGGGCTTTGACAATCGGCTTTAACGAGGCTTATTAACGGTCTGAACTCACAGTACTTTATGCTAGAATTTTGCCAGTATTCATCAACTCCCCGAAGATTAACACACCTTGGTCTGGAATCTACTCAGCCGGCACAAACCGCCACGTTCGCCCATGACTGGCGCATGCCATTGCCCAGCAACCGGGTCTGTTTTACCGTCCCTGCGCCCGGCTTTTCTCCTGCCACTGTTATGCCTGTCAGCGGTGTTTGCCGGATTGTTTCAGGGTGCCGGCATCGCCCGGGCTCAGTCAGCCAGTAACCTGCCCGCCCCGACGTCCGAGGAGTACACCTGGCTCGGAGACCGTATCTTTGCCAACGAGTGCAGCCGGGACAGACGCTGCCTGACAGCCTGGAATACCGGTGAGGATTTTCCGTCCCTGGGCATTGGCCACTTCATCTGGTATCGCCAGGACCAGGACGGCATTTTTGAGGAAAGCTTCCCCGCCCTGATGCGCTTCATGCAGGCACAGGGACAAGACATTCCGGCCTGGATCGAGACTGCCGGGTACAATGCCCCCTGGCCTGACCGAGACAGCTTCCTGGCAGACATGGATAGCCCCCGGCTGACGGCGTTGCGCGATTTGCTGGCTATCACCATGCCGCTGCAAACCGCCTTCATCGTTTCGCGCTTCGACCAGGCTCTGGCCAACATGCTTTCTGCAACGGCAGACCCTGTCCAACGCGACATGCTGGAAAACCGCTTTGCCCTGGTTGCCTCCAGCAACATCCCGTATGGGTTATATGCATTGATTGATTATGTTAATTTCAAGGGCACCGGCGTGTCTGCGCGTGAAACCTACAACAACACCGGTTGGGGACTCAGGCAGGTGTTATTGGGCATGGCCGATGTGCAGACGCCTGATCAGGCGCTCGCAGAATTTGTGCGCTCGGCCGCCCATGTGCTGACCACGCGAGTCGACAATGCGCCGCCGGCCCGCAATGAATCGCGCTGGCTGGCAGGCTGGCATAACCGGCTGACCACCTACTTACCCGATAATTTAACCGGCCGCGCTTTACCGACCAACGCGCCGGCCCCATAATTTTCGCCCCATAAGGGCGTATAGAAAAAAGATTTCCTATGGCATACGAACGCAAGAACATTCAGGCTATGGCCGCTTATGTCCCCGGCGAACAGATTGACGCCCCGGGCATCATCAAGCTCAACACCAATGAGAACCCGTATCCTCCCAGCCCGGCGGTCAGCCAGGCGCTGGCAGACTGCGATGTCGCCAGGTTGCGTCAGTATCCCTCGCCCACGGCGCGCAAGCTGCGGGATGCCATCGCCGCCAGGCATGGCCTGTCTGCTGAGAATGTCATCGTCACCAATGGCGGCGATGAACTGCTGCGCATGGCCATCGCGACTTTTGTGGAAGTCTCTGAAAAGGTCGCCGTAGCGCGGCCAACCTATACCCTGTACCAGGTGCTGACGGCAGCACACGGTTGCGAGATGATCAATTTCGAGCTGGATGACCAGTACCAGCTGCCCGAAAACTACACCGACCTGCTCAACAGTTCCGGTGCCCGACTGACCTTCCTGGTCAACCCGCATGCGCCGTCCGGAACACTGACCGACATCAATACCATTGCCGAACTGGCAGCGGGATATGGCGGTGTCCTGCTGCTGGATGAGGCCTATATCGATTTCGTGGCCCCGGAGCTCGCCTACGACTCCTCGCAGCTGGTACGCGATCATGACAATGTGCTTATCCTGCGCACGTTCAGCAAAGGCTATTCGCTGGCCGGTCTGCGCATGGCCTATGGCCTGGCCTCCCCGGCCCTGATCGGACCGCTGATGAAAACCAAGGACAGCTACAACACAGACCTGATTTCACAAGCGCTGGCCCTGGCCTCCCTTGAAGACCAGGATTATGCCAGCCAGACCTGGCGTGCGGTGCGGGACGAGCGGGATCGGGTCACGACAGGTTTGCGTAAACTGGGCTTTGCCGTGCTGGACAGCCAGAGCAACTTCGTGCTCGCGACCGTGCCGGGCAAATCCGGTGACGGTGCCGGAGAGGCCGAGCGCATCTATCTGGCGCTGAAGGATCAGGGCATTCTGGTGCGCTACTTCAAACAGGAAGACAGGCTTCAGGACAAGCTGCGTATCACGATCGGATCGCCAGAAGACAACCAGCGTCTGCTGGACGCCCTGGCAGAACTGTAATCCCTTGGCCAGAAAGATGAACAAGAAAACCCGGAATACTCTCTCAGGTATTCTGGTCGGCGTTGCCTCGGTTTATGCCGTCATCAATTTTGCCGAGGTGCCTGCTGAAGAGGTCAGTGGTTTCATCGTCACCACCGTGCTGTTTATGACCGGCATTGTCATGCTGGCCCTGCTGGCGGTGTCAGTATTCAAGCTGCTGTCACTGCTCAAACGCAAACTACTTGAGAAAGATGCGCCCTAGGAAGGTTCGCTGCTGGACGAGCATCAGCGGCCGGATTCCGGGGACGAGGCATCCGGCAAAGACCCGGAAGAAAACGAAGACAGGATATAAACCAGGCCGTCTTCCCGCCCAACCACGGCCGGGTAGTAATCCCGCCGCACCGACACCTGTTCAAACCCGGCGCGTTCATAAAGACGAATCGCCGCCTTATTTGAGGCCCTGACCTCCAGGAACATGCGGGTCATGTTGTCAGCGGCCGCCCGGGCCAGCACAAATTCCAGCAGCTGCCAGCCAAAGCCCTGTTTCTGGCAGGCCGGCTGAATGCAGATATTGAGCAGAGAACATTCATCAAGCACCGACATGACGATGGCAAATCCCACCAGCAGCTCGGCTCCGTCCACTTCGCGGGTTGCGAGCCACCCGCTATGACCGGCATGAAAGCCCTCCAAAAACTGCATCAGCGACCAGGGATGTGACTGGCAGTCATTTTCGATACGGACCACGGCTGGCAGGTCCGCTTTTTCCATCTTTCTGAAACTGAGGTTTTGCATCCTGCCGGGAGTCTGTAATTGATTGCAGTGTCGCGGTCAGGCGAATTGCTGCCGGATTTGCTGCCAGGCATCCTTTTTCAGTACCGGCCGCTGCAGCAATTCATCCAGACTGCGTGTCCAGGCAATTTGCCAGTCGGGGGGCAGAGGCGGTTCCGGCGTTTCGGCGTCGGACTCGAACAATCGTCTTACCACCGCTTCACCAAGGACCAGCAGCTTGCGGGTTTCCCAGTCTGACATTTTCTGGTGCAGGTAGGCTTTCAGCGCCATTGCTGCCGCACGCTTGCTGTTGTCCACGTGCAGGCCGGTCACCATGGGCCAGCGAAAGGGTTTTTCCTCAATCGCCAGGTCACCGGGAGCCAGTCTGCAACCGCGCAGCAGGTTGGCCAGCAATGCCTGGTGTCTTGGCGACAGCTGGGTCGGCCCGAGGTGAGGCATCGCAGCAAGAATGGCGAGATCACCACCGCCGCGAATGCAAACCAGTTGCAGCTTGATCTCTTCACGGACCCGGCTGGTGTCGGCCGCTGCCTGTTCAAGTGCTTTTTTCGGT
>JBMTQX010000012.1:0-64506 GCA_049446715.1 Pseudohongiellaceae bacterium
CCTGCGGGCTCTCCCGGCCTACGCACTACCGGTCTAATCGTTGGTCGTCATAGCCCCGAAGGGGCGTTTGCCGACATTGGCTTTAATTCTCTGCCAGGTATTCCATCGCGGCCTGCACCCCGCCTTTCTGGTGCGGCACACCGGCCAGGTTCAGGCCCATCTCCACGCCACTGAGCGTACCCATCAGCATCAGGTCGTTGAAATCGCCGATGTGGCCAATGCGAAATACCGTCCCCTTTACCTTGCCCAGGCCCATACCCAGCGACATGTTGAACTTCTCGAGAATGGCCAGGCGCAGCTTGTCGGCATCGTGCCCTTTCGGCATGAGCACGGCGGTGGTGGAGTTGGAGTATTCATCGGCATTCAGGCACAGGTTTTCCAGGCCCCAGGCATCCACGGCAATGCGCGTGGCTTTGGCCAGACGCTGGTGGCGGGCCAGTACGTTGTCAAAACCTTCTTCATCAAACAGGTTCAGCGCTTCGTCCAGGCCGTAGAGCAGGTTCGTGCCCGGCGTGTAAGGAAAATAGCCGCGGGCATTGTTGGTGAGCATTTCTTCCCAGCGCCAGTAGGAGTGCAGCGCCTTTGAATGCTTTGATGCCTCAATGGCTTTTTCACTGATGGCGTTGAAGCACAAACCAGGCGGCAGCATCAGGCCCTTCTGGGAGGCACTGACCGTGACATCGACCTTCCATTCATCGTGGCGGTAATCGGAACACGCCAGCGAGGACACGGCATCGACCATGAACAGCGCCGGGTGCCTGGCGGCATCGATGGCATCGCGAATATCCTTGATGCGGCTGTTGATACCGGTGGAAGTTTCCGTGTGTACGGCAAGGACAGCCTTGAATTCATGAGTGCTGTCAGCTGCCAGCTTTTCCAGGACCAGCGCCGGATCGATGCCGTGGCGCCAGTCACCGGGGACAAATGTCACGTCCAGACCAAGTTTGACGGCGACGTTTTTCCACAGTGTGGCGAAGTGGCCGGTTTCAAAAGCCAGCACCTTGTCACCGGGTGACAGCGTATTCAGCAGCGCCGATTCCCAGCCGCCGGTACCGGATGCCGGGTAGATGATCACTGGAGATACGGTTTTGAACACTGCAGCCAGTTTTGCCAGTACGCGGTTGGTGAGCGCCGGAAATTCCGGACCGCGATGGTCCACAACCGGTTGCGCCATGGCACGCAAGACGCGGTCAGGGACATTGGACGGCCCTGGAATCTGGAGGAAGTGGCGGCCGGCGGAAAAGGTTTTGTCAGTCATAAATTCTCATCATTTGTTCACAAAGCATGGCGACATCGTAGGTCGGCATGACGCAGGGTTTGTCGACATCATGACCCACAACGCTTTGCCAAAATCGAATGTCGGCAAACGGCGCTTTGCGCCTATGCCGACACACAGGCTCCCTTTATTTCAGGTGCGAGTAATCGGTATTGCTCATGTAGAACACCTGCGGGGCGTTCAGCGGCACATTGTACTTGGAGCGCAGCGCGGTCCAGTCGGGATCGTTGGCAAACTTGGTCCATACATCCGCACGATGCTCGAGATCGCGATAGGCCAGCATCCAGATCAGCGTGTTGGGACGCTGCAGGTCCTGCCACACACCGATGACTTCGGCACCATGGCGTTCGAACATGGCGGCCTCGTCCTCACGGAAACGCTGGTGCAGTTCATCGATGCCGCCGTTGAAATCGCCGGTACCAACCCGGGCTGGGTCAACGGTGTACATGCGCAGCTCGAAACAGCGCGACGTTGGGGTCACATTCTTCGAGATATCAGTAGCCAGCTGCGTGCTCGGTCCACAGGCCGGCAGGTCGACGTTGACCTGGGCAGGGGCGGACGTGGAGAAAAGCGTCAGGCCGGTGATCAGGGCGGCCACGGTGAGGAGTGTTTTTTTCATGATGCGGATTTCCGTTTGTTTTCTGGTTTCAGTTTAAATATTTCGCGGCTGAAGCCGCTCGTACTGGAATAGCGTGATTAGTTTCCTTTGTGCTGCAGGCCGGCATAGCGAAGCATTTGCCGACATTGTTATTACAAATTGCTTGTCGGCAAACGGCGCCTTGTGCCTATCCCGACCTGCGGCAGTTTTTCAATTCATAGCGGATTTGGTTTCCGCGACTTCCACCAACCGGCAGTAATGCCATGGCTCATCATCCGGTGTCCAGCTGCTTGTCTCATAGGCTTCACAGCTGTCGGGTATGGTCAGCGGGAACTCCTCCAGCGGGTCTTCCTGCATATTGTAGAACTCGCAGGCTTCCGAATTGACGCTGCCGATGCAGACAATCTTGTGGCTGGCGTTGCGGGCCCCGAAATGCAGGGTGCCACCGGTCATCAGGTTGGAGGTTTCGGTGAGCAGGTAGCCTTCATTCGGATCACGCACATGCTCGGCCTGACCGCTGAGAATCGGGACCAGGGAAACCGCATCCAGTGGCAGCATGCCGGTGCCGTCACCGTTGGACACCATGGCGGGAGTGGCCAGACCGGCCAGCGACAGTGAAGTCGGAAACAGGTCCGCGGCACTGGCAAACTCTTCACTGAAGCCCGCCGTAATTTGCGGACCACGCACGATCATCGGCACGCGCACGCCGCTTTCATAGGCCGTGCCTTTGCCGCGACCATCGCGGGTGATGTACATGTTGTCGATGAAATCCAGGTTCGGGCGCTGGTACATGGGCGTGCCGTTGTCGCCGATATAGATGACGATGGTGTTGTCATCGATTCGGTCCACCGCCTCAATGAGTTTGCCGATCACGGTGTCGAGGCTGTTGGTCATGGCACGCATCTGCACTTCACCCGCACAGGTGCCGTAATCCTGTGTACCGTAGCTGGCACCGCAGTCTTCGATCTCCGCGCGGGTCTCGGCATTCAGGGTATCGATATTGGGGACAGCCATCTGGGTGGGTGCCGACGCCCGTGTGGCATGGGAGAGGTTGAACGCCACCCAGGCAAACCAGGGTTTGGTCGGATCAGTGGCTTCATTGTTTTCCATCCACTCAATGGCATCGGCCACCTTGACGACTGGACCGTACGTGGTCGGTGCGATGCCCGGCAGGGATTTTTCCGGGGGTGTTTCAGTACGCCACTGATCGGCCGGAGTCGTCTCGTCCTGGATCTCGTAGGCGTAATCCCAGAACGTATTGAGTGCGGCATGCATATTGCCCTTGAACAGGTCGAAGCCGGCTTCCTTGGGTTTCATGCCCGGATAGCTGACGTCCTGCCCCGGCAGGCCGGCCATGTGCCATTTGCCGAACACTGCGGTTGAATAATTGCCCTGCTCTTTCAGCATTCGCACGAAGGAGGTGTGGTTCTGTGACAGGGCATCGGCATAGGTGAACACGTGGGTCTGCGAATACAGGCCGGTGAGAATGGAAGCACGTGTGGGTGAGCAGAACGGGTGTGCCCAGACATTGTTGAAGACCATGCCCTGCTGCGCCAGGGTATTGAGCACCGGTGTCGAGGCCGGTTTTCCGCTGATGGTGCTGTAATTCGGGTGGTTGAGTCCGTCAGGACCGTAGTGAGCAACCAGGTTGTCGATCAGGCCGGGCTGCATGCCGGTGGTGACATCCAGACCAACGTCATCCGAGATAATGAGCAGGATGTTGGGCGCAGGAACAGGCTCGGCAACAATCTCTGCCGGGGCAGCCACTTCGGGCGGCTGTTCGGCAGAACAGGCGGCCAACAGCAGTGCTGGCAGTAATGTGATGATGTGGTGACGCATGCCGGAATCCCCTTGTTGACCGCTGTTCTAATGACAGGTGACGGACGAGCAGTATATGAACCCTGCCGGTGAGAATCCAGCCGGGGCTGGTTCGGTTGAAAGTTAAATCGTACAACGTGCAGAGATGTCGGCAAACGGCCTGCGGCCTATGCCGACCTACAAGACAATGCCGATCGACAAGACTATGAAGACCAGCGAGCAGGCCTATATACTGCCTGCATCGTTCAAGTTCCCACAGTGGAGTCGCCCATGTTCCGCCCCCTGCTTACTGCCCTGCTGCTGACCAGCATGATCCAGGTCACCCTGGCCCAGCCTGAAGATGCGTCCAACCAGAATCCAGAGCAGAACTTTGTGCGTGACGGCACCTGGGCCAACCCGACCGGTAAATGGGACGGCAACACGTCCTGGGTCGCTGCAGATGGCAAGGGCCAGGTGTATGTGCTGGTACGCCGCGATCCCCATGTGCGCATCTACGACCGTGACGGCAACTTCATCCGCCAGTGGAGCGGCGAACCGGCCACCACCAATCCGCACAGCATCACGGTGGATAACGACGGCAACATCTGGATCACGGAAACCTACAGCCACATCGTGCTCAAGTTCAGCCCGGACGGCGACCTGCTGATGACCCTGGGCGAGCGCGACCAGCCCGGTGACAACGACGAGATCGGCCGCTTCAACCAGCCCAACCATGTCTTCATCCACGACTCGGGTAACGGCGTTGGCGACATTTATGTCTCTGACGGTTACGTGAACTCACGCATCATGCATTTTTCCCCAGACGGGAAATTCATTCGCATGATCGGGGGCAAAGGCGGGCCGCGCGATGGCGAATTCCAGGCGGTGCACGGTGTCGCCGTGACCGATGACGGCCGCATCATCACCAATGACAGTGAAAACTTTCGCGTGAACGTGTTCGACAGGAACGGCCAGTTCCTGGAGAGCTGGCCTTACCGCTCCCGCGGCGGTATCGAGATCGTCAATGACAGGATCTACATCAGTGACGTGAACGAAGGAGAAGTGAATATCCTGACGCTGGATGGCGAGCTGATTGATACCGCCTATGCCCCGCGTGCCCATGGTCTCGGCGTGGATACGGATGGCACGATTTATACCTCGGGCGCATCGCGGATGACGGTGTTCAAGCTGACACCAAAACCCTGAGAGTCAGCGTATAAGTGACCAATGATGTCGGCAAACGCTGCGCTATGCCAACCACCAACCCAACGACGACCAACGACATGAATTTCCCGCAGATCGGTATAGGCCCTTAGGGCCGTTTGCCGACAACAGCATGTCGATTTACGAGTCTTTCTTGTACTCGCCCAGACCCGGCTTGTAGGACTTCTCGTCGATGAACTGGCGAATCCCTTCCTTGCGACCCTCGTTGTCAAAATAGTTGGCCGCTTCCTGCGCACGCACCAGGTAATCCTCGGCGTTGTCGTAGGTCATTTCCTTCACACGGCGGACAGCGTCCTTGGTGCCCTTCAGGGCCACCGGATTTTTCTTTAGCAGCAGGTTGGCCAGTTCTTCCACGCGAGCGCGCAACTGTGCCAGCGGCACACTTTCATTGACGAGCTTCCAGGCGGCGGCTGTCTTGCCGTCGATGGCATCACCGGTCAGGGCCAGGTACATGGCATCACGCATGGACAACAGTTCCACGACGACCTTGGTCACGCCGCCACCGGGCAGGATGCCCCAGTTCACTTCGGACAAGCCAAACTTGGCCTCGTCGGCACAAATAGCCAGGTCACAGGAAAACAGCGGCGCAAATCCGCCGCCAAAACACCAACCGTTGACCATGGCGATAGTCGGCTTCTGGAACCAGCGCAGGCGGCGAAACCAGCCATAGCTTTCGCGCTGGGACTGGCGAATGCTGCCCAGGCCACCGGCCTCGGTTTCACGAAAATACTTTTTCAGGTCCATGCCGGCCTGCCAGGCATCGCCTTCACCGGTGAGCACCAGCACGCCGACATCGTCGTTGTACTCCAGCTCATCGAGCACTTCCATCATGCGGCGGTTCAGGTCTGGGCTCATGGCATTTTTCTTTGCGGGGCGATTGAAAGAGACCCAGGCAATCCGGTTCTCGATGGTAAATTTGACGGTATCTTTGGGGTTTTCCTGTTCACTCATGGGGCAGTTCCAGTTCTGTTTTCATGATTGTTGTAGCCCCTGGTTCGCCTAAAGTTCAGCAGGGGCCGAAAAATGTGGGCGAATTCTAGGGAATATTGTTGACAATTTACAGGCATGCCAGGAGAGATCAGCCTGAAATCGTCGAATAAGGGCTCCTGCTAACCATACCACCAACCTGACAACGGGGCTCGAGCGGCGGCCTACATCAGAGCAAGAATTTCGTCAGTCCTGGCCTGCATCAGCGCAGTATCACCGCGGGATTCCACGTTCAGGCGGATCACCGGCTCGGTGTTGGACATGCGCAGATTAAAACGCCAGTCGGCAAAACTGACGCTGACACCGTCGGTGTAATCGACAGCCAGGGCATCGGCCTGGTAATGGGCCAGCACCTTGTCGATCATGGCCTTGGCATCATCCACCTCGCGGTTGATTTCGCCGCTGGCCGGAAACTGGGCCATGCATTCTGCCATCAGCTGTGAGAGCGGCTTGCCGGACTCGCACATCAGTTCCAACACCAGCAACCAGGGCACCATGCCGGAATCGCAGTAGTAGAAGTCACGGAAATAATGGTGCGCACTCATCTCACCGCCATAGACAGCGTCGACTTCACGCATCTTTTCCTTGATGAAGGCATGTCCTGATTTGCATTGAACGGTTTCACCGCCGTTGGCCTCAACCACGGCCCGGGTATTCCAGATCAGGCGCGGATCATGAATGATCTTGCTGCCCGGCTGCTTTTTCAGAAAGGCTTCAGCCAGCAAACCGACGATGTAATAACCCTCGATGAAACCGCCTTTTTCATCAAAGAAAAAGCAGCGATCGAAATCACCGTCCCAGGCAATGGCGACATCGGCGCCCTCTGCCAGCAGTCGGTCCCTGGTGGGCTGGCGATTTTCCGGCAGCAATGGATTGGGAATACCGTTGGGGAAATTACCGTCGGGTTCGTGATACATCCTGATGAATTCAAACGGCAGGTGTTCCGCCAGCAGATCCACGATCGGACCCGCACCGCCATTGCCGGGATTGCTCAGGACCTTCAGCGGCTTGAGTTTGTCGATATCAATATAGGACAGCAGGTGGCGGATATAGTCTTTCTTCACATCCACCTGGGTGTTGCTGCCTTTTTTCGGCGCAAGATCAAATTCGTTTTTTTCCGCCAGCTTGCGGATGTCTTCCAGCCCGGTGTCGCCACTGATGGGCTTTGAATTTTCGCGGACGAATTTGATGCCGTTGTAATCCTTGGGATTATGACTAGCCGTAACCACGATGCCGCCATCCACGTTCAGGAAGCTGGTGGCGAAGTAGATTTCTTCGGTGCCGCACTGGCCGATGTTCTGCACATCAACACCGGAGTCGGTAAGACCGCGGGTCAGCGCCGCGCACAGGGATTTGCTGCTCAGGCGGATGTCGAAGCCCACCACCACTTCGCGGGGCTGAATGAATGCCGCGTAGGCCTGGCCGATACGGTAGGCGATATCCTCATTCAACTGGTCCGGAATGCGACCGCGCACATCATAGGCTTTGAAACAGGTGATTGCCTGCATTCGGGTGTCTCCTCGATTTTTACCGACCGGGTTTCTCCAGCCCAGCCGGTTTATATAGCTGTCGGCAAACGGCCTGCCGCCTATGCCGACCAACCAGCCTCTTCCTGACCGTCTCTCAATACAAATTGTTGTCGAAATAGAATTTCGTGGCTTCCATGAAACCGGGCACCGAACCGCAATCGAAGCGGCGGCCCTTGAACTTGTAGCCCAGCACACCCTTGCCTTGGGTGGCCTGGGTCAGCAGGGCATCGGTGATTTGCACTTCATTGTTACGGCCCGGCAGGGTCTCTCGGATGATATCGAAGATATCCGGCGTGAGAATGTAGCGCCCGATAATGGCCAGGTTGGTAGGTGCGTCTTCCGGTGCGGGTTTTTCCACCATGTCGGTGATCCTGATCAGGCCCGGTTCGATTTCCTCTCCGGCGATGACGCCGTACTTGTGGGTCTGGTCCCTCGGCACTTCCTCGATGGCCACAATGCTGCACTGGTGCTTTTTATAGAGATCCACCATCTGTGACAGCACACCCTGGTCCGGGGAATAGCACAGGTCATCGGCTAGCACGACCGCAAACGGGACGTTGCCAATCAGGGTTTCGCCGGTGAGGATGGCGTGGCCCAGGCCTTTCATTTCATTCTGACGCGTATAGGAAAAAGTGCACTGGTCGATAATCTTGCGAATCTGGATCAGCAGGTCTTCCTTGTCGGTACCGGCAATCTGATGCTCCAGTTCGTAGTTGATATCGAAGTGATCAGCCAGCGCACGCTTGCCGCGCCCGGTGATGATACCCATGCCGGTCATGCCCGCTTCCATGGCTTCTTCCACCCCCAGCTGGATCAGGGGCTTGTTGACGATCGGCATCATCTCCTTGGGCATGGATTTGGTGGTGGGCAGAAAACGGGTGCCGTAACCGGCCGCGGGAAACAGGCATTTTTTGATGGGGGAATCGGACATGGGTTCTCTTTTTTTGGGATTGGGTCGTGATTCTGGACTCAATAATCATTCCAGTTTTCCATAAAAGGATAAACGGATAAAAGGGGGTATTCTTTCGACTGTCATTAAAGCGTCTGTCTTTTATCCGTTTTTCCTTTTATCCGTTTATCCTTCTATCTTCTTTTTACGTGCCCACCCTGCCATAGATATCATCAAACCGCACAATATCATCCTCCCCGAGATAACTGCCGCATTGCACCTCAATCATCACCAGTTCCTCGGTGCCGCGGTTTTCCAGGCGATGTTTGGTCTCCAGCGGAATGAAGGTGGACTCATTGGCCTGCAGGTCCATTTCCTGCTGACCGATGGTTACACGTGCCGTACCCTGCACCACAATCCAGTGCTCTGCGCGCTTATGGTGCAACTGGAGCGATAATGAGGCGCCCGGCTTCACGCGTATACGTTTGACCTGAAAGCGCTCACCATGGGCCAGGCTTTCATAGGAGCCCCAGGGCCGGTAGACGCGGACGTGGCTATCGGCCTCAGTGCGACCGGCCTGCTTGATGGTGTCGACCATGCCTTTCACATCCTGCACCCGGTCCTTCGCCGAAACCAGGACCACATCGGGGGTTTCCACTACCACCAGGTCATCCAGGCCAATCACCGACACCAGCCGAGATTCGGCATAAATGTAGGAATCACAGACATCACTGAGCAATACGTCGCCACGGCTGACATTGCCGCTCGCATCAGAATCACTGTGATCCCACAGCGCCGACCAGGCCCCGAGGTCATTCCAGCCGGCATCCAGGCTGACCACCACGCCATTACGGGTATGCTCCATCACGGCATAGTCGATGGAGTCGGACGGGCAAGTGGAAAAAATCTCGGCGGGGATACGTTTGAAATCCAGATCGTCGGCGCAGCCCTGCCAGGCCTCACGACAAACTCGCAGTATCTCTGGCGCATGCTCGTTCAGTTCAGCCAGGTAGGCTCCGGCAGCGAACATGAACATGCCGCTGTTCCAGTAATAGTCGCCGGATGCTAGATACTGCCGGGCAGTTTCCAGGTCAGGCTTTTCAACAAACGCCTCAATGGTATGGCCTGAGGTCAGGGCATCGCCGCGACGGATATAGCCATAGCCGGTTTCGGGGTGGCCTGGCACAATACCGAATGTGGCCAGCTTGGCGTTTTCAGCGTGAGCCGCTCCGTCCGCGATGGCGGCATGAAACACGGGAATGTCAGCAATCAGGTGATCGGCAGCCAGCACCAGCAGGACGGATTCCGGCGCGGTAGCGGCCAGTGCCGCCAGAGCAACTGCCGGCGCTGTATTGCGGCCTTCGGGTTCCAGGACAATTGTCGCGTTGTCGATGCCCAGTTCACGCAGTTGTTCTGCTACCAGGAAACGGTGTTCTTCGTTGCAGACCACAATGGGTGCCGTGACGTCCTCAAGGCCGTTCAGGCGGGTCAGGCTTTGCTGGAACAGGGACTGGGCACCCGGTTCGAAAGACACAAACTGCTTGGGATAAAGTTTGCGGGACACCGGCCACAGCCGTGACCCGACACCTCCTGCCATAATCACCGGTGTGATCATTGTCTCTCCTTGCGGTTTACTGCCGGTAAAGCACCCTGTTACATGCCCGGGACCGGGCTTTCAGGGAACCGGGATTATATAGACTTTCCGGGCAAATCATTAGGGTTTCCATAATGTTATCTCTATAATGGCGACCTTTTGTTAAGGAAGACCGCCTTTAGCGGCAACCCAAGAATGTCATCAGCCTTTTTTACTCCCAAGAACAGCTACGAAAAAGATGAACTGATTGCCTGCGGCATGGGCGAGATGTTCGGCCCGGGCAACGCCAAACTGCCCATCGGCAACATGCTCATGGTAGACCGCATCGTCGAGATCAACGCGGACGGCGGCTCCGAAGGCAAAGGCCTGATTCGGGCCGAGCTCGATATCAATCCGGACCTGTGGTTCTTTGAATGCCATTTCCGCGGCGACCCGGTCATGCCCGGCTGCCTCGGCCTGGATGCCATGTGGCAGCTAGTGGGTTTTTACCTGGGCTGGCGCGGCAATCCCGGCAAGGGCCGTGCGCTGGGCTGCGGCGAAGTGAAATTTACCGGCGAAATTCTGCCTGACGCCACCAAGGTGGTGTATGAACTGGATATCAAGCGCTTGATCGAGCGCAAGCTGATCATGGGCATCGCCGATGGCAAGGTTTCGGTCGATGGCAAGGTCATTTATACTGCGAAAAGCCTGAAAGTCGGGCTTTTCAAGCCGGATGACAAGCTGGGCGAATAAGCCGACTGAAAAAGCCGTCTGAAAAGAGCAGACTGAAAAAACAGACTGGTAGACACACCAACAAACGGCCAGAGTATCGCAATGGCGTCATCAGCAGTCTTGAGCCTGCCAGGCAACAACGCTTGATACCCCGGATTGCCGGTCTCTCCCGACACAGTTGGGTCCAGCACAGCCAACGACTAGGACGTATCGTAAGTCACTAGGAAGTCACTAGAAGTAACGAGGGGGCAACAACAATGCGACGAGCTGTCGTGACAGGCCTGGGTATCACATCCTGCCTGGGACTGGATAAAGCAACAGTACTGGAATCCCTGCAGCAGGCCCGCAGCGGGATTACCTTACGCCCGGATTACCAGGAAATGGGCATGCGCAGTCATGTCGCCGGCGCCGTGGACGTCAATCTCGAGGAACTGATTGATCGCAAAACCCTGCGCTTCATGGGCGATGCCGCGGCCTTTGGTTACCTCTCCATGCAGCAGGCCATTCTTGACGCCGGCCTGGAAGAATCCGATGTCTCCAATATCCGCACCGGCATCATCATGGGCGCCGGCGGCTCCTCCACGCAAGACATGGTTGAAAGCGCCGATATCCTGCGCGAAAAAGGCCTCAAGCGTGTCGGCCCTTACCGCGTCACCCGCACCATGGGCAGTACCGTATCTGCCTGCCTGGCGACCCCGTTCCGGATCAAGGGCGTCAACTATTCCATATCCTCTGCCTGTTCCACTTCGGCACACTGTATCGGCAACGCCGTGGAGCTGATCCAGCTCGGCAAGCAGGACATTTTGTTTGCCGGTGGCGGCGAGGCCGAGCACTGGTCCCTGAGCTGCATGTTCGATGCCATGGGCGCGCTGTCCACCAAGTACAACGACACTCCCGGCAAAGCCTCCCGTGCCTACGATGCGGACCGCGACGGTTTCGTGATTGCTGGCGGTGGTGGCGTTCTGGTCGTGGAAGAACTGGAACATGCCAAAGCCCGCGGCGCCAAGATCTACGCCGAGATAACGGGCTATGGCGCCACCTCTGACGGCTACGACATGGTCGCCCCGTCCGGTGAGGGCGCTGTGCGCTGCATGCAGATGGCCATGGCCACCATGCGCAACCCGAAGATCGACTACATCAATGCCCACGGCACCAGCACGCCAGTGGGCGATGTCACCGAGATCAAGGCCGTGCGCGAAATGTTTGGCGACAACATTCCCGCCATCAACTCCACCAAATCGCTGTCGGGCCATTCCCTGGGCGCCGCCGGTGTGCAGGAAGCCATTTACAGCCTGCTGATGATGGAAAACAATTTCATCTGTGAGTCAGCCAATATCGACAACCTCGATCCGGCCCTGGAAGGAGTGCCCGTGGTGCGTGCGCGCCAGGATGACGTTACCCTGAACGCCATTATGTCCAACAGCTTCGGCTTCGGCGGCACCAACGCCACCCTGGTGTTTGAACGCTTCGAGGAATGACGTGAGCACCGGCATGCGTCACAGCATTCTGCCCGGGTTACTGAGCACCCTATTCCTGTTTTTTTCCCCGTCCCTGTATGCGCAGGGCTTCGGCCTGAACACGGGCGGCAAACTGCCGGAAGTGCGCAACAGTGTGCTGCCGACCGAGGAAGCCTTTGCCCTGAGCACGTTTATCGAAGCACCCGGCACGGTGGTGCTGCTGTGGGAAATAAAAGACGGGTATTACCTGTACCGGAATAGCCTCGCGGCAACGGAGGCCGGTGCGATGGTTGCCCTGGGCGAGCTACCGGCTGCGATCACGATCGAGGATAAATTCTTTGGTAATGTGGACGTCTATTTTGACCGGTTGTTGCACCGCTTTCCGCTGTCCGCCCTGAACGTGCAAAACCATAGCGTAACTTTCGAGCTGCAGTATCAGGGCTGCGCCAAAGACCTGTATTGCTATCCCATGCAACACCAGACTGTGACATTGTCCCTGCCCCAATAACGAAGCGGCAGGTAGGCATAGCTGGACATTATCGTAAACTCCCGGACCTGGCAAAACTGGTCGGCCGGAAGAGGCTCGCAGAGCCGTCATCTGGCATGGCGACCACCGGTCGCTTGAAGCCCCTCGCCAACCCCGATGCCCGAAAAGCATCGGAAGTCAGTCAGCACCCTTGTTCAACCGGCTTTGCCCTTGCCGGATGACGGCTCTGCGAGCCTCTTCCGGCCCACGCTTGAAAAATGAACACAGAAGGCCGACACAACAAACAACTCTCAAGACGCCTACCTCTTGCCCCTTGCCCCTGAAAAAATGCCAGCGTTATTTTTCAACCGTGTAGGTCAAATCCACCGACTGGCTGACCCCGGTTTCCACTTCCAGGCGCAGGCGCTCAGTCAGGATGTAATCCAGTGTGAGCACATTTTCGCGGTCGAACAGACCGATGTCATAGCGCATGAACAGATTCGGGGTCAGGTATTTGCCCAAGCCCAGAGAACTGTCGCGGTAGGTGTCGCCGCTGTTGTTGAGGGCCACCGTGTCGATGCCCAGTTTGCTGATGACCGAGTCCGTCAGGCCCTGGCCCTTTTCCAGTCCCAGCAGAGCAATGGCGCCAAGCATGTTTTCGCCGCTCTGCTGGCCGGCATTGGCATCGCCAAAGGAGTTGCCGGTGACCAGCAGGGAGAGGATTTCACTTTCCGGCAATGACGGCGTGGAGAACAGCTGACCCTGGATATTGCGCGCTGTACCGTTCATGAGAAGGCCCACCTCGGCGACCCGGGTTTCCCGCACGGCGCGGATATCCAGCGCCGGGTTGAGTGGATTACCCAGGAACAGCAGGCGGCCATTGCGGATTTCCAGGCGCTGACCATAGAGGGTGTAACTGCCTTCGGTAATGTTCAGTTCCCCATGGGCCAGCATGGGACGATCAATCGTCTGCTTGAGTTCCAGGCCACCGGTCATGGCCAGGCTCAGGCCATAGCCCTCGAACGTGACATTATCCCCCATGCCCAGGCGCACATCGACTGTCACCGGAATTCTCCCCAGTAACTCCGAGGCGGCGCCCTCACGCTGCACTTCATCATCCTCGATGATGACCACATCGCGGGTGACATCGACAGAGCCCTTCGCGGCAAGCGCTTCACGCTCACTGAAGTCGATATTGAGCAGCGGCACATTGAGACTGCCACTGACATCGAGCTGCTGGTTGCGAAAATCCAGGACGATATTCGGCGCCACATTCATGCGGGTTTCTTCGGTGTTGAGCAGTTCAAAATCCTCGCCCTGCACTTTCACGTGTAGTGCGCGCGAATCCAGCAGCGGCATGGTCATGAGACTCTCGAGACGGATTTGTCCCGCCCCGGATCGGGCGCTGCCGGCTATGGTGATTTCATTGCTGTTTGCACTGCGAAAATCCAGGTCGATGGCGGTCAAGGCAAGGCCATATTCCGGCACACGCAGGCTGCCGTTATCCAGGCTGGCATCCATGTTCAGCAGCGGACGTTCCAGCGTACCACTGATGGAACCGCTGGCGCCGAACTCGCCACGCACAACCGTCAGGGTCGGAACCAGGGCTTCCAGCCAGGCAATATTGTTGAAGGTAAGACTGAACTGTCCTCCCAGGACCTGTGCATCATCCAGGCTGAACGCGCCATCGAAATCCCCCTGTAAATCCAGGCCATTGGCTTCCGACAGGTACAGACCAAAGCGGCTTTGCAAACCCCAAGCCCCAGCCATTCGCTCGACACTGAGATCGACATCATCAATGCCGTAGCGCTCCACCTGCACGGTATTGGTCTCCGCTTCAGTCTCGGCAATCTGGATCAAACCTAGCGTGACATCGCCCGGGACCAACACGGCCTCCAGTGTGGTCTGGGCCCAGTCTCCCCCCAGGCCGGCAAAGTCTACCGCCAGGTCGAGCGAGCCTGTCACGAAAGCGCTATCAGGCATGGCAATCGTGAAGGCATGCAGGAGGTCAACCAGCCCGGGCGGGCGGGCGGCCAGTTGAGCCACGATCGCTTCGGTGCCAGGCACCGCATCAGGCAGGTTGTCATTGAGCCAGGCCAGCGGCAGGTTATCGATCGCCACGTTGCCGGTCAGGCCATTGTCTGACAGCCACTCCCCCTCGCCGCAGACCCGGATGCTGTCCATGCGCCAGCAATGACTGTTGAAAGCGGCCGCGCCTGATGCCGACTTAAGCTCCAGCGCATCCTGCAATACCCATTCGCCAAACGGTGACGCTATCTGCAGACTGTCGAATATTCCGGCCCAGCCGGTCTGGGCGTTCTGCCCGGTCCCGGACAGCGCCAGCGAATATGCCGGTCCCCGGGTGGACAGGCTGAACGCATGATCAGCCGGGGAACCGGTCAGCTCAGCCATGCCCCCGGTCTGGACATAGGTCTGCCCGGCCAGCGCGATATCAAGGTTGCTGAAGGTGAGATTGACCGCGTTATCTGTGCCGCGATAGCTGGCCTGGGCATCGAGCACTGCCAGCCGGATCTGCGTGGAGCCATCGCTGTAGGCCACGTTTGATGCCGTCAGGGATCCGGCGACCTGGGGAGCATCCAGTGTGCCGGTCAGGGTCCCAGCACCATCGATCTCACCGGTCAGGCCAGCCATCAGCTGGGTCAGCGCCGGGGCCTGCAGTGCCCAGTCGAGATTCAGTACCGGCGTCACGCTGCCATTGAGCAACAGCGAATTGACGTCAGAGACCAGCGTCAGGGATATGTCATTGACGGTGCCGCCAAGCAGGGACACTTCACCGCTGCCCGTCAGCGGATAGCCGTTCAGGCTTCCCGTCAGGGTGGCCAGGCTCAACTCAGTGACTGTCTGCCCGCCTGCCGTGTTGACGGTTACGGCGCCGCTGCCATTCACATCCACAAGTTCAACCTGGGCAATCAGGTCGCCGTCCGTAAAATCGGCCAGTCGCCATGACAGGCTCAGCGCCAGGGCGTCGGCAAGGGCGATGGTGCCTTCCGTGGCCAGGTGAAAGCGCGGATTGTCCAGCTCGGCGGTGCGGATGCGTAATTCCGCATCGGCATACTGCGCCGAAACTGCCAAACCGGTAGTGCCCAACGGCGTCATGGTCACCTGCGCTTCGGCTTCCAGCGCGATACGTTCCGGCGTGCCGGCGGTGGTGATGGCACCGGTAAAGTCGGTCAGGTCAGGCATCCCGAACGCTGCCCCATTGATATTGGTGGCGGCATGACTGAGGTCGAAGACCGGGGCAGCGCCGCTGCTGAATCCGGTTTCAAGGGTGCCGGTAGTGGTGACAACCACCGGATTTAGCATGACATGCTCAATGGCCAGCGTATCCAGGTCCCCGAAGACCATCAGCTGACCGCTACCGGCAAACTCACCCAGCGGCGCCTGCCACGTTGCTTCGGCGGAGACGCGCTGATCAGCAAGGACCGTCAGTGCGGGACTGATCCAGGTTGCGTTATCACGTGTGATACGGGCGGAAACCTGCGCCCTTGCCCTGTCCAGGGCAAGGCTGCCGGTGATGGCCTGCAGGGTCAGCGGCGAAGGGCCGTTCAGGGTGAACGGGGCAAGGCGGATCTCATCTGCCGCCAGTGTCATCGGTAACTCAAACAGGCTTTGCAACAATGCAGCCGGGTCGGCAGGTTCGTCACTGGCAGCTGGGGTGGTTGGCGGAGATACGGCCAGCCCCCTGGCTTCCAGCAGGCTGATATGGACATGCTTGTTAAACAAGGCCGCCACACTGAAGGTGATGCCGACGTACTCCGCGTTCACGCGCAGGCCGGAAGCCGTGTCGCGGACATTCAACTGCTCGATGGCAAGCTCACCCAGCAGGGTACCGTTGATGGTGCCGGTTTCCACACGCAGCGTGGAGTCCCGGCTTGCCTGGTCCAGCGCTGTCCGCAGCAAAAAGGCCGTGCCGCCTTCCGTACCCACCAGGATCAGTACGGTTAACAGCAGCACCGCTGCTCCGGACAACAGGCCATAGAGGCTACGGCGCAACAGGGGCCGCAAGCGATCCCGCATCACAGATCAGGGCCCATGGTGATATGCAGACGAAAACCACCCTCATCACTGAGCGCATGGGCAATATCAGCGCGGATCGGTCCGATGGGTGAGAGCCAGCGAACACCGATGCCGACACTCTGCGTCCAGTCAAACTCCTGCGAGGCGAACGCGTTACCGCCATCGTAAAACAGGGCGGCGCGCCAGTTGTTGCGAACCTGAAAATCGTATTCCACGCTGCCCACCAGCAGGTGCTTGCCACCAATGACCTCATCGTTTTCGTTGGTCGGACCCAGTGACTGGTACTTGTACCCGCGAATGCTCTGGTCACCACCGGCAAAGTAGCGCACCGAGACCGGGAGCTCCTGCACATCATCGTTCCAGGTGGTGCCCATTTCGAAACGGGTCACGAAGCGCCCCGGACCAAAATCCAGCACCCCCTTGCCGCTGACGGACAACTGCACAAAGGTAGTGTCGGACATCAGGCCCTCGGAGGCGCCACGCACCTGCCCGAACAGGCGCCAGCCCCGGGTTGGAAAGATGAAATCATTGGTCACCGTTTTCGACAGGCTGTAGCCGAGCATGGTCAGCGTGGAGTTGTCCTCCTGCTGATCAATGATGTAGTCATCACGCAGGTAATCCACAGAATAGGTTTCCAGCCAGCCTGAAGCGGATTCACGCCGGTAGGCCGTCTCCAGCTTGAAGCGGTTACTGTCGTAGGTATCGGTTTTTTCGGTGATATAGCCGGTATTGAAGTTGAGGTTGGTGGTCAGGGGGTCATCCATCGGAATGACATAGCCCATGTTGACCTGGGAACGCACCGACGAGACGGCGAAGTCGCTGTCCAGGTGATGACCACGGGTATTGATGTAGCGGTTTTCATAGGCGGCACGTACCCGCGGGCCGGTGTCGGTGGTAAAGCCAATGCCGGTGGACCAGGCATGACGCAGCCGCGGAATCAGCTCGATACTGACCGGCACCGTCTGATCGTTGGTACCGGCCAGTTCCGGAGTGATGGTGATCTGGCGAAAAAACTGGGTGTCATCCAGTTGGGTGCGCTGCTCCAGCAGGGCGGCACTGCTGTAGGGAAGACCCGGTTCGAGCAGGATCATGCCGCGCACAAAGGCCTCGGAAAACCCGGGTACCGGGGCTACCGATATGTCACCAAAGGTATAACGCACCCCCGGCGCAAACTGCATTTCTATCGTGGCGGCATAGGCCGTGAGATCCACGCGCAGTTCCGCCCGTTCGAAACGGGCGGCAAAGAAGCCGTTTTCCACTGCAGCGGCACTCAGCGCGTTTTTCACCGACTCGTATTCGCCGTGATGCAGGGGCTGCCCTTCCATGGCCGGTAAATCCGCCAGAACTTCACCGAAAATTTTGATATTCTCGGCATCTCCAGGTAAGCGTATACTCACTTCACTGACCAGCATGCGCTCTCCGGGCGTGATATCCAGCTGCAACTGCCAGCAGTTCTCATCCCGGGTGAACTGCATGGTGTGTTCAAGCCGGTAGTACCCCAGGGCCTGTCCGGCCCGCGTGACATTGCCGCTGACCTGGGTGCGCAGGCGCTCCAGGCGGGCCAGCGGCGTGTCGCAGGCTTCACGGTCTATCCGCAGGTGATTGCGGATATTGTCCCCCAGCAGGTCGTCGGCACCATGAATGACAATCGAAGCGGTCCCGGCCTGGCCCAGCACGGGCAGGGCGGCAATCAGCAGCAACAGGCCAGGCAGCGAGGGTAAAAAGGAAGAAGTTCTAATCACGAAACAGGGCAATTGTAGCGATCTGGTGGCGTAAATAAGCGGTTATGCGTCTATTTGTCATCAATGTGTTCAATTTAAGTGCTGACAGGGTGTTTTTAGCACCAGGACTTTGCAAAAAATGCCATGATCTTGGAGCGATCTTCTGCGAAAAATGCCACAAATGCTGTTTAATCAATGAAAATGGCAATTTACACTCCCCAAACGCGATGCTTTTCCGCTACAATATACCCTCTTTATGAACGGTGACACATTTCACGTGATCACCCGATAAATGGCACGACCTGCACACTATAAGCGCATATCGCCTCAAGATAGGCTCTTGATCAATCCTTTCAGAGCCTGTTTGACCGGCCTGAACAGATACGCCTCAGGTGTCCTTGCACGTTGTGCCAGTAGCCTGGCAGAACGCATGGTAATGCGCAGGCAGGCGGATTGGCGTTCAGATAGCCACATGATCATGGATGCAGACTAGACCATTAGGCTTTTCGCGGGCTCTTGAAAGACACGCCATGGGTAATAACAAGTCTGGATAACGGCATAAGAACACACAGTAAGAACACTAAACAAAAAGCACACCGACAAGACCACTTAAAGGCACAAGATAAGGCACAAGATGACATCCATTCTCGCGATCAATGGTCCCAACCTGAATCTGCTTGGCAGCCGGGAACCGGAAATTTATGGCTCCCTGACGCTGGAAGATATCAATGCCCGGCTAGCGAGCCGTGCCAAGGCGGCAGGTTGCGATATACAGTTCCTGCAAAGTAACGCGGAAGCGACCATTATCGACCGCATCCATGAAGCAAAAAAGGAAGGGGTGAAGTTTATTCTCATCAACCCGGCGGCATTCACCCATACTAGCGTGGCCCTGCGGGATGCTCTGCTGGCCGTGGAAATTCCCTTTATCGAAATCCACCTGTCGAATGTCCATGCCCGGGAAGCGTTTCGCAAGCACTCCTTCCTCAGTGATGTGGCCGTGGGCAGTATCGTCGGACTCGGCCCGCAGGGCTACGAACTGGCCCTGGAAGCTGCGCTTGCCCGGGTCGCATCAGCGCATTAGCACCACAGGATGACATCGGCAGCCATTATCACCGGGGCAGCATGAACACGCCATGAACACAGCCTTTATTCGCTGTAGTCGGGCCAGCCACCAGCGTGCTCAGCTGCGCCGGGGCAAGGATGAAGGGACAATCATCCAGACACGTATTTATTAAGCTTTTTTACAACATATCAACACACCTCGAACCAGGTAACAGCCTCACCATGGATATCAGAAAAGTCAAAAAACTCATCGAACTCTTGGAAGCCTCCGACGTTGCGGAGATCGAAATCAAGGAAGGCGAGGAAGCCGTCCGTATCAGCCGCGGTCCCACCGGTGGCTATGCCCTCCCGCAATACATGCCCGCACCGGCACCCGCCCCGGTCGCAGCGCCGGCACCGGCCGCAGCCGGTGACAGCGCCGCTGGCAGCAGCTATACCGGCGACCCGGTGAAATCGCCGATGGTCGGTACCTTCTACCGCTCCCCCTCCCCGACCTCCAAACCGTTTGTGGAAGTGGGCCAGCAGGTTAAGGCCGGTGATGTTGTCTGCATTATTGAAGCCATGAAAATGATGAACCAGATCGAAACCAGCAAGGCCGGCACTATTGAAGCCATTCTCGTGGAAGATGGTGAGCCCGTGGAATTCGACCAGCCACTGGTCATCATTTCCTGAGCCCGGTCACAAGTCTCTGCGGGGCGTGATGCCCCATCCGTACACATTGCCTGATTTTTGGAAACACCATGCTGGAAAAAGTATTAATCGCTAACCGAGGGGAGATTGCCCTGCGTGTCCTGCGCGCCTGCAAGGAGATGGGCATCAAGACTGTGGCCGTGCATTCCACTGTCGACCGCGACCTGATGCACGTGCGCCTGGCAGACGAGTCAGTGTGTATCGGCCCACCTGCTTCCAGTGAAAGCTACCTGAATGTCCCGGCACTGATCAGTGCCATGGAACTGACAAATGCCGATGCCGTGCATCCGGGTTATGGCTTTCTCTCGGAAAATGCCGACTTTGCCGAACAGGTCGAGCAGTGCGGCTTCATCTTCATCGGCCCGACGCCGGAGACCATCCGCGCCATGGGCGACAAGGTTTCGGCCATCGAGGTGATGCGCAAGGCCGGTGTGCCGACCGTGCCCGGCTCCGACGGACCACTGGGCACCAATGAAAAAGAGATTCTCGCGCTGGCCGAAAAGATTGGCTACCCGGTGATGATCAAGGCTGCCGCCGGCGGTGGTGGTCGCGGCATGCGCGTGGTGCCCAATGCCCAGGAACTGATCAAATCCATCCAGGTGACCAAGTCGGAAGCCAAGTCCTACTTTGGCAGCGACGTGGTGTACCTGGAAAAATTCCTCGGCAACCCGCGCCATGTGGAAATTCAGGTCATCGGCGATGGCCAGGGCAACGCCATCTGCCTGGGCGACCGCGACTGCTCCATGCAGCGCCGCCACCAGAAAGTGGTTGAGGAAGCCCCTGCCCCGGGTATTTCCGATGCCGCGCGCAAGAGCATTCATGAGGCCTGCATCAAGGCCTGCCTGGACATGAAGTACCGCGGTGCCGGCACCCTGGAATTCCTGTACGAAGACGGCGAGTTCTACTTCATCGAAATGAACACCCGCCTGCAGGTGGAACATCCAGTCACCGAGCGTGTTACCGGTATCGATATCGTGCGTGAACAACTGCTCATTGCCGCCGGCCAGGGCCTGTCCGTGACCCAGGACGAGATTGAGATCATCGGTCACGCCATCGAATGCCGCATCAATGCCGAGCATCCGGAAACCTTCATGCCCAGCCCGGGCAAGGTCAAGCTGTACCACTCACCGGGCGGCAACGGTATCCGTGTCGACTCGCATATTTACAGTGGCTACACCGTGCCGCCGAATTACGATTCACTGATTGCCAAGCTGATCAGCTTCGGTCCCACCCGCGAGGTCGCCATCGGCCGTATGCAGAATGCCCTGGAAGAAATGCTGGTCGATGGCATCACGACCAACATTCCGCTGCAGAGCCGCATCATGGCTGATTCCGGTTTCCGTCGCGGCGGCGCCAACATTCACTACCTGGAAAAAATGCTCAAGCAGGAGCACTGAGGATCGCTGTCATCGCCTGGCTGCAAGTTCAGATACCCGTCAAGGCAGACCAGGCCGACAACGTCGAGTCGGTGCTGCTCGATGCCGGCGCCCTTTCCGTGACCCTCACGGATGCCGAAGACCAACCCATCTTCGAACCCGGTCCCGGTGAAACCCCGATCTGGGACCTGGTGACTGTCGTCGGACTGTTCTCAGCCGACAGCGACAAATCCGCCTTGGAAACCAGGCTTGACGCGGCGTTGTCTTCCCTATCCCTTGCCCCGTGTACCTTGTCCCTTCTGGAAGACCAGGACTGGGAACGCGCCTGGCTCGATGATTACCAACCGATGTGTTTTGCCGACAAGCTCTGGGTAGTGCCCAGTGGTCTGACGGCAGACACCGGGGACGGCGTGGTCATGGAACTGGATCCTGGCCTGGCCTTTGGCACCGGGACACATCCCACCACCGCCATGTGCCTGGATTGGCTGGCCCGGGCCGATCTTGCCGGCAAACAGGTCATCGATTACGGCTGCGGTTCTGGCATTCTCGGTATTGCCGCCCTGCTGCTGGGCGCCGAACAGGTGCATGGCGTCGACAACGATCCACAGGCGCTGACCGCTACCCAGGATAACTGCGAAAAAAACCATATTGACCGCGGCCGTTTTCCAGCCTGGCTGCCAAAAGCCTTTGCAGAAGGCCTGGCATCCGGCGACATTGCCGCCACCGACATCGTCATTGCCAATATCCTGGCCGGGCCGCTGGTCTCGCTGGCGCAATACCTTGCCGCCATGACCAAACCGGGCGGCACCCTGCTGTTGTCAGGCATCCTGCGCGAACAGGCGCACGAGGTAATGGCCGCCTACGCCCCCTGGTTCACCTTTACCGATCCGGTTTACCAAGAAGACTGGACGCGTCTAGAAGGCAAGCGTGAACCGTAACTCTGAAGGGCGCACTTGTAATTAATCAGCAAACCCCTGGCCGGCGGGTGGGTTAGAATAGCCGGCACATCGTCATCGTGAACTGCAATGTCACAACTCCTCACCCAATGCCCCTTTTGCCAGACCACCTTCCGGGTCAGTGAACCCCAGTTGCAGGCGGCCAGTGGCGTGGTGCGCTGCGGCTGCTGCATGGAAGTCTTCCTGGCCACCCAGCTTCGGGTCATCCTGAAAGAGCGTCCTTCCCGTCCGCAATCCCCGAAACACGACATCAGTGCCGATTTTCCAGCAGCCCCTGCACATACGGAAACGCCTCAAAATACCGCAACGGAAAACGCCACCATGCCGGACTGGCAGGTCGTTGACGACGGGGCACCCCCAGGGCAGGACGACGCGGCAGACGTGGACAATAAGCATGCCCCCGACGTGTCATGGGATGAGGCCTTCGACGAGGAGGATCCTGAAGACAGTGCAGATGCCTGGCCAGACACCATGAGCGCCAGTCGCGATGACTGGCTGGAAGAGCAAGACACCCTGCCCGAAGAAGAAGACAATGGATTCGAGGTAGAGGACTTCGAGGACGACACGGACGCTGATGCAGACGCCGATCCGGAAGACACCGAAGCCGGTACAGCACTTGATCACGATATGCCGAATCCGGATTCGACGGCAGAGCTTCAGGAAACCGATGATCATCACCTGTTTTCCTCCTGGGAGGCCGAGGAGGCATTCCGCGCCCGCCACCAACCTGACCTGGCCGCCGCCAATGACCCGGCACTGCCTGGCACCGATGAGGATGCGTATGCCGACGACTTCGGTTTCGCGGATGACGACGATGCTGATGAAGATCAAGATGACGCCGATGCCGGGACAGCGGATGCAGACGACAATTCCGGAGACGACCTCGACGCACCCCAAGCCAGTGAGAAGCCTGACTACAGTGGCCGCCTGAGTCCCGCCGGACATGCCATGGCCAGCTTTTCCGTTACCCATGTGCTGCCGAAAAAAAGCGCCATTGATGAAACGCTAGAAAACGATGCCAGCTGGTGGGACGCCCCGAATGAGCACGATGGGATGCCTGCCCCGTACAGTGCTGAGGCTGCGGACAGCGCTGATGACTGGCAGGATGATGATGCCATAGCGGAGACCAGCCTCGCCGGGACGGAACCGGTGGATGCGCCTGACAGCGCCTCGGCTGACCAACAATCCGCACCGGTAAAAACGCCGGTCATCGTGCCGGAGAAACGAGACGAGATCCCAACCCTGGTGCCCGACCTGGTGGCCAGTGAAGAAATTCCGGCGCAGTCCCTGGGCGCCCAGACCATGACATGGTTCCAGTCCATCCGCCGTTCATTCAAGGACAATCGGGATGATGACCGATCTGCCGCCAGTTATGCCGGCAACGATGAAAAGGCCGTCATTCGCCGTCAGCTGGTGAACCTGCGTGATGAAGACTCGCTGGAACTGGTCGATCCTGACGCGCTGGAACACCTGGACGAAATCCCGGTGGAACTGCCGCTGGCCCGGCCACGTCTGAGCAACCTGCAGCAAACCGGTTTTGTCGCGGCCGCCGCCATGCTGCTGCTGGCCCTGGCTTTCCAGTACACCTGGTTCCACCTTGACCGCCTCATCCAGGAACGACGCCTGCCCGCCATTACCGGACTGTTGTGCCGCATGACCGCGTGCCCCGATCCCCAGGTGATAGATTTGACCGCACTGGTCACTGAAGAACTGATTGTGCGCAGCCATCCCACCGTCGCCGCTGCCCTGCAAGTGGATTTCATTTTCCGCAACGACAGCAACCGGGAACAGCGCTTTCCGCTGGTGGAACTGAACTTTTCCAACAACGATGGCGACGTTATTGCCAACCGAGTGTTCACCTCGGAGGAATACATGCCCGGTGAAATGCAGCTTTTTACCCATATGCCGGCGCATTCGTCCATCCAGGTCAGCCTGGAACTGGTCGACCCCGGCCTGGCAGCTACCGGCTACTCGCTGGTTTTTCGCAATCCCTGATCCAGATCCTCGATCCTTTCACGACAGCCGCCTGTACAAACAGCCGGAATCAGCAAATGACCCCACAGAAGTGATTTTCGCCCTTAGAATCACGCCTAAAATCTAGTAAGATTACGCCCTTTCTCCAACCCGTCAGAGCCAGGTCAGTGATCAAAATCGGCGACTACACACTGGATTCCCGCTTGGCGCTTGCCCCGATGGCAGGTGTGACTGACCAGCCCTTCCGCAAACTCTGCCGCCGCTTCGGCGCGGCCTTCACCCCATCGGAAATGGTGACATCGAATGTTCGCCTGTGGTCTCGTGAAAAATGCCGTCTGCGCCGCAGCCATGACGATGAAGAGCAGCCGCGCGTGGTACAGATTGCCGGTGCCGACCCATTAATGATGGCTGAAGCTGCCCAGATCAATGTCGAGGAAGGGGCGCAGATCATCGACATCAACATGGGGTGTCCGGCCAAGAAAGTGCTCAAGCGCTCAGCCGGCTCGGCCCTGCTGCAGTACCCGGATCTGGTCAGGGACATCTTGCAGTCAGCAGTCGGTGCTGTATCCGTGCCGGTCACCCTGAAAATGCGCACGGGCTGGGACCCTGAGCATCGTAATGGCGTCGACATCGCGCGCCTGGCCGAAGATTGCGGCATCCAGTCCCTGGCCGTACACGGCCGCACCCGGGCCTGCGCCTTTCGCGGCAGTGTCGAATACGACACCATCGCGGCGATCAAGCAGGCCGTCAGCATCCCTGTGTTCGCCAACGGTGACATCACCAGTGCCCGCCAGGCCAGTGATATCCTGGGCTACACCGGTGCCGATGGCATCATGATCGGCCGCGGCGCCCAGGGCAGCCCCTGGCTGTTTGCCGACATCCAGCATTACCTGAAGCACGGCACTGAAGCCGCCTTGCTGCCCATCCCTGCCATCCATGAGCTGGTGCGTGATCACCTCCGTGACATCCATGCTTTCTATGGCAGCGTCAAAGGCGTGTTTTTTGCCCGCAAGCACATCGCCTGGTACCTGAACAAACTCGCATCCCGCCTGGATGCCGACAATCCGCAAGCTGGTATGTCCGCCACCCTGGCTGACTGGCGTCGTCACTTCAACACCCTGGAGGACGGCTCTGCCCAGGTCGACACCCTCGACCGGCTCTTTGAAAACCTGACAGAAAAACAACAAAAACAGCCATTAAAGGAACTGGCAGCATGAGTAACTTCCTGAATGAGTCGGCCAACTTTCAACCCGGTAAAGCCACAGCCATCGAATCCCCGGAACTTGACGAGCGCAGCACCAAGCAACAAACCCTGAGGGAGTGTGTCACCTCCTCCCTGTCCGAATACTTCAACAAGGTTGATCACGACAACATCAGCAACCTGTATGACCTCGTCCTTTCTGAAGTCGAGGCGCCGCTGTTGCAGACAGTGATGCAGCACACCCGCAGCAACCAGAGCAAGGCGTCGGCCATGCTCGGTCTGAACCGGGGCACGTTACGGAAAAAACTGAAAAAGTACGGCATGCTCAACTGAGCCTGCCTACACCAAGTCACTGACCTAACCATCGGAAGCAGTAACCCATGACCTTGCAGAACCCGACTCCCGTCACCACGGCGCTGATCAGCGTTTCTGACAAAACCGGCATTATCGAATTCGCCGAGGCCCTGGCCGATATGGGCGTGGAGCTGCTCTCGACCGGCGGGACTTACCAACAGCTCAGTGAGGCCGGCATTGCCGTGACGGAAATCTCGGCCTACACCGGGTTTCCGGAAATGATGGACGGCCGCGTGAAAACCCTGCACCCGAAAGTGCATGGCGGAATTCTCGCCCGCCGCGGCCAGGACGATGCCGTGATGCAGGCCCACGATATTCCGCCCATCGACATGGTCGTGGTCAACCTCTATCCGTTCCAGGCTACTGTGGCAAAACCTGACTGTGATCTGCCCACGGCCATCGAGAACATCGATATCGGTGGTCCTACCATGCTGCGCGCCGCAGCCAAGAATCATGCCTGGGTCACCGTGGTCGTGAATCCCCACGATTACGCCCGGGTACTGGATGAGATGAAAAGCAGCAATGGCAGTATTTCCGGTGCCACGCGTTATGACCTGGCCGTGGCCACTTTCGAGCACACGGCACAATATGATGGCGCCATTGCCAACTACCTGGGCAGCCGCAATCCCGAGGGCGAAACCGAAACCTTTCCGCGCACCTACAATACTCAGTTCATCAGGAAACAGAGCATGCGCTACGGCGAAAATCCCCACCAGCAAGCCGCGTTTTATGTGGAAAGCGGCACCATGGCGAGGGAAGGCTCTATTGCAACCGCCACCCAACTGCAGGGCAAGGAGCTGTCCTTCAACAATATCAACGACACCGATGCCGCGCTGGAATGTGTGAAAAGCTACCATGAGCCGGCCTGTGTCATCGTCAAACACGCCAACCCCTGTGGTGTGGCCAGCGGTGCAACCGTTCTGGAAGCCTACGAGAAGGCCTACCAGACCGACCCCACCTCGGCCTTTGGCGGCATCATTGCCTTCAACCGGCCGCTGGACGCCGAGACGGCAAACGCCATCGTCGAGCGCCAGTTTGCCGAGGTGGTGATCGCACCGTCTGCTCTCGATGACGCCGCTGCTGCCCTGGCCAGCAAGGAAAACCTGCGTCTGCTCGTGTGCGGTCAGTGGCCGCAGCAGCCGGCCCCGTCCCTGGATTACAAGCGCGTCAATGGCGGCCTGCTGGTGCAGAACACCGACCAGGGCGTCATCACGGAAGCCGATCTGAAAATCGTTACCCAGCGCCAGCCCACGGCGGATGAAATCCGCGACCTGCTGTTTGCCTGGAAAGTGGTCAAGTTCGTGAAATCCAATGCCATCGTGTACGTGAAGCACAACCAGACCATCGGTATCGGCGCCGGCCAGATGAGCCGCGTGTACAGCGCGAAGATTGCCAATATCAAGGCCGCCGACGAAGGGCTTGAGGTGAAAGGGTCGGTGATGGCTTCAGACGCTTTCTTCCCGTTCCAGGACGGTATCGAGGCAGCCGCCTCAGTCGGTATCACCGCTGTTATCCAACCCGGCGGCGCCATGCGCGATGATGACGTCATCGCCGCTGCCGATGCCGCAGGCATGGCCATGGTCTTCACCGGCATGCGGCATTTCCGGCATTAAGAAAGAGACAGGAGACAAGAGACAAGAGGCAAGAGGCAAGTGAGTTGCGTGAAACCTTGCCTCTTTTCTCTTGCCTCTTGCCTCTATAGAAAACAGATATAGCAATCTGCAGGACAACTCATGAATGTAATGATTATCGGCAGCGGCGGCCGCGAACATGCCCTCGCCTGGAAATGCGCCCGCTCTGCGCAGGTGGATGAAGTCTTTGTCGTTCCGGGTAATGCCGGGACTGCCCAAGAACCCGGTGTCAGGAACGTGGCGCTGAATGCCGGTGACTTTGCCGCCCTTACTAGTTTCGCGCGTGACAACCATGTGGGCCTGACCATCATTGGCCCGGAAGCGCCTCTCGTCGACGGTATCGTCGATCACTTCCAGGCTGAAAACCTGGCCTGTTTCGGCCCGACCAAAGGAGCGGCCCAACTGGAAGGCTCCAAGGCCTTTACCAAGGACTTCCTGGCGCGCCACAACATTCCCACCGCGGCCTATGAAAACTTCACCGATGCGGAAGCCGCCATTGCCTACGTCAAAGCCCAGGGCACACCGATCGTGATCAAGGCCGACGGCCTGGCCGCCGGCAAGGGCGTGATCATTGCCCAGAGCCAGGCAGAAGCTCAAGCCACCATCCGCGACATGCTGTCGGGAAACAGTTTTGGCGATGCCGGCCATCGCGTGGTCATCGAGGAATTCATGGTGGGCGAAGAAGCCAGCTTCATTGCGCTGGTGGATGGTTCGCACGCCCTGCCCTTCGCCACGTCCCAGGATCACAAGGCACGGGATGACGGCGACAAGGGCCCCAACACCGGTGGCATGGGGGCCTATTCCCCGGCGCCGGTGGTGACCCAGGCCATTCACGATCGTGTCATGGCAGAAGTCATCATGCCGACGGTGCGTGGCATGGCTGCCGAAGGCAACACCTATGTCGGCTTCCTCTATGCCGGCCTCATGATCGCGCCGGACGGTTCCCCTCGCGTAGTGGAATACAACTGCCGCTTTGGCGATCCGGAAGCCCAGCCCATCATGCTGCGCCTGCAATCCGACCTGGTCGGGCTGTGCCAGGCTGCCCTGGCGGGTGAACTGGATAACACGACAATTGCCTTCGATGACCGGGCGGCACTGGGTGTCGCGCTGGCCGCAGGTGGGTATCCCGACAGTTATGCCAAGGGCAAGGTGATCAGTGGTTATGATGCGGACGGGGATTCGGAAGACTGCAAGATTTTCCATGCCGGCACCAGAACCGACGGCGACCACGTCGTCACCAATGGCGGTCGCGTGTTATGCGCCACGGCCTTGGGCGACAACGTCACCCAGGCGCAGGCGCGCGCCTATGCGCTGGTCGAGCAGGTTTCCTGGGAAGATATGTATTACCGGAAGGATATTGGGTATAGGGCAGTGAAAAGGGAATCGTTAAAAGAATAAAGAGAGAAAAGGATAAAAGGCCAACAGGCCATGCCAGTTGAACGTATCTGCTTACACCCTTGAGAGTGAGTAGTGAACACGAAAGACAAGCGGTGTTTAATCACTGCCACCTAAACTATCCAACAAAAATGATGTCTGAATGCCTTGATCATTACCAAGCCAGTGCTGAACCGCAGACCTTTTCTCCCTTTATCCTTTTACCGTCTTTGTTATCATAGCTCCCATGCCAAACCTCATAGACAATGTAATCGTTCAATTCGACGCCGCGCTGAAAACCCTGGTGCCCGGCAGTGTCCATGCACACCGGTCCAACCCGGCCGCTGAACAAGAGACTGCAGAGCTCAATGACAGCGAGCGCAAGCAAGTTGCCGGCCTCATGCGCATCAATCACACCGGTGAGGTGTGTGCCCAGGCCCTTTACCAGGGTCAGGCACTGACCGCGCGGTTGCCGGAAGTGCGTGACAGCATGAATCATGCAGCGGCCGAGGAAATTGATCACCTTAGCTGGTGTGAAGACCGTCTCAACGAACTGGACTCCCATCCCAGCCTGTTGAACCCGGTGTGGTACGGCATGTCATTCGGCCTGGGGGCACTGGCCGGACTGGCCGGAGATCGCTGGAGTCTGGGGTTTGTGGCGGAAACGGAAAAACAGGTTTGCGCGCACCTGCAGGAGCACCTAGGCCGCCTGCCCGAACAGGACCTGCGCAGTGAAGCCATTCTCACACAGATGCTGGAAGATGAAGGTCGCCACGCGGTCAATGCCGAAGCGGCTGGGGCCGCCAACCTGCCGGCACCGATCAAGGGAGCCATGACCCTGATGGCCGGTGTCATGAAGCAGACGACCTACCGGATCTGATCAGGCCGGCACGGCATTTACACCCCCCTCCCCTGCATGACTTTTAGGCCGTATTCAGGCCGTTTCCTCGATCGTGAACTCATGGGTGATCTTGACGCCACCCTTGCCCAGCATGATCGACGCTGAACAGTATTTTTCCGCCGACAGTTCAACCGCCCTTTTCACCTTGGCCGGATCAAGGTTCCTGCCCTTCACCTTGAACAGCAGGTGAATGGTTTCAAACACGGCAGGCACGGCATCGGCCCTGACCGCATCAGCTTCTGTCACGCAGCCTTCCACGGCCTGGCGGGACTTCTTGAGGATATTGACCACATCAAAAGCCGAGCAGGTCGCCATGCCCAGCAGCAACATTTCCATGGGCCTGACACCACGATTCCTGCCGCCGGCATTTTCAGGCCCGTCCATGATGACCTTGTGACCGCTGCCGGATTCGCCTTCAAACATGGCGTCTTCCAGCCAGGTGATTGTTGCCTTCATGCGTGCTGTTCTCCCAATTCGCTGACAGATTTCCAAGGGCCGGCATTATCCCACACTCTTTTTTTCACGTCCTGATGGAACTATATGAATTACTTATCAATTTTGTAGATTGAAAATTTGAATGATTAGAAAACCTGCAAAAGTGTGAATGACGGGCTGCGCCCTCTTCCGGCCTACATCGATCACTAGAGCGGAACTGACAGGTTTTGATCGCGAGGGGAAGCAGATAGTCGTGGCTTATTCAGGCCCGTAACACCTAAACAAAAAGAACCAATCCCCAGGTAATGCCTACCAGGGCCAGGCTGATGAATACGGCGGCACTGCCCAGGTCCTTGGCCAGACCTGACAATTCATGATGCTCGGGACCAATGCGGTCGATGGCTGCTTCGATGCCGGAATTGAGGATTTCCACGATCAGCACCAGGAAGCATACGCTGACCAGCACCGCTTTCTCGAGGCCGCCATCGCCAAGATACAGCCCCAGCGGCACCAGGATCACACAACCCAGCACTTCCTGCCGGAAAGCGGCTTCCATGCGCCAGCAGTCGCGCATGCCACGCAGAGAATTGTGGAACGCGGAAATAATTCGAGTGATACCGGTTTGGCCTGGCTTACCCATTGAAAAACAGCTCTTTGAGTTTCTCGCCCGGCTCGGCAGCGCGCATGAAGGACTCACCCACAAGGAAGCCATAGACGCCATTGGACAGCATTTGTTCCACATCCTCGCGGATATTGATGCCGCTTTCGGTGACCACGGCCACGTCATCGGGAATATGCGGCAACAGGTCGAACGTGGTATCGAGACTGGTCTTGAAGGTGTGCAGGTCACGGTTATTGATACCCACCAGCGTGGCATCCAGTGACAAGGCCAGGTCGAGTTCAGCACGACTATGCACTTCCACCAGGAAGTCCATGCCGTACTGGCGTGCGGTGTCAGCCAGTTCCTGCATCTGGTTTTTTTCCAGGGCGGCAACAATCAGCAGGATGCAGTCGGCATCGATGGCGCGGGATTCCACCACCTGCCAAGGATCAATCATGAAGTCCTTGCGAATCACCGGCAGCTTGCAGGCAGCCCGTGCCTGCTGCAGGTAGGACTCCTCGCCCTGGAAAAAATCGCGGTCGGTCAGGACCGACAAACAGGCTGCGCCATTCTCGGCATAGCTTTCGGCAATGGCGGCCGGTTCGAAATGTTCGCGAATGAGTCCCTTGCTGGGTGAAGCCTTTTTGATTTCGGCAATGACTGCCGGGCGCTTGTGGCTGATACGTTCCATCAGCGCATGGGTAAAACCACGACAGGGATCTGCCACCCTGGCGGCCGCTTCAAGGTCCGACAGGGGCGCCAACACCTTGCGCTCGGCAATTTCCTCCGCCTTGCGATCGAGAATTTTCTTGAGAATGGTGGCCTGGTTCATGATGGCTTGGTATTAACTCAGGAATTATCGTCCAGGAAATTTTTCAGCATCTGGTGACCATGCTCACTGAGAATGGATTCCGGATGAAACTGCACCCCTTGCACGGCCAACTTCCGATGGCGTACTCCCATGATTTCCTCCAAGGAGCCGTCAGGGTTTTGCGTCCATGCCGTCACTTCCAGGCAATCCGGCAAGCTGTCCTGCTCGATAACCAGCGAATGGTAACGGGTGGCGTTGAAGGGACTGTTAAGATCCCTGAAAACGCCCTTGCCTTCGTGGTGGATGGCGGAAATCTTGCCATGCATGACGCGTTTGGCACGCACTACCTTGCCGCCGAAGGCTTCGCCAATACTCTGGTGACCAAGACATACGCCGAGAATCGGGATCCTGCCGGCGAATTCCTTGATGGTTGGCACGGAGATACCGGCTTCTGCAGGCGTACACGGCCCTGGAGATAGCACGATCTGGTCAGGCGCCATGTCACTGATCTGGTCGAGTGTGATTTCATCGTTGCGGTACACTCGGATATCCACACCCAGTTCACCGAAGTACTGCACCAGGTTGTAGGTGAAGGAATCGTAATTGTCGATCATCAGGAGCATGGCTTATAACCCCTCTTCCGCCAGTTTCACGGCGTGGAACATGGCTCGGGCCTTGTTCATGGTTTCTTTCCATTCCAGGGACGGCACGGAGTCTGCCACGATGCCGGCACCGGCCTGGATATAAAGTGTCTTGTCCTTGATGACGGCAGTGCGAATGGCAATCGCCATGTCCATGTTGCCGTTCCACGACAGATAACCCATGGCACCGCCATAGACGCCGCGTTTGACCGGCTCGAATTCGTCGATGATTTCCATGGCACGTACTTTCGGGGCACCACTGAGGGTGCCGACCGGCAGGGTCGCCTTGAGTACGTCAAGTGCGGTGCGATCCTCGGCCAGTTCACTCTCCACGTTGGAGGCGATATGCATGACATGGGAATAGCGCTCCACGAACATCTGCCGGGTCACTTCCACGGAACCAATCTTTGACACGCGGCCAGAGTCATTTCTGGACAGGTCGATCAGCATCAGGTGTTCGGCGATTTCCTTTTCATCGGCTAACAGCTCGGCTTCCAGCGCCAGATCCTCTTCCTCGGTACGACCCCGGCGACGTGTGCCTGCCAGCGGGCGCACCGTGACCTTGCCGTCTTCCACCCGCGCCAGGATTTCCGGCGAGGCGCTGACGATGTGAAAGTCACCCATGTCCATGAACACCATGTACGGTGAGGGGTTCAGCTGGCGCAGGGCCCGGTAGACATTGATGGCCTCACCTTCGTAAGGGAGGCTCATGCGCTGGGCCAGGACCACCTGCATGACATCACCGGCCACAATATAGTCCTTGATCTTTTCCACGGCCGTTTCAAAAGCAGCCTGTCCGAAGCTGGACACAAAATCATCTTCACCAACGTCGCGGTCACTCTTGATGATATCGACGTGCAGCGGGGTATCCAGCTTGGCCACGAGGGCATCCAGTCGCGCCTGGGCAGCGGCAAAGGCATCTGCCACGGCCGGGTCGGCATACACCATCAGCATCATCTTGCCGCGCAGGTTGTCGAACACGACCACTTCCTCGGACAGCATGAGGATGATGTCCGGGGTGTTGACGTTGTCCGGCGGCGCCGAATGGGCCACGCGGTGTTCAACATAGCGCACGGTGTCATAGCCAAAATACCCCACCAGGCCGCCATTGAAGCGCGGCAGCTCTTCGGGTTCGGCCACCCGGAAGCGCTGCTGGTAAGTGTCGATGAATTCAAAGGGGTCGGTGGTTTCCAGGGATTCTGTGACTTGGCCATCCGTGCTGACTTCCAGCGCGTTGCCGGTGACTTTCAGCAGGGTCCGGCACGGCAGGCCGATGATGGAGTAGCGTCCCCATTTCTCGCCGCCCTGCACTGATTCCAGGAAATAACTATAAGGCCCGCGCGCCAGTTTCAGGTAGGTGCCCAGCGGGGTTTCTAGGTCGGCCAGAATTTCCCGGTACACAGGGATACGGTTGTAGCCCTCGCGGGCCAGTGCCTGGAACTGCTCAAGATTCATGAGGCGTCCAGGTTCTCACGCATGGCCGCAATGGTAGCGGCATAGTCATCGCTGCCGAAAATGGCCGAACCGGCCACAAACATGTCAGCCCCGGCCGCGCCGATATCGGCGATGTTGTTGACGCCGACGCCGCCATCAACTTCCAGGCGGATATCAAAGCCACTGGCATCAATCAGTTTGCGCACCACCTTGAGCTTATCGAGGGTTGCCGGAATGAAAGCCTGGCCGCCAAATCCCGGATTCACCGACATCAGCAGTATGATATCGAGCTTGTCCATGACATATTCCAGGCACGCAACCGGCGTCGCCGGGTTCAGCACCAGGCCGGCCTTGCAGCCCTGGTCACGAACCAACTGCAGGGAGCGGTCGATGTGATGGGTGGCTTCTGGGTGGAAGGTGATATAGGTGGCACCCGCCTTCGCAAACTCCACGATCAGGCTGTCGACCGGTGTCACCATCAGGTGCACATCAATGGGCGCATCAAGGCCTTTTTTGGCCATGTGCGCAGCGAGGGACTTGCAGACGCTGGGACCGATCGTGAGGTTGGGAACGTAGTGATTGTCCATGACGTCAAAATGGATGACATCCGCACCAGCCGCCAGTACGGCCTCCACTTCCTCACCCAGACGGGCAAAGTCGGCGGACAGGATGGATGGGGCAATTAAGGCGTTGTTTCCAGCCATGGCAGCTTCCGGATCAGATGGCAGTTTGCGGGTTGTTACAAGGTGCGCATTGTACCGATTTTCCTGCGGGCTGTCCCTGTCCTTAGCGTTCGCTTACGATGGTGTCTTAGGCTACTGCAGGGATTGGAATTTCTGAAACAAACCGCATATTTATCCTGTCTGACACCCTGATTGCTTACGTTTACTGACACGGAGACTTTATGCTGCGCATTGCACTGTTCCTGGCCACCAACATTGCCATCATGGCCCTGATTTCGGTGGTCTTCCAGATTTTCGGGTTCCAGGGTCTGCTGGCGGAAAATGGCGTTGATCTCGATATACAGGCCCTGCTGGTGTTTTCTGCCGTAATCGGTTTTGCCGGCTCCTTTATTTCCCTGCTGCTGTCCAAGACCCTGGCCAAGCGCGGTATGGGGGTACAACTGATCACACAACCCCGAACAGAATTCGAAGGCTGGCTGCTCAATACCGTCAAACGCCAGGCTGACCAGAGCCGAATCGGCATGCCGGAAGTGGGCATCTTCAGGCAGGATGCGCCCAACGCCTTCGCTACCGGTTGGAACAGGAACGACGCCCTCGTGGCGGTCAGTACCGGCCTCTGCGAACGCATGACCCGGGATGAGATCGAAGCCGTGCTGGCCCATGAAGTCAGCCATGTCGCCAACGGCGATATGGTGACCATGACCCTCATACAGGGCGTGCTCAACACCTTCGTGGTATTCCTGTCACGGATCATCGGCCATGTGGTGGACCGCGCTGTGTTCAAGGTGGAACGCGGCCATGGCCCCGCCTTTTTCATTGTCTCCCTGCTCGCGCAGGTGGTGCTCGGCATATTTGCCTCGATGCTTGTCATGTGGTTCTCGCGCTGGCGCGAATACCGCGCTGATGCCGGCGGTGCCCGCCTAGCAGGGCGCGGGGCCATGATTGCCGCCCTGCGTCGGCTGCAGAATTCACAGCAGGCGCAAATGCCTGATGAACTGGTCGCCTTTGGCATCAACACCGGTAAAGTACAGGCCATGTTCAGCAGTCATCCGCCACTGGCCGAACGTATCAGGGCCCTGGAACAGGCCAATTAAAATTTTGTTCAGCCACAATAAAAAACGGCATCCCTGAGGATGCCGTTTTGTTATATCCAAATGTTGTCGTTCAGCGGTGTCGGCAAACGGCGCTGCGCGCCTACGCCGACCTATATCTGGTTGATTAACGCTTTATGCTTTTATCCTTTTAGCGAAATACCTGTCGAAGTCGCCGGATGTCGGCACGGCATGCCTTATCCGGCCTACAACTTTATCGTCTCTTAGACCGGTGTCTTCCAGCCTTTGGGCTTGATCGCCAATACCGAGCAATTGATGTTATTAAGGACTTTCTCAGCGGTGTTGCCCATGAAAAATCCCTTGATGCCTCTGCGTCCCACCGTACCCATGACCTCGTGATCAATGCGCTTGCTCTTCACGAACCTGGGCACCACATCTGCAGGATTACCCTAGACCTGATGGGTGTGCGCCTTGTCCAGACCAAAGTCCCCGGCCAGTTCCTCCAGGTGCTTTTTTTCATCGTACGCATTTCTTTCAGCATGGCAATCATGTCGATGGCGACATCGGTAAGGGCAAAACCCTTGGCTATTTCCTACACGCCCAAGACCCCCACGCTGGCCTTGATGGACTTGGCCAGCTCGATGGTTTTCTTCAGTGCGGCCAGTTCACCGGCGCTGTCATCGGCAATAACAGTATTTTCTTGAATGCATTCATAACGTCCCTAGAGCCCCTTGATGGATGGATAGATGGATAGATAGATGGATGGATAGATTAATGATTATTGTCCCAACTAACCCCCGCATCCCACGATGATCCAAATCAACAAGGCTACGTGATAGGAATTCGATATAACGGTGCAAGGCTGAAAGGGGTGACGAGGCCGCTGTTTTGCTGAGCGCCCAGGAATTGTTATTCGCCCTTGAAGGTCTGAAAATTTAGCACGCCGTTTACGGTCGGCACAGTAACACTGACCGCATGTCCGATATCAGTCACGATCAAGCGAGTTGCGAATGATCTGCCAGGCTTCCTCTTCGTCATCCACAAACTGGAAGATATCCAGGTCTTCCGGACTGATCATGCCTTCGGACACCATCAGGTCAAAGTTGATGAGTTGCTGCCAGTAGTCCTTGCCGAACAGCAGTACAGGCAACGGCTTGATCTTGTTGGTCTGGATCAGGGTAAGGGTTTCAAACAATTCATCGAGTGTGCCAAACCCGCCAGGGAATGCCACCAGCGCCCTGGCCCGCAGCATGAAATGCATCTTGCGCATGGCAAAGTAATGAAACTGAAAACAAAGGGCCGGCGTGATGTACGGGTTCGGTTTCTGCTCATGAGGCAACACGATATTAAGGCCAATGGTTTCCGCCCCGGCTTCACTGGCACCGCGGTTGGCAGCTTCCATAACACCAGGGCCGCCACCGGTAACGATGTATAGCTGCGGACAATCAGCACAACCGGATTTTTCACTCACTGTGCGCGACAGCTGACGTGCTTTTTCGTACCAGTGAGCATGACGCATCTGTATCTCAGCCCGGGCCAGGGCAGCCTGGTAGTCAAGATCACCAGGGTTTTGCTGCAGGGCCGCGCTGGCCGCCGCCTTGACCTGTTCGGCCGTGGCCATATCCGTGGTACGGGCACTGCCGAAAATCACCACCGTATGATTGACCCCGTGCTCCTCGAGCAACCGTTCCGGCTTGGACAACTCCAGAAAGAAACGCACAGGTCGCATGTCGTCACGCAGCAGAAAATCCATGTCATCAAAGGCCAGCCGATAGGCCGGCGACTCGGTCTGTTCTCTGGCCTGCTGGCTGGTTTCCTTGCGCGCACGCACGCGATCATCTGCTGCCGAGTAGAACAGGTGGCCGGGTTTTTTGCGGTCAGACATCAGGGCTCCCCACACTCGATTTGCTTTTTCTGCGCCATCATACATGATTCCCCTGACGGACAAGCGTCACACGCTCGCCTTTGGTGAGCACCCATGAACTGTCCATGAATTATTAAGGGAGCCAGCCATGTGCCGTTTTCTTGCCTACAACGGACCCAAGACCCTGATGCAGAAGTGGCTGCTCGACAGCAGCTACTCCCTGGTCCGGCAGAGCCGACACGCGCGCATGCGTTTTGAACCGGTCAACGGCGACGGTTTTGGTGTTGGCTGGTACCCGGAACATGATGATCCCGACCCGGGCACCTTTGTCAGTATCGAGCCCGCCTGGAGCAACCGTAACCTGGGTCAGCTGGCGGCCAAGATTCCGACCCGGCGTTTCTTCGCCCATGTCCGCGATGCCACGCCCGGCATGCCGGTATCATTGTCCAACTGTCACCCTTTCCAGCACGAACGCTGGCTGTGGATGCATAACGGGTATTTCGGTGAGTTCAGTCGCTGTCGCCGGGATTTCCTGGCGGCGCTTTCGGAAGCGTCATTCAATGTCATCCAGGGCAACACGGACTCAGAGCATGGCTTTGCCCTGTTCATGGACGAAATCGGCCACGATGACAACGGCTCACTGGTGCTGGCCGATACCGGTCAAATACTGACCGCACTGACCAATACCATGCGCCGCATCCAGGAGATTCGTGCCAAGGCCGGCTGCACCAGTGAAGCCCATATGAATTTTGCGGTAACCAATGGTGAGACGGCTTTGTTTACCCGCTACAGCTCATCCACGGAAGTCCCGGCACCGACACTGCACTATCTCCAGGAAGGCGATGCCGTGATTGTGGCGTCGGAACCACTGACAGAATCAGAGCATTGGGTCGCCGTGCCGGGTAACAGCATACTCATTCAGGAAAGTGGCAAAGCTTTGGAAGTCCGGTCGCTTGCAATCTGACAGTCATTGTTGACAAAGCATTCGCGGCTGAAGCCGCTCCTACCAGGATTGGTTGGAAACATTCGCGGCTGAAGCCACTCCTGCACGGGATTGGTTGCAAGCTGTTGCGGCTAGCACCGCTGTTGCGTCCGGTAAATTGCTTGCAGGAGCGGTAAGGCCGCGAACAATCGCGGCGCCTTTCGAGGTGCTTCAGGATTGCCCGCCCAGTAACGCATCCAGCTGCTGCAGCCGCTCCGGCGTGCCGATGTCGAACCATTGGCCTGCATGGTATTCGCCTCCGACCCGGCCCTGCGCCATGGCAGCCTTCAGCAACGGCACCACGGACTGCTTGCCTGGTGCCACGTCATGGAACAGATTCGGGTGATACACGGCAATACCGCTGAAGGTGTAGCGGCTTTCATTGCCGGTGGCTTCCCGGACACGATTGCCGTCCAGTACGAAATCCCCTGCCGGGTGATGGTCCGGATTATCGACCAGTATCAGCCAGGCAAGCAGGCCATCCAGGGCGACGTGCTTCAGACGGGAGAAATCAAAGTCTGTCCAGATGTCGGCATTGACGCTGGCAAACGGGGCATACACTTCCTGTGTCAGCAGCGGCATGGCATGAATGATCCCGCCGGCCGTTTCCAGCGGTTCACCTTCAGGGGACCAGCGAATACGCACCCCAAAATCCTCACCGTTGCCTAACGCCGTCTCAACCTGTTCACCCAGCCAGGCATGGTTGATGACCAGGTCGGTGAATCCGGCGCGCGCCAGTTTTTCCAGCTGGTGGGCAATGAGGGATTTGCCACCAGCGGACACCAGCGGTTTGGGGATGGTCAGGGTCAGCGGCTGCATGCGCTCGCCTTTGCCGGCGGCCAGCACCATGGCTTTCATGTTGCCTGGCCTCTGCCCAGATGGCTTTTCAGGCGCGTCCACAAGAGAGGGTAAATCTGGCTTTCAAACCATTTGCCCACTTCAATAAAGTCTTCATTTTCACTGAGCACTTCCTTGACGTAGGCCAGGGTGCGAGGAATGTCACCCAGATAGCCGGGCTTGCCGTCGCGCAGATAGAGCCGCGAGAAAATACCGGTAGCCTTCAGGTGTCGCTGCACGCCCATGAGGTCGAAACTGCGCAGGAATGTCCGCTCTTCGAAACTGTCAACAATGCCCGCTGTCTGGGCCATGTTGGCATAGGACACCGCCCAGTCACGAATCAGGGGCCGCGGCCAGCTGATATAACAATCCTTGATCAAGGAGACCAGGTCGTAGGTAAAAGGACCAATGACCGCGTCCTGAAAATCCAGCACACCAAGGTCGCCTTCCGGCTGGTACATAAGGTTGCGCGAATGATAGTCACGATGCACGACAACCTGTGGCTGCGAAAGCGCTGCATCAATCAGCGTGTCGAAGAAATGATCAAGCACATGCTCTTCAGCCCGGGACAGATTCAGCTGCATGATGCCGCCGCAAAACCACTCCCGGAACAGCTCCATTTCCCTGAGTAGCAGACCACCATCAAACGGTGGCAGCAGCATGTCGCTGCCCTCGCGGATGGACTGGATTTTCAGGAGGCTGTCGAAAGCACGGTGATAGACCGTTTTGACGGCCGCCAGGTGATTGGCGTTTTTCAGTGCCTGCAGGTGTTCGCCGAGCAGGGTATCGCCAAGCCAGGACAGGCACATGAATCCCTGTTCGAAATCCGCTTCATAGACATGGGGCACATTGATGCCGGCGGCTTCGAACTGCCTGGCCACCTGGACGAAGTTGCGACTGTCTTCCTTGTCAGGGGGCGCATCCACCAGCACGTAGGTACGCATCCGGCTGGTACCCGTGAAATAGCGACGGAAACTGGCGTCACCACTGAGCGGCTTGATCGTGATGGAATCTGACGTGTTTTCCAGGTCCGGCAGGAGACTGTTGAACCATGATTGCAGGGCCTGTTGGCGTTGTTCGGGAGTGTTCAGGTCTGAAGACGGTGGTGCCATAAACGAGGCGGTTCCATGCCGGATTTTTAAAGTTCGCCGCGGGATACAGGTGTTGACCGAATGGCTCGTCGTGACCGTGGCAGCTTGTTTAGCCGGGGCTTAGAAACTAGAATTCTTTGATGCCCAGCATTATGCCTATACAGAGGGGAATTGAGAAGTGATCCCCAGGTGCTCCCTGCCGCCCAACCGCCAGAAAACCCTGCTCTTTTTCCTCAGTCTCGCCAGTGGCATCGCCTTCAGCAACAGCAGCTCCGGGCAACCGGCCATGCAGCAGCAAGCCAGTGACATTGACTGGGTAAGCGCTGAGGACCTGACACCTGAACAACGCGCCCTGCTGCCTGGCAACTGCTGCGGCATGTATGTGGAACCGGTTCTGCCCGCGCTGGAGGGCCCTCCCGGCACCGCGCATCTGCAGGCTGATGCACTGGCCGCCGAAGCCGACAGCCATGCGCAACTGCAGGGCGACATCCGCATTCGCCAGGACAACATGACACTGCGTGCCGATACCGGCACCTACGACATCAATGGCGGCCATGTCGACCTGCGTGGCAACATCCAGGTGCGCCAGCGTGGCATGCTGCTGGTCGGCACGCACGGCCAGGTCGACAACAGCAGCGCCACCAGCACTATCAACCATGCCAGTTATGTCCTGCATGATGACAACATCCGCGGCACGGCAGAGTTGATTGTCTATACCGACACCGACGGCGTCGTCACCATCGACAACGGCGCCTTCACCCGCTGTGAGCCGGGCAACAATTCCTGGGTACTGGAAGGCGATTCCATCGTGCTCAACCAGAGCACCGGTCGCGGTGTCGCCCGTGACGTCAAGCTGCGCCTGGGTAACGTGCCGGTGCTGTACCTGCCAATGCTTAGCTTTCCGATCAACGATGAACGCGCCTCCGGGTTCCTGGCACCCACCATTGGTTCCACCCGTGACGGCGGTCTTGATGTCTCCACCCCCTACTACCTGAACCTGGCCCCGAATTACGATGCCACCCTGACGCCGCGCGTGATGACTGATCGCGGCATCATGCTGGGTGTGGAAGGCCGCTACCTGAACCGGCTGTCGCGCAATGTCATGACCATGAACTATCTGCCCGGCGATGACCAGTACAATGCCGCCGAACTGTTGCTGCCGAATCCCGAATCACCGCCCGTGCCGGATCGCTGGCAATTCGCGTTTGATCATGTCGGCCGGGTCGGCCGCAAACTGCGCTCGGTGGTGGATTATGCCGCCGTCAGTGATATCGATTATTTCCAGGATCTGGGCAACACCGGCCTCTACACCACCACCCGAAGCTACCTGAAACGCACCGGCGGCGTGGAATACCGTGACCGCGACTGGCGCTTACGCGTCCAGGCCCTCAGTTACCAGCTGCTGGACCCCACCATCGCGCCGAGAAATGAACCTTACAAACGGCTGCCGCGCATCAACCTCGACGGCGAGTTCAGCCACCCGCTGGGATTCGAGTACGGCGTGGGGACCGAGTATGTCCGCTTCGAACGCGACCTGAATATTGACGACCTCACCGCCCGCCAGATTGCCAACGGCGCCATGGTCACCGGCCAGCGCCTGACCGTGGAACCGGAAATAAGCTACCCGTGGTCGACTCCGGGTGCCTTCGTGAAACCGACCCTGAAATACAAGTACGCCTCCTACCAGCTGGAAGACCCGACCAACGTTTATACCAACGATCCGACCCGTGGCGTGGCCGTGGGTACGCTGGACAGCGGCCTGATCTTCGAGCGCGACCTTGAGCTGGCCGGCGAAAACATGATCCAGACTCTCGAGCCGCGTCTGTACTACGTCTACAGCGACTATGAAGACCAGAGCGATATTCCCGTGTTCGACAGCAGCGAGATGACCTTCAGCTTCAACCAGCTGTTTCGCGAAGACCGTTTCAGCGGCAAGGACCGTATCGGCGACTCCAATCAGCTGACTCTGGCCGTGACCACACGCTTCCTGAACGAGCGCGGTCGCGAACGGGCCAGTGCCAGCATCGGCCAGATCCAGTACTTCGAGGACCGGCGCGTGACCCTTCGTAACAACCCGGGCCTGGATGAGCGTCGCAGCAGTTCCGCCATCGCCTCGGAATTCACCTTCCGATTCACCGACAACTGGCGCATCAATTCCTACCTGGAATGGGACTCCACGGAGAACAACATCGAGGTCGGCAATTTTCAATTCAGATACCAATCTGATATAAATCACATCCTCAATTTCAGCTACCGATACCGCGATGTGGCGGGTAATCCCATCAATGCCGCAGGCTTTGATCGCCGCATCCGCCAAACGGATGTTTCAGCCATCTGGCCGGTGTCACAAAACTGGAGCCTGATCGGCCGCTGGAATTACGACCATGCCAACAGCCGCGAGCTGGAAACCATTGCCGGCCTGGAATACAGCAATTGCTGCTACAGTGTCCGGCTCCTTGCCAGGCAGTGGATCGACAACGATGCCCTGTTCTATGGCAATGTGGATGTCAACACCGGTGTTTTCCTACAATTTGAACTAAAAGGCTTTGGCAGCGTCTTAGGGGGTAATGTCAGCGGCATCCTCAACAATGGCATCAATGGCTACAGAGAACGTGAATATGCAACGCAGTAAACCGGCCCGAACCAACGGCATGGCCCGCACCAGGGATTTGTTTATCGCTGTGGCGTTGCTCTGCGCTGCCGTATGGCCGCATGTTGCCCTGCCCCAGGATGTTGTATCCCTAGACAAGATCGTCGCCATCGTCGATGACGATGTCATCCTGAAAAGCGAATTCGACATGCGCTGGACGCAGATCGAGGCACAACTGGCCAACATCCAGGGACCGCGTCCGGACGTGAATGAACTGAAACAGCAGCTGCTGGATCAGCTCATCATCGAAAACCTGCAGTACCAGATGGCGTCCCGTGCCGGTGTCCGTATCGATGACAACCAGCTTAACTCCGCCATGAATGGCGTTGCCCAGCAGAACGGCCTCACCTTTGAACAGTTCCGCCAGATCCTGGAAGATCAGGATGTCTACAACCTGACCCGTGAACAACTGCGCAAGGACATCATGCTGCAGCAGTTGCAGAACGGCGCGGTGAACAGCCGCATCGACATCACCCGCCAGGAAGTGGAAAACTACCTGCGCTCCGAAGCCGGCCAGGCCACCATCGCGCCGGAGTACCGTATTTCCCAGTTGCTGATCGAACACGGCGATGGCGCCGATGGTGATCGCCGTGAAGAACTGGCCAACTTCCTGTATGAGCAGCTGCGCCAGGGCGGCGAGATCAACGATTTCATCGCCGCCGGCCAGGTCAGCGGCATTCCCCTGCGCGGCAGCGACATGGGCTTTCGCAAGGTGGAAAACCTGCCGAGCATTTTCCAGAATGTCGTGCCGGAACTGACGCTGGGTGAAATCAGCGCCCCCTTCACCAGTGAAAGCGGCTGGCATATCGTACAGCTCAAGGACCTGCGCGGTGGCGCCAACCTGGAAATCCAGCAGTTCCACGTGCGTCACATCCAGATTGAACCCAACGAAATTCGCACCGAAGGCCAGGCTGAAGCCCTGATCGATGACCTCTACGAGCGTATCCAGAATGGCGAAGACCTTGGCGACCTGGCGCGCCAGAACACCGATGACGAAAGCTCCATGGTGTCGGGCGGTGATATCGACTGGGTCACCTTTGGCCAGTTGCCGCCGGACTTCATGGCAGCCATCCAGCAGCTGGAAATCGGCGAAATGTCCGAGCCGGTCCGCCTGCAAAGCGGCTGGCATATCATCGAGCTGCTGGAAACACGGGTTGAGGATGTGACCGATGAAAACATGCGCTACCAGGCTGAACAGATCCTGCGCCAGCGCAAGTACGAGAACGAACTGGAAAACTGGTTGACCGAATTACGCGATACCGCTTACGTTGACATCAAGATCGAACCCGAAAATCTTTGAGCGACTCTCCGCTACCCCTGACGCCCTTGCTCCCGCTTGTCATCACACCCGGCGAACCTGCCGGCATAGGCCCTGATCTGTGCATCCAGTATGTTGCGGCCAACCCGGATGCTGCCGCCGACCTGGTCGTGATCGCCGACCCGGATCTGCTGGCAGAAAGGGCACAGCAGCTTGGCATCGCCATCACCATCAATGAATACACGGCTGAAGCAACCGAAACCGGCGCCCTCAATGTGTGCCCGGTCAGGCTCGCCAGTCCGGCCACTCCCGGCCAGCTCGACAAAACCAACAGCCCCTATGTGCTGGCCACGCTCGACCGGGCAGTTACCGGCTGCCTGCAGGGCGAGTTTGGCGGCCTGGTCACCGGTCCGGTCCAGAAAAGCATCATCAACGATGCCAGCATTCCCTTCTCAGGTCATACCGAGTACCTGGCCGAGCAGTGCCACCGCGACCACGTGGTCATGATGCTGGTCACTGAGGGCCTGCGCGTGGCCCTGGCGACAACCCACTTGCCACTGACTGCCGTACCGGCAGCGATCACCCGGCCACTGCTGCAAAGTATCATCGTGATCCTAGAAGCCGACCTGCGCCTGAAGTTCGGCATTGCCAACCCGCGCATCGTGGTTGCCGGTCTGAATCCCCATGCCGGCGAAAGCGGCCACCTGGGCCGTGAGGAACAGGACATTATCATTCCCGTGCTCAACGATTTCCGCGACCAGGGCATGGACCTGATTGGCCCGCTGCCTGCCGACACCCTGTTCACCCCGAAACATCTCGACGGTGCCGATGCCGTCCTGGCGATGTATCACGATCAGGGTCTGCCGGTCCTGAAGTACAAGGGATTCGGCCAGGCCGTGAATATCACCCTGGGCCTGCCGCTGATTCGCACCTCTGTCGACCATGGTACGGCCCTGGATCTCGCCGGCAGCGGCAAGGCCGACACCGGCAGCCTGCACACCGCTATTGTCACCGCCCGCGAGATGGCCAGGCACTGGCAGCAAGGCCGTCAAAAATCGTCGTCGAAGAACGTCGTCAAATAAGTCATGGCTGAACATCGCGCCCGTAAACGCTTCGGCCAGAACTTCCTGCAGGAAGCCAATATCATCGAACGCATCATCATCGCGCTGGACCCGCAGCCTGATGACGCCATCCTGGAGATCGGCCCCGGTCAGGGTGCCTTGACTGACCGTCTTGTAGACCAGTGCGGGCACCTGGACGTGATTGAAATCGACCGCGACTTGGCCGCTGAATTCCGCTGGCGTTATGACAGCAAGCCCCACTTCACCCTGCACAACGCCGACGTCCTGAAATTCGATTTCAGCAGCCTGCCTCCCAGGACAAAACCCTACCGGCTGATCGGCAACCTGCCCTACAACATTTCTACCCCCCTGCTGTTTCACCTGTTCGCCTGCCGGCATCTTTTCAGCGACATGCTGTTCATGCTGCAACTTGAGGTGGTCGAGCGCATGACAGCCACACCGGGCAACAAGAATTACGGACGCCTGGGCATCATGACCGGGTATTACTGCGACGCGGAGAAACTGTTCAACGTGCCCCCCACGGCATTTCATCCGCAACCGAAAGTCCAGTCCGCCATCGTCAGGTTGAAACCCTGGCAGACGCTGCCGCATCCGGCTCTTGATGCCGACACGTTGGAAACCGTCGTGCGCACCGCTTTTTCCCAGCGTCGCAAGACCTTGCAAAACAGTCTGAAAACTCACGTTGACCGCGACACGCTGAGCGCCCTTGGCATTGATGGCAGCCGCCGTCCCGAGACCCTCTCGCTGGCGGAATATGTTACTATCAGCGACGCATTGACCGCGGCCAACGCCTGACAGTTCTTGCTGCCAGACAGCTCGATTCCGCGCCAGTGTCCTTATCGGTATCGACTTTTTAAACGGGTATCACGACAAAATCCCAGACAGGAAAACGCCTTCGTGAGCAGTGCGCCAGACAATCATTATGGTATCGAGATCAACACCCGGTCACGTTACCTGGAAATGCAGTCCGATCCCGCCAAGAATTCCTATGCGTTTTCCTACACGATTTCCATTACCAATCATCGCGATGAACCGGTGCGTCTGCTCAGCCGGCACTGGATCATTACCGACCAGAACAACAAGGTCGATGAGGTGACCGGCAAAGGCGTCGTCGGCCAGCAACCGGTGATCCAGCCCGGCGAGGCCTTTGAGTATTCCAGTGGCACACTGATCGCCACTGAGATCGGGGACATGCGCGGTTCCTACACCATGGAAACCGCCGCCGGCGAACAATTCGAGGCGCCCATACCCCTCTTCGTGCTGGCCATCCCGCACATGATTCACTAGTCCGGCCATTCACTGGCGGAACAGGCGAGAAAGGACAAGGCATGGCTACATACGCCGTTGGCGACATACAGGGTTGCTATGACCAACTCTTGCGCCTGCTCGACAAGGTCAGGTTCGACCCGGCCAAAGACCGGCTGTGGAGTGTGGGCGATGTCATCAATCGCGGCCCGAAATCCCTGAAGACCCTGCGCTTTCTCAAGGGGCTCGGTGACAGTTTCAACATGGTCCTGGGCAATCACGACCTGCACTTTGTCGCCATGGCGACCGGCGCCCAGCAGCATGGCCGGAAAGATACGCTGCAGAATCTCCTCAATGCCGAAGACTGCACGATGCTTTGTGAGTGGCTGCGTTTCCAGCCCATGGTGCACCTGAAAAAGCTGGACACGGAACAGGGCAACCAGACCTTCCTAATGGCCCATGCCGGTATCGCTCCCGGCTGGAGCTTCAAGCAGGCACGCCGTTACGGTGCAGAGGTCGAGGCCGTCCTGCAAAGCGACCAGTACCTGAAATTTCTCAACCGCATGTATGGCGACGAGCCGGACATATGGCACGACGGCCTTGAGGGCATGGAGCGCCTGCGCGTCATTACCAATTATCTGACGCGCGTGCGTTTCTGCAACAGCGAGACCCAGCTTAACTTGGCCATCAAGACCGGACCCAAAACGGCGCCCCAGGACTTTCGACCCTGGTATGAATACCAGTCACTTAAACCACACAAGATCATCCTGTTTGGCCACTGGGCCACGTTGGAAGGAGAAACGAACTGGCCCAACGTGTATGCCCTGGATACCGGTTGTGTATGGGGCAGAACCCTGACCATGTTGCGCCTCGAAGACAAGCGGCGCTACAGTGTGCCTTTCAGCAAGGACGGCAGGAAATAACGCATGCTGCCGAACCGGCAGCCTGAACGGATGAGTTCATGAAAACCTACAAGGTCGGCGGTGCTGTCCGCGACAAACTGCTTGGTTTACCGGTCAAGGATTGTGACTGGGTAGTTGTTGGTGCCACCCCCGAAGCGATGCGTGCCGAAGGCTACCAGCAGGTAGGCAGGGATTTCCCCGTGTTCCTGCATCCGGTTTCCAAAGAGGAATACGCACTGGCCCGGACCGAGCGCAAAACCGGCGTCGGATATACCGGGTTCACGGTGCATGCCGCGCCGGATGTCACGCTGGAACAGGACCTTGAGCGCCGCGACCTGACCATCAATGCCATTGCCCAGGCCGAAGACGGTTCACTCATCGATCCCTTTCAGGGCCAACGTGATATCGCGCAGAAAATCCTGCGCCATGTTTCACCCGCCTTTGTCGAAGACCCGCTCCGGGTGTTGCGCGTGGCCCGCTTTGCCGCGCGCTTCCACCACCTGGGCTTCAGGGTTGCCGAGGAAACCCAGGCACTGATGCGCGAGATCGTCGCGGCCGGCGAACTCGACGCCCTGGTACCGGAACGGGTATGGCGTGAGTTCGCTCTTGCCCTGGACACATCCAGCCCGCAAATCTTTATTGCGACACTCAAACATTGCCATGCGCTGGCGGTGATTCTGCCTGAAGTCGACAAGCTGTACGGCGTGCCGCAACCGCCCAAGTATCACCCGGAAATTGACACCGGGCTGCACACGCTCATGGCGCTGGAGCAGGCTGCCCTGCTCTGTGCCCACCCCGAGGTGCGTTTTGCGGCGCTGATGCATGATGTCGGCAAGGGTGCCATTGCGAAAGCCCGCTGGCCTTACCTGCGCGGTCATGAAGCCCTGGGGGTCGATCTGATCGAGAGTGCCTGCAAGCGACTGAAAGCGCCCAATGAATTTCGCGACCTGGCCAGGCTGACCAGCCTGTATCACACCCATTGCCACCGGGCTGCCCACCTGGAACCCGCCGAGATGCTGCAGGCCCTGGAAGCGCTGGATGCCTTTCGCAAACCGGAACGCTTTGAGCAGTTCCTGCTCGCCTGTGAAGCCGATGCCCGTGGCCGCCTTGGACTGGAAAAGAATCCCTATCCCCAGGCCGGGGTGATGCAAGAGGCATACGCTGTCTGCAACGGCATCGATATCCAGGCCATCCTGGCAGACGGCTTTCGCGATGCCGCCATAGGCGATGAACTGCATCAGCGCCGGCTGTCGGCGCTGCAACAATTCCTGGAGACACTGTGACGACAACCGATCAACCTGTTGCCCTGCTCACCGGTGCCGCCGCCCGCTTGGGCGCAGCCAGTGCCACGGCCCTGCATGCGCGCGGCTACCGCCTTCTCATTCACTACCATCGCTCTCGGGATAACGCCGACGCGCTCTGCACGTCCCTGAATACCCGGCGTCCCGATTCCGCCCTGGCGCTGCAGGCCGACCTAGATGACATGGCGGCCGTGGCAAGTCTGGCCGACCAGGCTTTGTCTGCTTTCGGACGCGTGGATGTCCTCATCAACAATGCCTCGGCCTTTTACCCCACGCCCATCGGCACCGCTACCCAGCACCAGTGGGACGCCCTGTTTGCCAGCAACGCCCGCGCCCCCCTGTTCCTCATCAATGCTTTAGCTGGTGAACTGCGCATGCGGCGTGGCTGCATCATCAACATGACTGACCTCTATGCCAGTCGCGGCCTGAATCATCACAGCGTATACACCATGGCCAAAGCCGCCCTGGAAGGCATGACCCGTACCCTGGCCCGGGAACTGGCCCCGGATGTGCGCGTGAATGCCGTCGCCCCCGGCGCCATACTGTGGCCACCGGGCGAAGAGCCGTCCGAAGAAAAGCAGCAGGCCATCATCGACATGAGCGCGCTGAAACGCATGGGCAGCCCCGAGGATATTGCCAACGCCGTGGCGTTTCTGGTGTGTGATGCAAGCTATGTGACCGGTCAGGTCCTACACGTTGATGGTGGCCGATAACAGGTTACCTGTATTCTCCTACATCACCGGTAGGCCGTTTGTTTTAAACGCTCATCCCATCTCGCCGGTTTTAAGCCAATGGGCGCAGGCCTCGCCCAGCTCGCGTACCGCCACCTCATCACAGCGCTCAGCTTCTGCCTGGCTCAACACATCCTTCCAGCGCTCGTTGGTGCCCTTGTTGATGAATCTGGCACCACCACCTTCAAATATGGCATCCAGCACATCGTATTGGCTGGCCAGCTCGCGCATGTGCTCGATACTGCAATGCTCAACAATTTTTGGCCACAACGCCCGGGGAATGTCGATATCGAGGAACCTGGCTACCTGCCTGGCCTGACCTTCAAAATCAGTTTTCAGGTTGTTGTAATGCAGCAGCATGACGTTGGGTTGGTCCCTCGCATCCCACCAGCTTTTGATACAGGGCCAAAACGGTGTTTCCGGCAAACCATCGAAATAACCATGATCCAGCAAGTGCAGATAATACTCGTGCACATCACAGTCAAGCGGCACCAGTGGCGCCCCGGCCAGGTCGGGAGCATTGTTGAAGGCCTCGTAGGCAGTGGGTGTAAACAGCATGTGGTGGTTGTACATGCTCCAGGTGACATCCCGTGCATCCCGGCCAATGAACAGGTATTTCACTTCGGGCTTGAACGGAATGCAGTTCAGGGGTGAGTGGGTTTTGATAAAACGCCTGTGCTTCTGGCCCTCGGCAATGGCAAACATCTCCTCTTTCGGGAGCACCCGAATCTCTACCCAGGGTGAAAGGGCCTGACCATAGGCATTCGGGTCTCCCTGAAAAACCAGCTGGGCGACCAGTTGCTGCATCCAAGTGGTACCGCTCTTCGACCAGGTGCCTATCATGATGTCGTCATCACGGAAGGGAAAATCATTCAGGCGGGTGGAGTCCCAAATGGAACATCGCTGCTCTGCATTTTTTACAGGGATGTCCAAGGTTTGAAACCTCTTTTTATGATTTTCATTACGCGTGTGAGGGAGAGGAAGAACCATCTGATCTCATTGCCGGAAAAAAATACAGTAGCAATGAATCATAACAACTGCATGATCGTCCTGGCCCCGGAAATGGCGCTGTAATCTCTGCTACCGCGACTGGATCATGGGCGGGTATGCCGGAGGTAACTGATGGTTATCGGACACACCATATCCGGCACTTTCTTCCCTAGAGACAGAGGCATTACTGCGGCGTCAGACCCCGACGCTCCAGCAGCGGCGTGACATCCGGCTCACGGCCACGGAAGTTCTGGAACAGCTGCATGGCTTCCACGCTGCCGCCTTTTGACAGCAGGGTATCGCGGAAGTACTGGCCGTTTTCCTGGCGCATGCCACCGTTTTCCTTGAACCATTCCACGGTGTCAGCGTCCAGCACCTCGCTCCAGATATAGGAGTAGTAGCCGGCCGAGTAGCCGCCCATGATGTGGGAGAAATAGGTCGGTCGGTAACGCGGGGCGATCTCGTCCAAAAGGGCACCGGCCTCAAGCAGGGTCTGTTCCTCGAACGCCATGATTTCATCTGCTGCCGGTACCTGTTCCGGCGGCAACTGGTGCAGGGCCATGTCGACGATGGACGGCATCAGGTATTCCGAGGTGGCAAAACCCTCGTTGAACATCGATGCTTCCAGCACACGGTCGAGTAATTGCTGCGGGATCGGTTCACCGGTCTCATAGTGCACGGCATAGTTGGCCAGCACTTCTGGCCAGACGGCCCACATCTCGTTCACCTGCGAAGGGTATTCGACAAAGTCCCTGGGCACGCGGGTACCGGCAAAGGACGGATAGGTGACATCGGAAAACAGGCCGTGCAGGGCATGCCCGAATTCGTGAAACATGGTTTCCACTTCATCAAAAGTCATCAGCGTCGGCTCACCGGGTGGCGGCTTAGCAATATTGAGATGGTTGGCGACCACGGCCTTGCGGTTCATCAGGTGAGACTGGGACACGTAGGCATTCATCCAGGCGCCGCCGCGCTTGGAGGAACGCGCATACGGGTCGAGCAGGAAGATCCCGAGCTGGGAACCGTCGGTGTCATTGACGTCGAACACGCGCACATCTTCCTGGTAAACCGGCAAGTCGAAGCGCTCCTCGAAGCTGATGCCGTAAATCTGGCCGGCGGCAAAGAACACGCCCTTCAGCAGGACATTGTCGATTTCAAAATAGGGACGCAGTTGCGATTCATCAAAGTTGTAGCGTTGCTGGCGCACCTTCTCGGCATAAAACGGCCAGTCCCAGGCGGCCAGATCGAAATCCTCGCCTTCAGCCTCAATCATGGCCTGGATGTCGGCGGCTTCACGCCGGGCATTGGCAATGGCCGGCGCCGTCAGGTCGGCCAGGCGTTGGTTGACAGCGCCGACAGTTTGCGCCGTCTGTTTTTCCAGCACATAAGCCGCATGGCTGTCATAGCCCAACAGGCGGGCACGCTCGGCGCGCAGGGTTATGGTACGGCTGAGGACTTCGGTGTTGTCGAATTCACCGCCACGGTGACCGCGCGATTCCGCGGTTTCCTGGATGCGCTGACGCAAGGCACGGTTTTCCAGGGCAGCAAGAGTCGGCTGGCTGGAATAGTTCAGGAGGGGAATGACGTATTTGCCGGGCATGTCACGGGCAGTGGCTTCATCGGCCGCGGCCTGGATACGGGCCTCACTCAACCCGGCCAGCTCGTCGGGGCTGTCCACTACGATGGCCAGCGCATTCACCTCGTCCAGCACGTTCTGGCTGAACTGCGTGGACAGTTCCGACAGTTCCCGGTTAATCGCCTTGAGTCGCTCTTTTTGCTCCACATCGAGCATGGCCCCAGCGCGCACGAAATCCTTGTAGTTTTCCTCGATCAGGCGCACCGCTTCATCACCCAGGCCCAGGCTGTCTCGGCGCGCATAGAGATCACTGATACGGGCAAACAGGCCTTCATCCAGCAGGATCTGGTCGTAATGGTCAGACATGCGCGGCGCGATCTCCACCTCGGTAGCATCGATGGCCTCGTTGGTGTGGGCAGAAGACAGGGCATAAAACACCGTTGCCACGCGATCCAGCAACTGCCCGGACATTTCCAGCGGCACCATGGTGTTCTCGAAAGTCGGCCCCTCTGCCTGGTTCACGATGGCCGCGATTTCGTCCAGGTGTTCGTTCATGCCGCGTTCAAACGCGGGCAGGTAATCATCCGTGGAGATCTGATCAAACGGCGGGTACTGCAGTGGCAGCGGTGAAGGCTCAAAGAAAGGATTGCCGGCTTCGGCAGTCTGCGCCGGTGCGGTATTCGTCATGGTCTGCATACTGCTGGTCTCCAGGGTCTGTTCATGGTTGTCGGAACACGCAGCCAGGCCTGCCAGCGCCATGGCGAGGACAATCAGTCGGGGTTGATTGAGAGCTTGGATATTCATCAGTCACCTGTGTCTTGGTCTGGACCTGTGAGGTCGAAAACGGGAAACAACCCGTAAAAGTGTCTTGGATACTGCGGTGAAGAAGCTTGTAACATACCGACTATCGCCTGTATTGATCAAGTTAGGCCGGTTCGCGCGCGATGGCCGAGGCGTTGAGGCAGGATGCCAGCACGTGGTCTTCCCAGCGCCCGTTGATGCACAGGTGACGCCGGGCAATGCCGTCCTGGACAAACCCGAGCCGTGCCAGCAACCGCGCCGAGCGCACGTTGGCCGGCATGTAACTGGCGCGCAGGCGCTGCAGCCGCAGGTTGTCGAAAGCGTATCGCACGGCATGTTTCACCAGGGTCGACATGGTCCCGGTGCCCTCGAAATCCCGGTCCACGGAATATCCCAGCAAACCGGAGCTGGCCGGATCATAAGTGATGGCGGTAATGGAGCAGGTAGCGATAACACGGTCGCCATCGAGGCCGACAAAGTGCGCGGCCTGCCCTTCATTGACTTCCTGTGCCCGGTACTCGAGACGACGGAGCCAGGATTGCACGCTGTGATGGCTGGGGCCGACCTGGGGATGCCAGGGCGCAAAGCGATCGGCATTGCGCTCATAGTAATCTGACAAGGCCCGGGCATGAGGGACCCCGGCGTACTCAATCTGTATAAGCGGCACCGTCATCAAGCGGCTCTTCCCTGAGATCGGCAAGCAGTGCCATGGCCCTGTTGGCATCGGCCTCATCCAGCACCCACAGTTCCTGGTCAAGGTTGTAAGGCGGGATACCGGCCGTGGAAAACTCGTTCTTGAGCATGCAGTCGATGCCCTCACCGGCCAGTATGGATCTGGCCAGTCCGACCAGTGCCGGATTGGCATGGGTATATAGCATGATCATACTGCCCTCCTGTGACTTGGACTCGCCTTCGATTTGCCTCGGCCTTGCCCGGGGAAATGCGCTCAGGCTTGGCTTGAAATCATCCTGCCGTGCCATTGAAAGTCGACTGGCCAGATAGACTGGCGGTGCTTGTCGTAATCTTCCCACATATCGGCAAAGGATTGCTTCAGTACCGGATGTTTTTGCTTGCCGCAGACCTGGGCCAGCGGCCACAGCACAAAGGCATTGGTTTCAATTTCTGCGCGTGGCAGCGTGATGCCATGAAACGTGCCGGCGAGGTTGTCGTAGGTGAGAATATCGATGTCCAGCGTCCTGCCGCTGAAACGGGGTTGGGTGCGATCCCGGCCATGCTTGTCTTCGATGCTCTTGAGCGCGACGGAAAGTTCTGCCAGCGGCAAATCGGTTTGCACGCCGACCACCATGTTGAGGAAGTTGTCGCCGTCAAAACCGACTGCTTCGCTTTCGAACACCGATGACAGGCTCAGGTCATTGAATTGCAGCAGCAGTGCATCCAGGCAACTGGTCAGGTGGTTCACCGGATCCAGGTTGCTGCCCAGGCTCAAAGTCACCCATGCCATTAGACGGCAGCCCCGCCCTGTTTGTCGCCACGCTCGATGATCACGCCAACATCCCGGGAACCAGTAACAGCACCTGGTTTGCCGAGTTCGAGATAGAGCCAGGTCACATCGAATTCATCCTGCACGATATCGGCAATGCGTGATCCCAGGGTCTCCATGAGTTTAAAGCTGCTGTCTTCGACAAAGGCGATCAGGCGCTTGGCCACGGCCTTGTAGTCCAGTGCGTGCTCGATTTCGTCATTGGCAGCAGCCTTGCTAAAGTCAGACTTCATTTTCAGGTCAATGGTGATGCGCTGGCGAATGTTGCGCTCCCAGTCATAGACACCAATGACGGTTTTGACCTCGAGGCCGCGGATATACACTATTTCCATGAATTTTCTCTCTGTTTTCTGATTGCTTGCTTTGCTCTACTGATCTGATGTCGAGCGTAAGTGTGGCACTGTCACGCCAGTGCCGCTAACGACCCCAGGTTCCAGCGCGGTTTGGCCCGTATACCCAGATCATCTGACTGACCAGCCTTCAGGCGCATGCAGCCAGCGTAGGCAATCATGGCTCCGTTATCCGTACAGTAGGCAAAACCGGGATAATACAGCTCTCCCCCTTCTGCCCGGGCCATCGCGCCTAGCTTCTCCCGCAGGCGGGTGTTGGCGCTCACACCACCGGCAATCACCAGCCTTTTCATGCCAATGTGCTGAAAGGCCCGGCGGCATTTAATCACCATCGTATCGACAACCGCTTCCTGGAAAGCCCAGGCAATGTCTGCCCGGGTCTGGGCATCAATGACGCCGTCGGCGGTGTGTTCGTTGACCGTATTGAGGGTATAGGTTTTCAGGCCGCTGAAGCTGAAATCCAGCCCCGGCCTGTTAGTCATTGGACGCGGAAATTCAAAGCGCCCCGGGGTGCCCTGTTCGGCCAGTTTCGCCACATGGGGACCTCCGGGGTATGGCAGTCCAAGCATTTTCGCTACCTTGTCAAAGGCTTCGCCGGCGGCGTCATCGAGCGATTCCCCGATCAGGTGGTAACGGCCAAGCTCCGGTACCTCAACCAGCTGCGTATGACCGCCTGAGACCAGCAGGGCCACAAACGGAAATTGCGGGCTGTTATCTTCCAGCAACGGGGCCAACAGGTGGCCTTCCATGTGATGCACGCCGAGTGTGGGAATACCCAGTGTCATGCCCAGAGAACGGCCGATGGAAGCGCCCACCAGCAGAGCGCCTGCCAGGCCCGGGCCAGCGGTATAGGCAATACCATTAAGATCATGCAGGGTGCAGTCGGCCTGTGCCAGCACTTCGCGAATCAGGGGCAATGTCCTGCGGATATGGTCACGTGATGCCAGTTCAGGCACGACACCGCCATACTGCTGATGCAGCTTGACCTGGCTGTACAGGGCATCGCCCAGCAGACCGCGTTCACTGTCATAGATCGCGATGCCGGTTTCGTCACAGGAAGTTTCAATACCAAGTACTTTCATGGCCTGCAAATACATTCTTCAGTCATTTTTAATTTGGCATCAAGGGCGATGCGGCCTTCGTCTGCCGTGCTGTTTGCACCCCGGTCTGCGGGGACGCGCATGATAGCACAGGGTAACGGTAGTGCTGGTCTGAGCTGGTCAACACGGCGTAAAACACCGTGTTATCATTTCGTCAAAAACATGATCAAGGATATCCCATGAAAGCTATCGTACTCAGTGCCGGCGCCACCTCCATAGATGCTGTTCAGCTTGTAGAACGCGACAAACCCGTTGCCGGTCCCGGTGAAATTCTAGTGCGCATGAAAGCGGCCTCCCTGAACTTCCGCGACCTGGGCATTATTGCCGGCAAGTATTTTGGCGGCCCCGTCCAGCGCGATACCGTGCTGGGTTCGGATGGCGCCGGCGAAGTGGAGGCCGTGGGCGAAAGCGTAACGCGCTTCAAGCCGGGCGATCGCGTGGCCGGGACTTTTTTCCAGGACCTGCCGGACGGTCCGGCCGACCCGATGTCCAACCCCGCGCTTGGCCATTCCGCCGATGGTGTACTAACTGAATACATGGTTATGAAGGAAGGCAACGCTGTGGCCCTGCCGGAAAACCTGAGTTACGAAGAAGGTGCCTGTCTGCCCTGCGCTGCCCTCACGGCCTGGCATGCCATGATGCAAGCCGGCAAACCCGTCAAGGAAGGCGATACCGTTCTGGCCCTGGGCACGGGCGGTGTGTCCATGTTCGCCCTCCAGTTCGCCACGGCCGTGGGTGCCAAAGTGATCATCACTTCCTCCAATGACGAAAAACTCGCCAAGGCCAAAGCCATGGGGGCCAGCGGCCTTATCAATTACAAGACCCATCCGGAATGGCAGGACGAAGTCAGGAAGCTGACTGACGGTAAGGGCGTCGACTGTGTTGTTGAAGTGGGCGGTATCGGCACCATCGATCGCTCCATGCAATGCTTAGCACTTGGCGGCAAAATCGGCATGATTGGGGTGCTGGCCGGTGCTGAGGGTGAATGCAATCCCCGCAGCCTGATGCTCACCGGCAGTGCCATCCACGGCATTTTTGTGGGCAACCGCCGCATGTTCGAGGAAATGAACAAGGCCATCGAAATCAATGACATCCATCCGGTCATCGACAAGGTCTTCCCGCTTGAGGACACGGTCGAGGCCATCGGCTATTTCAAGAGCCAGGCCCACCTGGGCAAGGTGGTCATCCGCATCGGCTGATCCGTCCTGGCGATGCCAGCGCCGTCAATGCGATCTGTGGCACTGAAACTTTCCCGGATCATGGCAGTCTACCGGGCGTGTTTCAGGCGCAGTCGCCTGCCTGCATTGCCCTGCCGACTGCAAAATTTTCGCAATTTAGCTTTACGACATTTCCGCAATTTTGTGGATAATGCCTTCCCCCTGTTTTCGAGTTAGGTGAGATTTGTTTGTGCCAACGTTTCCTGTGCTGACAGACAGCCGTACCCGCCACACCCTTCGTGCGTTCCACAGGCTTATTGCCCCCGCACTGCTTGGCCTGACTCTGACCGGCTGCAGCATGATTCAGCCCGAGCCTGAAGGCTCTCCCGCACAGGAACCCGAAACCGCCGCCAGCACCGGCTCCTCCACCCTGATCGTGGAATCCCTGATCAATGAAGCCGGAGAACTGGGCAGGCGCGATGTCAGTGGTCCGGCAAAGCCCCCCCTTACCGAGGATGAGGCCTTCAACCAGGGCCCGCAGCCTGCAGTACCCACCATCAACATGACCGCCAACCGGGTCGTTGAGCAGGCCATCAATGATCTCCTGCAAAACCGCCAGGCCCTGTTGCGTATCTGGGTGGAACGCAGCCACACCTACTTTCCGATGATCGAGCAGATCTTCGCCGAAGAGGAAGTCCCCGATGAACTGAAGTACCTGGCACTTGGGGAAAGCGGCCTGCGTCCCACTGTACGCAGTTCTGCCGGTGCCGTCGGTATGTGGCAGTTCATGTATGGCACCGCCCGTTCGTCCGGCCTGGAAATCAATGCCTGGGTAGATGAACGCCGTGACCCCGAACTGGCCACCCGCGCGGCGGCCCGCCATTTCAAGGAACTGTATAAAAGCTATAGCGGCAACTGGGAGCTGGCCCTGGCCGGTTACAACTGCAGTTATCGCTGCATCACCCGCGCCGCGCGCCGGGCCGGCAAACCGATCGAGGAAAAACCGACCTACTGGGAAATCTATCCCTTCCTGCCCCGCGAAACCCGTGCTTTTGTACCCAAGTTCGTCGCCTCGGCACTGATCATTTCCAATCCGGAAATGTACGGCGTGCAGGTGGACAGCCTGGGCCAGGAAATTGCCTACGACATCGTGGAAGTGCGCGGCATGCTGGCACTGGAAACCGCCGCCGACCTGGCCGGTACCGACCTGGCCACCATCCGCAACCTGAACCCGGCCCTGATCAAAGCCACCCTGCCCGACCAGCTTGAGCCCTACGCCCTGAAGATTCCGCTGGGCTCCTTCAACCGCTTTGTGCGTAATTTCGACAACATGCCGGCCGACGCCAAAGTGGCACCAAGTGAATACACCATCAAGCGCGGCGATACCCTGGCAGCCATTGCCCGGTCTGCAGACACCACCGTGGACGAACTCAAGGCCGTCAACGGCATTCGCGGTCACCTGATCTACCCGGGCCAGAAACTGCTGCTGCCAGGCACTGGCCTGTCGGCCGACTTTACCATCGGCAATCGGGAACGACGGTTTGTGGCATACGGAGAAACTGAACGTCGGCCCATAGAATTGCGCGAGGAATTCCAGCTGGTGGAGCTGAACGGCTCCACCGAAGACAAACCGCTGATGGGGGTCACCCTGAATGCCGAACTGGCGGATGACATGGATATGCTGGTGCCGACGATCCACCGGGTCAGTCGTGGTGACACGCTCGGCCAGATTGCTGAGCGCTATGATGTCTCCGTCAAGGACATACAGCAGTGGAACAACATCCGCGGCACCACGATCTACGTCAATCAGGAGCTGTCGATCCATTCAGTACCTGCCAAAGCGGTCACCACCTACCGGGTCCAGCGCGGCGACAGCCTGAGCATCATCGCGCGCCGTTTTGGCGTCTCCGTGGACAACATCAAGCGCTGGAACAACTTGCGCAGCAACCTGATCTTTCCGGGTCAGGACCTCTCGATCAACTGATCATTGCTCCGTAGGGCGGCATAAACCGCAGGTCGTTTGCCGACACGCAACTGGTTAGCGGCTGAAGCCGTTCCTACGGGTTGCCAGGATCACATTTAGGAGCAGCTTCAGCCGCGAGCAGGCCTGGCATCATAGACCTGCTTACAACAAGCCCTGCAACGCCCCCTGCATACTCTGCACGATCTTGCCGCTGCCGCGTATGTCATCCGTGATGGCCGCGATGTAGGCATCGATGGCCTGCTCATAATCGTTCCAGATCAACGCCTTGTCGGCATCAAACTGACGTCCGATGACTTCATAGACGGCGCTGTACAACGGCAGGGTCGCCGGTGACAGGGTCTGGCTGGCATCGTAATGGCCTGTCACCAGTTTCGAGCGCAGCTCGGCCGCCTGTAGCCCGAACAGCAGACAGATGGCCATGTACTGCTGGAAGATTTCCACGGACCGGCGCGCCAGGTTCGCCGAACCAAAGCCCTGCGAATTGATGTTCTGGTTGAAACCTTCCGCATGGGTCGGGTAATGGGTCGTCAGCGAATTTCCGTAGAACTGCAGCTGCGGCATGATGCAGTTGCCGCACAGTTGCAGGCTCTGTAGACCGCCGTTGATGGCGCGGTCAGTATTGCCCACCAGCATCGCAGAAAGGCCGTTGCTGAAGGCCGGCATGACGGCCATGGCAATCTGCACATCCAGGTGCTTAGCCAGCATGCCAATATGGAAACGCAGCTGATCCATGCTGACGCCGATGTACTGGCCCAGGAAATTGCCGCCGTGATAGGTGTTGCCGCGGGCGGCATCCACCAGCGGATTGTCGGTAGCGGAATTGATTTCATGCTCAACCTGCTGCGCAATCAGACGATAACCATCCACGATCGGCCCCATATACTGGGGCAGGCAGCGCAGTGAATAGCGATCCTGGATCGGCTGGTCACCCCCACGGAATTCATGCTGGCCATCCAGTTCATCGGCAATCAGGGATGAGCCCTGGAGCAGTTCCAGCATGGTCTGCGCCGCAGCAATCTGCCCCGGCAGCGGCTTGTGCTCGTGAATGAAGGGATGGAATGACTGGTTTGTGGCCATCATGCCCTGGAACAGCAGCGCATGGCTGCCAAAAGAAAGCGCCAGCAGGTTGCGGGCGTCATACATGACATTGGCGGCGATACCCGTCATTACGGAGGTGCCGTTGACCATGGCCAGGCCTTCTTTCGGGCCCAGTTCCTCACGCGGCAGGCCCAGTCGTTCCAGCACGGTCTGGGCGCCCAGGACTTCGCCGTTGTAATCCACCTGCCAGGATTCATCCAGGCCGATCAGGCAGGCGGTGATATAGGACAACGGTGACAGATCGCCGCTGGCGCCAATGGAGGCAAATTCACGCACCTGGGGGGTGGCGCCTGCATTGAGAAAGGTCCCCATACGCTCGATCATGGACATGCGGATGCCGGAAGCACCCTGCAGGTGCGAATTCATGCGCACCAGGATGGCGGCGCGCACGTCTTCCTGCGGCAGCAGGTTGCCGGTGCCCACCTTGTGGAACCAGGGAATATTGTTCTGCAACTCAATCGCCTGATCCTTGGAGATAGCCTTGTAGGCCATGGCCCCGAAGCCACTGGTGACACCATATATCGGCTGGTTGTTTTCCACCGCATTGAGGATGAATTCGTTGGACTCACGCACGCGGTCATGCACGGCGGCGTCGCTGGTGATGACTACGGCCTCGCGATGGCGGGCTACTTTGACGACCTGGTCAATGGTCAGGCCTTCACCGGTTACGGTAACGTGTTGTTCTGACATGATTTTTCTCTGTAATGTCTGGTTATGGAATAAGCTGTACGCCGTGCTGGCAGACACACGACCGAAACGAAAAAAGGAAACGTCAGGACAGGGTCGTCAGGACCAGTCGAGCAGGCCGAAAAAACCGGCCAGGTAGAGGGCTTTGATCTTTTTACTGGGTTTCATGCGCTGGGCTCTGTGTTGGTGCGGCAAGTGTACTGCAAAATTTCGCCCTGTCGTAGGTCGGCATAGGCGCCCCAAAACCCGCCCCCCGACGGCCCGCTTTTCAACCCCTGAAAACTTTGCAATTCAAGGACTTTCCCATTAAAATGCCCGGCCCTTGAACCCAGGGTTTCATTTATTAACAGGTAATGTTTAATGCCCATCGTAAAGCTGAAAGAAAACGAGCCTTTTGACGTCGCGCTGCGCCGCTTCAAGCGTTCCTGCGAAAAAGCAGGCATTCTTGCTGAAGTCCGCCGCCGCGAGTTTTACGAAAAGCCGACTTCTGTGCGTAAGCGCAAAGCCGCTGCTGCCGTAAAGCGTCACATGAAAAAAGTGTCTCGCGAAAATCGTCGCACCCAGCGTCTGTACTGAGCCTCAGGCCAGACGCTACAACTCCCTCCTGTAAACATGGCGGATCATCCCCTTAAAGTCAGCATCACTGATGCGATGAAGGATGCCATGCGGGCGAAAGACAAGCCCCGGCTGTCCACCCTGCGTCTGGTCCTGGCCGAATTGAAAAAGGTCGAAGTGGATGAACGCATCGATCTGCCCGAAGACCGCATCATTTCGATCCTCGACAAGATGATCAAGCAGCGCCGCGACTCGGTAAAGCAGTACACCGACGGTGACCGTCCGGAACTGGCCGCTGCCGAGGCTGCCGAAATTGAAGTGATCCAGGAATTCATGCCAAGCGCCCTGAGCGAGGCGGAAATCACCGCCATCGTTGACAAGGCCATTGCCGATGAAGGCGCTAGCTCCATGCAGGACATGGGCAAGGTCATGAACGCGGTTCGCCCACAACTGGCCGGCCGGGCCGACATGGCGGTCGTGAGCCAGCTGGTCAAACAGCAGCTCGGCTAAACCAGCGTCCTGCCCCGGGGCGTCACCCCACCAAACACCAGAATCTATTTCTCCAGCGTCACGCCGCAATGTTTGCAGTATTGCGCATCCTCGTCATGCCCCGATTTGCTGCAGTTGTTGCAGGTGCGCAGGGTCTTAGGCTCGGGGCGGTCCATGCGCTGGTGCTCGGTAATGATTTCGGCGCCGACGATACCAAACGGTACCGCGATTATGGCATACCCCAGGATCATGGCCGTGGCGGCTATAAACTGCCCCAGCGCGGTATGCGGAGTGATGTCGCCATACCCCACGGTCGTGATGGTGACGATGGCCCAGTAAATGCTGTGGGGAATACTTTCAAATCCGTTGTCAGGTCCTTCCACCAGGTACATCAGCGAGCCGAAGATGATGATGAGCGTCAGCAGGGAATACAGGAACACGAAAATCTTGCGGCGCGCCCCCAGCAGTGCACGGGCCAGCAAGGTGGCTTCACCCATGTAGCGCATCAAGCGCAAGATACGAAAAATGCGCAGGACACGCAGGATGCGGATAACAATCAGGTAGACCCCGCCCGGCCACAGGAAAGCGATAAAAGTCGGCAGAATCGAAAACAGGTCGATCAGCCCGTAAAAGCTCAGTGCATAGCCTTTGGTAGAGGGGGATGAGTACAGGCGCAGCATATATTCAATGGTGAACAGTACCGTGAACACCCACTCCAGCAGGTACAGTTGCGCGTGATACTGCGCATACACTGCCGGCACCGAGTCCAGCATGACCGCCACCACGCTGGCAAAGATGGCGATGATCAACACCACATCAAAGAGTTTTCCGGCACGGGAGTCATAACCGAAAATGACTTCATAGACCGCGCCCTGGAACGATGAGCGCTCAGAGGTCGGCGAGGCTGGGTGGTTATCTGTCATCCGGGTTTCCTATCTGAATGGCGGGCGGGCAATGTCCGGGTAAATTGTCCCGAAATGCGCGCACAGTGTGAGCGATTGTAGCAGGTGGTGAGAAGACACAAGTCAAACCCGGCGTAATTGTCTGCATGGCGCTATAATGCCAATTCCGCTTTTGCAGATTCGCCAGGACAGGCCAGTGTTTTCCAGAGACCAGACCTACACCTTGCTTGTCCGTGACGAGGCCAAACTGCCCATGGCAATCCTGGGCATCCTTGTCGGTATTTCCTCGGGCCTGCTGGTCAATCTGTTCCGCTTCGTGCTGGAAACACCCTTCCCGCTGTTCTTTGACGGCAATTCGCCTGATGATTTTGAAGCCCTGCCCCCCTGCTGCATTTTGTGATGCCGATAATGGGCTGCCTGGTGGTCGGCCTCTCCTGCATAGGCTCAAACCGGAGCAGCAGCGCCTGGGCGTGGCCCATGTCATCGACAAAGTGCAGCATTTTTGCTCCAAGATGCCGGTACACAATGCCGTGATGCAGTTTGTGACGGCCTCCATTGCCCTGATCAGTGGCGGCTCTTGCGGCCGTAAAGGCCCTTCCATCCATCTGGGCGCCGCCATGGGAGGCGCCATCGGCAGCGCCTTGGTATTGCCCAACAACAGCATACGCACCCTGATAGCGGCCGCTTTCAACACGCCCATTGCCGGTGTCATTTTTGCTATGGAAGTCATACTGCTCGAATACGCCATCACCGACATCATCCCCATCATCATCGCTGCTGTGAATGGCAAGGTTGTCACCCAGGTACTCTATGGTGACGAACCCGTCTTCATGATCGAGTCGGTCGCTATGAACAGCCTCTGTAAATTGCCATGGGTGGTGTTTACGGGACTGGTAATTGGGGTGCTGGCCAGCAGCTTTGTCCGGCTGCACAAACTGGCTTTATCGTTCAGTCACCTTGATGTCCGCCTGCGACTCGCCCTAGTTGGCCTGTTCACCGGATCAGTGGCGATCTTCGTCCCGGAGATCGTGGGCACGGGGTATGACTCGCTCAACGAGGCCATGCTGGGCAAACTGGCCCTGGATTACCTGCTGATACTGCTGGTGGCAAAACTGGTCGTCACGGCTATCAGCCTGGGGCTGGGACTGCCCGGCGGCGCCATTGGCTCCAGCCTGATAATCTGCGGCATTGCCGGCGCCTTCATGGGCACCATCGGTGAACAGATCATGCCCGGCACCATCCCCTCGACCGCGTTTTACGTCCTCATTGGCATGTGCGCCATGATGGGGGATACCCTGCAGGCATCCCTGGCGGCACTGATGGCTCTGCTGGAACTCAGCGACAACCCGGCCATTATTCTGCCGGCCATGCTGATCATCGTGGTGTCCAACTTGACCAGTTCGGAAGGCTGTCCTACCCGGTCGGTATTCCACAATACCCTGAGCCTGAAGCGTTGCGCTTTCTCAACCGTTACGGCGTGAGCACCGTCACCAGGTTCAAGTTCACGCGGCTTGAGCCCGAGGCCGACCGGGAAACCATTGAGAAGCAGCTGGCCACCAACCCCGAGTGGGTCATCATTGATTACCCGGCAAACAACAAGGCCATTGTCAGCCGCGCCGCCCTGCTGATTGCCATGGAAAAGGAAAATTTCAATCTGCAGGATCTGGAACAAGTCACCGCGGTGATCCCGATTTCCATGCAGGCCACCCTGTACCAGGCCCTGGAAACGCGCACGCAAGCCAAAACCCCGTCCGGCTATATCACCATGGAAACCCGGGACGGAACAAAAACAGTCTCCGAGGTGATCACGCAGGATGCTATTATGAGTTTTTATTGGAGAACGTAGCACGTAGGCCGGCGTAGATCTGTAGGATCGTTTGCCGACAGATGACACCTTTAGTGGTGCGAGG
>JBMTQX010000013.1:0-63575 GCA_049446715.1 Pseudohongiellaceae bacterium
TCAAAAAATGGCGATGAAGTAAAACGGCAGCAGGAACAACACCACCGGCATGTCCAGCACCATTGTTAGGATCCCCAGGCCGATGCCGCAGGCCACGCCAAAGCCACCGAGTCCATCCGCATCGTTTTCTTGAAGGCGCCATTGGTGAGATTTTCCAACATGGCACACAACGCGTTCAGCGCCGGTTCTGCTAGTGTGGCGCCGAAACCCAGCAGCCAGGCGAAGGCCAGCGCAATGAAAATACCGAATTCGTAGGGATATAGCGGCAAATTTTCTACCATGTCCAGGGAGGTGCAAGCCGCGGGCGCCAGCCCACCGGACTGGCCGCCGAGTTTCGCCAGGCCATAGCTCAGGCCGATATTGAACACCACCATCCCGGTAACGCAAAGCGCGATGCCGTAGAAGGCAGTAAGCTTGTTCTGGACGCGTTCTTTCAGCAGCAGGTAAAGCACGGTCAGCAAAAACATCACCAGCGGCACGATGGCCTGCACGCCCAGCTTCATATCAAGCCAGGGGGTCTGTTCATGCCAGGCCAGCACGACCATATCCTGCACCTGGACGGCCTAGGCGATGATCTCTTCTGCCGGCAACGTGAAATAGATGAATATGGCCAGCGACAGAACGCCAATTATGGGAAACAGGGACGCCAGCGTCACGATACCGAAACCGGACAACGAAGAGGCCTGGCCCGCGGCAACAGCCATGCCGATACCCAGCGACAGCACCAGGGAACCGTCACAGGCCCAGTAGAGACCGCCCCGCTGTCCCAGGCCAGGCCCAGCACATTCGACAGGGAGGGATTGCTCATGACATATATGCTTAGCGCCAGGGTGGGTATCAGTGACAGGTAGATCACCGGTTTCATGCCCCAGCTGTACAGAAACCGCAATGTACCAACCACGGCGGCGATACCCACGGCCATGCCCACGATCAGCACCAGGGCGCCTGTTTGACGTCAACAATCGAGCCGGTGATTTTCAGGGCACCGATACCGGTTCAGCAAAGGTGACACCCATGCCCAGAAGAAAGGCAATGGTTAGCACGAAGTCTAATGGCGATTTGCTTGGCAGGACCGTGCCGATGGTTTCCCCGAATGGCATCAGGCCCACTTTCAGTCCCTCGATGAACAGCATCAGGCCAATGATGACCGACACCAGCCCGGCGAAAATCACCCACCGCCACGTTCTGCTTGAGAATGAACAGCTGCAACAGCACCAGGTAGATAGCCAGTGGCAGAACGGCGCGAATCTGTTCATTGAGTCCCACACTGACGTAGGGCTTGATCAGGCGGACAATATCAGGGTTGCGCAACTGCAGTTTGGGGGGATAGTCGAGAATGATGTTGCCGTCACTGTCATGCTGAACAGGTGGAGCAATGCCGTTAAAACTGATTTGTCGCTGTTTTAGCGACTCTTTCCTCACGTAGGCGCCCTAGCGGAAACGAATTGACATGACAACCGGCTAATAATGAAATCAGGCCACCATCATAGCCCACGCCAACTTATTTTGATTATGGAATGCAATGTCGATTAAACATCAGTAAAAACATTGACTTGCATGGCTCCAAACACAATTTGCTATGGTAGTGGGCCATTCCGCCATGAGACAACCCCAAACCATGTCTGCAAAACACCTGGATTGTTCGTCCCGTCTGGCCGGATTCGCTGCCTGCCTGTTACTCATGGCGCCCCTTGCCATTGCCCAGCAAATACCGGCACCGGAACGCCGCTACAGCCGCTTCAGCGAACCCGACGTTAAGCCGGAGGAAACGGAGGCCGTCTTGGAGACGGAAATCAAGACCACCATTACCATTCCCGGGGTCAGTTTCATTCCCTGCCAGGCCGAAGTCGCCCTGGCCTATTCCCAGCGCAATACGGCAGCGCGGGTCAAAGTGGACGTCAGCAATTCACAATGCCCTGCGGCCAGCGGCACTTTTGATATTGTGGCATCGGTACGTGATGAGGCCGGCGAACTGACGCGCCTCAGTTTTCCTGAGCATTTTAGCCTGGACGAGGCCGGCATGTTCTCCTTCACGCGCGACTATCCCATCGGGGAAAATGTCACCCTCAGCAGTGTGCGCTCCAGTCGGGTGGAATGCACCTGCCAGGTCAGTGACAAGAGCGAATAAGCCCCCTCTTACCCTGCCCCTCTTTTCGTTTCAGCCGTTATTCTGGGCGGCATAATAGTCGCGAATGGGCGCAAACGGGCCGTACTTGTGCTGTTCGTGCGGGAAGGGATCCGCATAAGGCGGATAAGGGCTGTCCACCGGTTTGCGAAACAGCTCGGGGAAATCCGCTTCGAGGCCTTCCTTGACCGGCCGCGGTTTGGAATTGATGTAAGCCGACACATCATAGGCTTCGTCATCACTCAGATCCGGCTGTCCCAGTGGCATGCGGGCCTTAATGAAGCGCGCTGCCGTCAGCACCCGGTTCATGCCAGCACCGTTGTTGTAGCTTTCCGGCCCCCACAGCGGCGGAAAGAGATAGCCGTCAACGGGATCCAGCGACTCCCGCAAACCGGCACCGTTCTCGCCATGGCAAATCTGGCATTTTTCCTGGTATACCACCTCACCCGCTGCCAGGTCGGCACGGCGGTCAGGTTCCTTGAAATCCGGCGGATCGACGGACAGCATCTTGCTTTCGGGCATGGCATCGGACTGCCTGGCCAGGGACAGGATATAGCTCTCCATGGCAATCATTTCCACACTGTCGCGCGGCATGAGCCGCCCCGCCATACTGCGCTGCATGCAACCATTGATGCGATCACGCAGATCACGCTCGCCGCCATCACGCCCGGAAAAGCGCGGGTAACGTGGCGCCGTTTCCATCAGCGATAGCGTGCCGAGCTGCTTGCCGGTATCCAGATGACAGGAAGCGCAGTCCAGGCCATTGCCGCTGTAGCGCTTGGCCGGGTCCGGTTGGCCGGCACCGAGATAATTGGTGGTATGCCTGAGCAGGCGCTCACCGTATTCCGCCGTTGGTGCCGGCCCCGAGTCAGGGACCATGGCTGACTGCTGGCCGGCATTGCCCATCAGGGTAAAACCAATCACGGCCAGCCCGCACACGGCGCAGGCTGCCAGAACAGCGCGTAAACCTTGGGTCGACAAAGACACGACTCAGTCTCCTCTTTGCGTAAACAGTCCGGACACCGTATCAGGCACCGGCTTCTGGATCATGAAGATCAGCAGCATGGGTAAAATCTTTCCCGGGCGCCTTAGCACACGGGCTGTTGCCGGCATCATACGCCCGCAGCTGTTGCTGGAAAATCAGTTTCGGGGCCTCAATGCGGGCCCGCCAGTCTTTTCTCAGGCTCCACAGCAAGGCATAGCAACCGGCAAAAAGCAGTGTGGCCATGACAATGACATCGGCAATCATGGTGCCCCCTCAAAGAATGCGCGCACAAAATGCGTCACCGCCAGCATCTCGGCCTCTGTCAGGCGATCACTCCAGGGCGCCATTGAGGTGCCTGCCACACCCTTGTTCAGGACTTTCAGGCTTTCGTTTACCCCGGGTCGCTGTGCCGTGAAATTCGTGGGCGCCACCGGCAGTTCTGATGCCGCAAAACCGCGGCCATCGCCATTTTCCCCGTGACACTGGACACAGTTGTTCCGGTATATGCGGGCACCGGCCGTCAGCTGCGCCGGCGTGCCGGCTGCAGCATTATCAGGCGTGAACATGGCCTGCACGTAGCCTGCCAGTGCAGCCAGTTCCCGCGCTTCCAAATTACGCCATGCCGGCATGGCCGTACCGGGCACACCCTGCCAGAGAATGGCCGCGAGCCGCTCCCGTGTGTATTCATGGGCGGCGAGGTTGGCGGGCACAGGTTCAAGCCAGGCCGCGGCCGGGCCATCACCCAGGCCGGCATCGCCATGACAGCCAGCACAGTTGGCCTGCCAGAGACCGGCGCCCGCGCCGGGGTCAGTGCTGCCTGAGAGCGCAGGAATATCATTGCGCACTTCCGCGCGTCCGGTGTGGACGTTGAGCACATCGGCATTCAGGGCCATCTGCACCCACGGGTCATCCGGATAAGCGGTCAGGGCATCACGATCCCCCTCAGGCCAGGCCAACTCGCGGGCGCGCCCCAGTGATTCCAGGTATGCCACCAGGTCCCGGGCCTTCTGGCCAGGCTGCCTGGCATCGCCGTCAAACAGGCTGGCGTAAGACGGCATCACGGACCAGGGCACGACACTGCGCGGTGCGTACAGGTGAGCAAAATGCCAGTCGCTGCTGCGGGTGCCACTGGTGCGGGAAAGATCTGGGCCAACACGCCGGGTACCCCACAGATGCGGTGCATCAAACTGCCCTTCCCAGGCCAGCGTCGGGGCACCAAAGCGGGTAATGTCCTCGGCGGTATAGCGAATTTGCTGGGTATGACAGTACGCACACCCTTCCCGGGCATAAATGTCGCGGCCACGCAATTCCGCCGCAGAAAAACCGTACACGTTCTCTGGTGTCATCGCCGCAATCTGGGCATCCAGTGCACGCCCTGGCAACACGCCCAAGAGAAAAACGGACAGGCAGAAAAAGACCAGGGCTGCTGCCGCCGAAACACGGTATGTCATGCGCAGGGCAAAGCCTTCCCCGGCGGTGGGCGTGGCCACACCGGCATGAGATTTGACGGGTGTTGGCGGGCGCAGCTCGTCCCGTTCAGGACCTGAGCACAGGCCGTAAAAAAGCAGTACAAAACCACCAGCAATGGGAATTCCCGAAAGCGTTCTGACCAGCCAGTAAGGCCACAGAGGCACAACTGAATCTGCCCAAGGCGCGCCCTGCATCCAGGCGGCGGCTTCCACCAGTCCGGCCACCGTGAGGTCGAGGAACATGATGATGACGCCGGCTGACAGGTGCCAGAACGCCAGGTTAAGGGCCTTTTCGTTGTACCTGGCATTCGGCATTTTCTGCCACGCCAGCAGCATGCCGGCAATCGCGGCAAAGGTGGCAAAGCCCAGCATGGCCAGATGGGAATGGCCGATGACCCAGTCCGTGAAATGGATAACCCGGTTCAGAGACATCTGCGCCTGCAAGGCGCCCTGCACACTCACGACCAGATAGAACACCACCGACATAACGGCAAAGCGCAATGCCGTATTGCCCCGCAGCCACCCCGCTCCCCGCGCTGACAGCAGCAGGTTGGTCACCACGATGATGACAACAACACCAAGCAAGGCTGATGCCGCGATGGCGCCCATCTGGGCGGACATCGGAATCACGGAAAAGACGTAATGATGCGTGCCATTAAGCGGATAGAGAAAGAACAGGCCCCAGAATCCCAGCATAGACAGGAAATGACTGTAGATCGGCCGGCCCGTGACCGCGGGAATGACAAAGTACAGAATGGCCAGGGCCAGCGGGGTGACGAACAGGCCGACAGCATCATGGATCCACAAACCGGTAAAGGCCGCGCTTTCCGCGCCCGGGACCAGTTCGGGCATAAAGTTGCCCATGGGATAAGCCAACGCCGTGAACACCAGCCCCCCGATGATGTACCAGCTTGAGACATACAGGTCATCCAGCCCCCGGCTGAAAAATGGCGGGATAAACTGGATAGCGACCAGCAGCAGTGCCAGGATCACGAACGCGTCGATGACGACCGGAAATTCCCCCCATTCGATGGGTTGGCTGATGCCGTGCAGGACCAGCATCCAGCCCGGCAGGACAATGATGCAATTCCAGAGCCCGAACAACCAGCGTCCCAGCGTGACACTGGTAACGGGACGGCCCGCCAGAATGGGTACGGCGTGGTAGAGAAACGCGAGAAAGGCATTGCCCAGCCAGCCAATCATGATGCCCTGGGTGTGGGCATAACGCAGACGGCCCCAGGCCATGGCGATTCCACTGCCCAGGCTGTCGGGCAGAATGAATTGCAGGGAAATCAGGATGCCAAAGACAATGGCCACCAGCACAGTCGCCAGGGCGGCATAACTGTGGGCAGCAACCAAAGCTTGTTCAACCCGCGGAGGCTGTTGCGCCCCCGCGGTTACTGCCGATTCACTCATCCGGCGTATAGCAGACTGTATCCGTATTCCTGGGCGCGTGTAGCTCCCATGACCCCGGCTGGTACAAAGTGGGCATTCGGTATGGCACCGGCCACCAGTTCATCGTAGACATCATCAGCATCCTGACCCGTCGTCCCGGCGATCATGCCAGCCAGGCCACGACTGGCCGTGGCACAAATGGCAAAATGCACGCCGCGTTCGACCATGGCCTCAATGGATGCACCGGCGAACTGGCCACGGCCGACGCGCAGGATATTGCGCTTCGGCGTCTCGTTGGTTTCTGGGTCTTCGATATTGGTGAAACGGTTCAGGACCTCCCCATACTTTTCCCACAGGGCATCGCCATAGCCAAAAGGCGTGGAGGAATGACGGTAGCAGACGATCATGGCGTAATCGTCATCACTGCCGCCGTAGGCATTCTTGTGCGCGTTCATGATATTGAAGGCATAACGCAGGGCATCCTGGCCGCCCAGGGACGTGGAAGAATCCACGAAGACCCGATGTTTGCCGCCAAGGTCATCAAACCACGTATCCAAGTCATGACGCTCAGGCATAAAGCCGTTGCTGTGGCCCTGGGCGTTGGCAGGCGCGGATGCCACACCTGCTGCCAGGCCTGCCAGGGTAGCGGCGCCGACGGTTTTCATCAGAGCGCGGCGTGGATTACGATCATCATGCATGGTCATCTGTTCTCTCCGGTAATATAAATACACCTATTCACTGCAGCTTCCTGGTGCACAAGAGTCTGCTTGTACCCGCCTATTATACTGCGGAAGTTACCTGAAAAACTGCCCTTCACGGCTTATTCTGTTGGCACAAGCCTGAAGATAGGCGCCTGCGCAATACCGATATTCACTGCCCGATAGAGGTTGCCATCCGGCTCCTCATGGACATCGCGTATCCGGCCAATATCGTCAACCAGGATTTCTGCACTGACTACGTGATTTGAACTTTCGACTGAAATGACTCTGATCCGAAAAGCCACAGGTCCATGCGATGTCAAAGACAGAGAAAGCGTTATAGCGATTGTCCTAGAGTATTTCGGAGGCTTTCAACAAACGGATTTCCAGCAGCGCCTGGCTGAAGGTCGTCCCGGCTGAGGAGAAAATATTAAGCACATGAAGCCGGGATATGCCGGCCTTTTCAGCGACCTTATGTGGCGTCAGGTCCGGCTCGTGGAAATGCTTATGCAGGACACGGGCGAGCTTGCTGTACAGCGGCACCTGGTGTCGGATGTCGGGTACTGAGCCTGGCCTCTCCCACAGACAGCAACAGCAATGACAGCAAAGAACCCAGTTGGTCTGAGATCAAGGTGCGTGGAATGATATGTTCCGGGTCGCGTCCTTCCTTAATGGTTTGCAGCGCTAGCAGGAGCAGCCTGGCCCATCCACTATTGGCACTGAGCGGATCAGCCACAGTGACCTTCGGATTGGGGAAATACTTGAGAAGCCAGTGGGTCCGATTCAGCAATATACCCAGGGAATGGTTGTCATCAATCTGGAATTCAAAGCCGTGGGCGCTAACCAGCAGGACAAACGCATGTGCCGACACCTGTGTAGACCTGTCGTCATAACGCAGAATGGCTGCCGCATCGGTATAAATCAGTCTGAACTTGCGGTTTTTGTCCGACGGCGAACAGTTAGGGGTGTGGACCGCACAGAAAGAGTGGTGGTTAGGAATATAGTTGATGCAGATCGGGCCAAAATCGAAATGGCGCCAGTTGGAGTGCAGAATCGGATGCGGCTTTTTGGTGTAAAGTGAACACGGCCTCCTGAACGCGATACCAGTTCATTCCACGCCAGTAAATCCTTTCTAGGTGTGGCATCGTCAATGATGTATTCAAAGCCACCGATCATGCACGCTTGTCCCCCTGACCAAGATTGCGCCATACAACGCCTGAGAGCGCCGGATTTTTACTGACAGTGCACAATAATATGAATATGCGTGCCCTGCCCCTGCCTGTCGATAACTGCCGGATCACGCGCCTTTAGCGCTAGCGGGTGACCTGGCAGTGGTGACTAGAAATCTACACGGCTCAATCAAGCCGTTAGGCATCAGGCCCAAGCCGCGTCAGGCACCCAGTTGCCATGAATCGCGTATTTCAGTCGTAACGGGATCTTGATTGTGGCAATCGGGCCTTCCGCGATGTTCTGTGCATCCAGAATCACCAGATCGCTGCGGTTTTCTGCGCGGCGGTTGACGATACCCAGCACGTAGCCTTCCCCTTCCGGTGCGGTCGGGGACTTCGGTGCGAACACCGGCTCCTGGGTGCTGCAGGTGTCACCGCAGAACCAGGAATCGGTTTTGCCGGTACTCATGTCCATGGTCAGGAAGGTATTAAAGAAGAAACCCATGATGGGGCCTGCCCGTTCCGCATTGTAGGGTTTGGTGTGATCACTGGCCTGCATGAATCCGTACTTGTAGGGCTTGCCCACATAACGGTCATCACAGTGCGGGAACTCCGCCGCCAGGTTGGACATGACGCTAGGCACCGCCTTGCTGTTCTTGTCGTTCATGTCAAAACACCAGCGGGTGACTTCCGTACCGAATGATCCAGGCGGCGGGAATTTGCCGTCCTTGTCCGGGAAGAACCAGAACACGTTATCCAGGGCAACCGGCAGGTCGAGGTAGAGTTTGCCACCGTCATCGAAGGCATTGACGATATGACCCGGCATGGCATTGGGCGCATGAAAGAAACGGACATCCCTGGCATCACCGCCCTTGGGTATCACGATATAAACCTGGTCGTAGGTCGGTTCCCACTGGAATAGGATGCCGCCCTGCTTGATGCGATCCAGCGACATCACCTGCGGCATTAACGGCAGCACCATGTAATTGTCACTGATGGCGCAGTCGTGAATCATCCCGGGGTAAGGTGACTTGATCCAAGTTTCCCAGGTTTTCTTGCCGTGCTTGTCGAAACCAAAAAAGGCGATATCATCTGTTGCCTCACCTTTGGCGGCATAGGCATAGCCATACAGGTCGCCAGTTTCAAAATCGATCTTCGGATGGGCGGTGAAAGAGGTCGCCGTCATCTGCCCGTCCCAGTCGAATAGCGTGGTGGTTTCCAGCGTATGCGGATCCATCGCGTACGGCTTCTGGTCTTCCTTCATGGCCAGAATCTTGCCGTTGTGGGCCACGACGTTGGTGTTGGCCACAGCTCGACTGATGTCCTTGACACTTTCATCATCGGTAAACGGATTCCGGTAGTCACCAAACAGCCCACGGCGGGCTTTACGCTCTGCCTGCAGGCGCTGGGTCATGACGTAGCGCATTTGCATGTCACAACACCCTTCCTTGATGCGAAATGCTGTCACAAAGCCATCACCGTTGAATGGATTGGCATCGCCCAACATGGGCGGGAACGCCTGGTCCGGTCCGACCCGGTAAAAGGTGCCATCCAGTTCGGCAGGTATCTGTCCTTCCACCTCCAGATCGTAGAGCTCGCCTTCAAAACGAAATGGCTCGTCAATGGTGGAAAAAGTCGGCGACTTGGGAAACGGCGTGGTCATGTCGTGGTTCCTTACTTGTTACAGAGGATTGCAATAAGAGGTTGTTTCAAGCCTTTTGTTCTCAACAACTATCTTGATTCGTGAAACGGCCCTGAAGGGCGATTTTGACAAGATTTTACAGCCTATTGCGAGGATTAGTATGTCCTGGATCGCAACAGAACAGATTTTCGACGCTGAAATGCCATTTCCATATTGACAGGCAATGTTGAGAAAGGGAATACGCGGTACAACACGACCTCACAAATTCTGCCTTAACCTTAAACTTTACCTTAACGCAGCAGCATCGTGATTTTTGAAAAAGACGTTCAGATGAGCTTTCAGGAAATTCTAGTCCACTTATTTCTCAACATTGGCCGTTACCACCTGCTCAAACGCCGCCTGAGCCGGGCTAAGGCCTAAGCCAAGCTACGAGTGGTCGCAATTATCCCGCCACAGAAATGTACAAAATAGGTGTTGTGGATGGCCTGGCAGAACCCGGTTAGGGCAAGCAGGCGCAATCAGAAAAGATTGCCGAATGTGAAAAACATCGTGTAGGTCTTTTGGCCATTCGGTAAATTACAGCGCGGACAGAACCAATGTTCAATAACGCGTTGATTGATGTTTGTCAGATCTGGGTCAAGGCCACGATGAGACTGTCAGACATCGATTTGCGCATCATGATTTGCGCATCATGAACTGACTGGTCAAGGCCTAGGACCGCTATGCCCAGGCGGCTAAGCTTAAAGAACCGGCGCCATACCAGGTCTTTTTATGCATGGCGGAGAGGGAGGGATTCGAACCCTCGATGAGATTTAACGCCCATACGCCCTTAGCAGGGGCGCGCCTTCAGCCACTCGGCCACCTCTCCAAAACTGCAGTTTTTATTGTTTTCCCGACTCTGCGCTTTTAGAGCCGCCGATACCGGGGTAACATGGCGCGCATCATACCACAAGGTCTCTGGATTAGTGGAGACATCAGCCCAAAATTGACGGCGTGTTTTCTCTCATGTCGGTGTTGGTGTCCCACCTCCAGTCTTCAGATCATTGGTGGTCAGGCATTGCCGAGATTATCGTCATCCTCGCCGTGATCTGTGCTGCCAACAGCACTGCCTTCACCACCTTCTTTCTGAATTCTGTCATAAATCTCTTCCCTGTGGACAGCTACGTCTTTAGGTGCATTCACACCGATGCGTACTTGATTTCCTTTCACACCCAGTACAGTGACAGTGACTTGATCACCAATCATGAGTGTTTCGCCGACTCGGCGAGTCAGAATTAACATTGCTAAACCCCCTTTGCATAAACGAGACCAGTCCAACTCCTGCTGGAACCGCTGAATCTCCTGGACTAACTATCTGTCTATTCGACAGACCGGCCAGATGCGAAGACCTTGCCAGTCTGTTTCCAGGCCTTGCGGCTTATTCGGGCGGGTTTTCCAGACCGAATGCGCTGTGCAGGGCTCTAACTGCTAACTCGAGGTACTTTTCCTCTATGACTACGGAAATTTTGATTTCAGATGTGGTGATAAGCTGAATATTGATCGACTCTTTCGATAATGCTTCAAACATCCGGCTGGCAACACCGGCATGTGAGCGCATGCCCACACCCACCAGCGAGACCTTGGCCACTTTCTGGTCCACTTCAATACCCCGGGCACCCATTTCCGACGAAATTTTCTCCAGGATTCGGGCAGCCTTGTCGGCGTCCTTCTTCGCTACGGTGAAAGTGATATCGTTGGTGTTATCGGCACCGATATTCTGGACAATCACATCAACTTCGATGTTTGCTTCACTGATGGGGCCAAAAACCTTGAACGCCATGCCAGGAACATCAGGCACACCGACTACACTCAACTTGGCCTCATCCCTCGTGAACGCGATACCAGAAATAATCGGGTTTTCCATGATAGATTCTTCCTCTGAGACAATTAACGTGCCGGGACCGTCTTCGAAAGAGGACAGAACCCGCAGTGGGACGTTGTATTTACCGGCAAACTCTACAGAGCGGATCTGCAGAACTTTTGCCCCGAGACTGGCCATCTCAAGCATTTCTTCAAATGTAATACGGTCCAGACGCCTGGCGTTATCAACTACGCGGGGATCGGTTGTGTAGACACCGTCGACATCGGTGTAGATCTGGCATTCATCGGCCTTCAGGGCAGCTGCTATCGCTACTGCCGTGGTATCCGAACCACCTCTTCCCAACGTTGTAATATTTCCCTGTACGTCCACTCCCTGAAAACCTGCAACAACGACGACCTCGCCTTTATCCAGGTCAGCGCGCATTTTGTCGCCGTCAATTTCCTGGATTCGTGCCTTGGTATGCGCATTATCAGTGAGTATCCCTACCTGCCCGCCGGTGTACGACTTTGCCGGACAACCAATTTCCTGCAACGCCATGCTCAACAGGGCGATGGTTGTCTGCTCACCGGTGGAGAGCAACATGTCCATCTCACGGGGAGATGGCTCTTTTTGAAGTTCAAAAGCCATGGCGGTCAGATTGTTGGTCACGCCACTCATGGCGGAGACCACGACAACAACCTGATTTCCTTCAGCCTTGCACGCAGCAACCCGTTGGGCCACTGCCTGGATCCTGTCGATGGAACCCACTGAAGTTCCACCGTATTTCTGAACTATCAACATGATTCTGTCACTAACTTCCAAAAGTGATCTATGTTATTTATGGAACGTTTTTATGTATTTGTGAAACGCTGATTGCGATTTTTCAATCTTAAAGAATAGACGCAAGATACTGTTTTACCTGAGAAATTGCCTCAGGAAGCGACTCTGGGGTATTTCCCCCAGCCATGGCCATATCCGGTCGGCCGCCACCCTTACCACCGACTATTTTGGCGGCTTCGTTAACAATTTCTCCGGCCTTGACGCGCCCGGTGAGGTCCTTGGTGACACCGGCAACGAGGCTGACTTTGCCATCGGCAGCGGTGCCAAGCACAACGATGGCAGAACCCAGCTTGTTCTTAAGCTGGTCAGTGGTATCTCGCAGCGCCTTGCTGTCCACACCCTCGACGATTGCCGCCAGTACCTTGATACCGTTGATTTCCTCCGCCTGCGACGCCAGGTCCGTGCCGGCAGAGCTGGCCAGTTTGGCCTTGAGCTGTGCCAGTTCTTTTTCCAATTGACGATTCGTACTGGTCAACTGCTCGACACGATCAACGACCTTGTCCATGCCACTTTTCACGGTACCAGCCACCTGGCGCAGACGGGCTTCCTGTTCCTGCACCAGCGTCACAGCGGCCTGCCCGGTGACGGCCTCGATACGACGAACGCCAGCGGCAATGCCGGTTTCTGCCAGAATCTTGAACAGTCCGATATCACCCGTGCGATTTACATGGGTGCCACCACAAAGCTCAATGGAGAAATCGGCACTCTCATCGCCGGGTGTGCCACGACCCATCGTGACCACGCGCACTTCACTGCCGTATTTTTCACCGAACAGCGCCATCGCGCCTTTCTGCTTGGCAGCGTCCATCGCCATCACTTCCTTCGTCACTTCTACGTTGTCCTGGATCTGGCGGTTCACGATGATTTCAATTTCTCGCAATTCGTCTTCTGTTACCGGTTTGTTATGGGAGAAGTCAAAACGCAGATATTTCGGATTTACCAGCGAGCCTTTCTGCATGACATGGCTGCCCAGTACCTGACGCAGTGCCGCATGCATGAGATGGGTAGCGGAATGGTTGAGCACGGTCGGCTGTCGCTGGCTGTTGTCGACCCGGCAACCCACAGCATCGCCTACTGACAGACTGCCGGTGTCGACGTTACCAATATGAAGAAACTGGTCACCCTGCTTCTGGGTATCACGGACGTTGAAACTTGCGCCACCGGCAGTGAGGGTGCCGCAGTCACCGACCTGGCCACCGGATTCACCGTAAAACGGTGTGGCATCAATCAGGACTATGCCTTTTTCGCCTTCATTCAACGCGTCAACGGCTTTGCCATCGCGATACAAAGCGACCACGGAGGCCTGGCCATTGAGGGTATCGTAACCGGTAAAACGGGTACCGTTTTCCAGGCGTATATCAAGGGCCTCGGTGCTTTCAAACTGGCTAGCCGAACGCGCCTGGGTTTTTTGTTTTGCCATTTCGGCATCGAACTCGTCCATGTTCAGGGTGAGCCCACGCTCCCTGGCGATATCGGCCGTCAGGTCTACCGGAAAACCGTATGTGTCATACAGCTTGAACACGGTTGCTCCGGGAATGGTGCTGCCTGCGAGGTCGCCAATGGCCTTCTCGAGAATGACCATACCGTTGTCCAGTGTGCGGGCAAACTGTTTCTCCTCTGCCAGCAAGGTCTCGATGACGCGGTCTTTTTCCGTGACCAGGTCAGGATAGGCTTCGCCCATGACGTCGCACAGCGGCGCCACCAGCTTGTGGAAAAACGGCTCACTGACACCCAGCTTGTGACCATGGCGAATGGCGCGCCGGATGATACGGCGCAGCACATAGCCCCTGCCCTCATTGGCCGGAATCACGCCATCAAGCACCAGGAAGGCACAGGAACGAATGTGATCGGCAATCACGTTCAGAGAGGCATTGGTGCGATCGGTCGCGCCAGTCCGCTCAGCGACAGAGGTGATGATGTGTTGGAACAGATCAATTTCGTAGTTGCTGTGGACATGCTGCATGACGGCAGCGATACGCTCCAGCCCCATGCCGGTGTCGACTGACGGTTTTGGCAACGGCGTCATGGTGCCATCGGCTGAGCGATTGAACTGCATGAACACCAGGTTCCAGATTTCGATGTAGCGATCGCCATCCTCATCCGGGCTGCCGGGAGGACCGCCAGGAACCTCGTCACCATGGTCGTAGAAAATTTCGCTGCAGGGACCACAGGGACCGGTGTCTCCCATTGCCCAGAAATTGTCTTTTTCACCCATACGGGTAAATCGTTCAGCCGGCACCCCGATTTCCTTGAGCCAGATATCGGCGGCTTCGTCGTCGTCTTCAAAGACGGTAACCCAGAGTCTGTCCTTGGGCAGTCCCAGGTTTTCGGTCAGGAAGGTCCAGGCAAAATTGATGGCTTCACGCTTGAAGTAGTCACCAAAGCTGAAGTTGCCGAGCATTTCGAAAAAGGTGTGATGACGAGCGGTATAACCGACGTTTTCCAAGTCATTGTGCTTGCCGCCGGCACGCACACAGCGTTGCGACGTAGTGGCTCGTTTGTAAGACCGCTTGTCCTGGCCGAGAAACACATCCTTGAACTGGACCATGCCGGCATTGGTGAACAGCAGGGTCGGGTCATTGCCGGGCACTAGCGAACTGCTGGACACCACTTCATGGCCCTGCTCGGCAAAATAATCCAGGAAAGCCTGGCGGATTTCTGCGCTCTTCATCGTTGCTTGAGTGTCTTTGCTGTCGTTGCTGTCTGTGTCAGGGGCTGGTGGTACTAACCTTGTACCTACGGAAACCGCTGGCTAAAAAAGGCGGCAATTATATAGGAAGCACAGGCATAATTGCTATCAATAACCCTGTTATTTCAACAATCTAGGGCCTGGTAACGCCATTTGAATCATCACTGCGGACTGCGCATAATGCACCGTCAAATTGAGCCCCAATGGACCGGTTGAGCATAACCTGATGAAGATACTGAAACTGAGCCTGGCAGTGATCACCGTGTTGGTCGCCGGCATGATGCTGCTGGCCCGTATGCAGGCCAGCACCATGGTCAATCACCCCTCAGGTGAACGCTCCCTCCCCGACCAGACGCCGGCCGATATCGGTGTCGCATACGAGGATGTCACCGTCCGTACCAGCGACAACTTACTCCTGGAAGGCTGGCTGGTCCCGCCGAAGAACGGCGCGCTGATCATCATGCAGCATGGTTATAAATTTCACCGGGGCGGATTCATCGAGGAGATCGGGATGTTCGCCCGTGCCGGGTATGGTGTTCTGGCGACTACGGTGCGTGCACACGAGAATAATCCCGGCGAACAAATCACTTTTGGCGTCGAGGAGATGAAAGACTTACACGCCTGGGTGCTCTTTGCCCGAGCCCTGCCCGACGTCGATCCAGCCAAGATCGGTATGCTCGGTGATTCCATGGGCGGTTCCATGGTAATCCAGTATGCCGCGGCCAATGAGACGATTAGAGCAGTCATTGCACATTCCGCCTTCTCTTCCCTGCAGGACACCATCGCCACGAGCGTTCGGCACTTCACCGGGCTCCCGGCATTTCCCTTCGCACCCATGATCCAGTTCTGGGCGGAAATGGAACTGGGCATCGATGCTACCTATGTGGATGCCAAGCGGTGGATCGGTGATATCAGTCCACGCCCGGTCCTGATCATCAACAGTCTCGATGATGAGGTCATCTCACCGGAGAGCGGCATGCTGCTCTTTGAGGCTGCCGGAGAGCCGAAAGAGCTCTGGCAGGAAAACGGTGTCGGCCATGCAGATTTCGATGGCGCCTTTCCCGAGGAATATGAACGCAGGGTCCTTTCCTTCTTCAACCGCCACTTCTTCCCGGACGCCATCCTCTAGGTAACATTGGCATATGCATAAAAAAGCCCGGCATCGCCGGGCTTTTTTACAGACGCAGCAGAATCAGAATACTTTTCTCAGCGTCATGCCATACGTCCTGGGTTCTCTCGGGTAGGCACTGAGCTTGCCGTCCTGTAGCGGGGTATCGAACACCGTGCCGTACCAGTTCTCGTCGGTGACGTTTCGTCCCCACAGCATCAGTTCGAAACCGCCATCAAACCTGGCGATTGCCCTGAGATTCAGGAAGTCCCTGGCACCCTGCTTGGCAAAAGGATCGTTGTTGCTGTGCATGAACATATCGCTGTAACTCACATACTCACCACCCAGTGTCAGCGTGTTGCCATTACCCAGCTCGAAAGTCTTCATGGCATTCAGCGAGATATAGTCATCAGCCACGCCCGATACCCTGTCTCCACTGCGGTTACAGAAACCCTGGGTCAGGAACTGTGCAGCCTCTACCGGATCACCGGTATGGAAGATGTTGGAGATCTGGCAATTGCCCTTGTCAAAATCCTCAAAGCTTGCATCGGTATGCGCATAGGCCAGCTGGAAACTGAGTGAATCAGTCGGATTCCACCAGACTTCAGCCTCGACACCCTGCACATCGACGCGACCGGCGTTCTGCAGGTTGAAGGCAGTACCAGTGAAGGTGTTCGTCTGCAGGTCTTCCACTTCCATACTGTACACCGCGAGGTTGATACGCAGGTTCTGATCGATGAAATCCTTCTTGACCCCGATCTCGAAATTCTCAGTGTCTTCCGAGTCAAATACGGTGTCGAAACCCAGGCCGATCCTGTCGGTGTTGGTGCCACCTGATTTATAACCGGTACCATATGAGGCATAGATCAGGCTGGTGTCATCAATGCGCCATGAGAGACCAATATTACCGGTCACGCGACTGTCATCGAGGTCAGCATTGATATCGGGGCGCGGGCAGAAACGGACTGTCACAGCACAGTTCGCCCAGCCAGGCATGTAGAGCACGTTCAAGGCTGGCAGGTACGGTGTCGGGTCCATGCCTGCCAATGCAGGGTTGAAGGTAGCGCCCGTGCCGTCACCCGCAGGCGCACCCTGCGCGGCCTTGGCCTGTTCACCTGCGATGGTGAGCGCTGCTCCGATGGCATCCACGTTCACGTCGGCCGGGCCAGGCGTGAGCACAGACTCGCGGAAGCGGCTGGTCATATCCTTGTTCTCATCGGTATATCGCAGGCCGACATTCAGTTCCAGGTCGTCAGTCAGGTCGTAATCGATACGACCGAAGATCGCATTTGCACGATGATCCTGGTTGCTGTAATCCTGGATAGTGTTGCCTGGCACGATCGGCGCAGCGAAAGCCGGCCCGAAACTCTGGCCATAGACCAGGTTGATGAAACCGAGTAATTCAGGCGGCGTGCCGATCAGCGCGCCAAGTACATCGGGCGATGCCGCGATGGCATAGTTTGGCAACAGGCTTCCTAGGTACAGGAAATCCTCACTCTGCAGTTCCTGCTGGTAGAAGTAGATGCCCGCCTGGTAACGAAAGCGTTCTTCCTGGTCACTGGAGATACGGAACTCCTGTGTCCACATGCGCTGCTCTGCCACCTGCAGACGGTTCGCCAGATCGACGTCGGAGAAATCGGCATCGATTGCATCGCGGGTATCGAAGCTGCGGAACGCTGTGATGGAGACGAAATCGAAATTGTTGAAACGCTTGTCAATCTGGAGAGAGACTCCGCTGTCCTCATTCTCGGACGAAGGCATCTGGTTGAGAGACAGGCGACCTGCATCGAAGCTACCCGTCGGATAAACAGTGCCACCGAGTGCGGTAAGGATTGCGTCACTGCCAAAGACTGGTGCGCCGCCTTCGGTGCGGCCCGAAGCCACCAGGCTGTCTTTCAGTGTCAGTGCCGCACAACACACTTCATCTATTTCTGAATAATCGATGATCAGCCTTGCAGACAAGTCATCGGACGGTTCATACAGGAACTGCTGACGAATACCCCAGCGGGAACGGTCGTTGAGCTCGCCACTCTGGTTATCCACCTCGATCCAGCCATCGCGTTCGCTGGAGAAGACCGTTGTTCGGGCTGCCAGCGTGTCGCTCAGGCTCCAGTTGAAGGCACCGTTGAGATTGATCATGGAATAGTTACCGGCTGTCACTTCCACGAATGCATTCTGTTCTTGACTCGGGGCGACGGTCCTCACGAGAAGAGCACCGGATGCAGAGTTTTTGCCGAAAAATGTGCCCTGCGGTCCACGCACGACTTCGACCGCCTCGAGATCTGCCAGTTGATTGAACATGGAAGCTTGCCTGGCGCGGTAGACGCCATCGATATACAGACCGACCGATGACTCGAGCCCGAAGTTCTGGGCACCCGTGCCAATTCCCCTGATGGAGAAATTACCGGTACCCGAACTCTGGTTGGTGCCGACCACCAGGCTGGGCACACTCCACATCAGTTCCTGGACATCCTTAATCGAGTTGTCTTCCAGGAAAGTACCGGATACGGCGGAGACTGCCACCGGGACATCCTGGATATTCTCTTCTCGCAACTGTGCAGTCACAACGATCTCCTCCAGGCCCTGGCCAAAGACAGGGACAGCAGTAACACTGCAAGCTAAAAGGAGTGTCGAAATGATAGTAGTTGAACGTTTAGTGCTTTTCATCGCCTGTGTCATGGCTTTCCCCCCGAGGACTAAAGCATTGTTATTTAAGCCTAATTCGCCAAGTTTACCTGATTGTAAAGAAATCTTGTAAAAGTATTTGCCATACATTCGGGATTATTGCTCGTAGGTATCCTTGATCTTGCCATCCCGGCTCAACATGATCGCTATCGGTCGCGTCTGTGGCACATGGGAAAACACGATCATGGAAATCACCAGCAGCGGCACGCACAGGAACATGCCGGGAATGCCCCAGATCAGCCCCCACAGCGACAGGTTGAGCAGAATGATGAGCGGACTCAGGTTGAGCGAGTTACCCATCAGGCGCGGTTCCAGAATATTGCCGACACAGACCTGGATGGCCATGATGCCCCCAAGGACGATGAAAAACGGCGTATAGGTGTCGAACTGCACCAGGGTGATCAGCGACGGAAAGATGGTCGCTACGATGGAGCCGATCGTGGGAATGAAGTTCAGCAGGAAAATCAGCAGCGCCCAGAATTCGGCAAAGTCCACATCGACCAACTTCATAAAAATATAGCTGAGCACACCGGTCATGGAACTGGTCAGCATCTTGATACTGATGTACTTCTGCACGTCCTCGTTGATCTTGCGAATCAAAAGACGCACGCGCTTTTCCTTGTCCGGGCTATTGGCAAGCGAAGCCACCTTGCCGCTGAAATTGCCCTGCTCCAGCAGCAGGAAAATGACGTAGATGATGATGATGCCCATGTTGGCCGCGATATTGGTCAGGGACGCTGCCAGGCCGGTGATGAACTGGCTCAGGTTTAGCAGTTCCGTGAGCTGGCTGAGGGTCGGCTCCTGTTCGATACGCAGCAGCCTGAGAATGCTGTCCCAGCGGTTTTCCAGGTTGGTCTGGTAAATCGGGGCCACCCTGACCACGCCGGCGATATTGCTGGCGATCAGTTCCACGATAGCCCAGATAATCGCAAAGAAGGTCAGGAATGACAGCGTGTAGCGTAAGGCAGGCGCCATGGGCTGACCGCCAGGTTTGAGGCGCCCGAACCCTTCGGACATCAGGTTGATCAGGTACCAGAACACGATCGCGATCACGAGCGGCAGCAGGATCCTCTGGCCCACAACAAGAATATAGAACACCAATGCCACCAGGATGCTGGCCATGACAAAGTTCTGCAGCTTGAGCTTGTTCGTTTCCATGGAATGGTGCCTGTGGCTGTTGCCAGATTTTGCAATATTGTGCCCTAAGCCCGCCTCTTGCGCAGTAGTCAGTTCAGTCCCAGGCCGATGCCAGGACACAGGCACTACTGCAACTGATCAAGCAGCAGATAACTCAGTATGCTGATAATCAGGCCACCGGCCAGGTTCAGCACAAACCCGGTTCGCACCATCTGCCCTATGGATATCTGGCGACTGGCAAACACAATGGCATTGGGTGGTGTGGCTACCGGCAGCATGAAGGCCATAGAAGCGCCGAGTGCAGCGGGCACCATGAGCGCGAAGGGATGCAGATCCATGGAAATGGCCAGCGCGCCCATCACCGGAATAAACAGGGTCGCTGTGGCAGCATTGGATGTCATCTCGGTCAGGAAGGTGACAAAGAGCACCACCACGACAATCAGGACAAAGAAGTGGATGCCCTGCAGGATGGTCAGCTGGTTCGCCAGCCACTCGGTCAGCCCGGATTCACTGAAGCCCGAGGCCAGCGCAAATCCGCCCCCCATGAGAATGATGATGTCCCAGGGTATGGTTTTCGCGGTATCCCAGTCGAGGATGAAACCACCCTTCCCCTTGCCCGCCGGCATAATGAACAACAGAAAGGCACCGCACATGGCAATGGCCGGATCCGACACGAAACCCAGCCATGACGGTGTAAACAGCCCGCGCAGTATCCAAGCCATGGCCACCAGGAAAAACAGGAAGGCGACCTTTTTCTCTTCGCCGCTCATGGGGCCCATGGCATCTAACTGCTCTCGAATATGGCGGGCCGCGCTGGCACTGTCGGTATCAGCATCATTCATGGGATACATGATCTTGGTCAGCACTACCCAGATCAGTGCCAACATGCATATGGAAATCGGCAGGCCCAGTTTCATCCAATCCACAAAACTGATCTCATAGCCGTAAAGGGTATCGATGATGCCGATGAGAATGGCATTTGGCGGCGTGCCCACCAGGGTCGATACCCCACCGGCTGATGAGGAATAGGCAATGCCCAGCATCAGGGCCGTGCCGAAATTGTAGGCACCGCTGGTCTTGCCTTTCTCCATGCGGGTCTGTTCCACCACCGCGATGGCCACCGGCGTCATCATTACGCACGTGGCTGTGTTGCTGATCCACATGGACAGCAGCGCTGTGGCCAGCATGAACCCCAGCACCAGCCGGTTGGGACTGCTGCCGACCTTGTCGATGACGGTCAGGGCAATGCGGCGGTGCAGCTGCCACTTCTGCATGGCAACGGCAATCAGGAACCCGCCCATGAACAGGAACAAGATTTCGTTACCGTATGACAGGGTGGTGGTGCCGGTCGGCATGATGTCGAGTAGCGGGAACAAGAATATCGGCAGCATGGCCGTCGCGGGTATCGGGACGGTTTCCGCCATCCAGAAACAGGCCATTAACAGGGCAATAGCCGCCACGCGTGATGCTGCCACACTCATCCCTTCAGGTAAGGGCATCAGCAGTACTGCGAAGAACAGTAATGGCCCGGCGATAAGTCCGACTTTTTGTCGCAATGTAAATGCCCACAACATGGGTTCTGATTCTATTACTTAATCAGTCGGGCTGGCTATGAGAAACACCCCGCATTACCCAACCGCAAGAAACGGATTTTCTTTTACCGGCAAACCTTCTACTTTTACCCCATGAACGCCATGCCAGACAAAACCCTGCCTCCGGCCGAGAGTCCGGCCTATGCCACCATGGAAAAGGCGCTGTACCTACTGGCTGACCAGCACATCTCGCCGCCGAGTCTGGGCGAGCTGGCGGCGGCCTGCGACTTGAGTGAATTTCATTTTCAGAAGCTGTTTTCACGCTGGGTGGGCATCAGTCCGAAGCGTTTCTACCACTACCTGAACAAGGAATACATTAAGAATCTGCTTGATGCCGGCCTGGCGCCGCTGGGGGCGTGCTACCAGGCCGGTCTTTCCGGCCCCGGTCGCCTGCACGACCTGTTCATCAAGACCGAGGCGGTGACGCCGGCGCAGTACCACAAACAGGGATGTGACCTGACTATTGAATACGGCATCCACCAATCACCCTTTGGGGCCTACCTGGTGGCGGTGACCAGCCAGGGCATTTGCCATATGGCTTTTATCACCGGATCACCGGATGCAGCCATTGATCAGCTCCAGCGGCTATGGCCACTCTCACATCTGCGCCGCGATGAAGGCGTCACACTCAAAACCCATGACCGCCTGTTCAATGGCAGGCCTGACGGCGACAGACCACTGTCCATTCTCCTTAAAGGCACCAATTTCCAGATCCAGGTCTGGCTGGCACTGCTCAGGATCCCCTATGGCCGGGTCACCTCCTATGAGCAACTTGCCCACCTGGCCGGAAATCCGGACGCCACCCGGGCCTGCGCCTCGGCGATTGCCGCTAACCAGATCGCCTGGCTGATTCCCTGCCATCGTGTGATTCGCAAGCTGGGTGAAACCGGCCAATACCGCTGGGGTAGCACCCGCAAGCGCCTGATACTCGGGTATGAGGCGGCTACCCGCAGCGACTGAGTCGCCATCACCCGGGCAGCCTGGCTGCCATCCCATAGACCATACCTATCCTTCCGATAGAAACAATATATTTCATCGATAAACGCGCCGTCCGTAAAGTGACCAACACGAAAGCAGTCCTGGTAATTGCACACAGTTAAAACTTAATAATCCTGACGGAGGAAGACATGCAACAATCAGTGCCACAAGTGACGTTCAAGACCCGCGTTCACGATGAGAGTATCGGCGGTGACAACCCGTTCCGCTGGCAGGACGTGACCACTGACGAGATTTTCAAGGGCAAGCGCGTGGTGGTATTTGCGTTGCCGGGTGCCTTCACTCCTACCTGCAGCAGCACGCATCTGCCGGGCTATGAGAAGCACTATGAAGAACTGAGGCAACTGGCCATTGACGAAATCTACTGCCTGAGCGTCAACGATGCCTTCTCCATGTATCAGTGGGGCAAGCAGCTCGGCGTGAAAAACGTCAAGCTGCTGCCGGATGGCAACGCACACTTCACCAAGGGCATGAACATGCTGGTGAAGAAGGAAAACCTGGGGTTTGGTGACCGTTCATGGCGCTATTCCATGATTGTCGATGACGGCCACATCGAAAAAGTGTTTTCCGAGCCGGGCATGTGTGACAACTTCGGTGAAGACCCCTTCACCTGCAGCGATGTCGACACCATGCTGGAATACCTGCGCAGCAAACAGTAATTCGCACTTCTGCTGACAGGACAGTGCTGGCACAACTCAACGCCATAACTGTTCCCAAGGCAGTACTGACCAGCACCGTGCTGGAAGTTTCCACCCCTCGAAATATCCCCCGATATTTCATCCCCTTGGGCCGGTCAGTCATGACCGGCCCTTTTTTATGGGAAACTTACTGACCGGCCCTGTCACCAGCACTTATTTGCCCGACCATTCCTGTTATTCTGGGCAGGCTTTCCAGCGCCCTGCCCTTTATGGACAAAACAGATCGCGGAAATCCGGGAGCTGGCCTCAGGCTGGCGCCGGCAGGCAGGACAGATCTCAGCTATCAATGCGGTCACGGCAAGCATCCGGGACCAAGAAGGAGCCATTATGACAGCCATCGTACAGATCAATTTCCCCTATACCGAAAGCCAGGCCGACCTGGAACAGCACTCCGAGGAGGCTGCCGGGCGCTTCACCGACGTCAGTGGCCTGCTCTGGAAAATCTGGCTGGTCGATGAAAACACCAAGACAGCTGGCGGCATTTACCTGTTCAGCAGCCGGGACAAGGCGGAAGCCTATGCCATCGGGCCGCTGGTGGCGCGCCTGCAGGAAGTCCGTACGGGAGTCGAAGTAAAAGTGTTCGATACGATTGAAAGTGCCGGAGACATTACCCGAGCACCGAAAGCCTGAAAACCTGAAACCTTGTAGGTCGGCATAGCGCAGCGTTTGCCGACATTTTGCAAATTATTTGTCAGGATCGACCACGGAAAATCAAATGTCCGCAAACGGCCTAACAGGCCTATGCCGACCTGCGGCAACGCTGGTTCAGTGCGTCATCGTGTAGACGGCAATATTGACTGCCAGACGCAGCCCCAGGTTGACCTTCTCAGCGGGATAGCGAGGATCATCTGCCCACTGCCAGGAATCGGCAACATCGTTATTGAAGGCAATCAGCACCATCAGGCGTCCGCTGTCATCTATGATCCCGCGCCATTGCGGCTCCCTGCCATCCCCCAGCCAGCCACCGCCTCCCCGCATGAGGGAATTGAAGTTGGGAATCTGGGTCTCTGCCAGTGCGGGTATGTCATACACCGTATGAAAGACCGGATGTGACTGATCGAGGTCGACTATGGGCCGGTCCGGAAACACCTTGTCCATGCCACGAACAAAACCGGCCCAGGAATAGGAATCGAAAAAGCTGTCACTGAAGAGGAAGCCGCCGCGCAGCAGGTAATCCCGCAACTTGGCCGCCTGGGCATCACTGAGATCCCAGTAGCCCGCCAGCCCAACCATGAGAAAGGGCCAGTAATACACATCCTCGCCGTCATTGAGATTGACGGGTTGTTCGACGGAACGGGTATTGATTGTCGAGAAACGGCGCAGCAGGCTGACAAAGGTACGATCGCCTTTCGGGTAATCCACTCCCCAGCTGGTACCACCCTGTTCCCAGTCGCCGCCACGCCACCCCATCCGTACCGACGACGGATACATCAAACGACCGCTGACAAATTCCCCGGGGACATCCCAGTCCGGCGGCAGGTGCAGGTCGGGTTCGTATTCAAAGCCGGGATATTCACGAAACGGTCGTTGTGCCACAGCCGTCGGCTGTGCCACGACGGTTGTCAGCAGCAGAAATGCCGCTAGCCAGTGCCTGATCGGGGAAGTTTTCATGCTGCCCCGATTATAGGCCACTCTGCCCTGCTGCTGGCAAACCTGAACAGGGCCGTCAGCAGGTCATGGTAAGCACTGTACAACAGTGGCGTTGATGCCAGTACACTGGCGGCCTGGCAATCCACTTGTGCGGCGCAATCAGCCAGCAGTTTCTCCAGTGAAGCTGAGGCATCACGATCACTGTACAAGGGCAGTGTCAGCGTGGTCGAGGCAATGGCATCGATAATGACTGCCCGTGTACTGTCCGGAAAAGCCTGCAGGTAAGCCAGGGCCGCGCGTGAACCATAGGAAGCTCCCCACAAATTGATTTGCGGAAACTCCAGCCACTGGCGAATGGCATCCAGGTCCTGCATGGCTATGTCGGTGGTGTAATAACGCGGATCGGCATCCATCTCTGCCAGGCAGACGGTAATGACCGCCAACTGGATGGCCAGCATCTCGTCGAAATCAGGATCCTGTTCAGCCAGGGCGTCTGACTCGACGTCATCTAGCCGGCAGTCGAAAGGGCTAAGTTCACCTGTACCACGCTGGTCCACCAGCACGATGTCCCGCTCGGTCCGCAACCGGGAAAAAACCTGGGCCACCTGGATCAGGTCGGTCGCTGCCTGGCCAGGTCCGCCGGCCATCAGGAACAGGGGGTCAGACAACGGCATATCCGCCAGTGACGGCAGCACCATCACTTTCAGGTCAATCTGCCGTGCTTGCGGCTCGGCATAATTTTCCGGCACGCTGACCGTGTTGCAGCGGCTTTCAGCCACCAGGGCTGCCAGTGGGGTATCGGCTTGCCTGGCACAGGCCTCGAAATCGGCCAGGGTGCTTTCACGGTGGGCAAGAAACTGCTGGCGCTCGGCATCTGCGGCATTATCGTTGTCACTGCAACCGCTGAGCAGGAGCAGCAAGATCGGCAGGATCACTTGAGCCAGAGAAACAGGAATACCTTGCGGTCGTCGGGGTTTCATTGGCTGCTGTTCCAGGTTGACGATCAGTTCGCCAGCTGGCGCGTGAATTCCAGCAGCGCCTGTATTTCTTCAGGTTGGAGGAAGTAGCGCACCATCAGCTTTTCATAACCCTGAACCTGCTTGGCGTCCGGGTTGCTGATGGACTCAATGATGTAATCGTCATCCACCACCACGGTGGAACCATCCACCAGGGTCTCTGTCTTGCCGTACATCCCCAGCCAGGTCGGTCCGATACCGACACTGCCATCGAGGGTATGACACACAACACAACCATTGTCCTGCGCAATCTCCAGTCCCCTCGTGGCCAGGTCCGTGTCCAGATCAGGAATATCCAGATCGGAATTGACGGTGCGAATGATCAGGGTAAGCCCGACCACAAGGATCGAGACAAGGACGATGCCGACTGCAATATGCATCCATTTTTGCTTCATGACTTTACTGGACTCCCCGGGAATGGAAATGACGGTCTGTGCGGCGGTTTTCGCACAGGCTAGGACCTGACCACCGGTAATGACCAGGCAGGGTCAGGATGATAAACTTGCCGCCTTCAAAAATCCTGCCCAACGCAGCTGGGCAATGATAACAAACAGGACTGATGTTTCTATGGTGAGTGTAGGCGAAATACTCTGGGAACCTTCCCAGGAATGGGTTGATAAAACGAATTTGTCAGCATTCCGGCAGTGGCTGAAAGAAAATCAGGGTGTTGAATTCGACAATCTGCATCAGTTGCGTCGGTGGTCCCTGGACCACCTGGATGATTTCTGGCAGGCCGTCTGGGACTTTTTCAAGGTCGAAGCCGCTACCCCACCCACTGCCGTGCTCGGCAAACGCACCATGCCCGGTGCCGAGTGGTTCCCCGGATCCACGCTGAACTACGCCCAGCACATCCTGCGCAATGAAAAACCCGGCGAAGCTGCCCTCATGTATGCCAACGAGGACCATGTGCTGCACGAACTGGAATGGTCCGAGCTGGCCGACAGTGTCCGCATCCTGGCCACGGAATTGCGCAAGATGGGCATTCAGCGCGGTGACCGTGTGGCCTGTTACATGACCAACATTCCCCAGGCTGCGATCGCCCTGCTCGCCTGCAGCAGCATCGGCGCCATCTGGTCGTCCTGCTCCCCGGATTTCGGCACCCACAGTGTGCTGGATCGCCTGTCGCAGATTGAGCCAAAGGTGCTGTTCTGTGTGGACGGCTATCACTACAAGGGCAAAGCCTTCGACCGCAAGGCGGAAGTGAAGAATATCGTCGAAACTCTGCACAGCATCGAGAAAGTGATTTATTTCCCGTACCTGAATAAAAACGACAAAACCCCGCCCGTGGACAGTGCCATTTTCTGGGATGAACTGATGGACAAGCCCAAGGTGCCAGCTGACATTTTCGAGTTTGAGCAGGTCCCGTTCGACCACCCCCTGTGGATCCTGTTTTCCTCAGGCACCACCGGTTTGCCGAAGGCCATCGTGCATGGCCATGGCGGCATCATTCTCGAGCAGTACATGCTCGGGGTGCTGCATTACAACCTCAAGCCGCAGGACCGCCTCTTCTTCTTCACCACCACCGGCTGGATGATGTGGAATTTTGTGGTCAGCACCCTCCTCTACAGTGCCGTGCCCATTCTGTATGACGGTAACCCGGTCTACCCGGAGCCTGATGCCCTGTGGAAGCTGGCTGATGATGCCGGTGCCGTCCTGTTTGGCGCGAGCCCCACGCTGCAACAAATGCAGCAGAACATGGGCGTGGTGCCCAAAGACAAATTCAAATTCGAAAAACTCGAGTTCATTATGCTGGCCGGCTCCGTGGTTTCCGCGGAATGCACCAAGTGGTTCTACGACAACGTCAAGGGCGACCTCTACCTGGCCCCCGGCAGTGGCGGCACGGATATCTGCGCCGGTTTCTGTGGCCCGATGCCCGGGCTGCCCGTGAAAGCCGGTGTCATCCAAATGCCGCATCTTGGTGTGGACCTGCAGGCCTTTGACGATGACGGCAATTCCCTGATCAATGAGGTGGGTGAATTCGTCGTAACACAGCCGATGCCATCCATGCCGCTGTACTTCTGGAATGACGAAGGCAACGAGCGCTACAAGGAAACCTATTTCGATGTCTACCCGGGCATCTGGCGCCAGGGCGATTACTTCATGATCAACGAGGAAGACGGCTGCTTCGTGCTTGGCCGCTCCGACGCCACCCTGAACCGCTACGGTATTCGTATCGGCACCGCGGAAATCTATCGTTGCGTTGACGGTATGGACGAAGTGGAAGACTCCATCATCGTCAACCTGGACCTGCCGGGCGAAAAGTTTTTCATGCCATTATTTGTGAAACTGCCGGAAGGCAAAACGCTGGACGATGAACTGAAGAAGAAAATTGCCGGTAAACTGCGCGCCGATTACACGCCGCGGCACATTCCGGATGAAATCTACCAGGTGGACGAAATTCCCTACACCCTGACGGGCAAGAAAATGGAAGTGCCTGTGCGCAAGATTCTGATGGGACGCGATGCGGAGAAAGCCGCCAATCGCGATGCCATGAGCAATCCGGGCTCACTGGATTACTTCATCGCCTTCCGTGATGAGCACAAGGACAAGCTCAGCTGAGTATCAGCACGATGCATGCCTGATGACATTCGCCATGCGGCTATACAACGTTGCTATGCAATGTCCTTGAGCAATGTCGTTATGAAATGTCGTTATGAAAAGTCGTTATGCAAGTCCATTGTGGAGAGCAGAAACCCGGCAAGGGATATGCACGGACGTTCAGGCGATGGTGTTCAACAATCCATCATTCGGGGCCGGGGCCCTGAATGATTAACGTCAAAAGCTGATCAGTTTTCGTCGTCGGAACCGCCACCGAACAAATTACCGACACGGTTCAGCGCATTGCCGGCCGCCTCTTCCAGCTGCTGGCGACCTTCATCAACCTGCTTTTGCCATTGTTCCGATTTGGTGATCAGCTCGGTCACCTTGCTGACCAGGGCTTCGGCCGCACGACGAACTATCTGGCTGATAATGGGTGCCATGACCTGGCTGGCCAGATCGGCAGGATCGCGGTCCTGTTTGCACAGCTCCAGATCTCCCAGGCTGACTTGCACGGGTGACGGCAAACGGTCGTCCACCAGGTTGCCGGTTATGTTCTGAATCAGGATGTCGTCCACCATGAGGCGCGGCTGCGGACCCGCCTCGCTGGTTTCGACCGGCTCGCCACTGTTGATGCGCGCCGCCAGCGCATCAGAGTTGGTCATGCCGTCGCGGTTTTCATACAGCACGAACGGATCGCGTGACACCCCGCTAATGTCATGGATGGATTCGGCGGGAATGTTCAGGATATCCAGCGCTTAGCTGAGTTCGGAAAACCGCAGCATGTCGGCATTGGTATAACCGGGAGGATTGGTGACGGCAAAATCATAAATAAAAGCCGTGCCACTAGGCAGGTCGAGAGCCGCACTACCGACCGATACTTGGGTACCGAGTGCATTGGAGCCAGCGGTTTCAATAGCCGTTTCCACCAGGTCATCGAGGTTCAGGGACACTTAGGTAAATGCGCCACCTATAACGGGCAAGGATCGCAGCAAGGGCGATCAAGACTTTTTATGGCTCCTGACTCCTGCGTTTGGTGTGCAACAACCACTCTGACAGCACCTGCCTGGGAACAATACAAATTGGCAGGCTGCTTGTGTATGATTCAGTCTGCAAAAAAGCCCGCCCGGGCGATAACAAAATCTGTCATGCCCTGGTTTCGCTAATGCCCAGGCCAGGACGGCATTGACCAGTGCGCATCAGCGAGATTAGAGAAGGGATCCCCATGCAATTCTATCCACCGGAGTTTTACGACGATAAAAAGAACGGCTACACCGCTATTCGCACCGTGCCACTTGCCAGTGCCATGGGGGCCGAGATTCTTGATGTGGATATCGCCAATATCACCAACGAGCAGTTTGAACAGGTAAAGGATGCGCTGTTCCGCTACAAGATGATCTATTTCCGCAACCAGGACAACATGACTATCGACGACCAGGAAGCACTGACCCTGCGTTTTGGTGAATTCGGCACAGATGCCTATACCAACGGCATAGAAGGTCATCCCAATGTCCAGCGTGTGGTCAAGGAAGCCAGCTCCGTGGTGGACTGGATTTTCGGCGATGGCTGGCATACAGACTCGCCCTTTCTCGCGCAGCCACCCTCCATCAGCCTGCTGCAGTCACTGGATGTCCCCCCGTACGGTGGTGATACCTGGTGGAGCAATGCTCAGCTCGCCTACGAAATGCTGACCGACAAGATGAAAGAAGTCATCGCGCCGCTCAGGGTGCATATGTCTGCGGCGTTCGTGCTGTCCAACGTCAACAAGGGCAAACCCAAACTGAATGATCTCACCATGGGTGACATGAACCTGACCGTGGACCAGCAGAAGATGATCGAAGGCAGTTTCCATCCGCTGGTGCGCACCCATCCGGAAACCGGCAAGAAAAGCCTGTACTGTGATGCCTCCTATGCACTGGGCATCCAGGGCATGACCAAGGAAGAATCAAAACCGCTGCTGGATTTCCTGAGCTGGTGGGCTACTCGCGAGGAGTTCAACTGCCGCCTGCGCTGGGAACCGCACATGCTGGTCATCTGGGACAACCGCCAGTGCCTGCACAAGGCGTTTAACGATTATGATGGCTACCGCCGCGAAATGATTCGTACCATCGTCAATGGCGAAGTACCGGTCTGATATACAACCGTCTCGTGGCCGGAATCGCTTTCCGGTCACAGGGCACCGGGACTGACGGGACGGTGCCTGTCTCCGGGTATCTTGCCCGCTCCCATTCAAGCAGGACGACCAGCCGCCACTGGTGTGACCGGAAGCCGGTCTGCTAGAATTTGACCGCCTCTCACCAGTCAGGGACCCTGCTTCACCCGTTGCAATGAGCCAACTTTCAGCCGGCAATGCCCCCCGCCCCAGTGGCCCTTCCCGCAAGCCGGATCTGACCAGTGATCCTGTCGCGCAAACCCTGGTTCGCACGACTCTGCCCACCACTGTCGGCGCCATCTCCATGATTCTGTATTACCTGGCTGACACCTGGTTTGTCAGTCTGCTGGGGACCGATCAGCTGGCCGCGCTGGGCTTTACCTTTCCCGCCACCATCATGCTGACCTACCTGGGTGTCGGTCTGGGTATCGGGACCTCCGCCATGGTGGCCAGGGCCATGGGCGCCCGCGATGATGCCAAGGCTGCGGAAATGACTTTCTGCGCGGTGGTCTTTGGCCTTCTGCTCGGACTGTTACTGGTGATTCCCGCGTTGCTGTCGATCGATACCGTTTTCACGCTCATGGGCGCAACGCCGGAAACGCTGGGCCTGATCCAGCGCTTCATCAGTGTCTGGTATCTGGGTATTCCGTTCCTACTGATCCAGTTTGCCGGTACCGCGGTCATGCGTGCCTGCGGTAATGCCAGCCTGCAGGGCAAACTGATGATGCTGGGGGCCGCCGTAAACGCGGTGCTGGACCCGCTGCTGATCTTCGGCATCGGTCCGTTTCCCGCTATGGGCATTCGCGGCGCCGCTGTGGCCACGGTCATGACCTGGATGCTGTCCAATGTCATCATCTGGTACTGCCTGAGCGTGCGTGAGCAACTCTTCCGTTTCCTTTGGCCGGGTTTTGCGAAACTGCTCAGGGACTGGCAGCGCCTGCTCCAGATTGCCCTGCCGGCGGCCCTGGCCAACATGATCACGCCCATGGCGACCGGCATCATCACAGCCACCCTGGCCCAGTACGGCGCCCATGCCGTGGCCGGCTTTGGTGTGGTCATGCGCATCGAGGCCCTGGTGATGATCGTGGTACTGGGGATGTCCATGAGCCTGCCCCCGTTTATCAGCCAGAATTTCGGCGCCAACGCTCACGACCGGGTGCGTGAGGGCCTGCGCCTGTCGCTCAAGTTTGTGCTCGTCTGGCAGTTTGTCCTTTACGCCGTCGTAGCCCTGGCTGCCCCGTGGATCGCACGGATATTTTCATCGGAAGAAGAGGTAGTGGCTGTCATCGTCACCGTCCTGCGCATCCTGCCGGCCAGTTATGCCTTCCAGGGCATGGTCATCCTCAGCGCGTCCAGCTTCAACGCCCTGCATGCCCCGCGCAATGCCCTGATTACCAGCCTGCTGCGCTTTTTCATGTTCTATGTGCCGCTGGCCCTGATTGGTGCTGCGCTCGGAGGAATCACCGGCCTGTTTACCGGCGCCGCACTGGGCAACCTGGCTGCCGGCCTGCTCATCACCTGGTGGATTCTGCGTTATACCAATCGCCTGGAAACCACTCCCGATCCAGCCTGACGCCTTCACGCACCGTTCATCACCCACCACCGTTTGTTCAGAGAATTGGCCGTTTGGCGTGACGCCCATGACAGCCAAGCCCTTCATTGATAATGCTTATCATTTACAATAAGATTCGTATCCACACTGATTGCCGCTGTCATCACTATGTTTCGCAAAATCCTGTTCTGGTCGCACCTGGTCTGCGGCGTTGTCGCCGGGGTGGTCATCCTGACCATGTCGTTCACGGGCGTCCTGCTTACCTATGAACGCCAGATTCTGGCCTGGATGGAAAGCCGGCACTATGTGCCGGAAGCGGAACAGACCGAGCGCCTGTCACTGGAACAACTGGCTTTTATTGCCCGCACTGACCATCAGGATATCGAGACCACCGCCATTGTCGTGAGCAATGACCCGGGCGCGCCGGTCACCTTCTCTGCCGGCCGGCGCGGCGGTGTCAGCCTGAATCCCTATTCGGGCCAGGAAATGACAACAGGCTCGCCCGGCACGGAAGCGTTTTTCAGCACCACCACGGGCCTGCACCGCTGGTTCAACTTGTCCGGGGAAAGTCGCAACACCGCCAGGGCCATTACCGGTGCCAGCAACCTGATGTTCCTCTTCATCATACTCAGCGGTCTTTACTTGTGGTTTCCGAAGATCTGGCGTTGGAGCATGTTTCGCATGCGCCTGGCCTTCCGAAGTTACGGCGGCAACAGCAAAGCACGCGATTTCAACTGGCACCACGTGCTGGGCGTCTGGTCCGCCATTCCGCTGGCTGTCATTGTCGCCACGGCCAGTGTCTTTTATTACCCGTGGGCCAATAACCTGGTCTACCAGGTTTATGGCGAAACCCCACCTGCCCGAGGTCGCGGACCCGGTCCGGCGGCCGGGGGGCAGAGCGGTGAAACCGACATGGGCAGCCTGCCTGCAGCCGAGCCCGTATACCTGAATTATGACGCCCTGTTTGCCCATGCCCGTGATTTCATCGAAAGTGACGGCGGCCAATGGCGCCAGATCAGCCTGAACATCCCCGGCCACAACAGCCCCGATGTCAGCTTTGCCATCGACCAGGGCAATGGTGGTCAGCCCCACCTGCGCCACACCCTGATATTGAGCCGCACCAGTGGACAGGTCAGCGACTGGCAGCCGTTTTCCAGCCAGTCACCCGGCCGGCAAACCCGTTCCATTGTGCGTTTCCTGCATACCGGGGAGGCACTGGGCATTACCGGCCAGACCATTGCCGGTCTCGTGTCCTTCACCAGTCTGATCATGGTCTGGACCGGCCTAGCGCTGGCCTGGCGGCGCCTGGTATCACCACGGCTCAGGAAAAAGCGTACCTCCTGACGCAGCTTCCATGCGGGCCGAATGTCCGGATAGCAACCAACCGCGAATGCCTGACCGAGTGTTCCCCGCCCTGCCCGGGCGTGGCCTTTTTCCGGCGCCTTGATTAATATGGCCTGTTTTTACGGACAGGCAACACGTGCATGGTGAACATTTCCCGCTTCGCAAGCCCCCTTCTTCAAGGCCTACTGAGTATTGGTTTACTAATGGCCAGTCACATGACCAGCGCCCAGGACGGCGTCATGTTTTCCGCGGCCCAGGTCGAGGAAGGCCAGACGCTTTACCAGGAAACTTGCCAGATCTGCCATGGCAATCGCCTCAGCAACGGCCAGTTCGGCACCCCGCTGCGCGGCAGTTTTTTCCGCAACAACTGGAAAGGTAAAACCCTGGGGGAACTGGTGCAGCAGACCATGGAAAAAATGCCGCCGGACAAGGTCGGCTCGCTGACAGCGGAACAGGCCACGAACGTGCTGTCCTTCATCCTGTCACGCAATGACCTGGAACCCGGTGAGACCGCCATGTCGACGGACATGGCAACGCTCAATGCGGTAGCCCTGCCCTGGGATTGAACGTCGGGTAAAACCGGTGTTCCTGGCGTAACCGTCAGAGTGTGCCGGACCGAATGAAAGCGAGACTGCGAGCCAGCGCATCCAGCGTAATCTGCATCAGCTTTTCGCCCTCTGGCAGATCAGGTCGCAGCGCATCCTGCCCCTGAGGTCCCAGCACAAAATCGTGATAGCCATGTTCGTACACCTCGATGCGAACGGCTTTACCGTGGCGATCCAACTCGGCATAAAGTTTGTCTGTAATGGGTTTGACCGGATCGTCCGTGCCGACCTGGATGAGAATCGGCACAGACAGTGGCGCGATGTTGGCCGCGGCCACGGCGGAATCAATCGCCACTGTTTCCATCCTGCCTGTTGCCAGTTCATCGCCCAGGGTGGCGCCCAGATACCAGACCGGAAACGGGGCCCCGGCCACCACGGCATTGAGCCCGGCATCCATGGACGCCAGGTACATCACCAGATTACCGCCCAGGCTGACACCGTATAGACTGATATTGTCCGCATCAGCTTCCGGCAGGGACCGGGCATAGCGGATCACGGCCTGGCCGTCATCAATGGCCGTGGCAAAGCTGCCATCACCAGGCTGGTTCACAACGTTCCAGTCACCGCCGCGATAATCCGCCACGATGACCATGTACCCTTCCTGCAGAAAACGCTCCCAGACCGGCCCGCCATGATCACCCCGTGACCAGCCGATGAGCTGCTCCATACCCCGGCCGCCCGGCGCGCCGTGAAACATGATGAGCACAGGAAAGGGCCCCTCCCCGGCAGGTTTGCGCACAGCGGCAGCCACATAGACGCCATCGCTCGACGGGATCCACACAGGTTCCACCGGCGCTGTAGCAAGATCCACAGCGTGGATATAGGCGCTGGTTGGCAGCGCTGCCGGGTCAGCGGTGAAGAACAGCTCTTCAGCGACAACATTCCCCCCCAGACAGGACAGTCCCAGTTGGCAGAGCAGTGTCTTTAACAGGATGTCTCGCACCAGGCTCATGTGAATCAACCGGGAATGACCCTGCCGCGATTGAGGATCTGCTTTGGATCCATCGCCTGCTTGAGCGAGCCCATCAACGCGATTTCCTCGGGGGAACGGGAGTAATGCAGATAGCCGATTTTCTGCACACCAATGCCGTGTTCAGCCGACACAGAGCCGCTGAATTCACCCACGACCCGGTACACCACATCGTACATGGCCTTCACATCATCATGAGAACCGGTATAACAGAGAAAATGCAGGTTGCTGTCAGCGATGTGTCCGAACGCCATCATATTTGCGCCCGGCACAGCCTCTACCAGTGCCTGCTCCACGCTGGCCAGGAACGGTGCCATGGATGAAATCGGCACACTGACATCAAAGTTGGCAGCATGTTTGATGAAGGCTGAAATCTCGCCGACGCCATCACGGATTTTCCAGAAGCCCTCGCGGTCCTTTTCCGAATTGGCAATCAGGGCATCGGTCACGATGCCTGATTCCATGGCTGCTGACAGCGTATTCATGAACAGCTCGGCATCCTTGTCAGGATCGCCGCCCTCCAGCTCGGTCAGCACGTATACCGGGTGCTTGCTGTCAAAGGGCGAATGGATGGCATCCACGTTCTCGGTAATGAAGTCGAAGTAGCTGGCCCACATGACCTCAAAGGCGCTGAGCATGCCGCTGAACGCGGCGGTTTCCTGATGCAGCAGGGTTTTCACCGCGTCAAAGTTTTCCAGGGCCAGCAGTGCCGTGCAGCGACTGCGGGCTTTCGGGAACAGCCTCAGCACGGCGCGCGACACAATGCCCAGGGTGCCTTCCGTGCCGATAAAGAGCTGTTTCAGATCATAGCCGGCATTGTTCTTGAGCATCTTGTTCATGGCGCTGATGACCGTGCCATCGGCCATCACGGCTTCCAGTCCAAGCACCAGGGCCCGGGTCATGCCAAAGCGCAGTACCTGATTGCCCCCAGCATTGGTGGAGATATTGCCACCGATATTGCAGGTGCCGCGGGCACCCAGATCGAGGGGAAAGACAAAGCCGGCGGCGTCTGCGGCTTCCTGAATGGTCTGCAAAGGCGTGCCAGCCTTGACCGTCATGGTCATGGCATCCCGGTCGATTTCCTCGATGCCGGTGAGACGTTCTAGGTTGATGGCCAACTCGCCCGGTTTGGGAATACCACCACCGGTCAGGCCGGTCAGACCGCCCTGCACCACAACCGGCTGGTCACTGGCATGACAGCATTTGAGAATGGCGGACAACGCCTCGGTTGTTGCCGGACGTAACACCGCCCCCGGGATACCGGGTGCATCAGCTGACCAGTCATGCTGGTATTTTTCCGTGATACTGCTGCCTGTCAGGACATCGCTATCCGCGATGGCCTGGAGCTGTTCAATCAATGCCTGCATAAGGTTTCTGGCTACCCCTTGTGATTGTCATCGGACCGCTATGTGCCGCATAGCCCGCACGTTATTTGTCACCCGGCTCAGAGCCGGGTTGCAATAGTCTGTTGATCGGTCAATTGAAACACGACATCGGCCTGTTCAGGCAATGTGGCCAGACCATGCCGGGTGACCCGTTCATAATGCTGGATAAAGCGCTGCAGTTGTTCTGTCGACATGATGCGGTTGGTACCGGACTCCCCTTCCCGGCCAATGCGCTGGGCCAGCTTGTCTTCCTGGGTCTGGCGCCACTCGTAGACTTTTTCAAAACTCGGCGCCTTCAGCATGACCAGGAAATCAACCAGGTCGTAAAACGGCTTGTAGTCGGTAGCAATGACCTTGTTCACATACTGCCGCCAGCGGCCATCAGGATCCTCATGCCGTTCCAGGGTATTGACCGGCTCTGCCAGTGCACCCTCATCAGCGGCCGGTACCGACAGGCACCACCCTTCCAGCACAACGACATCCATCGGTGCCTGGATATGTGGCCACTGTGCCTGTGGCAGGCGATCATCCACGGCCTTGTCAAAACGTGGCACAGCGACCATGCCCGGCTGTTTCAGCGCCGCGATGGTGTCCAGGGCCAGGGCTACATCATGGGTGCCGGGCACACCGCGAGTTGCCAGCAAGGGATGCACCTCGTGGGCGAGATCCTGACGCTGGGCATGGGTGAGGTAGAAGTCGTCGATGGACAGATTGATACAGCGCAGCCCGGCCATGCTGTGCAGCAATTGCACCAGCAGGGATGCCAGCGTGGTCTTGCCGCTGCCCTGGCTGCCACTGACCCCGATCACGAACGTGCCATGATGCCCGGCCACCTGGCGCAGTATTTCCTCCGTCAACGGCAGAAACCACTGGCTGACAGTCTCGGCATATGTGGCGGGTAACTTTTCCTGGGAGATAAACGTCTCAACGACGGCTTTGACGGTAGTATCCATGGCTAACTGCAAGGGTCTGAACTGGCGTTTTCTTGCCATTGTAGCAGATGTTATTTATGCTTCCCGCACTCTCCTGCCACTCAAAAAAACACCATGACTGCCAGACTTTTCCGTACTTTTGCGCTGATTTTTTCCGTCGTTTACCTGTTATTCCCAAACACCCTGGCAGCCCAGGAAGACACCCGGGTGATTATCCTCGGCACGGGTACGCCGGTGCCCATCGGCGATCGCAGTGGCCCCGGGGTAGCTGTTGTGACCAATGGCCAGGCCTATCTGTTTGATGCCGGCGGCGGGATGGTCAAGCGCGTCGTAGAAGCCTGGGCACGCTACAACATGCCGGCACTCTATCCGCAGGACATCAATTCCCTTTTCATTACCCACCTGCACAGCGATCATATTCATGACATCCCCGAACTGTCCGGCCATCGCTGGTGGGCACGCAAACAACGCCTGGCCGTGTATGGCCCCAGGGGCCTGAACGAATTCATCGGCAACATGAATGCCATGCTGACCATTGAGGCGGACATCCGCGCCGTGGGCACGCCGGAAGAGCTGGTGACTGATCGCCATGGCTACATGGCCCAGGCGCATGAAATCGAGGACGGCATTGTCTTCCGCAATGACGACATCACCGTCGAAGCGTTTACGGTGCCTCATGGTGAAATTCGTCCGGCATTCGGCTACAAAATCACCACGGCCGACAAGACCATTGTCATCTCGGGTGATACCACTTACAGCGCAGCCTTGGCAGAAAAAGCCAAAGGTGCGGACCTGCTGATCCACGAAGTCTACAGCGGTGATGAGCTCGGCAAGCAATCGGTGTTCTGGCAGCAGTACCATGGCAGCTCCCACACTAGTGGCGAGCAGGTTGCTGCAGTAGCCAACATCGCCCGTCCCGGCAAGGTGGTACTGACCCATATCCTGTTTTTCAATGCCACGGCACAGGATATAGTCGATGAAGTGAAACGCACCTATGACGGCGATGTCGTCATGGCAAATGACCTGGATGTGTTCTGATTCTTCCCGGCCGCCGCAACCTCTGCCCTGCATGACCCCTACCCCCCAGCAAGATGTGACTGCCGTCATCGTCAACTATGGCAGTGCCCGCGATACCACGGAAGGGGTCAATCGCCTTGCCGGCCAGGTCGCCGCCATCATGGTGGTCGACAACAGCCACGATTTTGCGGACAACGAACAGGCACTGCCCGGTGCCGTACTGATCTCACCCGAGCGCAATCTTGGCTTTGGCGCGGCCATCAATCGCGCGGCACAGCAACTGGCTACCCGGTGGCTCCTGGTGCTGAACCCGGATGTGCGCCTCAAACGCTATTGTGTGAAACACCTGCTGGACACGTCCCGGCAGTTGCGCGCCCCGTTATGCGGCCCGCGCTTTTACTGGGATGATGCCTGCGCCTTTGAATTGCCGCCGGCCATGGGCCACCCCCTGTGGCTGTGTTCAGACCGCCATATTCCCGACATCAGTCTGACCGCCAGCACAGACCTCACCGACCTGGCCATCGCCCGCCACAAGCGCTTCTGGCATCAGGAAGGCCCTTTTCCCGAACCCGTTCTGTCCGGCGCCTGCCTGCTGTTCGATCATGATTGGTTTGTGCAGAACAATACGCCGCTCTTTGATGAGGACTTTTTTCTCTACTACGAGGACACCGACCTGTGCGGACGCCTGATTCGCAAAGGGGTCATGCCCGTCTGCGTCCCCGCGGCCAGTGCGGTCCATTACTGGAACCAGTCTGCGGAACCTCCGGAAGGCAAGGCCGCGCTCATGCAGGCCAGTGAGAAAGTGTTCATGGCCAAGTACTACCCGCAGGGCGCACCGCCCATGCCAGGCGCCAAGCCGGTCACGGACATCATCGACCTGGGCGTCCCGACAGCAGCTCCGTCTTTTGACCTGCCTGAAACAACCAGCCACCTGGATATCGGGGTGCAGGACAATTTCATGCTGTTTGCCCGCACCCCTGTGACGGCGGGCCACTTCACACTGCCTGACGGCCTGTTGAACAAAATGCGTCCAGGGGCCTATTTTGCCCGGGCGGTTGATACCCGGGACAACGGCCTGCAATACTGGCGCTGGCAAAAAACCACCTGACCGAAAACCCTGGAGCTCATGCCTTGAACAAGACTTTTGTGATCCTCGCCTGCCACCGCAGTGCCTCAAGCCTGGTGGCCAAGGCCCTGCATGAAGCCGGTGTCCACATGGGCGATGACCTGCTGTCAGGTCTGCCGGACAACCCAGAAGGCCATTTCGAAGATATGGACTTTCTGCGCCGCAATGTGGAGCTGCTGGATGGCAATATCTGGAATGATGTCGACCGGCCGTTGCTTGATCTTGATACCGGCGACCTCATACGCGCCAAGGACAACAAGCCGCTTTGGGGCTGGAAGGATCCGCGTACGGTGCTGACCATCGACAAATATTACGACCACTTGGAAGATCCCGTAATTGTCGGCCTGTTCCGTAAACCCGAACATGTGGCCAGCAGCATGGCCAGGCGGGGGGATATCAGTGAGGATGAAGCCCTGGAGCTGGCAAAAGCCTACAACCGCAAAATCATCGCCTTCCTGGAGAAACACTTCACCTAGGCGGTCCCGGACCATACAGCCAGGACATGGTCCCGTTCAACTTCCTATTTAACAACTAACAACAATACTGCTATAAACAACACTCGCTTCTCAGGGGGAATCCGCGACATGAACAAAATCACCAAATCCATACTGCTGGTTTGCAGCCTGCTGCCAATGGCCACCGTCATTGCCCAGCGTGACATTCCTTTCAGCGGCTTCGCACCGACCGCACCGACAGGACTGGAAAACATCCCGTTGGGCGAAGGCCCCTGGGTATACTCGACAGCCGAGGGCATGGATATCAAGGTCTCCGTTGTTGCCCGACTGGAGTACCCCATGGCCCTGGAGTTCCTGCCCGACGGCACCCTGCTCACCATCACCCGCCGTGGCGAGATGTACCGCATTGTCGATGGTGAAATGCAGCCGGAAGCCGTGACAGGCGGCCCGCCCGCCGTGTTTGCCGGTGAGTCCGGAGCCGGTGGCAATGCCCATGGCTACATTGACTTGGTCAAACACCCCGACTTTGCCAATAACCAGCTGCTGTACCTGAGCTACACCAAACCGCGTCCCGGCGGCACCAGCAACATGGCCATTGGCCGCGCCCGCTGGAACGGCACGGCGCTGGAAAACTTCACCGATGTGTTTGACCCGGGCCCCGGTATTTCCGGTGCCGGCCGCCTGGCCTTCGGCATGGACGGCAAACTGTATGTCACCACATCCGGCGGTGATCCTCAGGCATTGAGCTCGCTGGGTGGCAAGGTGCTGCGCCTGAATGACGATGGCAGCGTGCCGATAGACAATCCTTTCGTGAACAACCCCACTGCCCGCGGCGAAATCTATTCCTATGGTCATCGTGGCGCCCTTGGCCTGGCATCACACCCTGAAACCGGTGAGATTTTCCAGAACGAGAACGGCCCCAACGGCGGCGATGAAATCAACCGCATCAAGCCCGGCGTTAACTACGGCTGGCCGATTGTCAGCCTGGGCCGCACCTACCCGGGTCCCTGGCAAACCAACGATCGTCCGACCCATGACATATTCGAACCGCCCATGGTGTACTGGATGCCGGCTATCGCGGTGTCCGGCATGCTGTTCTACACCGGTGATGCATTGTCTGCCTGGAAAGGTGACATCATTGTCGGTGCCCTTCGCACCGGTGAAATTCCGGGAACAGGTCATCTCGAGCGCATCATGATTAACCGGGATTATGAGGAGGTTCGCCGAGAATCACTGATTACCGACCTGCACCAGCGCGTCAGGGATGTGGAAATGGGCCCGGATGAATTCATCTACCTGGCTACCGAGCAACATAACGGTGCCATTCTGAAAATAGAACCTGCCAACTGAAGCACTGCCTGAGCTTCACGTTTTTGCCGGCATAAAAAAACGCCGGAGTCCTCATGTAAGGGTTCCGGCGTTTTCAACCTCCGCACCTCTCTTTCGAGAACCTGTGCAGTAAGACTATTCTACCACTTCACTGCGCCCTGTCACCGGATTGTCATAGTGATATGGCGGCAGAAACGCTTTCGGGTACATCTCAAAATCCATGGTTGGCGGCTCATCCGGCGGGTTGCTGTCGGTGATACCCGGCGGCGCTGACCGCGTCAGGTTGATCCAGCCATCATCCGTGCCGGCAAAGTAGGTATTGATCTGCTGATCCTTGTATAGCAGCCAGCGCCCGTCACGTTTCTGAAAAATGTTTTCATAGGTGCCACCCATGAAACGCCCCTGGTTACCGAAAGTGCCCATCATACTGAACGCGCGTGAGCGCAAATTGGCGGTCTGCCCATCCTCACTGATATGAATGACTGGCTGGTACTGCATGTGATTGTGGAGCTCGCCCGGCAGTTCATTCTGCTCGCCATACAGATCGAGGTTGCGACGGATGCTGGCTGCGCCGCGATAGACGCCGCGCATGGCAATCTCGATGGTGCCGTCCGGGGCAAAAATGCCTGTCAGGTCATCCCACTGGTTGCGCGCCAGATAATATCCATAGATGGTCTGCAGGCGCTCAATTTCCTGGGCATCCTCGACCAGTCCCAGGCGCTGTTCGAGGGCTGATAAGCGCTTTGCCAGCTGCCCGGTATCGTTACTGCCTGAACCGGCAAAGGATTGCCCGGCCAGGGGATCATAGGGATCAGTAACCGGGTTGTCGTAGTGAAACGGCACAACAAACACGGCCGGATAGTGTTCATAATCCACAGAAGGCGGCTCATCCGGTGGCAGCGTCTCGCTCGGGGTCGAGCGCGGTAAAGCCGTCACGCCCCAGCCGTCATCGAACGGTGTCTTCATGGTGGAATACAGATGCAGCTTGCTGATTTTCCATACCCCGTCTTCCTTGATGTACTCGTTTTCATAAACTCCCGCACCCCAGTGATGGCTGACACCGAATTCGGCCTGCTGGGAAAAGTGATGCCAGCGTCCCCTGGCCGTACCATCCGGGTAAACGTGCACCACCGGCTGGAGCTGCATATGGTCATCGAGAATGCCTTCCTGGGGGCCTTCCTCGCCCTGACTGTTCAGGTAGGCCAGAATGCGCTCCTTGCCGCGATACACGCCTTCTCCGCCCACTTCGATAGTGGCATTGGCACTGAACAGGTCAGCGGCCTGCGTCCACTGGTGTTTGTCGATATAGAAACCGAAGATGCGCTGCAGGTTCTCCACATCATGCTCGTCATCAAGCAGCGTGATCTGCATTTCAAGGCGGCTGATGTCCGCCAGCAGCTGGGCGGCTTCCATGTCCTGCGCCGATGTTTCTGCGGCGAACATCACCAGTGCGGCAATCGTCATATTGTGCAGTCTGGACATCAGTTGGCCCCTCCTTCATTCGCATCGGCAGTACCTGGCTGATAACGCCCCACCGGGTTGTCAAAGTGGAACGGCGGCAGGAAGGTTTCCGGCCAGGATCCGTAGTCATCACTGCGGGGTTCATTCGGCGGCAGTGCCGGGGAAACATAAATTCCCTGGTTGACGTCCTCGTTCATGCCCCACGCGCCTTCATAGGGCACCATAATGGTCTGGTACCAGCGCAGTTTGCTGATTTTCCATACCCCGTCTTCCTTAGTGTATTCGTTCTCGTAGGGCCCCTCTCCCCACAGGCCGTACTCACCCAGTGAGCCGTTGAGGATCACGGCACGCCAGCGCCCCTTGGCGGTCATGCCATCGTCGGCAAGCGTGATCACCGGCATCAGCTGGAAGTGTTCGTTAAGCTGGCCTTCGGCCAGGCCAGCCTGATTGCCGCCCAGGTGGTACAGGTATTCGCGAATTCTTTCCTTGCCCCGGTACAGACCATCACGGGCATACTCCACGGTGGCATCATCGGTGAACAGGTTGGTCACGTTATCCCACAGCGCCTCATCAACGTAATAGCCGTAAGCGCGTTGCAGGCGTTTGATGTCATTGATGTCGCGCACGCGCTGGGCGCGCTGTTCCAGAGCCGCTACGCGGTCGCGCAAGGCCGCCAGGTCAGGTGCCTGTGTGTTGAGCGCCGTGCCTGTTGAAGCCGATGGCATGGGCTCATCCGCGCCCCCGCAAGCAGCCAGCAAACAGGTGCACAGCAGTGCCGGTAGTGTCAGCCTAGGCATATTCCCCCCATTTCAGATGGTGACATGGTTGTCGTGATCTTATTCTTATGATGTTTAGCAGTACCTGACGACAGGCACCCTGCCCCGAGTATAAAGGAGGCCAATTGCCTCAGGTAGCCCCGGTAGCCTTTTGCGCCCATAGAGTCTACACTTTTTCGACAGGGGATTTTCATGATGCATCATACTTTCAAACACAAGCACCAGGATGATCGCGCCAACCTGTCGCGCGGACGACCACTGTTTCTATTCCTGGCCTTGCTGGCCGTGATACTGGCTCTTCCTCTCCAGGCCCAGAACCTCACTGCTTTCAGCGGTGACTGGGTCATCAACCCGGACCTCAGCGACAATACCGACAAACAGGTCGAACAGGCCCTGCGCGCCATGGGCCAGAAAATTGATCGTTGCTGGTTCGGCTGCGAGGAAGACCGCTATCGTGGCGGTCCGGCTGAACAGGAGCTCTACGATCACCTTTCCTACGACAAGACCCTGCACATCACCCTCGAAGAGCCGGAATACCTGTTCACCTACGATGACGGTTTCCGCCGCTCGGTCTATACCGACGGCAGAAGCCAGTCGGTCAGCCTCACCGGCCTGGAAGAGGTCGAGGACTTTTCCATGGCACACTGGGAAGGTAATCAATTGCTGGTAGAGGCCAGGCCTCGCGATGGCGGTTTTGCCAACGAGACTTACTCGCTCACGGACAACGGGACGCGTTTGCGCGTTGAGATGTATATCCATCCGGGATCATTTACGGAACCTGTGACGCTGACCCGGGTTTATGACCGCAAACCTGCGCCATAATCATCCCCTCTGACTCAACAACCGGCAGGATCTCACCTATGCCCACCGCTCATACCCGCAGGCTCGTTTTCGCTAAGGAGTACCTCTTCGGCTGCCTGTTGCTGGCATCCCTGCTTGCGGCTTTCATCAGCCCGCTTGCCCATGCGCAGGATGAAGGCATGGCGCTGGTCGGCGGTTTGCTGATTGACGGCACCGGGTCGCCCCCCATATCCGACAGCATCGTGCTGGTCAGGAATGGCCGCATAGAGGCGGTCGGGACCATTGGCCGCCTGGCTGTGCCCGCCGGGTATCGCATCGTTTCCACGGAAGGCATGACCGTGATGCCGGGCCTGTGGGATCCCCATGTGCACCTTCAGTACAACGGCCATCCCGACTTTGGTCACTGGTTTGCCACCTACGCTGACCGTTTCGCCTCGGTCACCATCCCTGCCTCCGCCCGGCAGTTTCTGCTGGCCGGCGTCACCAGCGTCAGGGACCTGGCCGTCAATACCGATGACATCATGGCCGTTCGTGACCGTATAGAGGGCGGTGATTTACCCGGCCCCACCATCTACACCGCCGGCAGCGCCCTCATGCCCGCCAGCGCCACCATGAATACACCACACGTGATACCGGTCTCTGATGTGCGCGATGCCCGCCGCAAGACACAGCGCCAGATTGATGCCGGTGTCGATATCATCAAGGTGCTGGGTGCCACCCCGGACTTTCAGGAGCAGTTCAATGCCATCGTGGAAACCGCCCATGCGGCCGGTATCCGCGTCACCGCGCACGGTCGTGAAGACAAGGAGATCCGCATCGCCCTGAAAGCCGGTGTGGATGAAATCCAGCATATCGGCGTTACCACCCCGACCTACCCGCAAGACATTCTCGACATGGTCGCCGCGCGCGTAGCCAGTGGACCGCCGCTGTACTGGAACCCCACTATCGGCATGGTCCTGAATACGGATGAACTGGCGGCAGACCCGGAATGGCTGGAAGATCCGAAAAATTTTGTTGGCCTGCCTGATGACATCGAGCGGGACATCCGCCAGGCCATCGACAATGCCACCTTTAACGTGCAGCCGTCGGCGGCCGCGGACACGATCAAGCGCAAACTGCAAAGCCTGGGCAGTCGCGGCGTGATCTTTACCTTTGGCAGTGATGAGGGCACATTCGGGCACCCGGCCAGTGAAGCCACCTGGCGTGAACTGGAAACCTGGGTGTTTGAACTTGGCATGGATCCGCTGGTGGCGATCAAGTGGGCCACTGCCGATTCTGCCGCTTACATGGGCGTGGCGGACCAGGTTGGCACCATTACCCCGGGGAAACAGGCTGACATCATGGCGGTAAAAGGCAGTCCGCTGCGCCACTTCAGCACATTGCGCGAACCGGCACTCGTGTTCAAAAGCGGCGTGCGTTACAAGTAACCGTTCAAATCAGCACGAACCAGGAGATGGCGGTCTTGTTGACCGCGATGCCGACGATATAGACAAACGTAAATACGCCCATTAAGAAAGCGATGATGCGGATGTACTTGGTTTTACCCCGATTCAGGGCAATACCCACAAACAGCAGGTAAAACATCAGCAGGAAAATTTTCATGGTCAACCAGCCCTGGGCGAACAGGCCGATGTTGAGCATAAAGGCCATGGTGAAACCGCTGAGCAGAAAGACAGTGTCCACCAGATGGGGCATGACCAGGATCAGCTTGTGATTGAGCCACCTGGAATCAATCACCATGAGATAGGAACGAAACAGGAAACCGGTAAAGCTGATCAGCGCACAGCACATGTGGATGGTTTTGATGGTCAGAAACATGGGTAGGGACTACATGAGATTCGCAAGCCCGTCATTGTAGAAAATGTCAGGGTTGGAAGAAAGGCAGAAGGGAGGAAGGGAAAAAAGGGCGGCCATGAGAATCAAACCTTCTTGTGTAAATCAGCATCACGAAGCATTTGCCTATAATCAGGAAACGCCATCACCCTGTCTTGCGATTCAGGTCAAAGAATGGCATGTAGCCACCAAAATCAGTTTTCGCCCTTTTTTCCCTTCTTCCTTTTCTCCTTTTCTCCTTTTCTCCTTCTATCGTCTGAGACGTCAGTCCTCCGAAAAAGTCACATCGTGCAGTTCTGACGACATGCCCTGCTCCCATGTCGACCAGCCGGAATTCATGCCATAGGGCACACGCTCCAGGATGGCCTCGATTTCGTGGATCTTGCCATCGTAAATCTTGAAGATCTCGGCAATATCCCAGGTCCAGGGTTGCACCGGACCTGCCGTGACTTCACGTCCGGTGGGCGTGACGCCATGGCGGAATTCACCCCCGGAATGGTCAAAGAACACGAAGGCGTAAACCAGGCCACGCTCTTCATCAACAGCTACAAAGCGGCGGTCACGAATCCGGTTCACAAAGAAGATGAGACCGGACTCAAACTGTTCCATGCAACTCCATTGGGATGAATACACCGATGCGTCGGACGGATCGGGGCGCACTTCTCCGGGCGGTGTCGGCGCATTGGTGCTTTGCATGCCGTTTTCAATACGGTCACAGTCATCGGCAAAGGGATAGTCCATCTGGCCATCATTCTGCTGCATGCCGACAAAGTACATGTTGGCGATTTCCAGCAGTTCCTGCCGGGTATTGCGCTGCGCTTGCGGTACCGCTTCGGAGAAAACCGACCTGGGGCGCGTGGCGCTGATGCGTTCGGCCGCCGCGGTACTGCGCACGACAAAATGCTCGATCTCACTGATCGCGCCTTTATCGAGGCGCAGGCGCAACGCCAGCATGGCAGGCGTCATCTGGGCGGGGTCACGATGTTCTTCATAGATATTGCCGATAAAAGCCACCTGCTGAGCTGCGACATCAGCGACAAAAATCCGGTAGTCACCCTTACCGACCATGGTCTGCCACAGGCCATCGCGCAGCATCAGGCGCTGGCCGTTTTCAGTGAAGCGCACATCACTGGTCATTGGCACCGCAGCCGGGTTGTTATCGATGACGGCATCTAGGTAGCTGTCGATCATGTTTTCCAGACAGTCCCTGTCGCACTCCTGGGCCGCTGCAGCGGGTATCAGAGAAACCAGATAAACCAGGCAGCCCAAGCTGAAAATCCGTGTGGATCTGGCAATCTTGATTGATCGGTTCATGCAGTAAACTCCCACAGGTCAATTATCTCTTAGGGCCCTGAAGACTACTGTATTGGCTGAAAAAAGGACAGTCAGGATGCCCCCGCCGGCTTGCTGCACGGCATCCACTACAGACAAATTTAGGCCGAAACGGCCCTTTGTGATACATTAGCGCGCTTTGCCAAATCGACATTTTCTTGGGGAAGAGAATTCATGACAAAAACCTGTAAAGCACCTGATCCGAATACCAAAACGCCCCAGTTCAAGTTGCCTGCCAACGCCACTGATGCGCATTGCCATATCTTCGGGCCGGGCGACAAATATCCCTACTCACCCACCCGTACCTACACGCCGCCCGATGCCGGTCTGGACGACTTCAAGAAGCTGCAGAGCATTCTGGGCCTGACCCGCGCTGTGCTGGTCAATGCCAGTTGCCATGGCATCAACAACGACCCGATCCTGGATGCCATTGCCCAGAGCGGTGGCGCTTATCGTGGTGTGGCCAACATCAATGACGACTTCACCGAAGCCGATATCGAGAAACTGCACGAAGGCGGCTGTCGCGGTTGCCGCTTCAACTTCGTACGCCATCTCGGCGGCATTCCGGACATGGACAAATTCCATAGCATTATCAACAAGATAAAAGGCTTCGGCTGGCATGTTGTACTGCATTTCGACGCCATCGACCTGGTCGACTTCCAGGACCTGCTGGACAACCTGCCTATCCCGTACATCATTGACCACATGGGTCGTGTGCCGACTAGGGATGGCCTGGATCAGGAACCTTTCAGGATCCTGCTGGAATTTGCCCGGCGCGATAACTGCTGGATCAAGGTTTGTGGCGCCGAGCGTATCTCGTCCATGGGCCCGCCGTTCACCGATGCCATGCCGTTTGCCAAAGCGATCATCGACATTGCTCCGGATCGTGTGCTGTGGGGAACCGATTGGCCGCATCCCAACATCAAGGAGCACATGCCCAACGATGGCGACCTGGTTGACTTGATTCCGCTGATGGCAGCGGATGCCGAAACGCAGCAGAAACTGCTGGTCGACAATCCTCATCGTCTCTACGGCTTCACCAACTAGAGCGACCTGTCACCAACCGGGGCAAACCCTGTATTGCCACCGGCTTAGAAAGGCCCTTCCGGCTTGCGTTGCAGCATCTTACTGCAGCCATAACCGGCAGGGCCTTTTTCGTGCCAGACCCGCATTGCCCTCCCTGCCTTTTCTCACCGGGATGGACTGGCAAGGCTGGCATTGACTGTTAAAATGGTGCACGACAAATTAACAGACAGCGCCATGCAAAAGACCATACTGATCACAGGCTCTACTGACGGACTCGGAAAAGAAACAGCACGCCGCCTGGCTGGTAAAGGCTGGCAGGTTCTGCTGCATGGACGTGACCCTGACAAAGGCCAGCAGACGCTGGATGCCCTGCGCCAGGAAACCGGCAACGACACGCTCCAGTATTTCAACGCCGACCTGTCCTCCTTGCAAGAGGTTAAACGCCTGGCCGATGACATCCTGTCTACCCGGGGCCGCCTGGATGTGCTGGTCAACAATGCCGGAATCGGCCCACGCACGCCTGACTCCCCCCGGGCGCTTAGCCGCGACGGGTATGAGCTGTTCTTTGCCGTTAATTATCTGGCGGGTTATCTGCTGGCCCGGGAGCTGACCCCGGTCCTGAAGGCTTCAGCCCCTGCCCGGATAATCAACGTGGCGTCCCTCGCCCAGGCACCCGTGCGCTTCGACGATGTCATGCTGGAACATGAATACGATGACGGCCTAGGCTACCGCCAGAGCAAGCTCGCGCAGATACTGCATGCCCATGATCTCGCTGAGCAACTTGCCGGAACCGGCGTGACCGCCAACAGCCTGCACCCGGCAACCCTCATGAGCACAAAGATGGTTCTGGATTCCACCGCCCTGCCGGACAGCCGCACCACGGTCGGTGACGGCGCCGATGCCCTGGAAAACCTGATAGACAATCCGGCGCTGGCCAGCATCACTGGCGCTTATTTTGATACACTCAACCAGGCCCGGGCCGATGCACAGGCCTATGATGCCGATGCCAGAGCTCAGTTACGCGACCTGAGTGAGACACTGGTAAACACCGCGCTCGCCAGGCGCTGACATGACAGGTTAAATTGCCAACACACCAATCAACTATCTGATCCGGCAGAGAGCACAACAGGATCACTAGGGGGAATCGTGAATCGCTTTGAAGAAGCTGTTTATCACTGCATGGATCCGGTCGAGGATCTGCTGCAAAAAACCACCAATCCGCTGCATCGCGCCATGCTGGAAAATTTCCGCCGCCATGTTCATCTGGAAGGCTCCGGGCAATTTGACCTGATCACGGCGGCGGACATGATGGTCGACAATCCTGTCTACCGCGTGTCGTGGGGGGACAATCCGGTCATTATCGAGGGCAAGGAAGGCGTTAAGGGCTTTTACAATGCCGTGACAGGCGCTGTGCTCTGGAATTCGAACGACTTCATCGCCGTGAATGACTGGGGTGTTGCCGATGAGCTGACCTTCAACCAGTTGATCAAGGGCAGCGACCTGAAGAATCTCGGCTACCAGGCTGATGATGACGACACCTGGTACCACCTGCAAAGCCGGCAGGCGTTTATCTGGCCTTACGATGACAGGGCCCTGCTCAAGGGTGAAAACCTGTATGAGGATAAAACCAGTGTCAGTATTACCCCGGTCGATAGCCGCGAGGTGATTACACCGGAACGTGTTGCGGCAATACACCGGGAACAACTGGCCCGGCTGGAAGCGGAAAAAGGCCCCGAGTACTGGGTTTACCAGGGCTAAATGGCGTAGCCTTATTCATTTTCCAAACAACATATTCTGAAATAAAAAAGGCGCTTAATAAGCGCCTTTTTTACTTGAACTGGGTTAATCAAACATCATTCCAGGGTGCCTTCAGGCAGCGGATCATTACCGATCTGGATACTGCCTTCCACGGAATCGCAATGCATGCCCGGGGCCGGCGGTGTTCTTTCCGGACACTTGAACATACCGCCTTCGCGAGACCCGGCATTTTCACCGTTGCGCAGCGGATGCATGGCCACACTGAAGACCGTGCCCTGCGGGAACGAGTTTACGGAAACGCCCTGACGCGCCATCTGGGCAGAACCGCCCATTTCCACGGACCAGATGATCGGCTCGCCGTTTTCGTCCCTGAGGACGTTCTTGCGCTCTTCATTCATCGGGGCGAAAAAGATGGCCAGGTGGTTTGCTGCCGGGTCGACTCGGGTCACCACGCCGGTGAACACGCGAATGTTCTGCATGTCGTACATGGCAAACGAGTGATGCGCCTGTGCCGGAGCACCGACCAAGCCGGCTACGGCCAGAGAGGCCGCGATTGGTTTAGCTAACTTCTTGATAAGTTTCATTATTTACTCCTTCTCCCCCATGGTTTTCATTATTATGGCCTAGTTATTCTGACTAGAAGCTGAATATATCCTCTTCTTCCGGTCTGTCCATATCCTGTTCGAAATATTCTTCCCAGTAATGCGCCCAGGGGCGGCCGTACATGTCCGGAATTTCGTATTCTATCACTTGTCCATGGGAAACGGGTGTCGCCCGGCCATCAATCGGGAAGATGGACTGGATGCATTCGATGAACACGTAAGGCGGTGCCTCGGGATCATCAAAGTCGTTCTGTTTCTGCAGATTGCGGACAATCCGGACCGGCTCAACCCAGACTTCAGGATCGTAGAAAATGGTTTCGTGATTCAGACCGGTGAAGTTGCCGTTCTCATCGTGATTCGGCGTGTAGATCTCAATGGTCTGCATCATGTTGGAATGCTCCGGGGCGGCATGGTTCTTCCAGCCCTGGATGTTGGATGTCCAGGTAATCAGGGCATCACCATCCCAGAAACCGATGCTTTCACCGTACCAGCGCGGCACATCCGCTCCCAGTCGCGGAACAACCCCTTCCATGTTGAACTCGCGGCCAATATGGATATCGGTAATAAAGTTGCGGGCCACGCCAGCGACAATCTGGACCATGTTCGGGGTGACGGTAAGGTAATGCTCCCACACCGCGAATTCATGGAAACGACGCGTAAAGCCTTCCGGCCAGCAATACTGTGACTGCCACTGCGGCGCGTTCGTATTGCCATGGTGGTAAGCCTCCTGCACGTAGTACGTCTGGTATTCCTCGGTCAGCAGCGACAGGATGGTGGGCATCTGGTTATAGCGCATCTTGTACCAGTACTCGTTGGTCCGGCCAGGGTGGGCATAAACCCCGCTCCACTCACCGGGTACAGTGGCATAGGTATGCTCGGTCGGGCCGCCACGTGATTCTGTTTCAGCCAGCAGTGCTTCGTAGTGCTCCTGGGCGGTTTTGAAGGGATAGGGGCTGACAATGGCTTCACGCGGGTAGTCATTTTCACACTTGCCCCACGGCGCGGTTGCCGGTGGATTCGGCCCCATGATCTGGTTGCCGGTGGCATTGGCGCCCCAGAGGTCCTCGATCGCCGCAGACGAATTGCAGCGGAAATAGCGCGGGTCGGTCCATAAATCACGATCGGCATAAAAATCATCCGAGGTGAACAGGTCACGTTCCAAGGGTTCCACGCCCGGTGGCGTTTCACCGCCCATGGCGCCACCCAGGAAGGTACGCTCTACCCCGGGCTGGAAGAAACCGCCGCGAAACGTGGCACCGGTGACTTCGTAATCGGCAATATCGACAGCCAGAGGCCAGCCCCTGCCCACACTCTGGAAATCCTCCTGGGCTAAGGCTTGCGTGGTTTGCGGAGATGTTTGTTGAATCGTTTCCTGGGCGGTGTCCTGCTCTGGCGAACAACCGGTGGCCAGCGCGGTCGCGATAACTGTTGCGGCAGCAACCGCCAGCCGTGTTTTTCTAACTGCTTGCATCATAAACCCCTTTGTTTGCCAGTATTTTTTAGTTGCGCCGGCAAATGTGCGCAGAAGTATAAAATTCCGGGATCGAAAACGCCAATCCCCCAGGCCGCCGCCCTGAACAACTAGTTCTTTAGGCGGTAGCCGGTCTTAAAGATCCAGTGCAGGACGATAATACAGGTTCCCAGGAAAAACAGCGTCATCATCATGCTGATAGCAACATTGACGTCGGAAATCTCGTAAAAGCTCCAGCGGAAGCCGCTAACCAGGTAGACCACCGGGTTGAACAGCGACACTTTCTGCCAGATTCCCGGCAACATGTTGATCGAATAGAAACTGCCGCCCAGAAAGGTCAGCGGCATCACCACCAGTAACGGAATGATCTGCAGCTTCTCGAAGTTATCCGCCCAAATACCGATGATGAAGCCGAACAGGCTGAAGGTCATTGCCGTCAGGATTAGGAACAGGAACATGGAGACCGGATGCAGAATCTGCAGGTCCACGAACAGTGATGAAGTGATGAGAATGATCATACCGATCATGACGGCTTTCGTCGCCGCCGCACCGACATAGCCCATCACGATCTCAGCCGGTGAAATCGGTGCCGACAGCACTTCATAAATGGTCCCGGTAAAACGCGGAAAATAAATACCAAACGAGGCATTGGAAATACTCTGTGTCAGCAGGGTCATCATGATCAGTCCCGGCACCAGGAAGGCCCCGTAGCTGACACCGCCGATGTCGCTCATGCGCGAACCAATGGCCCCGCCGAAGACGACAAAATAGAGGGAGGTGGAGACGACCGGGGACACGATGCTCTGTGCAATGGTGCGCCAGGTCCGCGCCATTTCAAATTTGTAGATGGCCTTGATCGCGTAAAAATTCATTTTTTCACCAGGTTGACGAAAATTTCTTCCAGGGAATTCTGGCGGGTTTCCAGGTCCTTGAATTGCAGGTTGACAGCCTCCAGCGCATCCAGCAGCGCCGTGATATCGGAACTTTCCTGCTGGGCATCATAGGTATAGACGAGTTGCTGGCCCTCGCTGCGCAGCTCCAGATTGAACCCGGCCAAAGCCTCGGGGACCGCGGTCAGGGTCTCACTCAGGTGGAGAATCAGGCGCTTCTCGCCGAGCTTGCGCATCAGCTCTTGCTTTTGCTCGACCAGCATCAGCTCACCCTTGTTGATGACACCAATACGATCGGCCATTTCCTCGGCTTCCTCGATGTAATGTGTGGTCAGGATGATGGTGACACCGGAATCCCGAAGCTCGCGCACCACCTGCCACATGTCCTTGCGCAGCTCGACATCCACACCTGCTGTGGGCTCATCGAGAAACAGGATGCGCGGCTCATGGGACAGGGCCTTGCCAATCATGACACGACGCTTCATGCCGCCGGACAGGGTCATGATGCGGTTGTCCTTTTTGTCCCAGAGCGACAAGGCCTTGAGCACTTTCTCCAGGTGCGCAGGATCCGGCGCCTTGCCAAACAGGCCGCGGGAAAATGCCAGCGTGTTCCAGACTGACTCGAAGGAATCTGTCGTCAGCTCCTGGGGCACCAGGCCTATTTCGCTCCGGGCCTGGCGGTATTGTTTGAGAATGTCATGGCCTTGCACGCTCACACGGCCCTCAGAGGGATTGACAATGCCGCAGATGATGCTGATCAGCGTGGTCTTGCCGGCCCCGTTGGGTCCCAGCAAGGCAATGATCTCACCTTCCATGATATCCAGGCTGACATTTTTCAGGGCCTGAAATCCGGACCCGTAGGTCTTGGAAAGATTTTGTATGGATATAACTGGTTTCATGGGTTTCCATCTCGGCCGCTTTCACGAACCGTATTGTTTCGGTCCGGACTCACCAGCCGGTGATTCCGAAAGTGCAAAATCGAATATGGGTATGACTACTGGAACTGGCAGCTGATATCGCCTGGGTTTGCCGCGCAGAACTGCCTGATGACTTCCTCGACAACCGAACAGACACCGGGACCCATGGCCGCATACCCGGCTGCTGAAGCCGTCGCCAGGGTGGCTTCGGCAGGCGCAGCGTCGGCTTCAGACATCTCGGCTTCAGACATTAATGGCTGCAGTGAGTTGGCAGGTACCGTCGTGGCCGTTTTCCCGGCGGTTGCTGTGCTGGCTGCCGCCGCGGCAACTTGCCCAGGACTTTCTGCTCTCTGCTGCGCCTGAACAGGCAATCCGGCCCACAGGCTGCTGCCTGCCACTACCAGCAGAGTATTGATGATGAATCGGCGTACAGACAGACTAGGCATTTTGGCTATATCAGGTTGATCAGCGGATTATTGTAGAAGACTGCTGCACGCCTGTCTAAAGGCGTGCAAAATATTATGCTGCCTCCCATAAACAAAAGGCAGGCCCGGAGGCCTGCCTTTTGGGGATTTACCCGGTTCGGGTTCATGCGGGATTGGGCTCCGCACCGGCAACACTTTCTGCTGCCTTGCCCATGGTACTCGGGGCGGTGGCCGGCTTGTCCGTGCCTATTTTGAGGAAGCACAGGGCACAGGCTGCCAGGAAAGAACCGGCGGCCATAAAGATGGCCACGGTGGGCAGTGAAGACCCGCCTTCCATCAGCAAACCGGCTACCCAGGGCGAGGCAATACCGCCTATGCGGCCGACACCGATCACAAAACCGGTACCGGTGGCACGCACATGGGTCGGGAAGGCGTAAGCCACAATGGAGTACAGGCCGGAAATACCGGCGTTACCAAAGAAGCCTGCAGTCGCGGCCAGCATACCCATGGTCCGCAGGTCGGCCGGTGTGTTGCCGAAGACCAGAATAAATACTGTCGTGATGAACAGAATGGTGATGGTTAGCGGCTTCAGACCAATCTTGGCGGTCAGTATGCCGAAGACTGCACCACCCAGCGCGCCACCGAAGTTCGCCCAAGTCAGGACGTAACCAGCTGAAGACGGTGCAAAGCCCATGTCCACAACAATCTTCGGGGTCCACTTGAGAATGAAGTAGAAGGTCCAGATATGGCAGAAGTAGGCCAGGGTGACAATCAGGGTGGTGGCGATCAGGGCCGGCGAGAATATGTCCTTGACGGATTTCTGCTTTTCGGATTCGTCCACGACAGGCAGTTCAGTGGTCGTCGGCAGTTTCAGCTTGGTCAGGCCGTCGTTGATTCGGGCCAGGGCATTTTCAGGTTGCTTGCGGGCCAGCCAGTGCACGGATTCCGGGACAAAGAAAAAGACCAGCGGGAACAGGACCGCGGTGACGCCGGCACCGAAGTAAAACACCGAACGCCAATCGTACAGGCTCAGCAGGTACGAGGCGAACATGCCGCCAAAGGTTCCGCCCAGCGGATACCCGATAACCATCAGGGAAATACACAAGCTGCGCCATTTCACGTTGGAAAACTCAGCCACTGTGGCATTGGTACAGGACAGCATGCCGCCGATACCCAGGCCGGTCAGGACGCGGTAAAACGCCAGCTGGTAGGGATTGGAAGACGTTGTTGCCAGCACCATGCCGCCAGCCATGAAGATCAGACAGCCCAGCAGCACCGGCCGGCGGCCATGCTTGTCGGCCAGACCGCCGATCAGGACGGAACCGATCATCATGCCGACCAGTTCCATACCCATCAGCAGTCCCAGGTTACCCAGGTTGACACCCCACTCAGCGGAAATACCGGGCGAGGCAAAGCTGATGGCAAGCACATCGAAACCGTCCATCGCGTTGAGCAGGACGGTCAGGGCAACGACGATAATCATCGGCGTGGTCATTTTGGATTGGTCAATTATCTGGCGTGGATCAGATGGCGTGTTCATGTTACTGGTTTCCCCTGTTGGTAAAGGCTGTTACTTCGCAGGCCTTGTTTCGGGCTGTTGAATTTTCAGGCCGGCCTCCTGTAGTCGACACAGGCCGGATCGGTTTAATTGGCGAATGTATTTTTTATTGTTTTTGCATTAACCGCGAAAGGATAATCCACCCATGGGATCAAGACAAGGAAAGCATGGCAACCCGGGGGCTGCCCCCTTTCTGGATTGTTCCTGAACCCTACTCTATACTCACGGGCCCTGACACCAGCACCTCCTGAATCCACATTTGAATCAGCAAGACATGCATCCAGCTACTGAACCTATGCCATACCCTGCCCACACCAGAGTGTTCACCCGTTTGCTCACCGCGAGACTAACCCGGTTACTGACGTTATGCCTGGTGACAATGGCTGGCCTGGCAGGCACTCTGGCCACAGCTCAGGCGCAGGAGATCGGCACGCAATCGCTGGATAACGGCCTCACCCTGATTACCGGTACCGGCACCAACATCCTGGTCAAACAGGTTGCCAACGGCGATGCCGTAGTCATTGATGGTGGCCTGCAAGCCTATGCTGACCAAACCCTGGCCGCGATCCGTGAGGCCACCGATGATGCTGATATCGCCCTGCTTGTGAATACCCACTGGCACCCGGAACAGACTGGCCTCAACCCGGTACTGGGAGCCCGCGGTGTCCCCATTTTTGCCCATGAAAATACCCGCCAATGGTTGACAACCGCCATCACCTGGCCCTGGGAAAACCGGACCTTTGCCCCCCTGCCTGAAAGCGCGCAGCCGAGCGAAACCTTCTACCACTATGGCGACCTGAATGTCGGCGGCACTACCCTGCAGTATGGCTACCTGCGCCAGGCGCATACCGATGGCGATCTCTACATCTACCTGCCCGAGGACAATGTGCTGCACGGCGGCGGTGTGGTAGACAATGCCGGCTGGCCCCTGATGGACTGGTGGACCGGCGGCTGGATTGGCGGCCTGGCCAATGGACTGGAAGTGCTGCTGGAGATTGCCAATGACGACACCGTCATCGTGCCCGCCAACGGACCGGTCATGACCAAAGCGGAACTGCAGGCCATGCGGGACATGTACAGCACCATTTTCCAGCGCATCAGCGACGGCTTCAGGGCTGCCAACAGTGTCACCGACACCCTCTCCCAGGACCCGACGGCGGAATACGATGCCCGCTATGGCGACCCGGAACAGTTCATTCGTCGCGCCCACGAAAGCCTGGTGCCGCACTATACGCCGGACGCCTGATCCCGCTCAGCCAATATTGTCCGGGAAGTCCCCGTAACTTCCTGTTATCAATAGATTAATGTGATTTGCCAATGGGGATGATCGCGGCCGGTCAGATCAGCGTACATCAGGGAAATATTGCGCATTTTACGTCCCGGTTAATGAAAAAAAGGCCGGAATTCAGTACCATCGAAGCCAATATCCAGCCTGGTCTGCCGGGCTGGCAAAGACACCACAGGAGCACGCGATGTTTATCAGCAAAAAGCACCTTTCACGCCGTACTGTACTGCGGGGCCTGGGTACCAGCGTAGGCCTGCCTCTGCTGGATGCCATGATTCCTGCCGCCACGGCGCTGGCCCAGACAGCCGCCGTCATTCAGCCGCGCCTGGGCTTTGTCTACTTCCCCCATGGCGCTGTCATGGAAAACTGGGTACCCACCACCACCGGGCGTGATTTCGACGTCTCCCCGATCCTGCAGCCGGCCGCAGCCCACAAGAACAAGATGACCATCGTCTCCGGCCTGCGCAACAAGCCGGCAGAGAGCAATGACCCACACGGCATCGTTGTCGGCACCTGGCTGCGTTGTGTGGCCCCCAACGACAACAGCGACCCCAGCAAGGGCGTCACTGCAGACCAGATTGCGGCCCAGCAGATCGGTCAGGGCACCACGTTCCCGTCCATTGAAGTCGGCACGCCTACAGGCGGCCCGTGCGCCCCTGGCTTCTCGTGCTCCTTTGGCAGTTCCATCGCCTTCCCGACGCCGGATGTCGGCTTGCCTGCCGAAAACAACCCGCGCAAGCTGTTCTTCCAGCTCTTCGGCCAGGGCGACAATGCCGCTGAACGCGATGCCATCGTCAACGAAACCGGCAGCATCCTCGACTCCATCATGGGCGATGCCACCAGCCTGCAGAAAAAACTCGGCGCAGAAGACGTGGCACGGGTGGACAACTATCTTGAATCGGTCCGCGAAATCGAACGTCGCGTCCAGATGATGAAGGAACAGGACCTGAGCGGCGTGGATATTCCTTCCGCACCTGTAGGCATTCCGAACAATTTCGAGGATCACCTGACGATCCTGTTTGACCTGCTCGCGCTTTCCTACCAGATCAACCTGACCAACGTCGCCACCTTCCTGATGGAGAAGGAAGTCAGCATGCGTACCTACGGCAACCTGGGCGTCACGGAGGCATTCCACCCGCTGTCGCATCACGGCGATGATCCGGACAAGAAAGCCCGTCTCACCCGCGTGCAGGCGTTCCACACCCAGGTCTTTACCAAGTTCCTGGACAAGCTCGACAACATGCCGGAAGGCGATGGTACGGTGCTGGACAACTCCATCATCCTGTTTGGCTCCAACATGAGCAACAGCGACAAGCACAACCAGGATCCGTTGCCCAGTGCGGTCTTCGGTCTTGGCGGCGGCACCATCCGTGGCGGACAACACCTGGCCTACAACCAGGATACGCCGCATGCCAACCTGCTGCTGACCCTGCTCAACCGCGCCGGTGTCGCCCAGGAAAGCTTTGGTGATGCTACCGGTGAACTGGCGGAAATCTGATTTGATACGCCCTGCTTTCCGCAGTCACGCTGTCATGCAAAATCTGCTGCAACGGGTTTGCCTGCTGCTGGCCCTGCTGACCAGCACGAGCCTGTTCGCTCACGGCAACCTGGCCGACGTCGTAGCTGATGGCAAGCGCGACCATGCCCTGGACATGATTGCCGAGGGCACTGATGTCAACGCCGTTCAGTCCGACGGCACCTCCGCATTGCTCTATGCCGTGTACCAGGGCGACGAAGCCCTAGTCGATGCCCTCGTGAAAGCCGGGGCCAGCGTTAATCACCGCAATGACTATGGGGCTAACACCATGGGCGAAGCCGCCATGCAGGGCAATGTGGCCATTCTGAACAGCCTTCTGGCGCATGGCGCGGATCCGAACCTGGTGAACCTGGAAGGCGAAACGCCGCTGATGGTTGTGGCCCGTGCCGGCAACCTGGCAGCCGCCGAACTGCTGCTGGCACACGGCGCCGATATCAATGCCCGCGAACAGTGGGGCGGCCAGACCGCCGCGATGTGGGCAGCTGCCCACGCCCAGCATGAGATGCTGGCCCTGTTGATCGATCATGGCGCCGACATCGACCTGAAAAGCACCGCCCGCGTGTGGGAACGCACCATGCTCAACGAGCCGCGGCCCAAGGACATGAACAACGGTGGTTTTGCGCCGCTGCATTATGCCGCGCGTGAAGGTTGCACCGAATGCATCACAGTACTGGCCGCAGGTGGCGCCGACCTGAACACCATTGACCCTGACCGGGTTTCGCCGCTCAACCTGGCCCTGATCAACATGCATTTCGAAACGGCCATGGCCCTCATTGAGGCCGGCGCCGACGTCAACCAGTGGGATATCTTCGGCCGGGCCCCCCTCTACAATGCCATCGACCTGAACACCATGCCGGTAGGTGGCAGACCGGATATTCCATCCCAGGGCACTACCACAGGCTACGATGTCGCCAGGGTGCTGCTGGCAAAAGGCGCCAATCCAAATATGCAACTGAAACTGCGCCCGCCGTACCGCAATGCCGTTTTTGACCGTGGTGCAGATAACCCGTTGTCTAACGGTGCTACGCCGCTATTAAGGGCCGCCCGCTCCGCTGATACGGAGTCCGTGAAATTGCTGCTGTCCCACGGCGCGCTCGTGGACCTGCCCAACGCCCAGGGGCATACGCCGCTGCTGGTCGTATCCGGTATCCAGTGGCCGGATGATCCCACACGCGGGCGTTACAAGACCGAAGAAGAAAGTATCGAAACCATCCAGGTTCTGCTGGATGCCGGGGCCGATATCAATGCTGTTACTGGAGACCCGGCTTTGCGCCCTGCCACCAGCGTCGAACTCGATGACCGCTCTGGTGACCGCTATCGCATGAACAGTGTGTATGCCGATGGCCAGACCGCCCTGCATGCGGCAGCCAAAATTGGCTGGAACAAAATCGTCAAATACCTAATCGACCAGGGCATTGCCCAGGAAACCGAAGATGCTGCCGGTCGTACCCCGTTCGAACTCGCCATGGGACGTTATTCCGCCGGCTTCCTGCAGCCGCCACCTGAGCCCCGACTCGACACGGCGCGTCTGTTGCAGGAAGAGTGCATGAAGGACGACAACTGCCGGATCGAAGACCCGGTTGATTTCGCCAATCCTGACGCCAACACCATCCGCTGATTCCTGCAGGCCGGGCACACTGGCTTGTCCCACCCGAACAATGCAGTATCATGGCCCGGCCACTTAGTCAGGAAGATGTCATGCCCATTGTCCAGGTCACCAACCTCGCCAAAAAATACCCCAAGCCGGATGAGAAAGGCGCCTTCTTCCATGCCGTCAATGGCATCTCGCTGAACATCGAAAGCGGCCAGATTTACGGCATACTCGGTCCCAACGGCGCTGGGAAAACCACGACCCTGGAAATGATTGAAGGCCTCACCGACATCGATGGCGGTGAAGCCCTCGTAGACGGCATTAATGTCACCACGCACCCCTATGACGTCAAGAAAGTCATTGGTGTTCAGCTCCAGGCCAATGACTATTTCGATCACCTGTCCCTCGCCGAACTGATGACCCTGTTCAGCAACCTGTATGGCCGCGACGACGATCCCATCGCCTTACTGAAGAAAGTGAACCTGGCTGAAAAAGCCCATGCCAAACCCGCGCACCTGTCCGGTGGCCAGAAGCAGCGTTTTTCCATTGCCTGCGCCCTGGTCAACGAGCCCAAGGTACTGTTTCTCGATGAACCCACAACCGGACTCGACCCGCAGGCCAAGCGCAACCTGTGGGACCTGGTCAAAAAACTCAATGCCGCAGGCATGACTATTGTGCTGACCACGCACAACATGGAAGAAGCCGAATACCTGTGCCACCGACTCGCCATCATGGATCACGGCGAGGTCATTGCCGAAGGCGAGCCGCAAGAGTTGATCCTGCGCCATGCCCCGGAACCACCCCAAGCGCCTCTGCACGGCAACTTGGAAGATGTTTTCCTGACCCTCACCGGTCATGAGCTGAGGGAATAACCATGTCCAAGGCCTTCAAGTTTGCAAAGGTCATGCTGAAAATTCACTCACGGGACCGCCAGGCGATTTTTTTTGGCCTGTTCTTTCCCCTGGTGTTCATGTTCATCATCAGCTTCGCCAGTGGCGGCGACCCCGAGCCCATCGAGCTGGGAATAGTGAACAACGCCAACAACAACATCTCAACAGATTTCATCGCATCACTGGAAAGCACCCTGCTCTTCAACATCACCATTGGTAATGAAGAGGAACTGCGTGAGCAGTTGATCGCCGGTGACAAGACCGTTGTCCTGGTTCTGCCCGACAATTTCCAGGACAGCGGCACGCCCGCCGATCTGACCGTCCTGATCGATGCCTCCCAGGTGCGCCAGGCCGCTATCGTCATGCCGGTACTGCGCACAGCCCTGGTAGACGTGGAACGCCAGTTACGCAATACCGAGCCCCTATTTGACCTGAATGTGGAGGATGTTCAGTCACGCACGCAGAGCTATCTGGATTTCGTGGTGCCGGGCCTGCTGGCCTTCAGCATCATGAACATCGCCATCGCCGGCAGCGGCTTCAACATCGTCGAGTACCGGCGCAAGGGCATTCTCAAACGCCTGTTTGTGACGCCGATTCAGCCCCGTGACTTCATCGGCGGCCTGGTCATCGCCCGACTGTCGATCTGCCTAGTCCAGATCACCGGCCTGATCCTGGCAGCTATCTTTCTCTTTCATGTCGTCTTTGTCGGCAACTTGCTGTCGCTTTACCTGTTCATCCTGGTCGGCACGGTGATTTTTCTATGCATCGGCTTCTGTCTCGGCAGTCTTGCCCAAACCCAGCAGGCTATCATGGCCATAGGCAACCTGGTGACATTTCCGCAAATGATCCTCTCGGGCATTTTCTTTCCGATTGAAGCCCTCCCCGACCTGGTTCAACCCCTGGCAAAAATGCTGCCGCTGAGCTTTATCTCTTCCGGTTTGCGGGAAATCGCCATCAACGGCGCAGGTCTGCTTGAACTGGTGCCGTCCATTATCGGCATGGGGCTATGGGCGGTGGTGCTCCTGGTGCTGTCCATCCGGCTGTTTGTCTGGAAGGAAGTGGCAGCCTGAACGGCGCAAAACCTGGGGCTGGTCCTACTGACAAATCAAGGCGCCAAGCGGCAACACCTTGTCGTTGGTGCGAGGATTGTCAAAAGCTGCCCTGCACGACGTCCAGGCTGTTGGTGTCATGCTTGACCTCGGCCTGGAAGATGCCGTTCTCATCGGTCATGGCGATTCCCACGACATTCTGGATCACCGCATTGGTAACCGGCACGCCGTTGCCATCGACCAAGCGACCAATAGCAATATTAATCACCTGTGACTGCCAACTCAGGTTGACTATACTGCCGGGTAGAGGGTTTTGCGGTAAGCCCGATTGTTCAGGGTGACCAGTATTTCACCTATTTCCTGCAGTTCCACGTTACAGGTATTGTGGCGGGATACCGGAATCAGCAGCGTTTAGTTAGCTCTCCCCTGCCCCCTACCGAGCCATTCACCAGCACATTGAAACGGGCTTGCGCATCGAACTGCCCTTCCACTCGCTCCAGGAATGCACTTTCCGACCGACGCTTGCCCCCGATGGCACTGACGCGTCCGCAAGTTGCGAAACTGGTGCTCAACATCAACGATTTTTTCATCAATCACCGCAAATGCAACAGCAACATCTAGGTTAGAAACTGTTTGGACGAGTGATTATAGAAGCAGTTACAGCTTTGGTAGTGCTGCAAGAGCTAATTCTTGGCAAGCAATGTTAGTTGGTAATAGAGGCACTGTAATAGAAATAGAATTTAAGGTCGGTAATGGCACTTCTAACGGTACAGCGGTAGGAAAGGACAACAAAGGAAATATATTTAAAGTCCTTTTTTAATCTTAGAAAAAACTTATTAGACAAATGACCAAAATACTCTGCGCACTAGTCCTCTGAATTGCCACCAATTCACTAGACAGATTCCAGCCTCATTTTGTACTGCTTTTCATACTCTACCGGAGACCTCTGGTTATTAAAACTGTGCCGTCTCCGGGCGTTATAAAACATCTCGATATAATCAAAGACATCACTGCGTGTATCTTCTCTGGTTGAATAGGTTTTCGATTTGATTCGTACTCGCATAAGCGTTGAAAGAAGCTTTCAGCAACCGCATTGTCATGGCAACTACCTCCTCTACTCATGCTTCCTTCCAGGTCATTGTCTTTTAAGAACGATTGCCAGTCATGGCTGTGCGCCCTGATAAAGGCCTACCTCTCTCAATACAATTCTTTACAAATTTTTATACGACTCTTCCAATAACCAATAATACGCAATAAAATGGCATGTCGAGCGCTTTTAAATTTATATTATTTG
>JBMTQX010000014.1:0-58884 GCA_049446715.1 Pseudohongiellaceae bacterium
GGCCCGGAAGGGAGCAGCGGTAACGGCTGATTCATGTGCCGGGGTGTGGCTGGCAAGAGGCGCTTCCAGAAACATGTGCTGATCGTTTCATACAACGAGAAATTTACAACAAGCTGACCAGGCAACTGCCGACCAGCTCATCAGGCCCACGCGTATTCCATGACATATCAGGTACTGGCAAGAAAATGGCGTCCCCGTAATTTCCGGGAGATGGCTGGCCAGGGACACGTCCTCAAAACCCTGATCAATTCCCTCGATAACGATCGCCTGCACCATGCCTATCTGTTTACCGGCACCCGTGGCGTTGGCAAGACCACCATCGCCCGCATCCTGGCACGCTGCCTCAATTGCGAGAAGGGGGTCACTTCGGAACCCTGCGGCGAATGCAGCGCCTGCCGGGAAATTGATGAAGGCCGATTCATCGACCTGATTGAAGTGGATGCGGCCTCCCGCACCAAGGTCGAGGACACCCGTGAGCTGCTCGACAATGTCCAGTATTCCCCGACTCGCGGTCGCTACAAGGTCTACCTGATCGACGAGGTGCACATGTTGTCCGGGCACAGCTTCAATGCCTTGCTGAAGACCCTGGAAGAGCCGCCACCCCATGTCAAATTCCTGCTTGCCACCACGGATCCGCAAAAGCTGCCGGTGACTGTGCTGTCACGTTGTCTGCAGTTCAATCTGAAAAACATCAGTCCGGAGCGCCTGGTTGAACATATCAAATACATCCTAGATGAAGAAAAAATACCGTTTGAGGAACCGGCGCTCTGGCAGCTGGGCCGGGCGGCCCAGGGCAGTGTTCGAGACTGCCTGACGCTGCTGGACCAGGCGATCGGCTACTGTGACGGCAATATAACCGATCATGATGTGCGCAGTTTTCTCGGCACGATTGACCAGAGTGTTATCCATGCCCTTGTCGATGCGCTGGTGGCGCAGGATGCTGCTGAAATGCTCGGCATCATTGAAGCGGCTGCAGAACATGCGCCTGATTTTTCCGCCGTTCTGGCAGACTTGCAGTCTTATCTGCATCGGGTTGCCATCGCCCAGGCCGTCCCCGAAGGCATCGATAATGCCCAGGGAGATCGTGAGCAGGTGCTTGCCCATGCCGGCCAACTGTCTGCGGAAACCCTGCAGTTGTACTACCAGATTGCCCTGAAGGGCAGGGAAGACCTGCCCTATGCCATTGATGCCCGTGCCGGACTGGAAATGGCCACGTTGCGCATGCTGGCCTTCACGCCGGCAGAAATGGCTGCTGCGCCGGTTGCGCCGACCGGGGTGCAGGACGCTGGTGACGTAAAAAAAAAGTCACCCCTGAGTGAGCCGGCTTTAACAGATCCGCAAATCTCACCATCCTCTCAACCGGCTGACTCCATATCACCTGAAACCCGCGCCGCCACAGCCGCCACCCTAGCGGTCAGGCTGAAACGCGAAAGCGTCAAGTCTTCGGTAAAATCCGATGACGCCATGCCCAATACGGCATTCACGCGCGCAACTGAGACTGCAGCGCAGGTGTTGCCTGCGGCCAAAGAGGCAAAGTCGCTCCCTGAAGAATCCCATCAGCCAGCGTCTGCACCGGCAGCTCCAAAGCACGACGCTGCCGATGCCCTGGTCAGCCAACCCGCCAAAGCCCTGACTGATTTCAAGACTGATAGCTGGGTCAGCGTATTCAACCAGCTTCCGCTTGAAGGCATAACCCGGAGTATTGCGGCAAACTGTCTCCTGGACTCGGTCACCGGCAACCAGGTCAGCCTGGTGCTGGATGAGAGTCAGACAGCCGTGTTCAACGAAGAGCATTTGCGCCGGATCAATACGGCCCTCAACGACTATTTCCGGCAGGAGGTGCGCCTGGCGATCACACCAGGCACGATTGCCGCCGAAACGCCGGCGGCCTGGCGCGACCGCATGGACCAGGAGCGCCTGCAACAAGCCCATGAGACATTTGCCAATGACGCAACGGTGAAAGCCATACTTGAACGCTTTTCCGGTGCCATTGATCCTGACAGCATAGAACCTACCACCCCAAAACATTACTGAAGCAAGAGGACACCATGACTGATTTTGGCGACCTGATGAAACAGGTGCAGCAAATGCAGGAACAATTCCAGAAAGCACAGCAAGAGCTGGCTGAAAGAGAGGTTACTGGCGAATCCGGTGCAGGCCTGGTTAAAGTCACCATGAACGGCAAACACCAGGTCAAGAATGTGGCCCTGGATGCCTCGCTGATGCAGGAAGACCAGTCGCTGGTGGAAGACCTGGTGGCGGCGGCGGTGAATGACGCAGTGCGCAAGGTTGCTGAAAGCAACAAGGATCAGTTCGCGGGTATGGCTTCCGGTTTCAATTTGCCGGAAGGATTCAAGTTTCCCTTTTAGGTACCTGTCAGCCACAGCACAGGATGATGACCTTGAGTACTGTCACTCAACCACGCCGGTCGGTAGCCGGTCGTTAACCGAAAACCAACACTGACATCACATGAATTACAGCCCCCTGATTGACCAGTTGATAGAAGCCTTCCGGCGCCTGCCGGGCGTCGGGCAGAAATCCGCCCAGCGTATGGCGCTGCATTTTCTGGAAAAGGATCGTGGCGGTGGCAAGGTACTGGCTGAAGCGCTGGTGGCAGCAATGGAGGGGGTGGCTCACTGTCAGCGTTGTCGGACACTCGCCGAAGAAACCCTGTGTCGCATTTGCCAAAACCCGAATCGTGATCAACAGACTTTGTGTGTTGTGGAAACACCTGCAGACGTTTTTGCGGTGGAACAGACGGCCTCCTACAAGGGCCTTTACTTTGTCCTGATGGGGCATCTCTCACCCATTGATGGTATCGGGCCTGATGAGATCGGGATTGCCAACCTGCGTGATATGGTCAGTGACGGGGATATTACCGAGGTTATCCTCGCCACCAATCCGACCGTTGAAGGTGAGGCCACGGCATACTACATCGCCGAGCAGCTCAAGGCGGCGGTTGATCCGGCTCGCGGGCTGAAAATTTCCCGTATTGCCCATGGCGTGCCTGTAGGTGGCGAACTGGAATACATTGATGGCGGAACGCTCGTGCATTCGATTGCCGGGCGCCAGATTATTGGCAACTAGACACATGAGCGACACTGATCACAAACTATTCAACCCTGCCAAAGTGCAGTATGAGCTGGTCACGACGAACGAACGCCTCGCGGAATTATGTCGCGACTGGCAGGAAAAACCCTACCTGGCAATGGATACCGAGTTCATTCGGACAACGACTTTTTATCCCCATGTTGGCCTGATTCAAATCAATAGCGGGGGGCCGACCAATTACCTGGTGGATCCCTTGCCAATAAGCGGTTGGCAGGCATTTCAAACGCTGATGCGCAATCCAGCCATCACCAAGGTATTTCACTCCTGCTCTGAAGACCTGCAGGTGTTCATGGCCGCGATGGACGTGGTGCCTGCGCCCGTCTTTGATACCCAGATTGCCGCCTCTCTGCTGAACCAGGGCTTTGGCATCAGTTACCAGAATCTCGTTAATGCCAGGCTTGGCATTGAGCTGCCCAAAGGTGAAACTCGTTCCGACTGGCTGCAGCGGCCATTGACGGAAACCCAGTGCCAGTACGCTGCCCTGGATGTGGATTGTCTGCCTGAAATCTATCTCGCGCAGCGGGAAGCGCTGGTGCAGCAGGGCAGGCTGAGCTGGCTGGAAGAGGATTGTGACACCCTGTTGCAGCAGTATCGCCAGGAAATGCTGGGAGACTTCAGCACGTTCTACCAGAACATAAAGGGTGCCTGGCAACTGAACAGACGTCAGCTGGCAATATTGCGCGAACTCGCAAACTGGCGTGAACTGCGTGCGCGCAAACGTGACAAGCCGCGCAACTGGATTATTCGGGACAGGAACCTGATTGATATTGCCCGGCGCATGCCGGAGCGTATTGAGCAGATTGCCGGCATGGAGGGAATCGGCAAACAATTCCTGCGCTTTGAGGGACCGGAGTTGCTGGCACTGGTGTCCGACGCCGCGGCGATCCCGGAAAGCCAGTATCCCGGAGCCTTGCCCAGACCGCTGGATGGTCGCGCCAAAACCCAGCTGAAGCGAGGCCAGCAATTTGTCGAGGAGCAAGCAGCAAAGCTGAACCTGCCGGTGGAGGTGCTCGCGCGCAAACGCTGGCTGGTCAACATCCTGCAGGCCATGCCGCTTGAGGGTGAAGCGGATGAAAGGCTGCCCGTGGGACTGACCGGCTGGCGCAAGCCGATATTGCTGCCCGGTCTGCTGGAGGCGATGAGCTGATCATGACTGAATCGGTGTTGTGTACGATCTTCAAGGGTAACCGGGAGCATGAATTGTACGTATACGTGCCGCGTGCTGCCGGTGAAGACAATATACCGGAAGCGCTACGAGAACGCATGGGCAAACTCAGTGAAGTGATGACCCTGAAGCTGGACCCGGATCGAAAACTGGCTAGGGCCGATACGGCCAGTGTGCTCAAGGCACTGGCAGAACAGGGTTATTACGTGCAGCTGCCACCGACCATCAGTGGTCAGGTGCTGCACGATGGCGACTGACGCAACCGATATGGCTGACAAAATACCCTTTTGGGAAAGCAAACAACTCACTGAAATGACCCGCCGGGAATGGGAGTCTTTGTGTGATGGCTGCGGCAAATGCTGCCTGCACAAGCTGGAAGATATGGATACCGGTGAAGTCTTCTACACCAGCGTGGTGTGCCAGTATCTTGACCAGAAGAAATGCCGCTGCACGGTGTATCGCCAGCGCAAGACACTGGTGCCGGACTGCCTGGTGCTGACACCGGAAAACCTCGAGGATCTGGACTGGGCTCCCGGCACCTGCGCCTACCGCCTGGTGAAACAGGGTAAGCCGTTACCGGACTGGCACCCTTTGCTAACCGGAAACAGGGATGCGATTATTGCCACCGATAACACGGTAACCGGCAAGGTGATTTCGGAAGAGTTTGTGCATGTTGACGGTTATGAAGAACACCTCATTGACTGGGCGGACTGAGTACAATTATGGAATCAGCTGAATACCTTGGAGCCTGGTCGGTCTATCTGGTTGCCGGTGTTCTGTTCAGCATCATCAGCTGGAAGTTCATGAAAAAATACTTCTGGCGTGAGCTGTCCTATCTGCTGGAGAGCTTCCTGCTTGCCATCATATTCACACCCTGGTATGTCATGCCGGAAGAAGAAATCCTTGCACCAGCACTGATGGTGTTCATGCTGGACCTCATTACCATTGATGCCACCACCAGTATCAGGGCCCTTATCCCCCTGGTCATGGCCATGTTGATGGGATTGCTGGTCACCGTGGTATTAAGCGTAATGTATCGTGTCCGACGCCGCCGCCAGCTGTCCGGTATCGTCGTCGACGATAGGGATGAGCATCCCGGTCAGGTCTGACCCCGGGGTTGGATACTCAGTTGTTGAGATCGTACTTACGCAGATAGCCGCGCAGCTGGTCATGGCTGAGATCCAGCAGTTTCGCTGTTATACGCTGGTTGAACTGGCACAGCTTCAACGAAGACGCGATGTTCAAGCTGGAAGATTCTGCCAGGATCCTGCGTAAGCAGCTGGAGGCGGAATACCCGGACAAGGACATGATCAAGGGCTCGGTTTTCTGGTCGTTCTCCGAGGATACCCAGATCGGCGCTTACATGGCGATCAATCCGGAAGTGCACGCGAGATCGGGCCTATGAAATTTCCCGCCGCTGGCGTGAACTGAGCCCGGAGGTTCCTGAATCCAAGCAGCTGACGTTCCAGTACACCGTCAACAACAATCCTTCACTAAACCTGGTCGTTGCCGGCAATGACATGGCGGCCCTGGCAGCCGCTGGTGAAACACTGAAAGCCAAGCTGGCTGGGTATCGCGGGGTTTGCGAAGTTGTCGACTCCAATGAGTCCGCTTCATCAGAGGCCGTGTTGTCCCTGAAGCCCGGCGCGGAGAATCTCAACATCACATTGCAGGATCTGGCCACACAGGTCAGGCAAGCGTTTTATGGGGAGTAAGTGCCACGTATTCTGCGCGGCCGGGATTCTGTGAAGGTCATGGTGCGCCTGCCGGAAGCAGACCGGGAGTCGTTTGCCACCTTGGAGGAATTGCGTATCCGAACCGGCACCGGCGACTCCGTGCCATTGAGCATGATTGGCGATATTACCTTCAGGCCGGGAGTCACACAGATACGCCGGACAGATCGTGAGCGGACCTTGCAGGTCACGGCCAAGATCGACGAGTCCGTGGGCAACATCAGTGAAATCCGCTATGAACTGGAAAACGGCTACCTGGATGAGCTGAGCGCACAGTACCCCGGCATTACCCTGCGCTGGGCAGGTTCCCAGGAAGAACTGGACGAGTTCATGAGCTCACTCATGCGTAACATGATGTTTGCCATGTTTGCGATATTCTTCCTGCTGGCGGCAGCCTTCCGCTCCTACAGCCAGCTATTTGACGGCAATTCCCTTTGGTTACCTGGGCGCCATTGTTGGTCATCTGTTGCTCGGTCTTGACCTCAGCATGTACTCCATTCTGGGTATCGTGGCGGCAGTGGGGGTAGTCATCAACGACAACCTGGTGCTGATGGACTCCATCAACACGCTGCGTGATCAGGGCTACAACGCCATCAAGGCGGTGGAGAAGGCTGCCGAGGAACGTTTCCGGCCGATTTTCCTGACATCGGTGACCACCTTCGTGGGCCTGATGCCCCTGATGGCGGAAACCAGTGTCCAGGCGCAGTTCCTGATTCCGACGGTCGTGTTACTGGCCTTTGGTGTGTTTTTCGCCAGTACCGTGACATTGCTGCGGGTGCCCATCCTGTATCTGCTGCTGGACGACCCAGCAATGGGCTGCGAACCTGCTGCACCGTCATCGAGCCGGGGAAACACAGGCTGACGCTGTCGTTTGATAGTGAGTGACTCAAAGCAGGGCAATCTTACACGGCGCTGAAGTCCCTCCCACATTCCGCAGAAAACCTGACGGGGATCTGTGAACCATGGAGGAGGGGCGTTAGCGTTGAGCTCATAGTAGCGCCTGCATGCCGGACGCGTTGCTTCCGCTCACCAAGTGATGCCAAAGTAGCCGGGCAAGTCAGGTATAATGCCCACTTTTTACTAATGTACCCGTGCCAGATTCCACTCAACAACTCACCAAAGCCCAGCTTCATGAATTACTGCGCCAGGTTGACCACTGCCTGTTGCGTGATCAGCATGTGCTGCGCCGGCAATTGCGTGAATTGCACAGACCATCCGGACGTGCTGGCAAAAACCCGCCCACGCTGAAACAGCTGATACCAAACATAGAAGCATCCATGGCCCGGGTGGCGCGCCGACGTGAGGCTGTGCCAGCCATCCACTACCCGGCGGAATTGCCACTGGCGGGCAAGGTAGCAGACATCAAGGCGGCTCTGGACAGCCATCAGGTAATGATCGTGGCCGGTGAAACAGGATCCGGTAAAACCACGCAGTTGCCGAAGATCTGCCTGGACATGGGGCGTGGCCTGAAAGGCATGATTGGCCATACCCAGCCCCGGCGTCTGGCCGCACGCAGTGTGTGTTTCCGTATCGCGGACGAACTGGGCGTAACCGGCACCAGCGCGGTTGGCTATCAGGTGCGTTTCCAGGACTATACGGATGAGCATACCTACATCAAGCTCATGACCGACGGCATCCTGCTGTCGGAAACCCGCGACGACCCGTTTCTCAACAAATACGACACGCTGATCATCGACGAGGCCCATGAGCGCAGTCTCAATATCGATTTCCTGCTGGGCTACCTGAAACGCCTGTTGCCGAAGCGGCCTGACCTGAAACTGATCGTGACCTCCGCCACCATTGATGTGGAAAAGTTTTCGGCACACTTTGACCAGGCACCAATCATAGAAGTCTCCGGGCGCACCTACCCGGTCACAACATTGTATAGGCCGCCCGAGGCGAGCGATGAAGATGACCTCAATGCCCAGATCATACGAGCCATTCAGGAAATACGCGTGCTGGGACGCAAGGAGCGCATTCCTTACCAGGACATACTGGTCTTCCTGAGCGGGGAAAAGGAAATTCGAGATGCCGCCGATGCCATACGCAAGGACAAGTCACTGGACCTGGACGTGCTGCCCCTGTATGCACGCCTGAGCAACAAGGAGCAGAACCGGGTATTTGAAGCGCACACCCGGCAACGCGTGGTGCTGGCGACCAATGTTGCCGAAACTTCATTGACTGTACCTGGCATTGGCTACGTCATCGATCCCGGTGTTGCGCGTATCAGTCGTTACAGTGTGCGCAGCAAGATCCAGCGCCTGCCCATTGAAGCGGTTTCCCAGGCCAGTGCCAACCAGCGTGCCGGCCGTTGTGGCCGTTTGTGCCCCGGCACCTGCATTCGCTTGTACAGTGAGGAGGATTTCTGCAGTCGCCCAGAATTCACCGACACGGAAATCACTCGGACCAACCTGGCATCGGTCATCCTGCAGATGCTGATGCTGCGACTCGGCGATATCGAGGCATTTCCCTTTGTCGAACCGCCGGACGGCAATGCTGTTCGCGATGGTTTCAAGGTGCTGGAAGAGCTTGGGGCGGTTACGCCATCTGGCACGATTACTCCCCTGGGGCGTCAGATGGCGCGTTTTCCAGTGGACCCGCGCCTGGCCAGGATGCTGATTGCGGGCGCACAAAATAACTCTTTGCATGAGGTGCTGATCATCGTCAGTGCGCTAAGCATTCAGGATCCCCGTGAACGACCCCTGGACAAGCAGCAGGCCGCTGATGCTGCCCATGCACGGCATGCACATGTTGAATCTGACTTTTTGGCGTTTGTGAATCTCTGGCATTTCTTTGACACTCAGCGGCAAGCGCTCAGCCGCAACCGGCTGGGCAAGTTCTGCTTCCAGAATTATCTGTCATACCTGCGCATGGGTGAGTGGCGTGATGTCCATCGCCAGTTGCATCTGGCCGCGCAGGAACTCAGGTTAACGGAGAATACGGAACCGGCGACCTATGAGCAGATTCACATGTCCCTGCTGACCGGACTGGTCAGCAATGTCGCGAACCGGCTGGATGATGCCATGTACCTGGGGGCACGCAACCGCAAGTTCCGCATCTTTCCGGGATCGAACCTGTTCGGCAAAAAATACCCCTGGATCCTGTCAGGCGAACTGGTTGAAACTTCCCAGCTCTATGCGCGCATGAATGCCCGGGTTGAGCCAGGCTGGATTGAAAAACTGGCCGGCGATCTGCTCAAGCGGCATTACTCTGAACCGCACTGGGAGAAAAAGCGCGGGCGGGTGATGGCCTTCGAAAAGGTGACGCTTTACGGTCTGGCGCTGGTGGAAAAACGCCGTGTCGGGTTCGGCAGGATCGACCCAGTCGCCAGTCGTGAAATATTCATTCGCGAGGGGCTGGTGCGTTCAGCGGTCAACACTCGCCTGGCTTTTTATCGTCACAACACGGCACTGAGGGAAAGCATTGAAAACCTCGAGGACAGGACACGTCGCAAGGACATCCTGATTCGGGAAGAGGATTTCTATGCCCTTTATGATGCCATCTTGCCGGCGCATGTCATTGATCAGGCCAGCCTTGAGCGCTGGGTTGGCAAACTCGATAGGCAGGCGGTAGCCAGTCTCTGTTTCAAGCGTGAAGACCTGGTTAATGCCACTGCTGAAACCGATACCACGGACTATCCCGACCAGCTCCAGGCCGGTCATCTCACACTGGACCTGGATTACCGTTTTGAACCCGGTCAACAGACCGATGGCGTCTCTGCCCGTGTGCCGGTTTCTGCCCTGATGCAGTTGAAAGCCGAGGACCTGGACTGGCTTGTGCCGGGAATGCTGAGGGAAAAGTGCATTGCCCTGGTCAGGGCCTTGCCCAAGCCGTTACGTAAGCATTTCGTCCCGGTGCCGGACGTAGTCGACAGGCTGTTGCCACAACTCAGCCAGGAAGATGGTGATCTCAGGGCCGCACTGGCGCATCAGTTGCAGCGTCATGCCGGAATCACCATCACTCTGGCGCACTGGCAGGACTACGTGCCACCGGAATATTTGCGCATGAACATCAATGTGGTGGACAGCACCGGTCGCTTGCTGGGTGCGGGCCGTGATCTCAGTGCATTGAAAGCCCGGTTCGCTGACCAGTCACGCCAGGAAATGGCCCGGGTTTCCGAAAACACCATTGAACAGGAAGGCATGACGGACTGGGCCTTCGGTAAACTGGATGCCGAACTCACCCTAAATCATGGCGGCATGCAAATCAAATCATGGCCGGCACTGGTGGATAACGGTGACACTGTCGCCCTGAAACTATTGGACTCTGCATACCAGGCACGCCAGTCAACCCGTGCCGGTGTGGCCAGGCTGTACATGCTGCGCAACCGCCAACTCTGGAAGCATCTGCAGAAGAATCTGCTGCAGGACCTGGCTAAATTTCCCGTGATGAAACATCTGGGGGGGCGTGATGCACTTCTGGAAGATCTGATCATGGGCTGTTACCAGAGTACCTTTTGCCTGCAAGAAACACTTCCCCATGATCGCGACAGTTATGACCGGATTTACGAGGCGGGCCGGGCAACACTGGTTGAGACATCCGGTCAACTGGAGGCCCTTTTTTACACGGTGCTGAGCAGCCATGCCCAGATCAGCAAGGCACTGAAGAAAGTCAGTGGGCTGAATGCGCTGAAACTGCAGCAGGACGTAGGCAGCCAGATTGATGCACTGGTGCATCTGGGTTTTCTGGCGAGCACGCCTGTAGAGCAACTGCGGGAGTATCCCCGATACTTCATGGCCATAGAACAGCGCCTGGAAAAATATCCCCGCCAGCAGGCCCAGGACAGCAGCTGGAGTGACATGCTCGGCATGTGGTGGCAGCGTTATACTAACAAGCAGGCCCTGTTCAGCAGTCAGCATAAAAGCAGTGAGGCCCTGGCAAAGTTTCGCTGGATGCTGGAGGAACTTCGCGTATCCCTTTTTGCCCAGGCGCTGGGGACACGTTACCCGGTATCCGAGAAGCGTCTGGCAAAAGCCTGGCAGGAAATCTGAATCATCGAATGGCGCTGCTTAATGAGAAAAAGTGATCCGCTTCATGAAATCAGGCCTAAATTACACAGGCTTGAGCGTAAAATAGCAGGCACATCAGCTTCGCACCGGCCATAGCGCCAGCACTCAAAGTACTCCAGAGGGGAAGCAGGCAGTCATTCGGAAGCCAACAAGATGAAAAGCGCAGTCACAGACACAGTCGGCTTGAAGGCAGTGGGCAGTTGTCCACTGCTGCTCATCCTGGTGCTTGCCTTGCAGCCGGTAGCTGCCGTTGCACAGGGCGATAGCGATCCCTGGATAGCCTTCAATCGCAGTATGTATGGTTTCAATGAGGGCTTTGACGAGATACTTATCAAGCCGGTCACCCAAACCTACGATGCCCTGGTGCCAGGTTTTGCCAAACGCGGCGTAACCAATTTTTTTAACAACCTCGATGACATCAACGTGGTTTTCAATGACCTGCTGCAGTTGAAAATGGGGCCTGCCATGCAGGACTCGGGACGCTTTGTGCTGAACTCCACGGTGGGAGTCGCCGGTCTTTTTGATGTAGCCGCCTACATGGGGCTATACAAGAATGAGGAAGACTTTGGACAGACGCTGGGCTACTGGGGCGCGCCTTCAGGTCCTTACCTCGTCCTGCCTTTTCTCGGCACCATTACCGTCAGGGATGCCATCGGCCTGGGGCTGGACTACCTGATGAACCCCGTGTTCTGGGTTGATGATAAGGAAGCCCGCTTTGCCCTGTTGACCCTAGACAATATAGACACCCGCCTGTACTACATGGCGGCGGAGTCGATGGTCACCGGAGATGAGTATCGCTTCGTGCGGGACGCCTACCTGCAGCGTCGTGAATACCTGGTTGCTGATGGCGAGGTTTACGATGAGTGGGATGATTTCTAATAACAGGCTTGCACTCGACATCCTGTCATAGCGGTATGGCCTTTTTCACTATCGCTGCAGCGCGCGGACGCTCAGAACATTTCCAGGATGATGGCGCCAACCCGGCAGCGACATTTCTCCAGGGGTTCGATATGGCGGATCTCAATGAGCGCCTGGAAGGAGTCGCGATTCTGGATGCCATCATGCACCTTGCCCAGGCATTCCGCGCCGATAACAACGACTGCTGACAGTTCCAGACCGACGCGCCTGGTGCTGATGTTCACGCAGTGGTCTTCTACGACCTTTTGCGGTTCGCCGTAATACAGCGTCATGGCGGTGTTGACTTTGACACGTTCGAAATCGCGCTTTTCGTAGGCGTAGAGCATCGTTGTTTCTTCCAGTTTTCTTGCTCGGCACACTCTACATCAATTCACCAGGATTATGGTTAATAAGCCGACATTTTGTGACGCTCTTAACGGCGAAATCTTGCAGGGCTCGACATAAGGGAGTAAGGTGAAGCCAACTCTTGATCAGGGTTAATGCACCATCATGACTGACATCTCTGGCGTTGATGCTGCTGGGTTGAAAGCAATGACCGGGCAGTAACCATTTACCCGGTTATCGGACTTGATCCGGCTAGTAAGGCATGAAAAACGGGGACAATACTGTAGTACTGGTAATTGACGACGATGCTGTTGTCCGGCAGCGTATTGCCGCCAGTCTGTCAGAAAACGGCTATCGCGTTGTCCTGGCGTCCTCCAGTGACGAAGGCATCGATGCCTACCACTCTGCCTGTCCCCATCTTGTCATCTGCGATATCAACATGGCAGACAAGAAAGGTTTCGACACGCTCGATCTCCTTTTTACCCAGAATCCAGTCCAACCCATCATCATCCTGTCCGATGTCGGCAACACAGAAGATGTCATTCGGGCCATGCGCCTGGGTGTCAGTGATTATCTGTTCAAGCCACTCGAAGACATGGAGATGCTGGCTATCTCCATCGAGAACACCCTGAACCGTGCAAGGCTCATCGAGGAAAACGCCCGTTATCGAAAAAACCTGGAAGAGATCAATCGCGAACTGGAAGAACGCATCGAGATCTTCCAGTCAGACCAGCAGGCTGGCCGTCATGTGCAGATGCGCATGCTGCCGATACCCCCACAGAACATAAACCGCTTTCATTTTGATCACCGCGTGATCCCGTCTTTGTTCCTCAGTGGAGACTCCGTTGACTACAAACCCATTTCGCGCAACAAGGTGCTTTTTTACATCGGCGATGTATCCGGGCATGGCTCCTCATCGGCATTCATAACCGTCCTGTTGCGTTTTCGTATCGCCCAGATGATGCGCGAGCATATCCAGGGCCGCTTTCGTTCCGAGTTCTCTCCGGCCTACATCCTGCAACTGCTGAACAAGGACATTATCGACACCGCGCTGGACAAGCACATTACTGTCTGTATGGGCATCCTGGATGACTCCAACAACACGATGGTCTTCAGCGTGGCGGGTCATCATCCGCTGCCCATTCTTTACAGCAGAGGAGAGGCGCACTTCATTGAACCGGCCAGGAGCAGTTTTCCCATCGGGCTTATGGAAGATGCCGAGTATTTCAATGAAACGATCGATCTGACAGATGATTTTGCCTTGTTCCTGTTCTCTGACGGCATTCTTGAGCATGTTGATGGCAACAGCATGCATGAAAAGGAGAGTCACATCCTGGAAGTGATCGCCGCATGCAAAGGTGATTTTCATGAGGTGAAAACGGGTTTAAACTTGCACCGGGACATCAAGGTGCCCGACGATATTGCAGTGCTTAGTGCCACAGGATTATGAACAGCGGACGAATACTCGTTGCCAATGTAAATAATGTACCCATCCTCAAGTTTATCGGCGATGTGCGTGTGCTGATGAGCGGAACCCTGGATAATTATTTTTCCACGTTATACAGCAAGGCCATTCTGGATCGCATGGTAGTCGATATGACGGAAACGCAGGGCATCGACAGCACCGCTCTGGGTCTGCTCGCGAAAATGGCTATTCAGCTGCGCAATCGTTTCAATGTCAGCCCGACAATCGTCTCGACCAATCCGGATATCACCCGGGTTCTCAAAAGCATGAGCTTTGACCGGATCTGCGATATCGTCGAGGAGCCGGCCTCAAACAAGGTCAGTTTCAATGAGCTGGATCAGGTCAATGACAGTGAGGATGCTGTCAGGCGCAAGGTGATTGAAGCTCACCAGACGCTGATGACACTGAGTGAAGACAACCGCATCGAGTTCCAGGACCTGGTGTCTGCCCTCAAAGCCAGCCGTTAGTCCGGTTAACTCTCTTTCTTTTTTTCTTTTTCTGTCAAGTCCTGTCGGCGCGGGCCCTGGCTTGCTGCTTGCTCGTGATGAAATCCTTGTGGGACAGGTAGAGCAGGTCGGCAACTTTCCTGATCAGGTGTTCTTCGTAGCGGTCGATGCGACCATCCGCATAGGCCACTTCCCACATGTTCAGGATCATCAGGACTTTTTCGTGATGATCAAAATGTTCGTTCATCAGACTGGTGAACTGGTAAAGCGACGTGGCTTCCCTGGCTTCTTCCTCGGCCAGGATCATCAGCTCATCCAGGGCGGACTGGTCCAGGTCAAAGCGTTCCTTTAGGATAGCCAGCATGGCATCGGTTTCTGCCTGGTCAAACTGCCGGTCGGCCCGAATCAGTTCAATCATCAGCGCCGCGCTGGCCAGTTGCAATCGAGACTCGTATGAGGCTTCAGAATCGTCTTCCTGGCCGAAGTGGGTGTCGAAAAATTTGCTTATGGCATTGAGCATGTAGCTTCCTGTGCAGTGGTGGTGGGTGTTGAGTCGGTTTGTGCCCGTCGGGGCCGCACCAGGCTGGCAGCCTGTTGGAGTACCTCAAGGCCTGCGCCTTCAAGGTGGGCATTCTCGCTCAGGTAGCGCCGGTACTGTTTGGCGCCGGGCTGGCCGGGGAACAGGCCCAGTAGATGACGGGTCATGTGCTTGAGAGCAGTGCCGGATGCCAGCTCCCGGCTGATATAGGGCATGAATGCTGCAAGCACATCGGCCTGGGTTGGCACAGCCGCGGAGCTGTCAAATAGGAGCTGGTCAACCGCTGCCAGGATGCCGGGATTCTGGTAAGCCTCACGTCCAACCATGACGCCATCCACATGCGCCAGCATATCCTGGGCTTCCGCCAGGGTGCGAATGCCGCCATTGATGACAATTTCCAGGTCGGGAAATGCCTGCTTGATGGCAAACACACGTGGATAGTTCAGTGGCGGAATTTCCCGGTTTTCCTTGGCACTGAGTCCGGCCAGGATGGCAATACGGGCATGGATTATGAAGGTACGGCAGCCGGCAGCAGCCACGGTAGCCACGAAATGGGCAAGTTGTTCAAAGGAGTCTAGGTCATCAATGCCGATCCTGCACTTGACCGTGACCGGAATGCTGACGGCGTCCTGCATGGCGCGGACACAGGCGGCCACCAGTTCCGGTTCGGCCATCAGGCAGGCGCCGATCTTGCCCCGTTGCACGCGATCACTGGGGCAGCCGCAATTCAGATTGATCTCGCTGTAACCGGCCTGTTCCCCCATGCGGGCCGTCGCAGCCAGTTCGGCGGGGTCACTACCGCCAAGCTGCAGCGCTACCGGCTGTTCTTCCGGACTGAAACGCAGAAAGCGCTCCGCATCGCCGTTCAGCAGTGCGCCGCTGGTGACCATCTCCGTGTACAGCAGGGTGTGGCGCGAAAACAGGCGCAAGAAATAACGGCAGTGTCTGTCTGTCCACTCCATCATGGGCGCCACGCAAAATCGGTGTTGAAAGTTTTTTGGCAAATTCATGTCATAAAGTCCTGACCGCGCATTATAGTCAATTGTACGGACGTGTGCGGAGATGGACTTGTATTGCCCGATTAGTGTATTTTGCACGCCTTTCCGATTTTGCTGCCGTGAGGAGAACTCCCATGAAGAAACTTGTACTGCTGGCCATGGCGCTGGCTGCCACTACCGTCCAGGCGGATGATTATGTGATCGACGGCTCGAACGCGGGCATGCACACTTCTGTCCATTTCAAAGCCAGTCATATCGGCATCAGTTCCCTGTGGGGCCGTTTCAACGATATTACCGGTCGTTTCTCATACGATGCCGATGAAATCGGGGCTGCAACTATTCAGGTGAACATCAATCCAGCCAGTGTGGATACCAATCATGAAGCCCGTGACACACACCTGAGTTCCTCCGACTACCTCAACGTGGCCATGTTCCCCTCAGCCTCGTTCACCAGCACTTCAGTGTCCGATCTGGGTGAGGGCAAGATCCGAGTGACCGGCGATTTCACGCTGCATGGTGTGACCCGTGAAATCACCTTCGACGCGGTGCGCACTGGCGAAGGGGAAACGCCCTTTGGCGACTATCGTGTCGGTTTTGAAGGTGAGATGACGCTGAACACTGGGGATTACGGGATCAATGCTGGTCCTGTTACCCTTGTTCTGGCCATCGAAGGTGTGCGCCAGTAAGGACACTGGTAAGGACACTGGCCTGCTGATCAGTCGTCAGTTTCAGAACGCAAGGCGGCGAGTATTTCGGCCATAGACGGTTCTTCTGCCGTGTCCTTGAATTCGGCCTGACGCTCATAAATATCTGCGGCACCCTGGTGAAATGCCGGGGGCATGCCGCAGGTCGCCAGGGTGCTGGCAATTTCCTGCATTTCTCCCGTAAAGCGCCAGGCCTTGCGCGCAACCTGCCGAATACGGCTATGGGTTTTGGCGGTGAACCCCGGGGTGTAGATGTCCCATTGCTGCTCCAGTGCCTCCCTCACGCCCATGGCTTCTGCGGCACCGAGAATGGCGGTATGCATAGCGGCAGTTCCCTTGCTATTGGCGGCAAAACACATCTTCAGCCCGGAAGCCTGTCCGATTTTACGCCCGAGAACCTTCACTTCCATCGGTCCTGCCTTAAAACAGGGCCCGAGTTGTTCTGCACCGGGGCCGGACAGATACAGCCAGGTGGTGCCGCGTGCCACGGGCGGCAAACCAATGATGCCGCCGTCGATGACGCTGATGCCCGTGGCAGTCAGGGAGCTGGCTATCTGCTGCATCGTTGCCGGTGCGATGGCGTTGATGTCGGCATAGATGCCCTGGTAGCCGCATGCCAGCACGGCCTCGGCCTGGGCAATGGCGGCATGGGGTGGACAAACCGAGATCACCAGGTCGCTGTTGTCACACAGCGCCTGCAGGGATGTATGGGCCGTCAGCCCAAGGGCTTCTGCGCGGGCCCGTGTGGCGGCGCTTCGATCATTGCTGCACCAGCCTACTTGCATCCCACTGTTTACCAGCGTGGCGGCAACAGCGCTGCCCATTTCACCCGGATGGAGAATGCCGATACGGTGAATCATGTCATCACTGTCCTGCGTATGTCCTGAGATGTCGTGCCTGTCATGTCTTATCCGGTTCGGCTGCAGCCGGCAATGCTTGCAGGGTAGGTCGCCGAGTTAGACGCGGTCAAGGCAACCGCGGTTATACAGGGCGGCAAGCAGCTGCAGGCAGCTTTCGTTTCGCTGCCAGGCAGACAGGTTGAGCGGTCGACCGAACGCCGCCTGCAACTCTTCATTCATGGCCAGCAGCTTGTCAGTTGCGGGAATATCCAGGCACTCGCCGTTGACGAAAAAGTAGAGACGGTCCTGATCCTTGTCGAGATGGTGATGACAGGCAAAGCGTGCAGCCGGATTGCGGGCGAATCGCGCGCCTTTTTGCAGCATGACCGCCATTTGCGCGGGGTTGATCTGAGTCTCCGGTATGGCCAGTAATTCCGGCAGACGCGGGTCTGTCATGAGGTTCCCGAAACTGCGCAACAGCAGCGCATCGTCATCGAGGACGTGATGCAGCAACGCGCGGACCTGTTTCAGCGCATCGGCCTCTATGGCACCGGCCGGGCTGAGTTCGGACAGGGCCGGATCGCGATAACGTATATCGGCGCCAAGCGTACTGGCCGCTTCATCGCTGAAGGCGGCCAGCAATTCGGCCAGGTCAGGCGCACGAAAACCGATGGAATAACACAGTCCGGGTGTAATTGCCGTCCCCCAGTGGGCGACACCTGCCGGGATGTACAGTATGTCGCCGGTGTGCAGTTCGACACTTTCCTCGGCGACAAAGGTTTCCAGGATTTTCATGCCGGAATCGGTGTTGAGCGCGGTGGTGCTGTCGCAGCGCTGGCCAAGCTGCCATTGGCGGGATCCTTCACCCTGGATGAGGAAAACATCGTAATAATCGAAATGCGGTCCGACACCACCGTCCCTGGCGGCATAACTGATCATGACATCATCCAGGCGCCAGGCCGGAATGAAGGATACCTGTTGCAGCAGTGATTGCACTTCAGGCAGCCAGTGATCCACGGACTGGACGAGGAGGGTCCAGTCGGTTTCCGGCAGGAATTTGAAGTCACGTTCCGTGAAGGGACCCGGCTTCATGTCCCATTGATCGCCTTTGCTGAAAACAATGCGCGATTCCACCATGTCTTCGCAGGCCAGGCCGGCAAGTTCTTCCGGAGAAAGAAAATCAGTGAAACCGGGCAGGGCATCCCTGATCAACAACGGCTGTTTTTGCCAGTAATCAGACAGGAAGGTGGTGACGTTGATGCTGTCAGCGAGTGACATGAGCGCCGGGTATCAGACCTTTCTGGCCTGGGCGGCGGCATTGCCCAGGTAGGTTTCCGGACGCATCTGTTTCAGTGCGGCACGGACGTCATCCGGCAGGTCGAGTGTATCGACAAAGGCTGACAGTGTTTCGGCGGTGATAGCCTGGCCACGGGTGAGGGCTTTCAGTTTTTCGTAGGGTTCCTTGATGCCGTAGCGACGCAACACCGTCTGGAAGGGTTCGGCCAGCACTTCCCAGCTGTGTTCCAGATCTTCCAGCAGGCGCGCCTCATTGATCATGAGTTTGCCAATACCTTTCAGGCTGGCCTGGTAGGCGATCAGGCTGTGTGCCAGGCCAACGCCGATGGTGCGCAGGACCGTGGAATCGGTCAGGTCACGCTGCCAGCGGGATATCGGCAGCTTTTCAGCCAGGTGCTGCATCAGGGCATTGGCGACCCCGAGGTTGCCTTCGGAATTTTCAAAGTCGATGGGGTTGACCTTGTGCGGCATGGTGGAGGAGCCAACCTCGCCGGCAATGGTTTTCTGCTTGAAATAACCCTGTGAAATATAGCCCCATACATCGCGATCGAAATCGATGAGGATGGTATTGAAGCGGCTGACAGCATCGAAATACTCCGCGATGAAGTCGTGTGGTTCGATCTGGGTGGTGTAGGGATTCCAGGTCAGGCCAAGGCCTGTGACAAAGGTTCTGGCATTTTCTTCCCAGTCCACGTCAGGATAGGCGGCCAGGTGGGCATTGTAGTTACCGACGGCGCCATTGATCTTGCCGAGAAATACGGCCTGGCGAATCTGGGTCAGCTGGCGTTCCAGGCGGGCAACCGTGTTGGCAAATTCCTTGCCCATGGTTGAGGGGGTTGCCGTCTGGCCATGGGTGCGCGACAGCAGCGGCACCTCAGCGTATTCGTGGGCCTTGGCACGAATGGCCGCAATGATCTCTTCCTGCATGGGAGCAACCACTGTCTCCATGCTTTCCTTCAGCATCAGGGCATAGGACAGGTTGTTTATGTCTTCCGAGGTGCAGGCAAAGTGAACGAATTCCATGATGGCGGCCAGTTCCTTGTTGCCGGCCAGTTTGTCCTTCAGGTAATACTCGACGGCTTTGACATCATGGTTGGTAACTTTTTCGCGGTCCTTGACGTTCTGGGCCTCGTTTTCGTCAAACTGGATAATGATGTTGTCCAGAAACTGGTTGGCGGCGTCTGACAAGGCTGGTACTTCCGGAATGCCGAGATTTTCAGCCAGGCGCTGCAACCAGCGGATTTCCACCAGGACACGGAAATAGATGAGGCCGTATTCGCTGAAAAAGGGCTGCAGGGCAGTGGTTTTGCTGTGATAGCGACCGTCGACGGGGGAGATGGCGTTGAGGGATGTCAGGATCATGGGCAGCTTCGCCGGGTATTGGAAAAGCGCCGCATTATACGTCAAGCCAGCCGGGTTGAGGAGTCTGATAGGGCCGGCGAGCCACTGTGTTTACTGGCGGATTCACTGTTTTCAGGTGACGTTCAGAGCGCCCCTGTTACGCTTGTATATGCTTGACATATGACAAGCTGAATCTATACTCGATGCAGTTTTCACAGTGCCCCGCCAGGGCCCCGGAGTCCTCATGAGTGATCCTTCAGAAAACCCGGCTACCGGCGTAAAAGCCAAGCTTTTCATCAATGGCCGCAGCCAGGCTGTCCGTATTCCCAAGGAGATGGCCTTTACCGGCATAGATGCCGTGCATGTGGAAAGGCGGGGTAATGCCGTCATTCTCACACCAGCCCGCAAGACATGGGAGTCATTTGCAGAACTGCCGCCGGCCGACGATGATTTCATGGTGATCCGGCCCAGGCTGGTGAAATCATGATTATCATGCTGTCTTCCGACTTGTGCCGGCTGGTGCTCAGGCAACAGCCACGCGGCCTGCTGTCACGCCTGCAAGCCTGGTCAGCCAATGGCGACGAGGTGGTGATATCGGCCATTACCTATGCAGAACTGGTGGCCGGCGTGCTGCTGACAGAAAAGCAGGCGGCCCACATGGATCTGGTGACGGCGTTTTGTGAGCGCCTTGAGGATGTGCTGCCCTGGAATCGTGAAGCGGTGGATCGTTATACCGCCATTCAGCAACGCGCCATGCAGGCCGGTCACGCCATTAACTTGAACGATGCCATGGTGGCTGCGCACGCCCTCAGCGTGAAGGCGACCTTGCTGGTCGTGAATGACAAGCCATTTCGGGGCATCGAGGGCATACAGGTGGAAACCTGGTCACTCGTCTGAATCGCCGGTTGCCTGGGCTCAGTGGATTTCGTGGACCCGGTTGAGCAGCAGATGCAGGTTACGATCGATCCGGCCGCGCCCCAACAGTAATTGCCAGCGGCGCCCGCCAGACTGGTGCCACAACACGGCGGAGCGGATGCCCGCCAGCAGCACCGCCCGTATGCGGTCCGCCACTTCCTCGTTTTTCAGGAATGACACTTCTCCGGTGACCTGTACCCTGAACGGCAGGGTGCTGAGGGTATCCTGGTAGATAGCCGCGAGCTTTTGCAGTAATGCCGGTGAGGCCAGGTCCGGGCTGTCGAAAGGCTCATGGGCAAGTCGCGGCAGGCGTTCACCGATAATACGCAGCAGGTCCTCACGTGCGGCCAGCTTGCGCTCCAGGTGCAGCATGCCCAGAAAATACCGCATGACTTCCGGAGATTTTAGGCTGTCCTGCGGATTACCCCTGCGCACGATTTCCTGCAGCACTTGCATGCCGAGGTTTAGCCTGGCAATGCTGCCGTAAACCGCTTCCGTAGTCTCTGGATTCTGCATAAAGAGGCTGCGCACCAGCGTGTTGAGTTTGTCCTGGCCGACCATGCCGTGGTGGGCCAGTTGCCTGACCATGTAGGCTGACTGGGCTACGCCTGACAGGGCCAGACTCTGTCTGAGTGATCGCTCCATGCTTTACGCTTCCACTCCCTCTTGCCACGCGGATTGAATGACCGCACCGCCGAGACAGACATCGTCCTGGTAAAAAACAGCGGATTGTCCCGGAGTCACAGCGCGCTGCGGCTCATCGAAAATCACCTGCAACTGGCCATTGTTTTCGGTCAGTGTACAGGCCTGGTCTGCCTGGCGGTACCGGATCTTGGCATGACAGGCCAGGGGCAGGGCGGGTGGCGTGTTGACCCAGTCGACGGCACCACACGTGAGCCCCCTGGCGAACAGCAGGGGATGATTGTTGCCCTGAACAACGATCAAGACGTTGCGTTCCAGATCCTTGCCGGCGACATACCAGGGATCCTCGGGCCGGTCTTTCTGGCCGCCAATGCCCAGTCCCTGGCGCTGTCCCAGGGTGTGGAACATCAGGCCGCTGTGCTGCCCGAGGAGTTCACCTTCCGGCGTCTCGATATTGCCCGGCTGAGCCGGAATATAGGTTTCCAGGAAATCCTTGAAGCGGCGCTCACCGATAAAGCAGATGCCGGTACTGTCTTTCTTGTCATGCGTGACAAGGCCATGCTTTTCCGCCATGGCACGCACCTCGCTTTTTTCAAGTTCACCAACGGGAAACAGGGTGCGGGCAATCTGGGCGCTGTTGACTGCACAGAGGAAATAACTCTGGTCCTTGTTGTTATCCAGCCCCTTGAGCAGTACGACCTGGCCGTCGCGTTTACCGCGGCGCACATAATGACCTGTGGCTATCATGTCGGCGCCAAGGTGCGTGGCATAGTCGAGAAATGCTTTGAACTTGATTTCACGGTTGCAGAGGATGTCCGGGTTCGGCGTACGACCGGCGCGATACTCGGTCAGAAAATGTTCAAAGACATTGTCCCAGTACTCTGCGGCGAAGTTGGCGCTATGCAGGCGTATACCGAGTTTTTCGCAGACTGCAGTAGCATCGGCAAGATCGGTTTTGGCCGTACAGTATTCAGTACCGTCATCCTCGTCCCAGTTTTTCATAAACAGGCCTTCGACCTGATAACCCTGTTCCAGAAGCAGGAGTGCAGCGACCGACGAATCCACGCCGCCGGACATGCCGACGATAACGCGGGTATTGGCTGGATCGTTGTGGTTGTCAGTCATGCGGATCATGGTGATAAACAGTGTCCAGTGGCAGGCGGCGGCCGGACAGGTAGTCTGCCAGGGTTTTCAGCACCAGCGGGCTGCGTGCAGGAAAGCCAGCAGACTGCATGGCCTCCGGGGTCAGCCAGTGGGCGGCAATAATGCCGGTATCCAGTGCCACTTCCGGGTCATGGCGGTCAGCCCTGGCGATGAAACTGTGCCGGACATAAGTGGTGCCATTCGGGGCATCATAGACATAGGTGCCCAGGAAGCCGGTCAGGGTCACATGCCAGCCGGTTTCCTCGAGGGTTTCCCTCACGGCGGCCTGGAACAGTGTCTCTTTGGCATCCAGATGGCCGGCTGGCTGGTTGAAGACGGTGTGCCCGCCATCGGTCTCCTCAACCATGAGGAAACGGCCATCCTGTTCAACAACGGTGGCAACGGTGGTATGGGGTGACCAGGTCATGGTGAGTTGGCTTTACTCCTGAGGGAAATCGGCACTGCACTGAAAAAAGGCCGCATCCTACCGGAATTGGCCATGGCAATAAACAGCCCCGTCAGGAGGCAGACCTGATGGCAGAATGCAGAAGCTGCCCTTCATTAAATGCTGATGAACAGGGATAATGACGCTTCCATTTTTCAGATGCCCCTTTTTCCCTGACATGACAAAGTTAACCCATATTGATGCCGACGGACATGCCCGCATGGTTGATGTCGGCGCAAAAGCCATTACGGAACGTCAGGCAACCGCCGAAGCCGTCGTGACCATGCTCCCGGACACACTGGCGCTGATCATGTCGGGTGGCCACAAAAAAGGTGATGTGCTGGCGGTAGCCCGCATTGCCGGCATCCAGGCGGCCAAGAAATGTTCAGACCTGATTCCGCTGTGCCATCCGCTGATGCTGAGCTCCGTCACCGTTGACCTTGAGCCGGATCCGAAAAACAGCCAGGTCCGCATCCAGGCAACCTGCAAGCTGGCCGGACAGACGGGTGTGGAAATGGAAGCGTTGACTGCCGCTTCGGTTGCCGCTTTGACAATCTATGACATGTGCAAGGCGGTCGATCGCGGTATGGTCATTGGCAGCGTGCAACTGCTGGAAAAGACTGGCGGCAAGTCTGGTCACTACAAGCGCGAAGCCTGACGCTTTCGGATTTCTCTCATGATAGCCATTCATTATTTCGCCAGCATTCGTGAGTCGCTGGATTGTGACGTGGAAAAACTGGACCTGCCAGACGATGTTAATAACGTCGATGAGCTGCTGCGGCACCTGATCAGTGAACGGGGAGAGGTCTGGGGGCAGGCTCTTGGGCAGGATTCCCTGATGATTGCCGTGAATCAGGAAATGACTGACCGCCATGCCACCGTGAAAGACGGGGATGAAGTGGCTTTTTTTCCGCCCGTGACCGGAGGTTGATGCATGAGAATCGTCGTTCAGCAGGCCGATTTCGATATCGCGGAAGAGTATGCCCGGTTACGTCATGACAACCCCGAATGCGGTGCCATTGTCACTTTCAGCGGCCTGGTCAGGGACCTGGAAAAGGCACAGAAGGTGGAATCCCTGATTCTCGAGCATTATCCGGGCATGACAGAGGCCAGCCTGGAAAAGATTGTCCACGAGGCCCAGGGGCGCTGGCCGGTGCTGGATGTGACAGTCATACATCGTGTCGGACAATTGAAGGTTGCCGAGCAGATCGTGTTTGTCGCGGTGGCCAGTTTGCATAGAGAGGCAGCCTTCGCCGCTGGGGAATTCATCATGGATTACCTGAAAACCCGCGCCCCGTTCTGGAAGAAGTGTCGTGACGAAAACGGCGAGAGCTGGGTGGAAGCCAAGGCTTCAGACCGCGAAGCCAGCGAGCGCTGGCAGCAATCGTCCTAGTTTCTTCCTGGGTTATCTTGCAGATCCCTGAGGTCCCGAGGCGTCAGGCTAATTGTCCGGAATTCACCAGGGGCCAGGTTGTCCACTGACCAGGGGCCGATGCCAACCCTGACCAGTCGCAAGGTGGGAAATCCGGTAGCGGCTGTCATGCGTCGCACCTGGCGATTGCGTCCTTCCCGAATGGTCAGTGCCAGCCAGCTGGTCGGAATATTTTTGCGCTCACGGATGGGAGGATTGCGCGCCCACAAGTCAGGGTCACGGATGTGGCTGGCCTCCGCAGGCAGGGTCTTGCCGTCCTTTAATGATACCCCGTTTCGCAATGATGTTAGCGCCTCATCACTGATTTCACCTTCAACCTGAACCCAATAGGTTTTGGCCATTTTGTGCCGAGGATCGCTGACCTGTTTCTGCAGTCTGCCGTCGTCAGTCAGGAGCAACAGGCCCTCTGAATCGCGATCAAGTCTGCCAGCAGGATAAACCGCTTTGATCGGAATGAAATCTGCGAGGGTAGCGCGGCCATTACCGTCTGTGAACTGACTCAGGACATCGTAAGGCTTGTTGAACAGAATCAGACGCGGCATAACACCGGGACAGCTTGCACAGAAGACGGGTCATTCATGGGTGGAGGATGAGTGAATGAGTCAATGAAAAGGGCAGGTGGCAGAAATCGCAACACTGTCATGAAACGGCAACCGCCAAATTATAGACGAATGGAGGCCGCTTCGAAAAAACGTGAAGTAAAAAATAAAGCCTAGCGACAAAATGGCCCAGGTCTTTGCCTGGTTCAGCTGCCGGGTCCGTGCGTGTTCGAGGTATATGAAAACGCCGGGTCGTCAGCCTGTCGTGGTGTCAGGATGCGGAAGCAGGTTTACCTGCGTCGGCATCATCCGAGTTCCCCTGGACATCTTGTTCAGCAGTTTCAGCAGCCGGTGCGGCTGCGGCCTGGGATTCACCGGCACCTTGACTGTCCGCACCGGGTTCACCGGTAGGAACAATATTGGCGGCATGCAAACCCTTGGGACCTTCAATGACATCGAATGAAACAGACTGTCCTGCTTTTAATGTTTTGTATCCTTCCATGGATATTGATGAATAGTGTGCAAAAAGATCATCGCCACCATCATCAGGTAAAATAAAACCAAACCCCTTGGCATTATTGAACCACTTTACTTGACCGGTACTCATCTCCGTTAGCCCCCTTCTTATTATGGCGTTCAGAATTCGATTAAATTCCGGCTTAACGCATCAAGTGCACAAACGTATAAACCCTTTTATTTGGGTTGTCAAATAATTTGCCCGGTGTGCCGAACCCAGTCCCCACAGGCGTTACAGATAAGCCCTGGCTGAATGAGCAACCACAAATTTTCATCAGCCCTGGCTGTCAGACGGATGAATCATGGTATAGTTGTGACACCTTCCGCCACCGGCGCTTTGGCCGGTGTACCGGCCAATTTTCTCGTGCAATTACAAGCTTTTTACGACCCGTGTTTTCGGTAACTCCTTTTAAAAATTGTTTTCATTCTTTCCTGACATCAGATGAAAATGCCAGTTGTAAACGCCGGGAACAGACACCATATGTATGGGTATGTGAGTAAGTAGTATCAGGTTCAGGAATGGCATGCTGACTGGACAACAGGGTCAGTGATTAAGCTCTGAAACGATCATCACTGGAATGAGCCCTGACAGAGGCGGATTTATGGCGACAACTTTGGCAACATTTCCGGGGTTTTCGGGTCATTGCCTTGGCAAACAGACGATTATTTGTAAACGCACCATGAACAAAAGCTTTACTTTCGATATCCAAAACCACGGTTCGAATGGGCACGATGATGAAAAGCATCGTCCTGGCGGCACAGGGGAGGCCCTGGCACCGGAAGAGCTCAAGCTCAAGCCGCCACCTCTGTATCGCGTGGTGCTTTTGAATGACGACTATACGCCGATGGAGTTTGTGGTCGGTGTTCTGCGCAAATTCTTTGGCATGGACGTGGAGACCGCGACCCGTGTTATGCTCAAAGTGCATACCGAAGGGAAGGGTGTCTGCGGTGTTTTCCCCAGGGAAATCGCCGAGACAAAGGCCGTCCAGGTGAACGATTTTGCCCGTGAAGCCGAACACCCCCTCTTATGCGATATCGAAGTGGATGATTGAATTGCTGCACGGCGATTGAACACGAATATCCACCACTGATTAACAACTGGTTAAAATTTAGTGGCACTGCGGACAACTCGCCATCAGCGCCGGTCCAGAACAGTAACGTACCTGACAACCCAACATAGCCGCTGCCGTATTCGTGCAGACCATAACCCAGGCATAAACCAGGCCTTACCTGGAAAGAGCAGGAAACATGTTTAGCAGAGAATTTGAAAACACACTCAACATTGCCGCCAATACAGCGCGCAGCAAACTGCACGAGTTCATCACCGTTGAACACCTGCTGCTGGCCTTGATCGATGATCCATCGGCCAGGGAGATCCTGCTGGCCTGCAATGCCGATCTGGAAGCCTTGCGTGCCGATCTGCTCGATTATGTAGATAGCCAGATTCCCATCATTGCTGAGCCGGAAATCAATCCCGAAGTTGACCAGACCCTGGGTTTTCAGCGCGTCATCCAGCGTGCTGTTTTCCACGTGCAGTCCTCTGGCAAGCGTGAAGTGACGGGCGGAAATGTCCTGGTTGCTATTTTTGGCGAAAAGGAAAGCCAGGCCGTTTATTTCCTGCGTAAGCAGGGCGTCAGTCGGGGTGACGTGGTGAACTACATCACTCATGGCGCTCCCAGGGCTCCCGGTCTGAGTGATGACACGGAACAGGAGCTGCAGACAGAACATGCAGATGGTGAGAAAGCGCCATCACCGCTGGAAAGTTTTGCGACCAACCTCAACGAGGAGGCCAGGGCCGGACGCATTGATCCCCTGATCGGTCGTGAGAAAGAGATCACGCGTCTGATTCAGGTGCTGTCACGGCGCCGCAAGAACAATCCGTTGTTTGTGGGCGAATCCGGTGTGGGTAAAACCGCAATCGCGGAAGGACTGGCCAAGCACATTGTCGATGGCAATGTGCCGGATGTGCTGGACAATGCCGTCATTTTTTCTCTCGATATGGGCGCACTGCTGGCGGGGACCAAGTATCGCGGCGATTTTGAAAAACGCTTCAAGGCGTTGCTGGCTGATCTGGACAGGCGCGAACACGCGATCCTGTTTATTGATGAAATCCACACCATCATCGGTGCCGGCGCCGCATCCGGTGGCGTCATGGATGCATCGAACCTGCTCAAGCCGATTCTGGCGTCAGGCAAACTGCGTTGTATTGGTTCGACAACCTACAACGAGTACCGCGGCATTTTTGAAAAGGACAGGGCGTTGTCCCGCCGTTTCCAGAAAATCGATATCGAAGAACCTGATGTTGATACCACCTACCAGATTCTGAAAGGCCTGAAGACCCGTTACGAGGAACATCACGATCTGCGCTTTACCGACAAGGCTCTGAAAGCGGCCGCGGAAATGGCCAGTCGTTACATCAATGACCGCTACATGCCGGACAAGGCTATCGATGTCATTGATGAGGCCGGTGCCTACCAGCGCTTGCAGCCGGACAGCAAGCGCAAGAAGCAGATCCAGGTCAGCGACATCGAACGCGTGATTTCCCAGATTGCCCGGATACCGCCGAAAAATGTCTCGGCTTCGGACAAGAGCCTGCTACAGGATCTCGAGAAGAACCTCAAGCTGGTGGTGTTTGGCCAGGATGCGGCCATCGATGCACTGGCTTCCTCCATCAAGTTGTCCCGGGCCGGGCTGAAGGAAGGCGAGAAGCCGATTGGTTCTTATCTGTTTGCCGGGCCGACCGGTGTCGGTAAAACCGAAGTCAGCCGGCAACTGGCGAAAATTCTCGGTGTGGAACTGGTACGTTTCGACATGTCCGAATACATGGAGCGTCATACCGTTTCACGCCTGATCGGTGCACCTCCCGGCTATATCGGCTTTGACCAGGGTGGATTGCTCACCGAATCCATCGCGAAGAACCCGCATTGTGTGCTGCTACTCGATGAAATCGAGAAGGCGCATCCGGATGTCTTCAACCTGCTGTTGCAGGTCATGGACCACGGCACGCTGACGGATAACAACGGTCGCAAGGCCGACTTTCGTAACGTGGTGCTGATCATGACGACCAACGCCGGTGCCCAGGAAATGAGCAGGGCAGCCATCGGCTTCTCTGACCAGGATCACACCACGGATGGCATGGAAGTCCTCAAGCGCATGTTTACCCCGGAATTCCGTAACCGTCTGGATTCCATCATTCAGTTCGAGGCGCTGGATGCCGAGATTATTCGTACAGTGGTCGACAAGTTCCTGGTGGAACTGCAGGTACAACTGGATGACAAGAAGGTCTCCCTCCATGTCGATGACGAAGCCATAGACTGGTTCGTGGCCAACGGCTATGACAAAGCGATGGGAGCACGACCGATGCTCAGGTTGGTGCAGAACAAGATCAAGAAGCCGCTGGCGGAAGATATCCTGTTCGGCAAGCTGGTAAACGGTGGTGATGTCAATGTGACCGTCGAGGGCAATGACATTTGCCTGGAAATCGAATCGCCGCAGGATCGTGGCAACAAAACGGATCGCAATACACCAGCGGATGCCGATGCCTGAGCCGGTGCTTACAGTCAGACCGGCAAGCTGACCGGCAGTTAACGGACAGCAAGCAAACGAAAGTGAAGTAACAGGACGGCGGATACAGAGATGTATTCGCCGTTTTTATTAGCGGGCGCGGTAAGTGATGCGGCCCTTGGAGAGGTCGTAAGGAGTGAGTTCGACCTTGACCTTGTCGCCAGTCAGGATGCGAATGTAGTTCTTGCGCATTTTGCCGGAGATATGCGCGGTCACAACGTGACCGTTTTCCAGCTTGACGCGGAACATGGTGTTGGGCAGCGTGTCGATGACTTCACCGTCCATTTCAATCTGGTCTTCTTTTGCCATTCAATAACCTATCGGCTTGATTTGAAGCGGGGCATTTTGCCCGAAACGCGGGGAAGTCACAAGTCATCGCCCACTTTCACCTGCACGTGCCAGGCTTGCAGGCCGGGATAGGGCACAGCCCGTTTGCCGACTTCAGTCTGAAGAATTCAGGTCAGCCGAATCCAGCGTTGATTGAGCAACAGCTCGATGGGACGGTACTGGAGTTTATAACTCATCTTTTCGCAGTCACGAATCCAGTAGCCAAGATAGACGAAGGGCAGGTCAAGGCGGCGTGCCTCCTCGATCTGCCAGAGAATGGCATAGTTGCCCAGCGAGCGCTTCTGGGCAGTGACATCATAGAACGTATAAACCGCTGACAGGCCATTACTGAGCAGGTCGGTAATCATGACGGCCAGCAACTGGTCACCATCACTGACGCGGTAAAACCGGGTCGATTCACAGCTTTGCACCAGGAATGATTCAAACTGCTCGCGCGAGGCGGGGAACATGTCGCCGTCCCGATGGCGGGTGTTGATGTAGTTTTCGTACAGCGTGTAGTACTCGTCGCTGCGGATGCTGTCCACTTGTTTCACTCGCAGGTCTTCGTTGCGATGCAGGATGCGACGGTAGCGCTTGTTGGGTTCAAAGCGGTCCACGACCACGCGACAGGCCACACAATGCTGGCAGTTGGAACAATGCGGCCGGTACATGTGAGCGCCGCTGCGGCGGAAGCCGATTTCTGAGAGGTGGGTATGGAACTCTGTCGATACCGGGTATTCGGGGTCAATAAACAGCGTGCGTGCTTCCTCGCCGGGCAGGTAACTGCAAGCATGGCTTTGCGTCGTGAACAGCTTGATGTCTTTCAGTGACGTCATTGCAGGAAGTCAGGACCGGTCAGGCACGATTGTTGTTGGTTATCTGTCATCAAAGTGTCAGACCGGGAGCTGAGGTTGGGGATTTCGGTTTTTTAGCCTGGCATTTTCATAAAACGTAATAAAACTAACTGCTTGCCGGGATTATTGTAGAGGCCAGTGCGCCTGATTGCGACCATAATCCGTGCCCAGGGGCAGCATCTTGAGAAATTCGCTGCGGGGGATTTCCCGGGCACCCAGGCTGGCCAGGAAAGGGCTGCTCACCTGGCAATCCAGCAGACGATAGTTGAGAGCGGCAAGATTTGGCACCAGCCAGGTAAACGCCAGTTTGGAGGCATTGTCCGCGTGACTGAACATGGACTCACCAAAAAACACATCCCCGATGGCCAGGCCATACAGCCCGCCGACCAGGGTGTCGTTCTGCCAGGCCTCCACGGAATGGGCGACCCCCATCTCATGCAGGGTGCAATAGGCGCCAATCATATCCTGGGTAATCCAGGTGCCCGTGCTGTGCCGGCGTCGACCGGCGCAAGCCGTGATGACATCCTGAAAAGCCGAGTCGGAGGTAATGCGGATGGAGCTCTGGCGTCTGACCCTGGCCAGGCTGCGGCTTACATGCAACTCCGCCGGAAAGAGCACCATGCGTGGGTCCGGTGACCACCAGAGAATGGGATGGCCGGGTTCAAACCAGGGGAATATACCCCTGCTGTAAGCCTCGATGAGGCGCTCGGGCGCCAGACTGCCGCCGGCAGCGAGCAAGCCGTTGGGTTCGATAAGGGCCGTGGCCGGATCGGGAAACTCGAAATCTTCGTCATGCAGCCAGGGCAGGGCGCTCATGGTCGATTCCTGTGCCTGGGAAAGGGCATTACTCCAGCGAGTCGAGGTATTTCTCGGCGTCCAGTGCCGCCATGCAGCCAAAGCCGGCAGAAGTCACTGCCTGTCGGTAGATATGGTCGGCGACATCGCCAGCGGCAAACACGCCTTCCACACTGGTCTGGGTAGCGTTACCCGCCAGCCCGGACTGGATTTTCAGATAGCCGTTTTCCATGTCCAGCTGACCCTGGAAGATATCGGTATTGGGTTTATGGCCGACGGCGATAAAGACAGCGCTCAGGTCAATCTCACGGGTGCTGTCATCGATGGTGCTCCTGATGCGCATGCCGCTGACTTCACCGCTTTCGCCGAGGACTTCATCGAGGGTATGGTTCCACTCAATGGTGACATTGCCGTTTTCGGCTTTCTCAAACAGCTTGTCCTGCAGAATCTTCTCTGCACGCAGGGAGTCACGACGATGCACAAGCACTACTTCGCTGGCGATGTTGGACAGGTACAGGGCTTCTTCCACGGCAGTATTGCCGCCACCGATCACCGCTACTTTTTGACCCTTGTAGAAAAAACCGTCACAGGTGGCACAGGCACTGACGCCGCTGCCCATGTACGTCTCTTCAGAAGGCAGGCCCAGGTACTGGGCAGAAGCGCCGGTGGCAATGATGAGGGCGTCACAGGTGTATTCGCCGACATTGCCTTTCAGGTGAAACGGCCGCTTTGACAGGTCCGCAGTATCAATGTGGTCAAAAATGATATGGGTGTCGAAGCGCTCGGCGTGCTTTTGCATCCTTACCATAAGGTCGGGGCCCTGTAGGCCCTCCACATCCCCCGGCCAGTTGTCGACTTCAGTGGTGGTAGTGAGCTGACCGCCAGCCTGCATGCCGGTGATAACGACCGGTTCAAGGTTGGCTCTGGCGGCATAGACAGCCGCGGTGTAACCGGCGGGGCCGGAACCAAGGATGATCAGGCGGTGATGTTGCGCGTCGCTCATGGGATGTTGTTCCTGGTAAGAGATGGTTGTTCGGGCTGGCCCTGAGTCCCCGGTTAGATCAGGGTGCAGGGCGGGTTTTCAAGTGTCTAATCGACGATCTTGCAAAGGCTGGCTATGTTAGCAGAATCACACGGCAGGAAAAGATGAAAAAAGACCAATATCCTGTATCTAGCGCGGCTCGGATTGACCAGCCCCAAGATATGGGGCCAGTACACTATACAAGGAGTGTCACAATCCCGGGAAAACCAGTTACAATGCTGTTTTTCGGGTTTTGCTGCGGCGCATTGCTGAGCACATCCGGGGATTGGCAGCATCACGCACCAGCCAGAAACAGGAACTGTAACCCTTTGGCCAAGAAAAACGTCAAGACACCGCCCGCCGAGGAGCATGCGGTCAACCTGAAGGCACTCTTTCTGAAAGAGGGCCTCATGATCCTGTTTCTGGCCATCGGCCTGTACCTGTTCCTGGCGGTCAGTTCCTACTCGCCAAGGGATCCGGGCTGGTCGCGGACCGGTGAGGGCATGGTCATTGCCAACACGGTGGGCCGCACCGGCGCCTGGATCTCCGATGTCCTGTTGCTGCTGTTCGGTTACCTGGCCTACCTGTTTCCGCTGTTGCTGGTGTATCGCGCGGTCATCCTGTTTCGCACCCGCAAGGAAACCCGGCCCTGGTCCTGGGAGCTGTTCGCCCTGCGCGGCACCGGCGTCATCCTGACCTTGCTGGGCGCGGCCACCCTGGCCACCATGCACTTTGCCACGGAGCTGGCGAATTCCGCCGGCGGTTTGCTGGGCAACAGTCTGGCGGATGTCTCGCTGACCTCCTTTGGCCTCACCGGCTCCACACTGATTTTTCTGACCATGTTCATTCTGGGTATCACGCTGGCCACCGGATTGTCCTGGCTGGCCCTGGTGGATGGCACCGGGCGTTACTGCCTGCTGGCACTGGAGACGATCAAGTCGCGCTGGCAGCACTGGCAGGAGGCGCGTCGTGAGAAAGCTGAAACCCAACGCATCGTGCGCCAGCGCAAGGAATCTCTCGACCATTTCGTTGAGAAGGAAAAGAAGCGCAAGAAACCGATCGAGATTGCCCCGGTCCGCAAGGCGCCCAAAGAACCCAGCAAGCGCGTACAGAAGGAAAAGCAGGGCAAGCTCTTCGATGCGGCTTCTGTGGGCGAACTGCCCCCGATATCCCTTTTGGACGAGTGGGGCAACCAGCCGCGTGTCGGTTATTCCACCGAAGCACTGGAAGCGATGTCCAAGCTGCTCGAAATCAAACTGCGCGATTTCGGCATCGAAATCGAGGTCGAGGCCATCAACCCCGGCCCGGTCATTACCCGTTTCGAGGTGCAGCCGGCACCGGGTGTAAAGGTTAGCCGCATCACCAACCTGGTCAAGGACCTGGCGCGTTCGCTGGCGGTATCGAGCGTGCGTGTCGTGGAAGTGATTCCGGGCAAGACTGTCATCGGGATCGAAATCCCCAATGAATCGAAGGAGCTGATCCAGCTGGGCCAGGTGCTGTCATCACCGGAATTCGATAATTCCCGTTCCCCGATCAGTATGGCGCTCGGGCATGATATCGGCGGCAATCCCGTGGTCGTCGACCTGGCCAAGATGCCGCACCTGCTGGTCGCCGGTACCACCGGCTCCGGTAAGTCCGTGGGCGTCAATGCCATGATCCTGTCGATCCTGTTCAAGTCCAGCCCCAAGGATGTGCGCCTGATCATGATCGACCCGAAAATGCTTGAGTTGTCTGTCTATGACGGCATCCCGCATCTGCTGACTCCGGTCATTACCGACATGAAGGATGCTGCCAACGGCCTGCGCTGGTCCGTGGCGGAAATGGAGCGTCGCTACAAGCTGATGTCGGCGATGGGCGTGCGCAACCTGGCCGGCTTTAACAAAAAGGTCAGTGACGCCGCCAAGGCCGGTAACCCGATCCCGGATCCGTTATGGAAGCCGGATCCGCTCTCTGAAGTGGACGAGGCCGACCAGATTCCGGATGACCTGGTCGAACTGCCCCAGATCGTGGTCATTGTCGACGAGCTCGCTGACATGATGATGGTGGTGGGCAAGAAGGTGGAAGAACTGATCGCCCGTATTGCCCAGAAGGCGCGTGCGGCAGGTATTCACCTAATTCTGGCCACCCAGCGTCCTTCCGTAGACGTTCTGACAGGCCTGATCAAGGCCAATATCCCGACCCGCCTGTCGTTCATGGTGCAGTCCAAGGTGGATTCACGCACCATCCTGGGCGAGGGCGGTGCCGAACAGCTGCTCGGCCATGGTGACATGCTGTTCCTGCCGCCCGGCGGAGGCATAGCCCAGCGTGTCCATGGCGCCTTTGTCTCTGATGACGAAGTGCATCGCGTGGTGGCGGCCTGGAAAGAGCGCGGTGAACCCAACTATATCGAGAGCATTACCTCCGATTCCTCCGGTGATGGTGTCCCGGGGCTGACCCCGAGTGAGGGCAGCGACGGGAACTCTGAGGAGGAAGATGCACTTTATGATGAGGCGGTGCGTTTTGTGACCGAGTCACGCAAGGCCTCCATCTCGGCTGTCCAGCGCAAGCTGCGCATCGGCTACAACCGGGCGGCACGCATGATCGAGGCCATGGAAATGGCCGGGGTGGTGTCCGAGATGGGCGCCAACGGCAACCGCGAAGTGATGGCACCTCCTCCGCCAAGAGATTGATTAAATATCAATATCTTAAATTTCAAACTTAAAGTCATTTATTTTCATGGATGCGGGGTATAATTGACCCCATGACACACCGATTTCTGCCATTTTTCAGTACCTGCCTGCTGTCTGGCCTGCTACAAGCCCAGGACACCGCTGCCGATGCCAACCTGGCAGCCGCCAATGCACTGGCGGCTATCCTGGATACTACCCACACCCTGCAGGCCGATGTGGCGGTGCTCACGCTGGACCAGGATGGCCGGGAAATTCAGGAATCCAGTGCCCGGCTGGTCATGCAGAAGCCTGATCATTTCTCCTGGGAAATCACCAGCCCCTACGCAGAGCTCATGCTGACCGACGGTGACCGCATCTGGCGCTATGAGCCCGACCTGGAGCAGGTCACCATCGAGTATTTCAGTGATGATGTGGGACGCACCCCGGTGCTGCTGCTCAATGGCAACGCTGAGGACATCACGGCAAACTATGCAGTGAGTGCCGTGACTACCGATGCGAGGGGCGGCTCGCATTTTATCCTCTATCCCCGCGGCAACGAGGGGCTGTTTACGCGCCTGAGCCTGACTTTTACAGGCAATGACCTGGTGGAAATGCATTTTGAGGACAGCCTGGGCCAGAAAACCAGCCTGAGCTTTGCCAATCTGCAAACCAATACAGCCTTGCCGGCGGATACGTTTGTCTTTGAAATGCCCGATGCTATCGATGTCATCGACAACACGCTTTGATTCCGACCTGACGTGACCCTGTCCCTGTTCCAGTCCGACAGCAACAGCTACCAGCCACTGGCCGCCGCCATGCGCCCGCGAACACTGGATGATTACGCCGGCCAGGAGCACATCCTGGCCAAGGGCAAGCCATTGTTTGAGGCCGTCAATTCAGGGGTGCCGCATTCCATGATCCTGTGGGGGCCGCCAGGCACGGGCAAGACGACGCTGGCCCGCATCATCGCCAACGCCTGTGATGCCCACCTGGAAACCCTCTCGGCCGTCCTCTCCGGCGTAAAGGAAATCCGGGAAGCCATTGCCCGGGCCAGGGAAGAACGCAGTATGCGCGGTCGTCTGACCATCCTCTTTGTTGACGAGGTGCACCGATTCAACAAATCCCAACAGGATGCCTTTCTGCCCCATATCGAGGATGGCACCGTCATCTTCATCGGGGCGACCACCGAAAATCCCTCGTTCGAACTGAACAATGCGCTTTTGTCCCGTGCCCGCGTGTATGTGCTGAAAAGCCTGACCCAGGACGCGTTGCTGAAAATTCTCGAGCAGGCGCTGACCGACAGGGAGCGGGGGCTGGGCAGCCTTAACATAGCGCTTACGGACAAACAGAAACAACTCATCACTGTTGCCGCTGATGGCGATGCCCGTCGCGTGCTTAACCTGCTGGAAGTGGCCCTGGATCTGTTCGAGGAAAACGCCGACGGCCAGCAGGTATTGTCGGATGAAGCCATCGCGCAGGTGGTGCAGGGTAATGCCAAACGCTTCGACAAGGGGGGGGATTCCTTTTACGAGCAGATCTCTGTCCTGCACAAGGCGGTGCGCGGTTCTTCACCCGATGCGGCCCTGTACTGGTTGTGCCGCATGCTTGATGGCGGCTGTGACCCCCTTTATATCGCCCGCCGCGTGGTGCGGATGGCCAGTGAAGATATCGGCAATGCCGACCCGCGCGGCCTCCAGATCGCCTTGAATGCCTGGGATGTGCAGCAGCGCCTGGGCAGTCCGGAAGGAGAACTGGCGATTGCCCAGGCCCTGGTTTTCCTTGCCTGTGCGCCAAAGAGCAATGCCGTGTACACCGCCTACAACACGGCCAGGGAGACGGTGAAAAATACGCCGGATTACGAGGTGCCGCTGCATGTGCGCAATGCGCCGACCACGCTCATGAAGGATCTCGATTACGGTGCCCAATACCGCTACGCCCATGACGAACCGGGTGCCTATGCCGCCGGGGAGAATTACTTTCCGGAGGAACTCAGGGACACGCAGTTCTATCACCCGACCGACCGCGGCATGGAGCAGAAAATTAAAGAGAAGCTGGAATACTTGCGTAATCTCGATGAACAAAGCGCTAACCGGCGGTACAGGTGAGCCCAGGGCCGAGGCAGAATATAGGAGACGGGATGCAAGAGGTGGTTGCGCAGGCGGGAGTACATACTCTCATACCCAAAATGGCTGGTTTGGCGGCTGTAAGACGTATAACCAGCGTGAAAAATTTCCTCTGGCATCCTGTCTCCTACCTCTTGCATTCTGCTGCAGGAAAGCCACTAATCTGGAATCAGTACGCAACATGACTTACCTTGCCGTTGCCTTCGGCGGAGCCCTGGGCGCCATGTCCCGTTTCTTTGTCTACAACGCCTTCATACGCAGTAGCAGCACTTACCCCTGGGCCACCTTTACCGTCAATGTCGTCGGTTCCTTCCTGATCGGCATGGCTTTTGTGCTGATCACCGAACGTATGGAGATGGGGCCATACTGGCGCGGTGTTGTCACGGTCGGTTTTCTGGGCGCCTTCACCACCTTCTCCACGTTTTCCATGGACGTCATCGGCCTGCTGGAGCAGGGTGAAATCACCCGTGCAATTCTCTATGTGCTGTCGAGCGTCGTGGTCTGTATAATCGCTGCCTGGCTTGGGCTCACGCTGGCTAAAGTCGTTATGTAAGTCGTTATGTAAGGCGTTATGTAAGCCTTTGTGTGAGCCGTAATGTAAGCCCTGTGTCAAATCCTGTTACACCAAACCGAATACTGGAATCACCATGCTAGATCCGAAGTGGGTTCGCACGGAACCCGATACTGTTGCCGAATTACTGAAGAAAAAAGGATATACCCTCGACGTTGCTGCATTCACGGCGCTGGATGCCAGGCGCAAATCGCTGCAGGTGGATACCGAACACTTGCAGAACGAGCGCAACACCAAGTCGAAAAACATCGGCAAGGCCAAGGCGGCTGGTGAAGACATCGCACCGCTGCTGGCAGAGGTTGAAAACCTGAAAGCTGCCCTGCAGGAAAAGGAAGCCGCGTTGGATGAAGTTGCCGGTGAACTGGAAACTCTCCTGCATGGCGTACCCAACGTGCCGGACGAGCGTGTCCCGCACGGCACCTCTGAAGCCGACAACGTGGAACTGCGAACCTGGGGCACCCCACGCACGTTTGATTTCACGCCGAAGGATCATGTCGAGCTGGGTGAAGGCGGCGATGGCCTGGATTTCGAAACCGCCACCAAGATCACCGGCTCGCGCTTTGTCATCATGAAAGGCGAGGTGGCACGTCTGCACCGTGCCATTATCCAGCTGATGCTGGATACCCACACCACCGAACATGGCTACACGGAAGTCAATGTACCAAACATGGTCAATGCCGATTCCGCCTACGGTACGGGGCAGTTACCCAAGTTTGCTGATGATCTGTTCAAGCTCACCGACGACCGTGAGTTCTACCTGATCCCGACCGCGGAAGTCCCGGTCACCAACTTTGTGCGCGACGAGATTGTGGATGCTGCCGTGCTGCCACTGAAGTTTGCCTGTCATTCGCCGTGTTTCCGCAGCGAAGCTGGCAGCTATGGCAAGGACACCCGTGGCATGATCCGCCAGCATCAGTTCGAGAAAGTGGAGCTGGTGCAGCTGGTCCAACCGGAGGCCAGCAAACAGGCTCACGAGGACCTGACGCAGCATGCCGAGACAATCCTGCAGAAGCTTGGCCTGCCATACCGTGTTGTCGTGTTGTGCGGTGGCGACCTGGGTTTTTCTGCCGAGCTGACATACGACATCGAAGTCTGGCTGCCGGGGCAGGATGCCTATCGCGAGATTTCTTCCTGCTCCAACTTTGGGGATTTCCAGGCCCGTCGCATGCAGGCGCGCTGGCGTAACCCGGAAACCGGCAAGCCGGAACTGCTGCATACCATCAACGGCTCCGGCCTGGCTGTCGGCCGTACACTGATTGCCGTGCTCGAAAACTACCAGAACCAAGACGGCAGCATCAGCGTGCCGGAGGCTTTGCAGCCATACATGGGCGGCGCCACCGTCATACTCAAACCCTGATATCGCCATGGAATACCTGCCGATATTTCTGCGCATCCAGGGCAACAAGGCCCTGGTCGTGGGCGGCGGGCAGATCGCGGTACGCAAGGTTTCCATGCTGCTGCGTGCCGGGGCCCATATCGTGCTGGTCGCGCCGGAGGTAGAACCGGCGTTGCAGTCGCTGCTCAAAGCCGATGGTCACCAGATCCATCAGCGTCCGTTCGCTCCGGCAGATGTCCACGGGGTAAAGCTGGTCATCGCTGCCACTAACGATCAGGCGGTCAACGAGCAGGTCTATACGCTCGCCAGTAATCTCAACCTGCCGGTCAACGTGGTCGACAACCAGCCTCTCTGCGATTTCATCTTTCCCTCCATTGTTGATCGTTCGCCGGTCGTGGTGGCGGTTTCTTCCAGCGGCAAATCGCCGATGCTGGCGCGTCTGCTGAGGGCGCGACTGGAGACTTTTGTCCCTTCTGGCTATGGCAAACTGGCTGATCTTCTGGGCGCCGCTCGCAGCAGGGTCAAGGCCGCTATTCCGGATATGGGCATGCGGATGCGCTTCTGGGAAAAGGTGCTGGAAAGCCCGGTTGCGGAACAGATGATGGCGGGCAAGGAGTCCGAAGCCGGTGCCTTGCTGGACGCGGCCCTGGCTGATGCTGGGTCCGCCACTGCCAGCGGCGAAGTGTACCTGGTGGGTGCCGGTCCGGGAGATCCCGACCTGCTCACCTTTCGCGCCCTGCGCCTGATGCAGCAGGCGGACGTGGTGCTCTTTGATCGGCTGGTTGCGCCCGAAATTCTCAACATGTGCCGCCAGGATGCCGAGCGTATTCATGTCGGCAAGCAGCGCAAGCATCACACCATGCCGCAGCAGGACATCAGCAAGATGCTGGTGACCCTGGCCCGTGAAGGCAAGCGCGTGTTGCGACTGAAAGGTGGAGATCCCTTCATTTTTGGCCGCGGAGGGGAGGAGATCGAGGAACTGGCCGCGGCGCGTATTCCGTTCCAGGTCGTGCCCGGTATTACTGCGGCAGCCGGGTGTGCCTGCTATGCCGGTATTCCGCTCACACACCGGGATTTTTCCCAGGCGGTGCGTTTTGTCACCGGTCACCTCAAGGATGACACCTGCGACCTCAACTGGCAGAACCTGGTCAATGACGGCCAGACCCTGGTGTTCTACATGGGTCTGATCAGTCTGCCGATCATTTGCCGCGAACTGGTTGCCCACGGTATGTCTGCCGACAAACCCATAGCCCTTATCCAGCAGGGGACCACGCCCAACCAGCGAATCTTTACCGGCACCCTGGCCACCATGCCCGACATCATTGCCCACAACGAGGTGCAGGCACCCACGCTGATCATCGTTGGCGATGTGGTGCAACTCCACGAAAAACTCAAGTGGCAGTAACCTGCGCCGTCGGCAAAGGATCCTGTCGACCTATGCCGACCTGCAACAGCGTTTTATAATGGCGGCAGATTTTAAACAGGGGAGCATGCCATGTCAGAGTCAAGTAACATCTCCGGCATCGGCCAGATCGCCATTGCCAACCTCGACAAAGCTGTTTATTTCTAGGAAAAAATCCTCAAACTCGAAAAGCTGTTTGATGTGCTAGCCAATATGGCGTTTTTTTCGTTGTGGTGATTTAGGCCTGAAGCTGACGACCTTGCAGAGACCGGAGCATGATCACAACACGTCGGTGATTTATTAACGCGTGACGGATATCGAAATTATCTTCGATGAACTCAGGGCGCTGCAGGTGGACATCGAACGTAAGCCAGGCAAGGCCGCCACCATGGAGGATCATGAGTTATGGATTGGCTTTGTGCGTGATCCCGATGGCAACCTGGTCGGCCTGATGGAAGAGAAGCCCCTGGCCTGATATAAAGCCTTAAGCCCGACAAAAGCTTGTAGCCCGGCAAAAGCCTTTAGCGCGGATAAAAGCCTTTAGTCCGGTAAAAAGCCTTTAGCCAGATAGAAACCAACAGGCAAACAAGAACATACGCCGACGACTGAACAGGATACCGCTATACCATGTCCCAGCCGCAGATACGACCTGCCACCCGGGATGACATTGATCTCATCCTGCATTTCATCCATGAACTGGCCGTCTGTGAAAAACTGGCCCACGAGGTAAAAACCAACCCGGACATGATCGAGCAGACGCTGTTCGGCGCCAACCCGAAATCGTTCTGCCTGATCTGCGAGCTCAATGCCGAACCGGTGGCTTCTGCCATTTACTTCTACAGTTATTCTACCTGGCTGGGGAAATACGGCATCTACCCGGAAGAACTTTACGTCTCGCCGGAACACCGGGGCAAGGGGGCAGGCAAGGGCTGGTGGTGCATATTGCCGGAATCGCGGTGGCAGATGGCGGTGGCAGAAGACTGTGGCCGTTTCAAGTGGAGTGTGCTCGACTGGAATACCCCGAGTATTGAATTCTACAAATCCCTGGAGCGATCGAGATGTCCGAGTGGCGTATCTACCGGGTGACCAGGGATGCGCTGAAGACGCTGGCAAATTATGACACCGATGTGCCGGTGTAGACAGAACAGGGCGTGGATCGTTATCCGCACAGATGTGCAGAGACGTAATCGCCGCTCATGAATGATGAAAGGAACAGACTATGACGTTTTCGGAATATGCCGCACAGATCAGGGCCCTGGGCCGTGAAATCAGCCTGGACGCCCTCAAGGGTACCCGGGGCCTGGTCGAGCCTTTGTTGCCCGCTGACCTCTTGGATGGCGTGGCAATAACCCGCGACATCGCCTACGGTGAACACGAGCGTCATCGCCTGGATGTCTTTACCGATGGCTCTGGTGAAAAGAAACCGGTGTTGCTGTTCATCCATGGCGGCGGCTTCATTTCCGGGGATAAGGGCGGTGAGGGCAGTCCGTTTTATGCCAACATCGGTGCCTGGGCGGTCAAAAACGGTTACCGCGGCGTCAACATGACCTATCGCCTGGCACCGGAACACCAGTGGCCCTCGGGTATCGAGGACATTCGGTCTGTCGTGGAATGGATACAGACGCATGGTGACGGGTATGGCCTGGATGCGGACAACCTGTTTCTGATGGGGCAGTCTGCCGGCGGTGCCCACTCAGCGCATTACCTGGCCTTTCCCGAGGTCTATGACAGGGCGCCCCACGGTATCAAAGGCGCCATTCTGCTGTCAGCCGTCTATGACTTTGATGCCATGCCAACCACCGAAAAAGAACGGGCCTACCTGGGCAACGACGAGTCATTGTATGAAGAGCGTTCTTCCAGAGAGCGTCTGGTGAAAATGAACCTGCCGTTGCTAGTGACCATGGCAGAATTTGATCCGCCGGAGTTCCAGGCCCAGACGATGGTCTTTGTCAACGAGTGGTGGCACCACCGGAGTCATCAGGAATCATTGCCCTGGCATATCTACATGCTGGGCCAGAACCATTTGTCCGTGGCACTGTATCTCGGCTTAGCTGATGACCAGCTCGGGCCGGTGTTGAAGCGTTTCATCGACGAGCATTTGTAAACCAGAGCATTGCTGCAGCTCTGCAGGGGGCGTAGTCCATTAACGACACATTGGCCTGATTGATAAGACTTATGCTGGTTATGGCCTGGCAGCCCCGGATCGCCCTGTATCGTGATTGATCGCGGCATAAGTGTCAGGAACACCCGGAACCCATGATTTTCATTACCCCCGACATCCGTCTTGGCGATCACGAAGTGGAATACCACGCTACCCTGGCCAGCGGACCGGGCGGGCAGAACGTCAACAAGACCAGTACGGCCATCCATCTGCGCTTTGATATTCATGCTTCCTCATTGCCCCGCGAGCTTAAGGAGCGCCTGCTGGCCAGCCAGGACTCGCGCATTAGCAAGGATGGCGTTGTGGTCATCAAAGCCAAGGAGGAACGCAGCCAGGCCGGCAATCGCGAAAGCGCCCTGGCACGCCTTCAGGCCATGATTCGCGGTGCCACCCGGGTGCCCAAAAAACGTATTCCCACCAGGCCCGGCAAGGCTGCCAAAGCCCGGCGCCTGGATGCGAAAAGCAAAAGAGGGCTGGTGAAGCAGATGCGGAAATCACCGCTGGATTGAGCGCTGGATCATGGCAGGTCGGATAAGGCCGAAGGCCTCATTCGACATGCATGAACGGGCGTCAGTAAAACCGACAATCCATGCAGCCTGCGGTTGCCCTGTCGGATGGCGGCGCAAGCACCTTATACCAACCTGCATGGTGTGCCGACCAGTGGCAAATCCGTATGCATGTTCCTGCATCCCCCAGCCAAAGCACGTATAATCGCCGCATCGACAATCACTGTTAAGCCGCTTTCCCATGACTGAAGTCCGTACCCGTATCGCGCCGTCACCCACCGGTGATCCTCATGTTGGCACAGCCTACATTGCGCTGTTCAACATGTGTTTTGCCCGCCAGATGGGTGGCAAGTTCATTCTGCGCATTGAAGATACCGACCAGGCCCGCAGCACCACCCAGTCCGAGCAGGATATTTTCGATGCACTGCGCTGGCTGCACCTGGACTGGGACGAGGGTCCGGACAAGGGCGGTCCCTGTGGGCCATACCGCCAGAGCGAACGTGGCGACATCTATAAGGAGCATGTCCAGAAGCTGGTCGACAGCGGCAATGCCTTTTACTGCTTCTGTACCGAGGAACGCCTGGACGCCCTGCGCAAGGAGCAGCAGGAGAACAGGCAGCAGCCCGGTTATGACGGCCTATGCCAGGCCCTGACTCTGGACGAGGTGAAAGAGAAACTGGCGCGTGGTGAAAAGCACGTCATTCGCATGCACAAGCCACGTCGTGGCACCTGCACGGTGCATGACATGTTGCGAGGCGATATCGAGATCGACTGGCAGCAGGTTGATATGCAGGTGCTGATGAAATCCGACGGCATGCCCACGTATCACCTGGCCAACGTGGTCGATGACCACCTGATGGGCATAACCCATGTCATTCGTGGTGAGGAGTGGATTACCTCGGCCCCGAAACATCTGAAACTCTACGAATATTTCGGTTGGGAAGCTCCAGTGCTGATTCATATGCCGCTGCTGCGTAACGCCGACAAGAGCAAGCTGTCCAAGCGCAAGAATCCAACATCCATCAACTACTACAAACGCATGGGCTATCTGCCCGAAGCCGTGGTCAACTTCCTGGGCATGATGGGCTGGTCGATGCCGGCCAAGGACGGCAAGGAGGGTGAGGAGCTGTTCAGCGTGCAGGAGATGATCGACAACTTCGATATCCAGCGTGTTTCCCTGGGTGGTCCGGTGTTTGATACCGAGAAACTGGATTGGCTCAACGGCCGCTACCTGCGTGAAAAAGTCTCAGATACCGAATTCATGCAGCGTTTTGGCGAGTGGGCTTTTGACCACGAACGCCTGGCCCAGATCGTTCCGCTCATCAAACAGCGTGTGGAGCGCTTCAGTGATGTTGCACCACTGGCCGGCTTCTTCCTCAGTGGCGTACCCGCCATTACCGCGGACAGCTTCCAGCACAAGACCCTGAGCACGGAAGAGAGCGTGAAAATCTTGCAGTTCATCGCCTGGGCTATTGAAACTCTCCCGGTCTGGCATCGTGACCGTATCGAGCAGCTGCTAATGGGCATGAGCGCGGCCATGAACATCAAGGTTCGCGACTTCCTGTCCCCGGTTTTCATTGCCATTGCGGGCACCAACGTGTCCACGTCGGTCATTGACTCCATTGTCGTACTCGGCAAGGACATGACCCGCGCCCGCCTGCGCCATGCCATCGAGGTGCTTGGCGGCGTGTCCAAGAAGGGCGCGAAGAAGCTTGAAAGCGATTTTCGCGCGGTGTCTGCCGCCATGGCAGAAGGCCAGGCAGCCGGCCAGTGATGCGGGCAGATCCTGGGGTAGCCGACGCCTGACCGGTCGGCTGCGGATTACGGCAAGCGTTACGGCCAAACAGGCCTTGCGCAGCCCGCGAATTACCCGCCAGCCCCCGGAATCACTGAAATTGTTGACAGGGCAGGGGGTCCTCCCTACAATGCGCACCTTCGCCGTTCCGTGACGGCAACTGCGTCGAAAAGTTGGACATATTTCGATCAGGTTTGTGAGTGAAAAGCGGGGCCATAGCTCAGCTGGGAGAGCGCAACGCTGGCAGCGTTGAGGTCAGGAGTTCGATCCTCCTTGGCTCCACCACTCATAAAACATCCGCTTTAGTCCCCTTCGTCTAGAGGCCTAGGACACCGGGTTTTCATCCCGGCAACAGGGGTTCGAAACCCCTAGGGGACGCCAAATAAAAAGCCCTCACAGCCAAACTGTGGGGGCTTTTTATTTGGGGTGAAAAATGCGCTGCGACCAATTGCCGTGATTCAGACTGCCAGTCGAAGGTTTCAAGAAGGGGCTCTCCAGGGACAGCTGCCATGCGTGCAGTCAGCTTGCCTGACAGGCGTCTTACCTGTGAAAGATCCGTTCGATTTATCGGTGCAATCGAGTTTGAGTCCGGGCGGAATCAGGGTACTCTACTTGCTGTAATTCCTGTCACCGTTCCTGTCAAATGACTTTCATCAAGCTACTCATCCTGACGCTGGTAATCGCGACCCTTCTCGGTTGTACGGCGGTAGCGGTCACAGGCGCTGTTGTCGGCACGGCTGCTGCCGTGGCCGGGACAGCGGCAGGCACTGCAGCGAAAGTGACCGGTGCCGTTGTTGGCGCAGCGATCCCGGACGGTGAGAAGAAAAAGAAGGCAGAGGACGAGGACTGACCGGAACGTTCACATCCTGTAACCACTCCCCCACAATTTCGCAACAGCCTCTCCTGGCGGATTGACGTAACCTGCCGCCAACAACAACCCTCCATGGAGCCTCCATGCATTTCACCGGCAGCTGCCTGTGCGGCGAAATCATCTTTATCATCAAGCGTCCCAAGCACACCCTGGGTCACTGCGCCTGCGCCCTGTGTTGCGCGCCTCGTACCGGTGGTTACAAGCACTGGACCATGCTCGCCCATAACCAGTTTCACTGGTCTGGTGGCCAGTAAAGACTGGAGAGCGTGACCGACACGCATGGCAGGGTAATTTTGCGCTGCACCTCATGCAAGGATGTCTTGGTCAGGCAGGAAGACAGGGTGTTGGCTAAAGTAACCCTGGATGCGATTGCTTCAGAAGAACCTTCGGTTGAGCATGTCTTTGTGGCCGATCGTGCGGCATGGTATGAGATTGCTGACCGTGCAAAAGCTGCGGTTCCGGCCTGAGAAGGATCTTCCTGAGGATGTCACGACCGCTACTCCCGTTTCTGTCATCCCTTCATCCTGCTTCGCAACAGCGTCCCAGCTAGTCCTGGTCGAATCCCGCTAACCTGAAGGTCAATGCTTTGCGGTCTGTCAGCTCCAGCACCACATTGCTGAATTCTCGCTTGCCCACCTGCGGGGAAGGAATGGTGAGGCGGCCGGTGGCGAGGTCGGAAGTGGCGCTTTGCTGCCCGCTGTTTGCCAGGGGATCAGTGCGCCATAAACCACACGGAAAATGTATTCCGGGCTCTGTGCTGTCAGTGCCAAGTTCACCTGGCAGATCATGCTGCCAACGGTAATAGGAAATGCTAGGGTTTGACCATTAAAGTTGGCCACGGCGGGCAGCGTGTTGGCGGCATACATGCGCTGGATCTGGATAAAGTCTTCCGGAAATTCGATTGGGATATCGACTGTATCCTGCAATATCGGCACACTGGCAAAGGCTGACCCTAGCGCGTTGGCCAGGTTCACCCGGCGCAGCTCGGACATACGCCGGATCACATGCATGCCATGTGAGGTACCGGCAAAGACCACGAAGCCAGCATTCTCATCATCCAGAAAGCTGTTGTCGCCCAGATTGACGAACCACTAGTTGGTCGCACTGTCTGGATTGCCGGACATCTTGGCCATGGCCACGGTGCCGAACACATTGGACAGCGATGTGCCCGCCCTGTATTCGTTAGCGACAGGCGGATCAGCAGGGACCTTATCCATCACCGGTGTGTAGGTACAGCCGCCTCCCTGCAGGACAAATTTGAATTCGCTGCGGTGGATGATGGTGCCGTCATAGTCGTCATCGTTCACGTAATCGAGAAAATTGGCTACCGTGTTGGGCGCTTCTTCCGGGTAGAGTGTCATGCAAAACTCACCCAGATTGGTTTCTGCACAAACAAAATCCTGTGCGTTGGCGGCGGTGCCGGACAGGGCGGCAATCAGGGCCAGGAACAGGCCGCTCGGTAAGGATCTGGTCACGGTGTTTTATCCTGAGATTGTCTCAACTTACGCCACCACATCACCACGGCGTCGGCGTGACGCCGGGGATAGACAGTTGCAGGGAAGACTGAACAGTTAACGCCATGGCAGAGGCAGGTGCTTTATTCCTGGAACTCCAGGAATTCGAATGTCAGTTCATTGCAGTCATGCTTGACATATTCCACATCGGCGACGAGCAAGGTATCCGAGTTGACATAAGGCTCGGCAAAATACACGGGATCAGTGGCGACGTATTCACGTACCAGTCGCAGGGGATTCTCTTCAAGCCGAAAGCGTTCCACGACATGCAACTGCTCGGAATGCCGCACGGGAGGGGCAATCACCCCGGGTGCGAAGCCGATGGTATCCACTACGAGGGCATCGTCCTCCCAGTGGCCAATGGAATGGCCATGGAAAGTGGGTTCGATACTGGCCGGATGCTCAGTCATGTTCATGTCAATCACGCGCTCGTTGCTGTAGAGGCCGTAATTGATCACGATACGATCGCCTTCCTGGCGCACCCGGTTGACCGGGCCGTCGTGCACCCAGTCGAAAATGATGGATGTGGGTTCACAGCGCAGGCGGGGATTGTCTTCAACTGACCACTGCTCAAATTCACTGGCCTCGCGTTCGCCGCGGGCGGTCAGCGCCACATTCGGGCGACCCCAGCCGGCATCCGGAATGTTTACCGGTTCGATAGCACCGGATTCAATACCGGCTTTCATGCTTTTCGGGACCAGACCAACCATCTGGCCGGAGGGCGGGCGCGCCACGACATACTGTTCCTGGGCCCAGTCACCGAAAATGTTCGGCTCACCGGAGGGCAGCCGCATGCCACGGTTGCTGATATCCAGCCCTTCATGTTCCAGCTGGTCATTGCGATTGAGTTCGGGCGCATCACCGATGGTGACGTTTTCCAGGTAGCAGGAACCCGGATCAGTGCGATGACGAAAGCCATAAATGGTGATCGGCAGGCCGTTGGCAAACATCTCCTTGGACCACCCTGATCGCCGCATCAGGGTAGCGGCACGCATTTCACAGCGCATGGCCACTAAGCCACCATCCTCGGTATCGGCATTCAGGTAGAGATAGGAGTGGGGATTGACGAAATCGATGCCGGTGATGGTGCCAGTGATGACGGCATCCCTGGAGCGGTCAAAGCGGCCGAAACCATGGTGGGCCAGGGTGGCTGTTGACAGGCCCAGTGCTGCGCACGCAAGCGTCAGTAAAGCAAAGTGTCTGGATGTCTTCATGCGGCATTTCCCCAGTTGCCGTTTGGTTTCAGGCGGGGAGAATACCAAGACTGGGCTGGCTTTGACATGGCAAAACCAGGCCGGGCCCTGGCGAGGGTAAACGGGTTATTGTATTAGCCGGCCTGGTTTGCATAAAGCCGGCCGCCCTTTTTAGTCGGTGGCACACGCCGGGAAGGTTAGCGCAGATACTGACTGCCGTCGATTTTGCGGTAGAATGATGTCCCGACATTTTCTGACAGCATCCGCATGGCTTATCTTTTCGCATTAATTCTTATTTGCTGGTTTCTGACCTGGTTCTTCATTTTTCGTGGCAAGTCCCGTGACACCCTGGAGGATCTCTATGAAGCCCAGGCGGCCATGAACAATGCCCAGACGCCAGAGGCACGTTATGAAGCGGCCAAGGTTGTGCTGGAGATCATTGAAGAAGATTCCCTGGCCGGCATCGTGGTGGACGATGCACGTCAAGCTGCACAACAGGTATTGCGCCGGGGGCTTTAACACCGAAAGCCGGGCTATTCACGATACCGCGCCTGGTCAAGATAGCCCAGAATCTCCGCCAGCCGATGTATGACCGGCACCGCTGCCGCCCCGGCAGGTTGTGACGTGTCATCATGCGGGTCATACAGCAGCACCGCCATGTTGACCTGCTGCGCTCCCATCACATTCCAGACCGGGTCATGCCCGACAAACAGCGCCTCTTCAGCGCTGACCCCGACAATGTCCAGGGCATGCTCGAAAATGGCCGGATGTGGTTTGCGTACCCCCACGTCCATGCAGAACATCTGGTGATCTATAGAGTAAGCCAGCCCAAGGTCATGAAGCTGTGCTGACCACATATGGCGGTCAGAACCCCAGGGAGTATTCGAGATGGCACCTACAAAAATGCCCCTGGCCTTAATGCCTGCAAGGTTGCCAGGGCATCGGGTGCCGCTCTAGCCAGCGCCAGGTTGGGGGCCATGCAAGCCGCGACCAGGCCGGGCATGAGTGGATGATCGGTGGTGCGCAGACTGAGGAGGACGGCGAGCCGTTCCTCCAGGGCGACCACTGTCAGGTCCTCGCGCTCGGTGTTGCCCTGCCAGGCGCTTTCCAGCACGACAGCCGGCTCAAACACCAGGCCGTGGTTACGCAGGTAGGCCAGGGCGTTGTGCACGCAGCTTTCCAGTACCGGGACAAATTCGTCCCGTCTGTAATAGGACACAAGCGTATTGCCGACATCGAAAAGGACAGCCTTGGGGGTGCTCATGCAACGACTTGTTCAAAAATAACCATTGACGCTGTGGGTGTTTGCCTGTAGTCTGACTGACAAGCTACAAGTTTAGTCAAAGTTTGTCCTTCCCGAACGCAGCGATTTTTTCGAATTCTCGTCCAGTAAGTTCTAAATTTCAGTCCTTCATTTGTGCGATCCCGTTGTCTGTCCCTTTCAGGCAGCCAGCGATTTAAATAGTAATTTACTGGAGTATTTTCCATGTCTAACAAAGTTAACGGAACCGTCAAGTGGTTCAATGAATCCAAAGGCTACGGTTTTATCGAGCAGGAGTCAGGCAAGGACGTGTTCGCTCATTTCAGCGCTATCGTTGGTGACGGTTTCAAAACCCTTATCGAAGGCCAGCGTGTAGAGTTCCTCGTGACTGACGGCCAGAAAGGCCCACAGGCCGAGCAGATTGTTGCCCTGTAATAAGGCGTAACGACCCTGAACTGAAGAAGGCAGGCTGGCAACAGCCTGCCTTTTTTGTTTTCTGATCGTGAAAATTGCCCACGCTGGCTTCCTAAGCTGTTGTACTTTCTAGTAATAAAGCCATTGACAAGATTTTCCAACAGGCATAATGTGCGGTTCCAGCAACATGTAACACAGAGTTTGCCCTCCAAGTCGCGTAGCAATTCCTGTAATTCTCGTCCTGAAGGCGCCAAATCAAGTGCACTGGTGCAAAGCCCGCTTCCGTCAGGGGCGGTTAATATATTTTTACTAGGAAGACTACGATGTCAGAGAAAGTCAACGGAACCGTTAAGTGGTTCAACGAAAGCAAAGGTTACGGTTTTATCTCACAGGAATCCGGCCCGGATGTGTTTGCGCATTTCAGCGCTATCCAGGGTGAAGGTTTCAAGACCCTGAAAGAAGGTCAGGCTGTGGAATTCGTGATTGGCCAGGGCCAGAAAGGTCCCCAGGCAGAGCAGATTGTGCCCAAGTAAGCTGGTCGACCAAACATATTGAAAAGCAGGCTTCGGCCTGCTTTTTTATTTTATGCCTGTTATGCCGGGCAAAAAAAAACCGATACCGGGGCTTTTCAGATCCCAGTGACCTAGAGTGCGTTGGCTTAGCCCGGATAGTCGCGCTGAGTGGGGCCGGTATAAAGCTGGCGCGGGCGACCGATCTTGAACGGATTGGATATCATCTCGTGCCAGTGCGCGACCCATCCAGGTGTTCTGCCGGTGGCAAAGATCACCGTGAACAGGTTGGTGGGAATGCCGATGGCTTTCAGGATGATGCCGGAATAGAAGTCCACGTTCGGATACAGATTGCGGCTGACAAAGTAGTCGTCTTCCAATGCAATGCGTTCCAGTTCCTTGGCGATATTCAACAGAGGATCGTTTTCCACACCCAGCTCTTCCAGCACACTCTTGGCGGAATCCCGCAGCACGTGGGCACGCGGGTCGAAATTCTTGTACACGCGGTGACCAAATCCCATCAGTTTGACCGGGTCATTCTTGTCTTTTACGCGTTCGATATAGGCGGGAATGTTTTTCACATCGCCGATTTCCTCAAGCATCTTCAGCACCGCTTCGTTGGCACCGCCATGGGCAGGTCCCCACAGGGCGGTGATGCCGGACGAGATACAGGCGTACGGGTTGGCACCGGTGGAACCGGCAAGGCGCACGGTGGATGTCGAGGCGTTCTGTTCATGGTCTGCGTGCAGCAGGAAAATCTTGTCCATGGCATCGGCCAGGGTCGGGGAGGGCACATACTCCTCGCACGGGTTGCCGAACATCATGTACAGGAAGTTCTCAGAAAAGGTGAGGTCATTGCGCGGGTACATGAACGGCTGACCGATGGAATACTTGTAGGTCATGGCAGCCAATGTCGGGATTTTCGCAATCAGGCGCTCGGCAACGATCTTGCGCTGTTCCGGTGACTCGATCTTCAGATCATTGTGATAGAAGGCGGACAGGGCACTGACGGCACCGATCATAACGGCCATGGGGTGGGCATGGCGCGGGAAACTGATGAACAGGTTCCGGATCTGCTCGTGCACCATGGTGTGGTGCTTCACGTTGTTGATGAAGGTGTCTTTTTCCTCCGGCGTGGGCAGCTCACCGTTCAGGAGCAGGTAACAGCACTCCATGAAATCGGACTTTTCGGCCAGTTGCTCGATGGGATAGCCACGGTAGAGCAGTACGCCCTTGCCACCGTCGATATATGTAATAGCTGATTCACAGGAAGCGGTGGACATGAAACCGGGGTCATAGGTGAAGATGCCCTGGGACACCAGGCTGCGCACATCCACCACATCAGGGCCGACAGTGCCTTCATAAACCGGTAATTCGATGGGATCACTAATGCCATCCACTGACAGCTGGGCCTTTTTCTCAGCCATAGGCACTCCTATTCAGAGGTTACAAAACGGTGGCGAACGACAGGTGAACTGTGCGTTGTTACGGAGGCGCAACACTATCTGCTGGGCTGAAAATTGTCAATGAAACGCGGGCTTTTCAGCCACGTATGATGTTGGCTATCACCTGGGGTAAACCGCTTAGTGTTTTGCCTCGTATCCACGCTTAAGGCACCAGAATCTAAGGAAAAGTTAGCCTGTCTCACAAAGTGCATTTTTTGCGAAAATAGGCGAAAAAAGATTCAATCTACAGTGGCACTTGAGGCATAATAGCGGCCGTTTCGGCTGATGAATAGAAGACTGATATATTTTATCTATCTAAATTGAATTAGCTGATAAGCAAAAAACTTAGCGCGCTTTCTTCTGGAAAACTCATGCTTCTGACAAAAAAGAGGACGCAGTGAAACCTGACTCGAAAATCGAGCGGCCGGTCAATCTCGATATCAGCACCATCCGGTTGCCCCTGGCAGCCTACACGTCGATTACTCACAGGATCTCCGGCGTCATCCTGTTTGTCGGTATTGGCATCCTGCTCTGGATGCTCGATAAATCCCTGTCCAGTCCTGTCGGCTTTGCCGAACTCCAGGAGACCCTCGGGTCACCTCTGGTCACCTTCATCGTCTGGGGTGCCCTGGCCGCACTGGCCTATCACATGGTCGCCGGTGTCAAGCACCTGCTGATGGACCTGGGCTTCGGCGAAAGCAAGGCGGCAGCGCCGCGCGGAGCCATGATTGTGATTGTGGTGAGCGTCATCCTGATAATTGGTCTGGGGGTGTGGCTATGGTAACCAGCGTAACGAGTTTCGGCCGCAGCGGCCTGTCCGACTGGCTCGTGCAGCGTGCCAGTGCGGTCATCATTCTGCTGTATGTGCTCTGCCATGCCGCCATCATCGTGGCGACACCGGAAATCGATTACATCAAGTGGCGGGCGCTGTTTGCCGACCCGGCCATGAAAATTTTCAGCCTCATTACCCTGGTGGCCCTGTGTGCCCATGCCTGGATAGGTATGTGGACCATAGCGACTGACTACCTCACCACCCGCATGATCGGATCGAGCGCGACCTTTGTTCGCGTGCTCTTCCTGTTGATTTGCATTGGCGTGCTGGTGGTCTATCTGCTCTGGGGCATCATGATTTTATGGAGTGTGTAACCGGTGGCTAATATTCGAACCATGACTTTTGACGGCCTAATCGTCGGCGGCGGTGGCTCAGGCTTGCGTGCCGCCCTCCAGCTCAGCCAGTCCGGCTTCAACACCGCTGTTATCTCCAAGGTTTTTCCGACCCGTTCCCATACCGTGTCGGCGCAGGGTGGCATCACCTGTGCTATTGCGAGCACCGACCCGGATGATGACTGGCGCTGGCACATGTATGACACCGTCAAGGGCTCCGACTACATCGGCGATCAGGACGCGATTGAGTACATGTGCAGTGAAGGTCCGCAGGCGATCTTTGAGCTCGACCACATGGGTCTGCCGTTTTCTCGCAACTCTGATGGCCGTATTTACCAGCGTCCGTTTGGCGGCCAGAGCCGCGAGTACGGCAAGGGTGGTCAGGCCGCAAGAACCTGTGCCGCGGCCGACCGCACCGGTCACGCCCTGCTGCATACCCTCTACCAGGCCAACCTGAAGAACAATACGCAGTTTCTCAACGAGTGGTATGCCGTCGATCTGGTAAAAAACCAGGCCGGGCACATCGTTGGCCTGATTGCCATCTGTATTGAGAATGGCGAAGTGGTCTTCATCAGATCCAAAGCCACTGTCCTGGCTACTGGTGGTGCCGGACGCATCTATGCTTCCACCACCAATGCTTTGATTAATACCGGTGACGGTATTGGCATGGCGGTTCGCTCAGGCTTCCCCATGCAGGACATGGAGATGTGGCAGTTCCACCCAACCGGTATATACGGTGCCGGTACGCTGGTCACCGAAGGGTGCCGCGGAGAGGGTGGTTACCTGATCAACAAGGATGGTGAGCGCTTCATGGAGCGTTATGCGCCCAATGCCAAAGACCTGGCAGGTCGTGACGTTGTCGCACGTTCAATGATCATTGAAATCCTGGAAGGTCGTGGCGTTGGTTCCAATGCTGACCATGTGCTGCTCAAGCTGGACCACCTCGGTGAGAAAGTATTGAACGAAAAACTTCCCGGCATTCTTGAATTATCCCGAACCTTTGCCCATGTCGATCCTGTCAAGGAACCGATCCCGGTTATCCCCACCTGCCATTACATGATGGGCGGTATTCCGACGAACGTTCACGGTCAGGCATTGACCAGTGACCAGGATGGCAATGACAAGATTATTGAAGGGTTGTTCTCCTGCGGTGAGGCCGCCTGTGTCTCCGTCCATGGCGCCAACCGCCTGGGTGGCAACTCATTGCTTGACCTGGTGGTGTTTGGCCGCGCGTCCGGTATTTATATCGAAAAAATGCTCAGCAGTGGTGTGGAGCAGCAGGATGCCAGTGCGTCTGATATTGAAGGCGCCATGGCCCGGCTGGCGCGTCTGGACGAATCCAGATCAGGTGAGAAGACGGCGGATCTGCGCAAGGAACTGCAGGGCATCATGCAAAATCATTTCGGCGTGTTCCGCCGTGGTGACTTCATGCAGGAAGGCATCCAGAAACTGCAGTCCCTGCGTGAGCGCATTGAAAACCAGTACCTGGAAGACAAGAGCAACACCTTCAATACAGCCAGAATTGAAGCCCTGGAACTGGAAAATCTCTTTGAAGTCGCTGAGGCAACAGCCATTGCAGCAGAAGGGCGCAATGAAAGTCGTGGCGCTCATGCGCGTGAGGATTTCACCGAACGTGACGATGAAAACTGGTTATGCCACTCGCTGTATTTCCCGGAGAGCAAAACCCTGGGCAAGCGTGGTGTCAACTTCACGCCGAAGACCGTGCCCACTTTCGAACCAAAAATCAGGACTTATTAAAGCTTTTTTGTATTCGTTAATTAGTTACAGCCGTCAGGCTGGAGACCGAGACCACAACAATGAAAGTCAGCGTATACCGCTACAATCCCGAAACTGATCTCAAACCGACCATGCAGGATTTCACGGTTGAAATTCCTGGCGGCAAGGACATCATGGTGCTGGACGTGCTGCACCTGGTCAAAGAACAGGACGAGAGCGTTGTTTACCGCCGCTCCTGTCGCGAGGGTGTTTGCGGCTCTGATGGCGTCAACATGAACGGCGTTAATGGCCTGGCATGTATAACCCATATTTCCGAAGTCGTGAAAAATGACACGCTGGTGATCAGACCGCTGCCGGGACTGCCCGTCATTCGCGACCTGGTGGTCGACATGTCGGCGTTCTATAAACAGTACGAAAGAATCAAGCCCTACCTGCAGAACGATGAACCGGTCCCGGCTATCGAGCGTCTGCAGTCACCGGAAGACCGTGCCAAGCTGGATGGTCTTTACGAATGTATCCTGTGCGCCTGCTGTTCCACCAACTGCCCGTCATTCTGGTGGAATCCCGACAAGTTTGTTGGGCCGGCCGGCTTGCTGCAGGCCTACCGGTTCCTTGCCGACAGTAGGGACACCTATACCGAAGAACGCCTTGCCGATCTCGAGGATCCTTTCAGCGTGTTCCGCTGCCGCGGCATCATGAATTGTGTTGCCGTCTGCCCGAAGGGACTGAACCCGACCAAGGCAATTGGCCACATCCGCTCCATGCTCATGGAAAGGGGCGCCTGACCCGTTATTACCGTACGGGGCATTAACTCAGCTGTTGCCTGCGCAACATCACGGGGGGGGAGACCACACACGTCATGCTCGATAATTTTCGCGAAATGATGCTCAAGAGCGGCCACATATCCGGGGGCAACCTGGACTATGTCGAAGGCCTGTTTGAATCCTGGCTGGATGATCCGGCTTCTGTACCGGCGGAATGGCGCGACTATTTTGCGGCCCTGCCACAGGTCGAAGGCGGTAACGGCGCAGATGTCAGCCACGAAGAAATCGTGCAGCAGTTCAAGGGGCTGGCCAAGCGCAGACCCGCGGCCAATATCCAGATTCTTTCCGGCCACAACGCCAGTCATGAAGCCAAGCAGGTCAGCGTCGTCCAGCTCATTTCTTCCTACCGGGTACGCGGTCACCAGCACGCCAATCTCGACCCCCTGGGTCTGATGTATCGTGAAGATGTGCCCGATCTGCAGCTGGACTTTCATGGTCTGAGTGATGCTGACCTGGGCACCATGTTTCGGACCCAGCCCCTGTTTATTGAGGAAGACCAGGCCAGCTTGTCAGAAATCATCGATGTGCTGGAAAACATTTACTGTTCCTCCATCGGCTATGAATTCATGGGCCTGGTCAACCTGGAAGAGAAACAGTGGATTCAGCGCCGCATCGAGAGTTGTCGTGGCAAACCCGATTTCAGCACCCCTAAGCGCCTGCATATTCTCGAGCGCCTGAGTGCAGCGGAAGGTCTTGAAAAGCACCTGGACGGCAAATACCCCGGCACCAAACGCTTTGGTCTGGAAGGCGGGGAAAGCCTGATCCATGCCATGGACGACATCATCCAGCGTGCCGGTGAAGCCGGTGCGAAGGAAATCGTTATCGGCATGGCGCACCGCGGACGTCTCAACGTCCTGGTTAACACCATGGGCAAGAATCCGAATGACTTGTTCTCAGAATTCGAGGGCAAGGTGGTCTACCAGAGTTCCGGTGACGTCAAATACCACTCCGGTTTTTCGTCCAACATCATGACGCCGGGCGGAGAAGTACACTGTTCAATGGCGTTCAATCCATCACATCTGGAAATCGTGGCGCCGGTTGTTGAAGGTTCGGTCAGGGCGCGCCAGGACCGGCGCAAGGATTCGCTTGGCAGCACCGTTCTGCCAATTATTATTCACGGCGATGCTGCCTTTGCCGGACAGGGTGTGGTCATGGAGACGTTTCAGATGTCCCAGACCCGTGCCTATGGTACGGGTGGGACCGTGCACATCGTCCTGAACAACCAGGTCGGTTTCACAACGTCACGTCGTGACGACGCCCGTTCCACGGAATACTGCACCGATGTTGCCAAGATGGTCCAGGCACCGATCTTCCACGTCAATGGCGACGACCCTGAAGCGGTACTGTTTGTGTCCCAGCTGGCACTGGATTACCGCAATCGATTCCGCAAGGATGTAGTGGTGGACCTGGTGTGCTACCGCCGTCGTGGTCACAACGAAACCGACGAGCCGACAACCACGCAGCCGCTCATGTACCGTAAAATCAAGCAGCATCCGTCGACGCGTGCGCTTTATGCGCAAAAGCTGATCGATGCCGGCCTGATATCTGAGAACCATGCCGAGGAAATGAACGCCAGCTATCGCAAGTCGCTGGACGAGGGCACACACGTGGTGAAATCACTGGTCCATGTGCCCAACACCGCCTTGTTCGTTGATTGGCGTCCCTACCTTGGTCATTCCTGGGACATGCCCTGTGAAACCCACATCCACATCGAACATCTGAAGAAACTGGCTGAGCGCCTGGTGACCCTGCCGGAAAGCTTTCAGCCGAACCGCCAGGTGAAGAAGCTGATGGAAGATCGCAGCCGGATGGCGCATGGTGAACAACCCGTCGACTGGGGCTTTGCCGAGTGCCTTGCCTACGCCAGTCTGGTGGACAACAATTACAAGGTCCGTATTACGGGTCAGGATGTCTGTCGCGGTACCTTCTCACATCGTCATGCGCTGTTACGAGACCAGGAAGCCGGCAACAGCTATGTGCCGCTGAGCCATATCTCGGAATCCCAGCGCAAGTTCGTCATTTTTGATTCGATCCTGTCTGAAGAGGCCGTGCTGGCGTTTGAATTCGGTTATGCCTCCACCCGACCGGATGCACTGGTGATCTGGGAGGCCCAGTTTGGTGATTTCGCTAACGGTGCCCAGGTGGTCATCGACCAGTTTGTCACCAGCTGTGAATACAAATGGGCACGTCTGTGCGGCCTGACCATGCTTTTGCCGCATGGTTATGAAGGGCAGGGACCTGAGCATTCCTCAGCCCGTCTCGAACGTTTCCTGCAGTTGTGTGCTGAACACAATATCCAGGTCTGTGTCCCCACCACGCCGTCGCAGGTCTTTCATATGCTCCGGCGTCAGATGATCCGTCCGCTGCGCAAGCCGCTCATTGTCATGACACCCAAGAGCCTGCTTCGTCACCCGGAAGCGATCTCGTCACTGGAAGAAATGGCAGAAGGGGCATTCAACACCGTGCTGCCTGAAACTGATGACGATATCGATCCGAAGAAGGTCAAGCGTATCGTGCTGTGCAGTGGCAAAGTGTACTACGAAGTGCGCGCTAAGCGCCGCGAACTCGGCCTGACCGATATCGCCATTATCCGTCTTGAGCAGTTGTATCCTTTCCCGGAAGACACCCTGCATGAAGTGCTCAAGCCATACAAGCATTACGAGACCGTGGTCTGGTGCCAGGAAGAACCGCAGAATATGGGTGCCTGGTATCCCAGCCAGCATCACATCAAAAACGTCATCCGCCGCAAGCATCCCGGCTTCCAGCTTACCTACGCCGGACGTGATGCATCCGCCTCACCGGCAGCCGGTTACATGGCGCTGCATCTTGCCCAGCAGGAAAAGCTGGTCAGGCAGGCACTGGGGATCGACGAAGAAAACAACTGATTATTTGCGAGAGCTGCAGCCTGAGTCGGTTTTTCCGGATGAGTGTTGCAAAAAAACCGGTATCAAAAGCGGTACATAAATAGGGACAACGCATGACTATCGAAATCAAAGCGCCGACACTGCCTGAATCCGTTCCCGACGGTACGATTGCCACCTGGTATAAAAAGCCCGGTGAAAGTGCCGCTCGTGACGAGTTGCTGGTGGATATTGAAACTGACAAGGTGGTACTGGAGGTCGTTGCACCTGCCGATGGTGTCCTACAGGACATCATGAAAGGTGAGGGCGACACGATCATCAGCAATGAAGTGCTGGCGATTTTTGCTGCAGGCGAAGCGCCGGCAAAACAAGCGGCTGAGAAATCCGCTGAATTCGAGCAGGCTGCTGAACCACAGCAGGACGACGACAAGAGCGGTGAAGCGGTGCTGATGAGTCCGGCTGCACGCAA
>JBMTQX010000015.1:0-58164 GCA_049446715.1 Pseudohongiellaceae bacterium
GTAGTTCATGAGTAATTTATAGGTTGTTGAAGGGCAGCTGAAGGACGTCAATGAAGGAAGCCAGTAGCTTCAAGTATTAGCTTCAAGGTGGTGTCCTGGCGGGTCGGCTTGTTTTTTGACGGCCTGGTCTTGTTTACGTTAACCGCCTGGAACCATGCCGGCAAACCATGCCGGTGGATAATGACTAAAGAGATTGCATGGCCCTTATTAGGCAGGCTGGTGCATCAGAAACAAACATCTGGAATACAGAAATGCTGCAGAAAATTCGTGATAACAGTCAGGGCGTTGGCGCCAAGATATTCGTCTGGTTTGTCGTTGTGATTTTTGGTGCCTGGGGAGCCAGCACCATCGTATCCAGCGTCATCACAGCCACCCCGGTGGTTTCAGTCAATGGCGTGGATATCGATGAGTTTGCTGTCGAGCAAAATGCCCAGCGTCGTATTCAGGAAATGATTGAAAATCTCGGCCCGGATGCCGATCTGTCCAGTATCAACGAAGAAGAAGTCAGACAGGCTGCCCTTGATGAACTGATCCAGCGCGAACTCATGATCCAGTACGCTGATAATGCCGGCATGGCTGTGTCTTCCCGGGTCATTGACCGTGGCATCGCCCGGAATACAGATTTCCAGATCGACGGTGTTTTCAATGCCGAACGTGCCCAGCTGATCCTGCAGAGCATGGGTTTCACCCCGAACAGCTATCGTGCCGCGTTGGCCACAGAAGGCCTGATTAATCAGACCACATTTACCCTGGGGCTGTCCCAGTTCGTTTCCAGGCATGAAATCGAACAACTGGCCAGTATCATCAACGAGACCCGGGACATCCGCTACATTCTCGTCTCCCTGGATGACACGCTGAGCAGTATTGAGATCACTGATGAGGAAATCAAAACCTACTATGACAACAACGAAAAGCAGTTCATGGTGGAAGAACAGGTTTCGGTTCAGTACCTGGAGCTGGATAAGGACAAAATCTTTGACGAAGTGACGGTTACTGAGGAGCAGATTCGCCAGCGATATGAGGAAGAAATCGCAGAGTATCAGTCCCAGATTGAGCGTCGTGCTGCTCACATCCTCCTGGAAGCCTTTGATGACGATGACTATTCCGAAGCCATGACACAGGCCCAGGCACTCAAGGATCGTATCGACAATGGCGAAAGTTTTGAAGACCTGGCCGCGGAATTTTCCGACGATCTGGGTTCTGCAGAAGATGGCGGTGATATTGGCTACACCTCTGGCGACAACTTTGTCGAACCGTTTGAACAGGCACTCCAGACATTGGCTATCGGAGAGGTTTCCGGTCCGGTTCGGACCGAATTTGGTGTGCATCTGATCAAGTTGACTGAACAGAGCGATACAGAAATAGAAGCCTTTGAGGACAGTCTCGAGCGTCTCGAACGCGACCTGAAAACCGCTGAGGTGGATGCCATTTTCCTGGAGCGCTCTGAGGAGCTCGGTAACCTGGCCTTTGAATCTTTTGATCTAGAGGATCCAGCCGAAATCATGGGGCTGGATATCCAGACTACCGGTTTGTTTGGCCGCAGCGGCGGTGCCGGCATTGCGGCCAATGGTGATGTCATCAATGCCGCGTTCAACCCCGATGTCCTGATTGACGGTCTGAACAGCAACCTGATTTCCATTACGCCTTCACGCAGTGTCGTCATTCGAGTGGTCGAGCATAAGCAGCCCCAGATTGAGCCCCTGGACAATGTTCGCGAGGAAATTCGCCTTGCCTTGCAGATCGATAAAGTGACTGCGCAGGAAGCCGAACTTGGCCAGACGATCCTGAATAATCTGCAAAGTGGCAGCAACATCGACACCTTGCTGGAGACCCAGGATCTGAGATGGAATCGTGTCGAAGACCTGGAGCGGAACAACCAGTTCCTGCCGCCGGAGCTGGTCAACAATGTGTTTTCCATGGCTGCCCCGGAAGATGGCGATGTGGCCTATGCAGGTTTCCAGCTGTCCAATGGTGTTTATGTCGTGGTTGAATTGCAGGATGTAGAGGCAGGTTCCATGGAAGACTTTGAGGAGGCCCAGCTGGCGAACCTGAAATCCGTGCTGGCACAGCAGTATGCCAATGAGGACCTGCAGGCGCTGATTACAGGGCTTCAGGACCGCGCCAACATTACCCGCTGATCCCTGCCCATGGCGCCTGTTTCCGGATGGAAGGGGGCGCCACGGGTGTCCCACTCTTTGCTGCTAAATTTGGCCTAGTAGCGTCAGTATCTGCCCCTGCGCTAGACAGTGTTGCCAAGGGCGTTTATTCTTTAAGGCATTCATAGCCCCAAAGCAACGACAATGGGATATCGAGCGGTTTCCCGAATCCATACAGCCGGGGTTCATCCGGTATACGCAATCCAGCGTAACTGGCCATAAGTTATCTCAGTGAGACTCTTCGATATGCTATTCACCAGAGCCCGTTTATTCGCCTTATCCGTCACGCTGCTACTGGCCGCCTGTGGTGGTAGCAGTGACAGCGAAACCCGCGTGGAAGTCGGAAACCGTGAAGGGGTGTTTCATTTTGGCAATCACAGTGAGCCTCAGGGCCTTGATCCGCATATTGTGACGGGCGTGCCCGAGCATCATATTCTGGGCGCGTTGTTTGAGGGCCTGGTGACCAAAAACCCATACGATCTGAGTATCGAGCCTGGGGTTGCCGAAAGCTGGGAAATCAGTGATGACGGCAAGATGTATACCTTTCACCTGCGTGATAACGCCAAGTGGAGTAACGGCGACCCTGTAACAGCTGAAGATTTTCGCTGGTCATGGCAGCGGGGTATGTCACCCATCCTGGGGGGTGAATACAGCTACATGTATAACCCGATCGAGAATGCTGAGGCCTACAATTCCGGCCAGATGGCGGATTTCAGCCAGGTAGGGGTCAAGGTGCTGGATGACTATACCCTGCAGGTAAAACTGGCAGCTCCGACACCGTATTTCCTGCAACTGCTTGATCACTACAGCATGTTTCCAGTGCATCGCGCCACCATTGAGAAATTCGGCTCACCCGATGACCGTCTCACACAATGGGCTCAAGAGGGCAACATAGTCACCAATGGCGCTTTTGTTCTCACCGAATGGCAGATCAATTCCCACCTGCGGGTCGATAAGAGTCCGCTTTACTGGGATGCCGATGAGATCAAGCTTAACGCCATTGTCTTTTACCCGACCGAAAACCTGGTCACAGAAGAGCGCATGTTCCGCGATGGCCAGTTGCATCGCACAGAGGAAATCCCCCTGGACAAACTCATCGCTTACCAGACGGAACAACCTGAAATTACCCGTGTGGAGCCCTGGATCGGTTCCTACTTTTACATGTTCAACACCACCCGCGAACCGTTGACTGATGTCCGTGTCCGCAAGGCGATTGCCATGGCGATTGATCGTGAATTAATAGCGGAAACCGTGACTCAGGGTCTGTATATCAAGTCTACGGCCCTGGTGCCGCCTGGCACCGTGGGATACAACCCGCCAAAAACTTTTGATTTCAACCCTGAAGAGGCCCGGCAATTGCTGGCCGAAGCCGGTTACCCGAACGGGGAAGGTTTTCCGCCGATGGATATTCTCTATAACACGCACGAAGACCATCGCAAGATTGCCGTGGCCATCCAGCAGATGCTGGCGCAGAACCTGAATATTCAGGTCAATCTGGTTAACCAGGAGTGGAAGGTCTACCTGGATTCCCACAACAACATGAACTATGACATTGCCCGCCGCGGCTGGATCGGCGATTACGTGGATCCCTATACCTTCCTGAACATGTACATCACTGATGGCGGTAATAATAAAACCGGGTTTTCCAATGCCCGCTATGATGACATCATACTTAATCTCGCTCCGGCCGAGCTCGATCGTGACAAGCGTTACGCGCTGTATCACGAAGCTGAAACCATCCTGCTGGAAAACATGCCGATCCTGCCTATCTTCACCTACCAGTACAAACATCTGTTTGCGACCAGCGTGAAGGGGATGCCGGACAACATCATGGGCTACTACAACTACAAGTACGTCTACCTGGAGCCGGAAGCCTGATCAGATAGCGGTACCGACCCATGTGGCGTTTTATCGGCTTTCGCATCTTGCAAGCGATCCCTGTCATTCTGGCGGTGATCACTGTCACTTTTTTCCTTGTCCGCGCTGCCCCGGGTGGCCCCTTCGATTCTGAAAAAGCTGTCAGTGAACAGGTCAAGGCGGCACTGGAAGCCCGCTATCGACTCGACCAGCCCATGTATGAGCAGTACCTGTCCTACTTGGGAGACTTGTTGCAAGGGGACATGGGGCCATCCTTTTACTACCCGGGACGCAGCGTCAATGACCTGATTTTCCAGGGCTTGCCGATTACCGCTGAACTTGGTCTGTATGCCTTGCTGATTGCCCTGATCATCGGCTGTGCGGCGGGGGTCTTTGCTGCCCTCAAGCCGAACACGGTGCAGGATTATCTGCCCATGAGTGTCGCAATGATCGGCATCTGTATGCCGTCCTTTCTCTTGGGTCCCTTGCTGGTGCTGATTTTTGGCATCTGGCTCGACGTCATGCCAGTGTCAGGCTGGGGGCAGACCATGGGCGACAAGGTTCTGCCCAGCATCACCCTGGGCGCGATGTATGCCGCCTATATTGCCCGCCTGAGTCGCTCCGGCATGCTCGAAGTCATGAACCAGGATTATCTGCGTACCGCGCGCGCCAAAGGACTGCCGGAACGCACCGTGGTCCTGCGTCATGCACTGCGGGGCGGGCTGCTGCCCGTGATCAGCTTCCTAGGGCCGGCCTTCGCCGCCTTGCTCAGTGGCTCCTTTGTCGTTGAAACCGTTTTCCAGATTCCCGGGCTTGGCCGCTTCTATATACAGGCCGCGTTCAATCGTGACTACACCATGATCCTTGGTACCACAGTCTTCCTGTCGACCCTGATTGTGATCTTCAATCTGCTCTCCGACATCGTGGCCGCCTGGCTTAATCCTCGGCTGCGCTACCAGTTCAGGCAATAGGATGATGACAGAAACGACAGACAATCTGGTTCAGGCTATGCCCAAGGGCACCTCGTTGTGGGAGGATGCCTTTCACCGCCTGCGCAAGAACCGCCTCGCCATGTTCGGTCTGTGCTATTTGCTGTTTCTGATCGTGCTCTGCCTACTGACGCCGCTTATTGCTCCCTATGGCTACGAGGAGCAGAACCTGCGCCTGGGTGCGGTACCGCCAAACGCCGAACACTGGCTGGGCACCGATACCTTTGGTCGCGACATGTTCACTCGCATTCTTTACGGTGGCCGCATTTCGCTGCTGGTGGGGTTTATCGCCACGTTCGTGGCCCTGCTGATCGGGGTGACCTACGGCGCCATAGCCGGGTATGCCGGCGGCAAGGTCGATGCCATCATGATGCGCTTGGTCGACATCTTTTATGCCTTGCCTTACATGATCTTCATTATCCTGTTGATGGTGGTGTTTGGCAGGAACCTGCTTCTGCTTTTCCTGGCCATTGGTGCGGTAGAGTGGCTGGTGATGGCGCGTATTGTGCGTGGACAGGTGCAGAGCCTGCGCCAGCAGGAATATGTGGAAGCCGCCATGTCGCTGGGCCTGTCGCCCTTCGCCATCATCACCCGGCACCTTATTCCCAATGCGCTAGGACCCGTCATTGTCTACACCACCCTGACCATTCCCAACGTCATGTTGCTGGAGGCTTTCCTGAGCTTCCTGGGGCTTGGCATTCAGCCGCCACAGTCTTCCTGGGGGGTGTTGATTTCCTATGGTGTCGAGACCATGGAAGAGTATCCCTGGCTGCTGATTTTTCCGGGCCTGGCCCTGACCATTACGCTGTTCGCCCTCAATTTCTTCGGCGATGGCCTGCGTGATGCTCTTGATCCTAAAGCATCAAAGGATTGACTAAGAGATGTCGCTGCTGCAGGTAAAAGATCTCTCAATTCATTTCCACACCCGCAATGGTGTGGTGGAAGCGGTCAATGGCATCAGCTTCAACGTGGAAGCCGGCAAGACGTTTGCCATCATCGGTGAGTCCGGTTCCGGCAAGTCGGTAGCCTGTTACAGCATGCTGGGCCTGGTCCCCATGCCGCCAGGCAGGATCGAGTCCGGCCAGGTGCTGTTTGGCGACCAGGATTTGCTGAAGCTTTCAGAGCGCGAACTGCGCAAGGTAAGAGGGAAGGGAATCTCCATTATCTTCCAGGATCCCATGACCACTCTTAACCCCTATCTCAAGATTGGCGATCAGCTGATTGAACCGCTGCAGCTGCATTTTGGCATGAGCCGCAAAGATGCCTGGCAAAAGGGCATAGCCATTCTCGAGGAGGTCGGTATCAAGAATGCCGAGCAGCGCATGAATGCCTGGCCGTTCGAGTTTTCCGGCGGCATGCGCCAGCGTGTCGTGATCGCCATGGCGCTGGTGACAGAGCCAGGTATCATCATTGCCGATGAGCCGACCACGGCGCTGGACGTCACCGTTCAGGCCCAGATTCTGAAACTGTTGAAGGAGTTGCAGGAGCGCCGCAATATCGGCGTGATTTTCATCAGTCACGACCTCAGTGTGGTATCCGATATCGCGGATGAAATTGCTGTTATGCAAAACGGTCGTTTCGTTGAACAGGGCAACCGTGAAGCGATCTTTCGTGATGCACAGCATCCCTATACCCGCAAGTTGCTGGCCGCGGTACCCAGTACACAGAAGGCAGAGGTGACCGTCAGCGAAGTACCACTGGTCAAGGTCAGCAACGTCGTTGTTGAATTTGGCGGCGCAAAGAAAGGGCAGGTGGTCAAAGCGGTCAATGATGTCAGCCTCGATATCCGCCGCCATGAAATACTGGGCCTGGTCGGTGAATCCGGCTCCGGCAAGTCCACGTTAGGCCGCACCATCCTACGGCTGCTAGAACCCAGCGTTGGCAGCGTGATTTTCGATGGTGAGGATATCAGTCACCATTCCCATTTACGCATGAAACCGCTCAGGCGCCAGATGCAGATGATCTTCCAGGATCCCTATGCCAGCCTGAATCCTCGCATGACCGTGTATGACACCCTGGCGGAGCCGCTCCTGCTGCACAAGATCTGCACGCGCAAGACTCTGGATGCGGCGGTCTATGGCCTGATGGATTCTGTCGGACTGGCCCGGGAGAGTATACTGCGTTATCCCCATGAGTTTTCCGGCGGTCAGCGCCAGCGCATTGCCATTGGCCGGGCCATTGCCACCAAACCGGCATTCATTGTGGCGGACGAACCAGTATCCGCCCTGGATGTCACCATACAGGCGCAGATCCTGGATTTGCTGCTGGATCTGGTGGATCAGTTCAATCTCACCATGCTGTTCATCTCGCACGACCTGGGCGTGGTGCGTTACCTGTCTGACCGGATTGTGGTGTTGAAAGAAGGGCGCCTGGTGGAAAGCGGCCGTGTGCAGGAAGTCTTTGACACGCCCACCCAGGAATACACCCGTAAACTGCTCAATGCCGTGCCGGGCAAGCGCCTGTTCCTGTCCGATACGGCCGGACAGTCAGCCGCCAATCCGGACCACTGAAACCGCGGCTTGCTGCATCAGGTGCCTGACACCTGGTCGAGTGCGAGGGTTGATTTCAGAACCCATCTTTCCATTGCCGGATCACGGCAAACACCGCTTCAGGAGAGGCCAGGGATTGTCCGCTGTGGTTGGCCGCCGCAGCCGCTACGTCCTCTTCACTGCAGCGCAGGAAAGGATTGGTCTGCAGTTCAGCCGCAATCGTCGTGGGCACCGTCGGCATGTCCTGCTGCCGCAGTTTGTTGTCCCTGTCGATCCGTGCCGCCAGCGCTGTGCTTTCGGGTGTGACGGCATGGGCGAACTTCAGGTTGGCCAGCGTGTATTCATGGGCGCAGTAGACCCGGGTTTCGGGTGGCAGCACAGCAAGTTTCTGCAGGGACTGGTGCATCATGCTGTAGGTGCCTTCAAAGACACGGCCGCAACCGCCCGCAAACAGCGTGTCGCCACAGAAGAGCAGTGGGGTGTCATCGTCAGAGGCTTCAGCATAGTAGGCAATGTGGTCGAGGGTATGGCCCGGAATGTCGAGAATATGAAACTGTTTGCCGAACACTTCTATGCTGTCACCCTGGCCCAGCTTATGAGTAACTGCCGGGATATTGGCTGAATCCGGGCCGTATACAGGCACATCGTACTCCTGCAGCAGGCGGCTGATGCCACCAGTATGATCCGCGTGATGGTGGGTGATGAAAATCGCCGCAAGCGTGAGGTCATTGTCCTGCAGAGCTTTCAGCACCGGGGCGGCATCACCGGGGTCGACGATGCCGCATTCCCGGGTTCCGTGAGCACGTAAGAGCCAGAGATAGTTGTCGTTGAAGGCGGGAATCGGGGTGACGTCAAACATGGGAACTCCTGGACCTGCTGTCTGTTGTTTTGACTCGCGCCAGGGCAGTCCCTGTGTCGCAACTGCCCCGGTAGTCCGGTATCATACCGGAAACCACTGCAGGATGCCGTGCACCTCTCCGAACAGGAATTCCACCCAGGATAATCAGCAGGCAGGCCATGTTCCGTCAACGCATTTTCCGCGAACGCCCCAGGGATAATCTCGACACGCCGGGCTTTTACCGTGCCATGAATGACTGGTACCGGACGCCACTGGGAGAGTCTCTTCTGCAATCCGAACAGGCGCTGCTGGAGCGAACCCTGCCTCGACGCTTCGGCTATCACCTCCTGCAAATCGGTTGTGCTGATATTCCTATGTTCAGGGACAGTCCCATCGGCCACAAATTCAGTATCTCCCATGATCGTCACAGTTCGCCGAATGCCGGCGTGATTGCCAGTGGAGAGGCCATTCCGCTCCAGAATGAGTCTGTGGACTTGGTGTTGCTGCATCATGCCCTCGACTACACCGCCAACCAGCATCAGCTGCTCAGGGAAGTATCCCGCGTGTTGATCGCCGGCGGTCATATCGTCACTGTCGGTTTCAATCCCATCAGCAGCTGGGGGGTTCGCTCGCGCTTTCCCGGGCGCAAGAAATCTCCCTGGCATGGGCGTTTGATCAGCACGTTGCGTCTGACAGACTGGCTCAAGCTGCTGGACTTCCAAGTGGAGACCATCCGCTACGGGGCCTATTCACTGCCCATCAATTCACCCGGTGTCATTCGCTATTCCGGTGTACTGGACAAACTGGCGACCCGGTTGAACTGGCCCACAGGCGGGGTATACATGATCAGTGCGCGCAAGCAGGTCCTGCCGTTAACGCCGATTCAGACATCCTGGCGCGAATTTGCCAGTGCCCATGTCGGGCTGCCCATCGCCGAAAACATCACCCGCGTTTCGCGTCACCTGACTGCCAGCAACGAAGAGCCATGATGTCCTGACATGAGTGAACGGGTAGAGATTTTTACAGACGGCGCCTGTCGGGGTAATCCGGGGCCCGGAGGCTGGGGGGCCATATTGCGCTTTGGTGACCGGGAAAAGACCCTCTACGGAGGTGAAGCGGAAACGACCAATAACCGGATGGAACTGACGGCCGTGATACACGCGCTGGAGGCCCTGAAGGGTAATCGCTGGCCCGTCAGGATCACGACCGATTCAATGTATGTATTGCAGGGCATAACGGAGTGGATTGAGGGCTGGAAGCGCAAAGGCTGGCGTACTGCAAGCAAAAAACCGGTACTCAATGCGGATCTGTGGCAGACTCTGGATGCCCTGGTGCAGCAGTTTGAGATCGAATGGGAATGGGTAAAAGGTCACAGTGGCCACCCGGAAAATGAACTTGCGGATCAGCTCGCCAACAGGGGCATAGACGAGTTATAAAACACCCGGTCACTGACATCGTAACCACCAGTAGCAGATATACAGGAATACCAACAGGCACAATATGCGGCAGATTGTTCTTGATACTGAAACCACCGGCCTGGATCCGGCCCAGGGCCACAAGATCATCGAGATTGGCTGTGTAGAACTGGTCAATCGCCGGCTGACCGGAAATCACCTGCATGTGTATATCAACCCGCAGCGGGAAGTCGAAGCCGCGGCACTGGAAGTGCATGGCATCACGAACGAATTCCTAGCCGACAAGCCCTTGTTCCGGGATGTCGCGAAGAGCTTTGTTGATTTTGTCGATGGCGCCGAACTGATCATCCACAACGCACCCTTTGATATTGGTTTTCTGGACCACGAACTGGCGGCCCTGAAGCAGGGTTACAAGTCTATGCACGAATATTGCCGTGTGCTGGACTCCCTGGTCATGGCTCGCAAGAAGCATCCCGGGCAGAAGAACAACCTGGATGCCCTGTGCAAACGCTACATGGTCGACAACACCCAGCGTGAACTGCATGGTGCATTGCTGGATGCCGAGATTCTGGCTGATGTATACCTGATGATGACTGGCGGGCAATCGAGCCTGTTACTGGGTGGCGAGGATAATAATGGTCAGCAAACGGAAGTGTCCCACCAGAAGCTGTCGGCCAATCGTAACCCCCTGAAAGTCATACGGGCTACGGAAGCAGAATTGGCGGCCCATGAGGCACGCCTGCAAGCGATCGACAAGACGGCTGCGGAGGGCTGTCTCTGGCTGCACAACGAGATACAACACTAAAGCCCTGGCAGGGCGGTATTTTCATGAAGTGCATTCGGCCCTTGCATATACTTTTATGCCGTCTATTTTAAATAACCTCCTTAATTTCAGATCGTCAAAATTATAAGAATTTCCTATGGAAGTGCTCGAAATCGATACTGCCATGATGGTATCCGGCATCATTCTGGTCCTTACTTTCATCGGTATTTTTACCGAGGGTGTACACGTTCTTCACCGTGCCAAGTTCGCCCTTGGGGGTGCCGGCGCCACGGTGCTGTCGGGTCAGTACTTAGGCTTTTACAGCCCGGAACTGGCCATTGAGGCGATCGACTGGAATGTGATCTTGCTGGGCGCCATGCTGACCATTGTGGCCATCATGATTCCTACCGGTGGTTTTCAGATGCTGGCCTACAAGATTGCCGATCTCAGCAAGGGGCGTCTGTTTCTGCTGCTGGCCATGATGGGTACCCTGGTGACTGTTCTTTCACTGCTGCTTGATAACGTCACCACGGTGGTGATTTTCGGACCGCTGATCATTCTGATCTGCCGCTCCATGAAAGTCAGTCCGATACCCTACCTCTTGGCAGCAGCACTGCTGTCTGATACCGGCGGTGTCGCCACTCTCGTGGGTGACCCACCCAGCCTAATGAGCGGTTCCGCGGCTGGTATCGGTTTCAATACCTTCTTCTATCACATGGGCGGCATCGTCTTTGTGGCCTGGATCGCGACCCTGTTCTTCATGAAGGTCCTCTTCAAGAAGGAACTTTCCGTGACTCCCCCACTGCAGGACTTCAGCCAGCAGGAAGAACTCAAGGATCCATATTCCTGGAAAGTTTCCCTGATCGTGCTCAGCATCATGGTGGTGGGTTTCGTCCTGCATCGCACTCTGCACTGGGAAGCCTGGTTCGTGGCCGGTCTCGGCCTGACCCTGCTGGTCTTCTTCGGCAAGGACGTGGACATGGATGAGCATTTCGCCGATGTCGAGCTGACCCTGCTCTTGTTCTTTATGGCCCTGTTCATCATTGTCCGTGGTGTTGAACACAGCAAGTTCCTGGAATACATTGGCCAGTTCATCCTGCCGTTTGTGCGTGAAGACCTGCTGACTGCCTGTATCCTGCTGATGTGGGTAGCGGCCTTCCTGTCAGCCTTCATCGACAACATTCCGTCCACGGCTGCCATGATTCCGATCATTCTCGGGCTGGAACAGCAGGGCGTGAACGTCAATGCGCTCTGGTGGGCGCTTGCCGCCGGTGTGGGTATGGGCGGTAACGGCAGTCACCTGGGTTCCACGGTCAACGTCTTCATCGTGACCATCTCCGAGAAGCTGGCCAAGGACGAAGGCAATCCCAACCTGGCAATTACCCCGGGTCTGTGGTTTCGCAAGGGTTCGCCGGTCATGGTCCTGCCCCTGATTATCTGTTCGATCAGCATGACAGTATTCTTTGACTTCTATGCCAACCCGGAAACCAATATTGATGATCCCACTACCGCCAGGGTGGAAATGGACGCCTAACATTAAGCATGAAACTCATCAAGTCAGGGCCTGCTTCACGGACCCTATCTCTTTAGTCCATCAAATGCCGCATCCTTCTGTTACACTGACTGTCAAAATCATTCACCTGATTGTGGAGCCCATCCGTGCAATTTCTCGCTGAATACGGCCTCTTCTTGGCCAAAACCGTCACAGTTGTCCTTGCCATTCTGATCATCATGGCCGCTGCCGTTGCCAATACCATGAAACAGAAGAAAGAAGGCAAGGGCAATATTGTGGTGACCCATCTGAACAAGGAGCTGGAGGGTTTTCGCGACACCATCCGCAAGGAAGTGGATGATGAGAGCACGCTGAAACTGGCTGCCAAGGCAGAAAGGAAGAAAGCCAAGGCGGAGAAGAAAGCCCGTAATAAATCTGATCCTGCGGACAGTCGCGACCGTCTTTATGTCATCGATTTCAATGGCGATCCCAAAGCATCCCAGGCCGATGAATTGCGCCTGGCGATTACTGCCGTGTTGTCCGTTGTGCGCGAAGGACATGATGAAATCCTGCTGCGTCTGGAAAGCCCCGGCGGCATGGTGCATGCCTACGGCCTGGCGGCCTCGCAGTTGCATCGCATTCGCAGTCGTAACATCCCGTTGACCATTTGTGTGGACAAGGTCGCTGCCAGCGGTGGCTACATGATGGCTTGCGTGGCCAACAAGATCGTCGCAGCCCCTTTTGCCTATATCGGCTCCATCGGTGTGGTCGTCCAGCTGCCGAACTTCAACCGACTGCTGCGCGACAAGCACGTGGATTATGAAATGATTACGGCCGGTGACCACAAGCGTACTCTCACTATGTTCGGCGAGAATACGGAGAAAGGGCGCCAGAAAATGGCTGAGGATGTCCAGGAAGTACACCAGCTCTTCAAGAACTTCATTCGTGAATCACGCCCTGACATGGACATCGACAAGCTGGCCACAGGCGAGACCTGGCAGGGCATTCGCGCCCGCGAATTGGGTCTGGTTGATGAGATCGGCACCAGTGATGAAGTCATCATGGCAGTCTGTGATACACGGGATGTGTATCACGTGGCCTACGAGAAACGCAAAAAGCTGGCCGACAAGTTTGGCGGCATGCTGGAAGGCGCGCTGGACAATACCCTGCTGCGCTGGCTCCAGCGCTCACGCAACAAGGACGAACTGATTTCCTGAGCGGCTATGCCTGGCGGCGGCGGAACAGGGGGGTGGGTTCTGTCACCGTGCTCTGGTAGTTGGTGGTGAAATCCGTAAACGCGGACAAGGCTGTGGCGACATCTTCCCCTTCGGCCAATTCGAAGCTGTCAAAGCCGCACCGCTGCATGTAAAACAACTGATCGCGGTGGATATCCCCAACGGCGCGTAATTCTCCCTTGAAGTCCAGGCGTTCGCGCAGGATGGCCGCCGTGGAAAAAGGGCGGCCATCACGGAACACTGGGAAATCCAGTGCGATGAGGGGCAGGTTTGCCGCTTCATCACCCAGTTCGTAAGGATCATCTTCGCTGTCGAGCCAAACTCCGATACTTTTGTCGGAAGCCGTCAGCGAGTCCTTTTCTGCCATCCACATGGCGAGCGGCACGATGACCTGGGCGCCGGTATCAGCCCCCAGAACGCTGTCGGCAGCGGTTTCCATGGTGACCCGTTCCCAGGTGTTGTCGGCGACGGCGCCGTTCTTAATCAGCTGTGGCATAGACACGCTCCTTGTAGGGATCGATACCGAGACGGTTGTAGGTGGCCAGGAAGGTTTCCCCGTCCTCGCGGTTTTCCAGGTAGACATCGATAATCTTAGCGATCACCTCGGGCATGTCTTCCTGGGCAAATGACGGACCGAGCACCTTGCCGATGGCGGTTTCCCGGTCGGCAGCGCCACCCAAGGTCACTTGGTAGAACTCTTCGCCTTTCTTGTCGACACCGAGAATGCCGATATTGCCGACATGGTGATGGCCACAGGCATTCATGCAACCGGAAATGTTGAGGGTGATGTCACCGATATTTTTCAGTGTGTCGTAGTCGTCAAAACGACGCTGGATGGCTTCGGCAATCGGAATCGACTTGGCATTGGCCAGAGAGCAGAAATCGCCGCCCGGGCAGCAGATAATGTCGTTTAGCATGCCCAGGTACGGTGTGGCCAGGGCTTCCTGCTTGCAGGCACGATACAGCTCATAGAGGTCACTGACGCGAACATCGGCCAGTACCACGTTCTGTTCATGGGTCACACGAATCTCGCCAAAGGAATACCTGTCGGCCAGATCGGCAATGAACTCCATCTGGCCGTCGGTGACATCGCCTGGAGCAACGCCGGTTTCTTTCAGGCAGAGCGTGACAATACGATAGCCCGACTTTATGTGTTGGGCCACGTTACGCTCAAGCCAATGATGAAAGAGCAGGTCGGTATTGGCGGCTTCTGCCACGGCATTGTCGGTATCGGGCAGGTCTTCATACGCCGGATCCTTGAAATAGGCCTTGCAGCGATCCACTTCTTCCTGGGTCAGAGTGGCGGGGCCATCCTTGTCATGCCGGTATTCGGTTTCCACTTTTTCGCGGAAGGCATCGGCACCGATTTCCTTGACCAGAATCTTGATACGGGCCTTGTACTTGTTGTCTCGACGGCCAAAGCGGTTGTAGACCCGCATGATGGCATCGAGATAACTGAGCAGGTGCTGCCAGGGCAGGAATTCGTTGATCACGGAACCGATGACCGGCGTGCGGCCGAGGCCGCCGCCAACCAGCACCTGGAAGCCGATCTCGCCCTGGTCGTTTTTCTTGATGTACAAACCGATGTCATGCACCTGGGTGGCCGCCTGATCGTTGGCAGTACCACACACGGCAATCTTGAATTTGCGCGGCAGGTAGGCGAATTCCGGGTGGAAAGTGGACCACTGGCGAATGATTTCGCACCAGGGACGGCTGTCCTCGATTTCATCGGGCGCAACACCGGCGAACTGGTCCGTAGTGGTGTTGCGAATGCAGTTGCCGCTGGTCTGGATGGCATGCATTTCCACTTCAGCCAGTTCGGCCAGCAGGTCAGGGACCTGTTCGAGTTGCGGCCAGTTGTACTGGATATTCTGGCGCGTGGAAAAGTGCGCATAGCCCTTGTCGTAATCGCGGGCAATGGAGGCCAGTTTGCGCAACTGCCGCGAAGACAACATGCCATAGGGTATGGCCACACGCAGCATGGGGGCAAGGCGCTGGATGTAGAGGCCGTTCTGGAGGCGCAGTGGCAGAAACTGCTCAGGTGTCAGTTTGCCGTTAAGAAAGCGTTGGGTCTGGTCACGGAATTGCCTGATGCGATCCTGCAGCATCTGGTGGTCGTATTTGTCGTAAATATACATGGTTCAACCCGGGTAATAGTGCGGTTGACTACCCCGGTGAAACGTCAGCCGGGACGGTCGGATTCAAGGTTCGCGATGATACTACGACACCGGTATCAGTACCATGGGCAAGTCATTGAAGTCGCTGAATAAACTGATACTTTGTAGGGTCTTGTTTTGCTATATTTGCTGGCATGGCCGACAATACAGTTACGGCACCGAACGCTGACCTTTAAGCAGGGTTTGGCGACGCCCTATAGGGGATTCAGCCCTGTTCGTTAATCATCACGACCAACCCTACAATCGACAATTCAGGACCTCCAATAGCCATGATCGAAATCACTGAGTCAGGCCAGACCTATCTCAAGCAACTGCTCGACAAACAGGATTGCGAAGGCATTGCCATTCGCGTATTCGTGCTCGATGGCGGTACGCCGAAAGCGGAAACCTGTATCGCCTTTTGCCGGCCCGGCGAAGAACAGCCCGATGATGAAGTGTTTGACTACACCGGGTTTCGCTCTTTTGTGGAAAAAAAGAGCAAGCAGTACCTGGAAGAAGCCGTGGTGGATTTTGCCAAGGACAGTATGGGGGGGCAGTTGACCATCCGGGCACCCAATTCCCGCATGCCGAAAATCACGGATGACAGCACGCTGGAAGACAGGATCAATTACATCCTTTACAACGAAATCAATCCCGGCCTTTCAGCCCATGGTGGGTTTATCAGCCTGGAGGAAGTGACAGGAGACGGCATTGTGATCCTGCGTTTTGGCGGCGGTTGCCAGGGCTGCGGCATGGTCGATGTCACCCTGAAGGAAGGGGTGGAAAGCACCCTCAAGGCTCAGCTGCCGCAGATCAAGGAGATCCGTGATGTCACGGACCACTCCATTGATGACAACGCCTATTACAAGTAAGGAGACCCGGCGCGCATGATCATCGGCATTATCGGCGGCAGCGGTTTCTATAGCCTCAGCGGCAGCGATAATGTCGACACGGTTACCCAGGACACCCCCTGGAGTGACATGCCTGTCATCCTCAGTCGTGAATCACTGGCCGGCACAGACGTGCTGTTCCTGCCGCGCCATGGCAGCACGCACGGTATTCCGCCACATCGCATCAACTACCGCGCCAACATCCAGGCCCTCAAAGCAGCCGGCGCGGATGCGGTGTTCGCCGTCAATGTCGTTGGCGGTATTACCCCGGAGATGGCTCCAGGCCATCTTGTCGTCCCTGACCAGATCATTGATTACACCTGGGGCAGGGCACATACCTTTTTCGATGTCCTAGAAAGCGTCGACAACCACATCGATTTCACCTGGCCTTATGACACAACCCTACGCAAGGCCCTAACACAGGCTGCAGAACGGCTTGGACTGCCTTGCAGTCATGGCGGGGTTTACGGGTGTACACAAGGTCCGCGGCTGGAATCGGCCGCTGAAATCAGGCGCCTGCAGCGCGATGGCTGCGATATCGTCGGGATGACGGGCATGCCTGAAGCGGCGCTGGCACGTGAGTTGGACTTGCCGTATGCCAGTATTGCCCTGGTAGTGAACTGGGCAGCAGGGGTCATAGATACAGCCATCACCTTTGACGACATCCATGCCATCCTGGCGACAGGCATCGACGACGTCCGCCGGTTGCTGGCTGAAGCGATCACTCTGACAACTGCCTGAAAGGCAGTTCATTTCTCCCACACGGTTTTTACCAGCCTGATGTCGGCGCCTGCCAGCCGCGCGCTGGGTTCGACGCAAGCACGGCCCTATTCGAATGAAAAGCCGACGGGTTCTGGCAGGGTATAGGGCCGGATCTGCACAAGCAGCCCTATAGCCGGGTGATCCAGGTAATACAGCTCATTGCTCACCATTTGCCGCAGTTGGTCCATGTAGGCCAGGCGGGTGACCGGCAGGTCCATGGTCAAGGTACTGTCACCGCCGGGAAATGGCGGTTCGGGCAGCTGCCAGGATGTCGTGTTGGTAGTAGTGTTAGGGAAGGCGGAAAAGTCGGCCAGCCAGACCCGGGCCTCGATATCCACACGGTTGATGTTGTAACTGAAGCGCAGGCTGCCTTCCAGTTCGTGGTGTTTACCGAACTGATCTCCGCCGCTGACAACAATGGCGCCGGACTGCATACGGTTCAGCACAGGCTGGCGCCAGACCGCGTGAAACAGCAGGCGATGATCCGGAGAACGTTCCAAATCACGATTGTAGGCGGTGAATTCGGCTTCCTCGTTGCCCAGGGCGATGAAGGGGTCGCGACTGAAGTCTGTCAGCCTGAAATCCCCCGCGGGGGGTTTTGTTTCTGGACCGATCATGAGCGGTTCCCGGGCCTGGATTAAGGAGAAACCAGCCTGGCCGACAGCAGACGTGTTGACCAGGTTGTCGTCGGGCTCATCAAAGTCGATCAGGAAGCTGGTGACAGCAGGTTCCAGCTGGCGCAACGGTTGCTGGTAGGTAAGATCGGTTTTTTCCGGAATCACCAGTTCGTTACTGACTTCTGGACCCTCGTTGCTGAAGATACTCACCTCAATTTCATACCAGCGATTGCCATCGATGCTGAATCCCTGGGCCATGGCGTCGGAAGCCATTGCCGGAGGTAACAACCAGGACAGTAGCAGGCAGGCATGTTGAAATCGCGTCATGGCATCAGGCTACCTGAAGGCCTTCGGGAGTTAAAGATGCCAGCAGGCTGCTGACAAAGCCAAGACGCTCGCGGGCGTCGCCCAGGTCATGGCGGAATTTCAATTCCGTGGCGCCGCCCAGGGAAAACAGTGCGGGCGTTTCCTGCACCAGTTTGACCACGGCATAAGGCTCGACAGCGGTTTCCTTGTCGAACAGCACCTTGCCGAAACGGGCATTGGCCTCGACCTTGGCAATGCCCAGGCTTTGCGCAGTGAGTTTCAGCTGGGTGACTTCAAACAACAGCCGGGTAGGTTCCGGCAGCAGTCCAAAGCGGTCGATCATTTCCACTTTCAGGTTATCCAGTTCCTTTTTGTTGCCGGCATTGGCAATGCGCTTGTACATCATCAGTCGGGTATGTACGTCCGGGAGGTACTCTTCCGTGATCAGCGCCGGCATATGGAGATTGATTTCTGTGCCGGTGTGAATCGGCCGGTTCAGATCGGGATGCTTACCTTGTTTCATCAGGTTGACGGTATGTTCGAGCATTTCACTGTAGAGGCTGAAACCGATGGTTTGGATATGCCCGCTTTGTTCATCGCCCAGCAGCTCGCCAGCACCGCGGATCTCCAGGTCATGGCTGGCCAGGACGAAACCAGCTCCCAGCGTGTCAGCATTGCCGATGGCATCGATACGCTTCAGGGCATCTGCGCTCATCGACTTGGGGTGTGGTGTCAGCAGGTAGGCATAGGCCTGGTGATGAGAACGGCCGACTCGTCCGCGCAGTTGGTGCAGCTGTGCGAGACCGAATTTGTCTGCACGTTCCATAATGATGGTGTTGGCCGTAGGAATGTCGATACCTGTTTCGATGATGGTGGAACACACCAGCACGTTGTAGCGGCGATGATAGAAGTCCGACATGACTTTCTCGAGCTGGGTTTCCCGCAACTGGCCATGGCCAACACACACTTTGGCCTCGGGCACCAGCTTGCGCAGCTCATCGGCGGCATTCTCAATGGTCTTGACCTCATTGTGCAGATAAAAAACCTGGCCACCGCGCAGCAATTCACGCTGGACCGCTTCGCGAATCAGTGCGGGGGTGGACTGGCGCACAAAGGTTTTTACCGACAAGCGCCGCGCTGGCGGCGTCGCGATGATGGATAAGTCGCGAATACCGGACATGGCCATGTTGAGTGTGCGCGGTATCGGCGTCGCGGTCAGGGTCAGGATGTCGACATTGGCGCGAAGTGACTTGAGCCTTTCTTTCTGACGCACGCCGAAACGGTGCTCTTCGTCAATGATGAGTAGGCCGAGATTGTGGTATTTCATATCCGTGCTGAGCAGTTTGTGCGTGCCGATGACAATGTCGATCTTGCCGTTGGCCAGTTTGGCCATGTTGTCCGTATGCTGTTTGCCGGAGACGAAGCGCGACATCAGCGCAATGTTGATCGGCCAGTCGGCGAAACGATCCTTGAAATTGTCATAGTGCTGTTTGGCCAGCAGGGTGGTGGGCACCAGGATCACCACCTGGGTGTTGTTGCTCACGGCAATGAATGCCGCCCGCAGGGCCACTTCGGTTTTGCCGAAGCCGACATCACCACAAACCAGGCGGTCCATGGCTTTTTCCTGCTGCAGATCCTGCAGCACGGCCTGTATGGTTTCCTGTTGATCTTCGGTTTCCTCGAACGGAAAGTCGCGCACGAACTGCCGGTAGTCTTCTTCAGGCAAGGTGAACTTCATCCCTTTCTGGGCTTCACGGCGCGCATAGACATCCAGCAGCTCCGCGGCCACATCGATGACTTTTTCGGCCGCCTTGCGCTTGGCTTTTTCCCACTGGTCACTGCCCAGTTTGTTCAGCGGGGCATGGTCGGCATCGGCACCGCTGTAACGGTTGATGAGGTGCAGGGAGGAAACCGGGACATAGAGTTTGGCTTCGTCGGCATATTCCAGAACCAGGAATTCGGTCAGCTGGCCTTCCACCTCGAAAGTCTGCAGTCCCTTGTAACGGCCGATTCCATGATCGATGTGCACCACCGGCGCATTGAGATGAAGCTCGGTGAGACTCTTGATTATGAAGTCGGTGTTGTCAGTAAACTTGCCGCGCCGGCGCGGCTGACTGACATGATCGGCAAACAGCTGGCTCTCGGTGATCAGCACCAGTGGCGGGTCGACCAGGTGCAGACCGTTTTCCAGCGGTGCCACGGTGATTGCCAGTGGCAGCTTCAAGGCCTGGAATTCCTGCCAGTCCTCCACGGTTTTCAGGCTGATACCGACTCCACCCAGCAGTTCCAGCAGGGCTTCACGGCGTCCCGGGGAATCGGCGCAGAACAGCACCGGTGATTCCGTAACGCCGGCAAGAAAATGCTGCAGCTTCTGCAGAGGGTTGTCGCGTTTATGTTCAACATCCAGGTTTGGTATGGGCACAACCGGTAGGCTGGCCTGATCACTGTCGCCGGCAACTGACTGGAGATTGACCTGCGCAAAGCGGTTCAGGCTGGCGAACAGCTGCTCTGTACCCAGGAACAGATGCTGGGGAGGCAGGATAGGGCGTTCCGGATCCACCCGCCGGTCTTCATAGCGCAACCGAATGTCGTGCCAGAACAGTTCCGCGGCGTCATGCACCTGGCCCACGGTGAAGAATGTGCTGTGCGCTGGCAGGTAGTCGAACAGGGTGGACAGGGATTCGTAGAACAGCGGCAGGTAATACTCGATGCCGGCCACCGCCACGCCGCGTGAGATATCGTCATACAGCGGGCACTTGCGGACATCGATATCAAAGCGCTCACGAAAATTCTGCCGGAACCGGGTGATGCCCTGTTCGGTGAGGGGGAATTCCTTGCCTGGCAGCAGCTTGATGCTGTCGAGTTTTTCCTGGGACAACTGGGTTTCGGGATCGAAGTGACGCAGGCTTTCGATGTCCTCGTCAAACAGCTCGATCCGCACCGGCGCTGTACCGCCCATAGGGAAAATGTCGAGAATGGAGCCGCGCACGGCAAATTCGCCATGCTCATATACGGATTCCACGCACAGATACCCGGCGGCTTCCAGTTCCCGGCGCATGGCAGGCAGGTCCAACTGTTCGCCAACCTTGAGATCCAGGCTCATGCCGCGAATGTAGCCGGTCGGGACCAGCCGGTGCAGCAGGGTGCTGACCGGTATTACCAAGGTGGCCTTTTTGGCCTCGGGCAGGGCGACCAGCGTGGTCAGGCGCCGCGAGATAATGTCCTGGTGGGGGGAGAAATTGTCATAGGGCAGGATCTCCCAGTCCGGAAATTCCAGGTGGGTCATATCATGGTCACTGAAAAAGGCGATTTCCGCCTGCAGGCGCTCGGCCTGCTGGCTGTTTTCAGTGACCACCACGGTCAGACCGCCATGCTGGCGCGCATAGTTGGCCAGTACCAGGCCGGCACCGGCGCCGGCCATGCCGGACCAGCGTTGTCTGTCACCCGGCCGCTCAATCGCGGGCAGGTCTTCGAGTTGCAGAATTGTCATAACGGGCTATCAGGACTGCGCGAGCAGCGTGAAAACAGCAGCATGCCCGGGCTTGGAAAGTTCATGTCAGTGTAGTGAGTTGGCAGAAGATCGGGATTGGCCCAAAAAGGGAGTCGGTAATGGACTTCTCCGGGACATCCTTGGATAATACGCGCCTTTTCTAAAACTCCAAATTTTACAGGAAATCAACGCGTGGAACGACCGAGTGTAGACGACTATTTTGGTGACTGGAAAGCCCGTGAGGCACTGGCACAGGAAATGCTGCCCATCATGGGAAGGCTGGAAAACGAGAAAGGCGTCCAGATCTTTCTGTATGGCCGCAACCTGAACAACCGTTCGGTCGCCAACATCATGAAGTCTCACCGTCGTGTGCGAGAAGTTGCCCGCAACGAGCTTTCCGAGTTCGAAAGCAATCCCGTGTTGAAAGCCCTTGCCAAGCTGGACCTGTGTCCCTGTCAGATCGACCTGGGCAAGCTGACCGTGACTTATATGGAAGCCCTGGAAGCCGACGCCAATGTTGACCTAGATGCGCTGGTGGCCAAAGAACTCTCACACCTGGTTGGCGTTGACCACAAGCCTGTGGAAAGGCCGACGGATGTCATCCTGTACGGTTTTGGCCGTATCGGCCGCCTGGTGACCCGGTTGCTGCTGGAACAGACTGGTAACGGCCAGATCATGCGCCTGCGCGCCATCGTAGTTAGAAAGGGCGGGGAAGACGATCTGATCAAACGCGTCAACTTGCTGCGCAACGACTCCGTGCACGGTTCCTTTTCCGGCACCATTCGTGTTGAGGAAGACAACAACCGCATCATCGCCAACGGTAATGTCATCGAGATCATTTACGCTGACAGCCCGGACAGTATCGACTACACCCAGTACGGCATCCAGGATGGCCTGGTGATTGACAACACGGGCCGCTGGCGTGATGCCGAAGGCCTGAGCCAGCACCTGAAATCCAAAGGGGTCAGCAAGGTCATGTTGACAGCGCCTGGCAAGGGTGATCTGAAGAACATCGTGATGGGCATCAACCATGACACCATCCAGCCGGATGACAAGATCATTTCCGCCGCTTCCTGTACCACCAACGCCATTGCGCCGGTACTGAAGCTGATCCACGAGAAGTACGGCATCGTGCATGGCCACGTGGAAACCGTCCATGCCTACACCAATGACCAGAACCTGATCGACAACTACCACAAGGCCGACCGCCGTGGCCGCAGTGCGCCGCTGAACATGGTGCTGACCGAAACCGGTGCCGCCAAGGCCGTTTCCAAGGCGGTCCCGGAACTGGAAGGAAAGTTGTCCGGAAATGCCGTCAGAGTCCCGGTGGCCAACGTCTCCATTGCTATTCTGAACCTGACCCTGCTGACCTCTTCCAGTAAAGAAGAGATCAACGAGTACCTCAGGGAAGTCGCCTTGCATTCGCCACTGCAGAACCAGATCGGCTATACGGAATCACCGGATGCGGTATCCAGTGATTTCATCGGTTCCCGCGAAGCGTGTACCGTGGATGCCAAGGCAACCATCGTCAATGGCAAGAACATGATTCTGTACCTGTGGTACGACAACGAGTTTGGCTACAGTGCCCAGGTGGTGCGCATGGTCAACATGATGGCCGGTGTGAAGCACCTGTGTTACCCGGAAGATGAATCCATGGTCTACTGACGGGACCGGTCATGGCAGCAACCCCCGCTGGTTGCTGCCAGTCCTGACCCTGCTCATTTTGCTGGGCGCATTCGTTGTCCTGGCCTTGCTCTACCCTTCACTTTCCTCCCCGGCGGTATCGTCAGCTGATGGGGGAGAATCCGCGCCATCCGTCATCGCATTGTCCGGTCCTACCATGGGTACCGGATACCGTATCCTGTTGCCAGGCAAGGCCTTGTCTGCCGATGCCATGGCAGACCTCGGCACACGTATCAGCACGCGCCTGCAGCATCTGGACAGAGCACTTTTTTCCACCTACGCCCCGGACTCGCAACTGTCACGCTTTAATCGTCAACCCGTCGGAGTACCGATGACGCTATCCGGGGAAATCATTACCGTCATGCAGGGTGCCATGCAGGTGCATGCAGCATCCGGCGGTGCCTTGGATGTCACCATCAAACCCTTGGTAGACCTGTGGGGATTCGGTGCAGGAGACAGTATGGGAACAGTGCCGGATGCAGCAGCGATCAATGCCGCCCGGGACGCTCTGGGGATGGATAGGCTGCACGTGGATGCCGGCAACAGCACGCTGACCCGCATGGCCGCCGTCAGCGTTGACCTGTCGGCGATAGCCAAAGGCTACGCCGTGGATGCCATTGCCGGTTTGCTGGAGGGGCAGGGTATCGGTGCCTATCTGGTGGAAATTGGCGGCGAAGTGCGGGTGGCGGGTCTCCATCCTGAAGGGCGACCGTGGCAACTCGGGATTGAGACGCCGCAGGATGCCGCGCCGACACTGTTCAGGTCGCTAAACCGGCCGGTCGCCTCGGCAGGCAACCCGCTGGCGCTGGCAGCTTCCGGCAATTACCGCAATTATTTCGACTTCAAGGGGACGCGCTATTCCCATACCATCAATCCCGTGTCCGGACGCCCTGTGACACACGGACTGGCGTCCGTGACAGTGATAGCCGGGTCGACCATGTTGGCCGATGCCTGGGCTACCGCACTGGAGGTACTGGGGCCGGAAGCAGGCATGAAGCTGGCAAATGAATTACAATTGGCCGCCTATTTCATTGTTGACGAGGATGGCGGCTTCACCGCCCGGTATTCGTCAGCGTTCACACCGTACCTGTAATCTCAACCTATGGCAGACGCTGTGCCTTAAGTGTCCAGATGATAAACGCGAAGACCAAGAAACAACCGAAGCGCAGTGCACCCCGGAAATCGCGGGCAAAGCAGAAATATGACCTGCTCGTAATTGGCAGTGGCCCGGCCGGGGAAGCGGCAGCCATGAATGCCGCAAAGGCCGGAAAAAAAGTGGGCCTGGTGTGTGACAAACCCTTACCCGGAGGCAACTGTACCTATCTAGGCACCATTCCTTCTAAGGCCATTCGTTTTGCCGTCAAGCAGGTCCTGCAGTTTCACGCCAACCCCCTGATGCACGATCTGGGCTCCCTGAAAAAGCTTACATTCCAGGAAACCCTGAAACAGGCTGAACGGGTGATGGCTGCCCAGGGCAAATCGCGAGGAGATGCCTATGATCGCAACAACGTGCCGATTCACAGGGGCATGGCGGAGTTCATCGACCGCCAGCACATCCAGGTCAGCGAGGGCAAAACCAAAACCGTGCTGGAGGCCGGCAATTTCATTATCGCCACCGGTTCCCGCCCGTACCGACCCGATGCCGTCGATTTCAATCATCCGCTGGTCTTCGACAGTGACACGATCCTGACCCTGAAATCCTCACCGCGAAAGGTGACAATTATCGGGGCCGGTGTCATCGGCTGTGAATATGCCTCCATTTTTGCCGGCATGAAAATGAAGGTGGAACTGATCAATCCGGCGGACTCACTGCTGTCCTACCTTGACACTGAAATCACCGATGCGCTCAGCTATCACCTGCAGAATATGGGGGTGCGCTGCCGTCACCAGGAGCATTTCAAGAAGCTTGAGTACCACAAGGACCACGTCATTACCTACCTGGAGTCGGGCAAGAAAATCAAAAGTGACATCCTTTTGTGGGCCAACGGCCGCACCGGTAACACGGACAAGCTCAACCTGCAGGCCGTGGGGCTGGATGCTGACAGCCGGGGCCGCCTGAAGGTTGATCGCAAGTACCAGACGGCTGTACCCAATATCTATGCTGCCGGCGATGTTATCGGCTGGCCCTCGCTGGCCAGCGCCGCCTACGACCAGGGCAGGGCAGCCAGCAACGCCATCATTGACCCAGAAGAGTTCCATTATGTGAATGATGTCGCGACCGGTATCTATACCATTCCGGAAATCAGCACTGTGGGCTATACCGAACACGAGCTGACGGAAAAGAAAGTGCCCTATGAAGTCGGCAAGGCCTTTTTCCGCAATATTGCCCGCGCCCAGATCACCGGTGATGAAGTGGGCATGCTCAAGATCATCTTCCACTTTGACACGCTCGAGATACTCGGCATCCACTGTTTCGGCGACCAGGCCTCGGAAATTGTGCATATCGGCCAGGCGATCATGAACCAGAAAGGCAAGGCCAATACGCTGAAATATTTCATCGATACCACCTTTAACTACCCAACCATGGCAGAGGCCTACAAGGTGGCAGCGTTAAATGGCATAAACAGACTGTTCTGAGGCGTGAACGGGGCTTGTCCCTGATTCTGAAAATGCCCCTCAAGGCCTTTATTTATGCGGGTATTCAAGGAAAAAGTACTTGAACGGGTAGGGCTTAAAGTGTAAATTGGCACCCCGCTTGAAGCAGTGAAATTAGTGCGCCTGCAACATGCTTTAAAGGCGTCTGGTGACAGCCCTGAAGTGAACAAATACTGGCAATAGCACAACAATTTTCCTGCCCTCAATCCGGCATGTCACGAAACATGCCACGACATACCAAGACACATTGCACTGGATTGCCAGAGCCTCTTGGCGGGTTTGCATTTTCACTACAGCAAGCGGCGCTCAAGGGTTGTAGTCATGCAGGCGTGTTTAAGAAACAGCAGCCGGATAAAAACATGACAACGGCGAGCGCAAGTAATACAGCAGGCCAGCGAGTACAGCGAGTACAGGAAGTACGGCAGGCCGGGTATGTAGCAGGGCGGAGCCCATGATCGTCATGACCGGTTGTTTTCGATACGGCAACTGATTTGAAAGAGTGGTTTGCTCAACGACATGCTTAACGGCATGTACATGCTTAACTAGATTGCAGAACAAGGTTGGCCGATTTGAATATCGATCTCTTTCCCCTGATTGTTTATGGCAGCATAGTCGTGGTTGCCATCGTAGGTCTGCTGATCGCCTCGACACTGCTGGGGCAGAAGCGTAACGATCACGCGACCCACGATGTCTACGAATCGGGTATCGTTCCCACCGGTTCCCCCAATATCAAGATTTCCGTCCCGTTTTACCTGACCGCCATCTTGTTCATCATTTTCGATCTGGAAGCCGTCTTCCTCTTTGCCTGGGCCATTTCCATTCGGGAAGCGGGCTGGGTCGGGTTCATTGAAGTATTCATCTTTATTTTCATCCTCATCGCCGGTTTGGTGTACCTGTGGCGCAGCGGCGCCCTGGAATGGCGTACCCAGCGTCAGCAGCACGATCTGCATAGCATGAAAGGTGAGGGCGGCGTCGTGAACATTCGCAACGGCCGTAAAATCGTTGAAGTCGAAGCAGACAGCCATGATGAACATGGTCACGGAGGTCACCACTAATGAGCTGGGAACTCGTCCGTCCTGAAGAAGTTGCCGGTCCGAGCCCGGGCCAGGGCCAGTTTGACGATTACATTCGCAAGAATGTCATCATGACCACGCTGGAAGACATGCTGGCCTGGAGCCGCAAGAACTCCCTGTGGCCCTATAACTTTGGCCTATCCTGCTGTTACGTGGAAGCGGCTACTGCCATTTCCAACCGCCATGACATTTCCCGTTTCGGTGCCGAGGTATTTCGTGCCACACCGCGCCAGGCCGACATGATCATCATCGCCGGTACCGTCTTCCGCAAGGTCGCCCCGGTTGTTCAGCGTCTTTATGAACAGATGATGGAGCCGCGCTGGGTCATCTGCATGGGTTCCTGTGCCAATTCCGGCGGCATGTACGACATCTACTCCGTAGTCCAGGGTGTGGATAAATTCCTGCCCGTGGACGTATACGTATCAGGTTGCCCGCCGCGTCCCGAGGCGCTACTGCAGGGGTTGAACCTGTTGCAGGATTCCATCGGCAAGAAACGCCGTCCGGTCAGCTGGGTGATCAGTGACCAGGGCATCTATGAGCGTGAAAAAGTGGAAATCCAACGTGAAAAACGCCTGAAAGACCGAATCAGTGCCACCGAGCTGGTCGACCCGAACGAAGTCGGTCCCAGCTACTGGGACGTCGTGGCCGGCAAGAAAGGCCCGCGTGACCAGGACTGAATCCCGATAATCCGAATTGAGCAGAACCGAGATCACCGTTGAGCACCGTTAGCGAACAAGCCGCCCAGGCAGAAGCCCAGCTTCCCGCAGTCATCGAAGCCCTGTACCGCAAATTCGGGGAGTCCTCTTTCGTGCGTCAGCATACCGCTGAAGGCATGCCAACCCTGTGGGTGCCCCGCAGCCGCCTGCTGGAAATCCTGCGCTACCTGCGTGATGACTTCCGGCCGCGCTATGAAATGCTTCTCGACGTCACGGCCATCGATGAGCGCGTGCGCGTGCATCGCGAGGGGCAGCCTGATAGCGCCTTTACGGTTGTTTACCACCTGATTTCGTTCTCCGGCAATGCCGATATCCGCATCAAGGTTGCCCTGGCTGAGGATGACCAGAACATCCCGACTGTGATCCCCCTGTGGCCGGCCGCGAACTGGCATGAGCGGGAAATGTGGGACATGTTCGGCATCAATGTCGAAGGCCATCCCAACCAGAAACGCATTTACACGCCGCCGACATGGGTCGGTCATCCGCTGCGCAAAGACCATCCAGCCCGTGCCACCGAGATGGACTGGTTCCAGATGAGCGATGACATCCAGGACCGTGAACAGGAAGCCATGAAGTTCGACCCCACAGAATGGGGTCTGACCGATCACTCGGACACGTCCGAATACATGTTCCTGAATTTTGGTCCAAACCACCCGGCAGCGCACGGCATTATCCGTTTTGTCCTGCAGTTGGATGGTGAATACGTGATCAACTGTGTGCCGGACGTGGGCTATCACCACCGTGGTGCCGAGAAGATGGGCGAGCGCCAGAGCTGGCACACCTATATTCCTTATACCGACCGCATCGACTATCTCGGCGGTGTCATGAACAACCTGCCGTATGTCATGGCCGTGGAAAAAATGGCCGGAATACAGGTACCGGACCGCGTCAAGACCATTCGTGTCATGCTGGCTGAATTCTTCCGCATCTGCAGCCACCTGCTGTTCTATGGCACCTGGGCTGTTGACCTGGGCCAGTTGTCACCGCTGTTCTACTGTTTCGAAGACCGAGAAAAAGCCTTCAATATCATCGAGTCCATCACCGGTGGCCGCATGCACCCGAGCTGGTTCCGTATCGGTGGTGTGGCGCAGGACTTGCCCAACGGCTGGGAAAAACGCGTCAAGGAATTCGTCGATTATTTCCCGAAACGCCTGGCCGAATACGACAAGATGGTAATGGCCAACACCACCATTCGCCAGCGTACCCGTGGCGTCGGTGTCATGAACACCCAGGATGCCTTTGACTGGGGCATGACCGGTGCCGCCTTGCGTGCCACCGGCCTGGAATGGGACTACCGCAAGAACCGCCCGTACAGCGGTTACGAGAATTTCGAATTCGACGTGCCCATCGCCGTCAACGGCGACTGCTACGACCGCGCTGCGGTCCGTGTCGAGGAAATGCGCCAGAGCTGCCGCATTATCAAGCAGTGTCTGGAGAACATGCCGTCCGGTCCTTACAAGTCAGACCATCCGCTGACCACGCCGCCGATCAAGGAAAAGAGCAAGCTCGACATCGAAACCCTGATCGACCACTTCCTGAGCGTGAGCTGGGGCCCGATTATCGACCCGACGGAAGTTTCCATGACCATCGAGGCGACCAAGGGGCTGAATATGTATTACCTGGTGAACGACGGTGGTAGTGGCTCCTACCGGACCCGTATTCGCACACCGTCCTTTATCCACATCCAGGCCATTCCGTTCCTGAGCAAGGGCCTGATGCTGGCGGACTTTACCGCCGTGGTTGCGACCACGGATTTCGTGATGGCCGACGTCGATAAGTAGATAAGCAAAAATTGTAGGCCGGCATAGGCCTGAAAAGCCGTTTGCCGACAGGTTTACCAAAACTGGTTAATCGAGAAACTTTGATTTAAATGAACAACATCATCGCATCAACCGCCATCAAGGCGCGCCAGCTGACGGAAGCAGAGATCCATGACATCGAGCATGAAAAGACGCATTACCCGTACACTCAGGCCGTGGGTCTAGAAGCCCTAAAGATCGTACAGAAATACCAGGGCTGGGTCTCTGACGAGAGCCTGCTGGCCGTGTCCGAGTACCTGGACATTCCGCCAGATGAGCTGGAAGGTGTGGCCACGTTCTTCAACATGATTTTCCGCCGTCCTGTCGGCAAGCACGTGATTCTGCTGTGCGACAGCGTGGCGTGCTGGATGCTCGGTTGTGACAACCTGCAGGCACATATCACCAAGACGCTGGGCATCAACTATGGTGAAACCACCAAGGATGACATGTTCACGCTGATTCCCGTGCCGTGCCTGGGCACCTGTGACAAGGCGCCGGCCATGATGATAGGTCGTGAAACCTATACCAACCTGACCACCAAGAAAATTGACCAGATTCTGGCTCACTACCGTGACGGCACTCCGGTCAACCTGGACAGTTAACGTAAAGAATGACAATGGCCACTGACAACCCATTAACAAAGAATATCGAGATCGGCAGGGCGCCTTTCGACTTCAAGCAATATGAAGCCGCTGGCGGTTATGAGAGTGTGCGCAAGGCCGTGACCATGGAGCCCACCGATGTGGTCAACCTGGTCAAGGACGCTGGTCTAGGCGGCCGCGGTGGCGCCGGTTTCAATACCGGTCTGAAGTGGAGCTTTGTGCCGCCGCCCGATGGCGGACCTCGCTATCTCGTGGTCAACGGTGACGAAATGGAGCCGGGTACCTTCAAGGACCGTCTCCTGATTGAACATGACCCGCACCTGCTGATTGAAGGCATGATCACCACCTGCTGGGCGCTGCAGGCCCAGACCGGCTATATCTTCCTGCGCGGTGAATACACCGTCTGTGAAGAGCGTCTGCTGAAGGCTATCGATGAAGCCTATGAAGCCGGCATGCTCGGCAAGAATATTCTCGGCAAGGGCTGGGACCTGGATATCTACCTGCACACCAGTGCCGGCCGCTACATTTGTGGTGAGGAGACTGCCCTGATCAACGCCCTGGAAGGCAAGCGCGCCAATCCTCGTGCCAAGCCGCCATTCCCACAGGTCAGCGGCCTGTGGGGACGCCCGACCGTGGTCAATAACGTGGAAACCATCTGCAACATTCCGGGCATCGTCGCCAACGGCGTTGACTGGTACAAGGCTCTCGGCAAGGGCGACTTCGTTGGTACGCGTATTTCCGGTGTCAGCGGCCGCGTGAAAAACCCGGGCTGCTGGGAAGTCCCTGTCGGCATTACCTTCCGCGAACTGCTGGAAGATTACGCCGGTGGCATGCAGGACGGTTATGAACTCAAGGGTTTCCTGCCCGGTGGTGGTTCAACAGACTTCCTGCTGCCGGAACACCTAGACCTGGTGATGGAACCGGGAGCTGTCCAGAAGGCCGGCAGCCGTCTGGGTACCTCGCTGATCATGGTCCTGGACGACAAGACCTGCCCGGTCGGTTGCGTGCGAAACCTAATCAAGTTTTTTGCCCATGAAAGCTGTGGCTGGTGTACACCGTGCCGTGACGGCCTGCCCTGGGTAGAGCACATCCTCAACAAGATGGAAGAGGGCCATGGCGAGATGAAGGACATCGACATTCTCAAGGAAATGACCGGCTACATGGCCCCGGGCAACACCTTCTGTGCCCTGGCACCGGGTGCGGCGGAACCGCTGCAGAGCGCGTTGAAGCATTTCATGCCGGAATTCGAGGCCCATGTGGCCCACGGCTGCAGCTATAAAAAGCATTAATTTTATAAAGTAACCTTTTGATAAATAATATTTTATCGGGATATTGAAGTGGTAAAGATCACCGTAGACGGCAAAGTCATCGAGGTTGATGAAAGCAATAACCTGCTCGAGGAAATTCTCTCAGCCGGGGAAAATTTGCCTTATTTCTGCTGGCACCCGAGCATGGGCTCTGTGGGTTCCTGCAGGCAATGTGCGGTCATCGAATACGCCAATGACGAGGACGAACGCGGCCGCCTCAACATGGCCTGCATGACCGCCCCGCGCGAGGGCGCCCGCTATTCCATTGCCAAGGCCGCCAAGTTCCGTGCCCAGGCCATCGAAAGCATCATGATCAACCACCCGCATGACTGTCCGGTCTGCGAGGAGGGCGGTGAATGTCACCTGCAGGACATGACCGTGATGTCTGGCCACAACTACCGTCGCTATGACGGCAAGAAGAAGACCCACACCAACCAGTACCTGGGCCCCTTCATCGGGCATGAAATGAACCGCTGCATTACCTGTTACCGTTGCGTGCGTTTCTACAAGGATTACGCGGGTGGCAAGGACTTTGGTCCTCAGGCTTCCCACGACAACACCTACTTCGGCCGCTGGCAGGAAGGCCCGCTGGAAAGTGAGTTTTCCGGCAACCTGGCCGAAGTCTGCCCGACCGGCGTCTTTACTGACAAACCTTTCAGCAAGCATTACGTGCGCAAATGGGACCTGCAGACAGCTCCGAGTATCTGCGCCGGTTGCAGCGTGGGCTGTAACATCAACCCGGGTGAGCGCTACGGTACCCTGCGTCGTGTCGTGAACCGTTTCAACGACGAAGTGAACGGTTATTTCCTGTGCGACCGTGGTCGCTTCGGGACCGGTTATGTGAATTCCGACGAACGCATCACGGTCAGCATGACCCGTGCCTCACACGATGACCGGCCCGTGCTGACCAGCACCGACGAGGCCCGCGCCAAGCTTCACGGCATGTCAGGTGCCATCGGTATCGGTTCGCCAAGGGCCTCCATGGAGGCCAACTTTGCCCTGCGCGAGCAGGTCGGGGCCGATAATTTCTATGCCGGCGTGTCAGCCAGTGAGCTGGGCATGCTGAAGCAGGTGCTGGATATCTATGCTACGCGCCCGGTCAATATCGCCAATATCAAGGATATCGAGGCCTCTGATGCCATTATAATCCTGGGCGAGGATGTCACCAATACAGCCGCCCGCATTTCGCTGGCCCTGCGCCAGTCGGTGCGCAACCTGGGCAAGGACATGGCGAAAGCCATGAAATTACCGGACTGGCAGGATGCCGCCATTCGCCAACTCACCATGGATCGCAAGAGCCCGCTCTTCATTCTCAGCCCGCACGCCACTCGCCTTGATGACATTGCTGCCCAGGTGCATATCGCTACTGCCGCAGACAGCGCCAGGATCGGCTATGCCGTGGCAACGGCCATTGATGGCAACGCGCCTGGTGTCAGCGGCCTGTCCGCCGAGGAACAGGCACTGGTGCTGAGCATTGCTGAAGCCCTGAAGAGTGCCAGGCAGCCACTGATCGTGTCCGGTACCGGCAGCCTGAGCCCGGCCCTGATTGATGCCGCCGCCAATATTGCCACCGCGCTGGCAGATGGCGATAAGAAGTCCAACCTGGCCCTGGTGGTGCCCGAAGCCAACAGCCTGGGCCTGGCCCTGCTGATGGACGGCAGTGACAAGGCCTTGGACCAGGCTATGGCGTCAGGAGCAAAGTCAGCGATCGTATTGGAAAACGATTTGTACCGCCGTGCCCCGAGTGCTGACGTGGACGCGTTCATCAATGGCCTGGACTCGCTGACCGTGCTGGACAGCATCAAAACCCGCACCGGCGAGCAGGCCAACCTGGTGCTGGCTGCCGGCACATTTGCCGAAACTTCCGGCACCTACGTCAATTATGAAACCCGTGCCCAGCATTTCTATTCCGTGTTCAAGCCGGCTGAGCCTATTCGCTCTAGCACATACTGGTTGTCCGACAGGAAACTGGCTGAGCTGACCCAGGCCTGCGCCGACAGCATTGCCAATTGTGCGGGCATGAATGGCCTGACGCCGTCGGAAGGGTTCACGGTCGCTGGCATGCGTGTCCCGCGACAGCAGCATCGCTACAGTGGTCGTACTGCCATGCGTGCCAACATCAGTGTGCACGAACCGAAACAGGAACAGGACGAAGAGGGCATCATGTCCTACTCCATGGAAGGCATTCCGGCGACCAAGAATTCCACTGTTTTCAATACCGCCTGGGCTGGTGGCTGGAACTCCAACCAGAGTGTGTTCAAGTTCCAGAAGCACACCGGCGAAGCCCTGAAAATGGCGGGCAACGGCCACTGCCTAATTGCCAGCACAGCCACGGAAAAGACCTATGCGCCTTTTGCCGCTGATGATGATGCTGCCGGCGATCATCAAGTCTTCCCGATTTACCATTTGTTTGGCAGTGAAGAGCTGACGGCCAAAACACCGGCTATCCAGGAAAAGGCAACCGGTGCGTATGTCGCGATCAATCCGGCCGATGCCGGCAAACTCGGCCTGCAGGCCAGCGACGGTGTCGCCGTCCAGCACAACGGCTCAGTGCCGGTGCTGCTGCGCAGTTCGATCAAGCCCGGCACTGTCGGTGTTCCGGTTGGCCTCAATGGCCTAAATTTCCGCAACCTGCCCGGCGCCATCACCCTGGAAAAAGCCAGTGGCTGGAGTACACCGACAGACTGGAAGGCCGCCAACATCATTGTCAGCGATAAGGCCACTACAAGCAGCGGGGAGAGTGCCTGATGTTTGAAATCAAAGTCGGCTCACTGCTTGTCATCGCGCTCATCCTGGGCACCGTACTGGCCTTTGCGGCGCTGTTGATCTGGATGGAGCGTCGTCTGCTGGGTTTCTTCAACGACCGCCTTGGCCCCAACCGCGTTGGTCCCTTCGGTATCCTGCAGTCGGTGGCTGACGTCATCAAGCTGATTACCAAGGAAGATTGGATCCCGCCGTTTGCCGACAAATTCACCTTTGTGGTGGCGCCGATCATCATCCCGGTGGTCATGCTACTCAGCTTTGCCATGATCCCGTTCGCGCCCAATATCGGCATCATCGACCTCAATATCGGCATCCTGTTCGTGATGGCCATGGCCGGTATGGCGTCCTATTCCGCGATGCTGGGTGGAATTGCGTCCAACAACAAGTTTTCCCTGCTTGGTGGCCTGCGTGCCGCCGGCCAGATGATTTCCTATGAAGTCTTCATGGGTATTTCACTGCTGGGCGTGGTCATTCTGTCTGACAGTTTCATGCTCAGGGATATCGTCGAGGCCCAGGCTGATGGCTGGTATGTGATTCCCCAGTTCCTCGGTTTCATCGTCTTCATGGTGGCCGCACTGGCCGAATCCCACCGCTGGCCGTTCGACCTGCCGGAAGGTGAGTCGGAAATCATTTCCGGTTTCAACACCGAATACTCCGGTATGAAGTTTGGCTTGTTCTTTGTCGGGGAATACATCGGCATGTTCCTGATGGCCTGCCTGATACCGGTATTGTTTTTCGGTGGCTGGCATGCACCGTTCGGCCTAGAGATCGGTGGTGAAGTGTTCTCCGGTATTTTCTGGATGAGCGTGAAATCGCTGGCTTTTGTTGTCTTTTTTGTCCTGGTCCGTGCGGCGCTAGCGCGTCCGCGTTATGACCAGCTCATGAATTACGGCTGGCTTGTCATGCTGCCGTTGTCACTACTGAATCTGCTTGTTACCGGCGCAATCGTGCTGTTGCAGGGGAGTTAATAATGCTGAAAGGGTTTGTGCATCAGGTCAACATCATCTGGTCACAGATAGTCTCGCTGTGGCTGGTGTTCCTGCACCTGTTCCGCAAGGCGGATACTGTGGAGTATCCGGAAATCAAACCGCATACGTTCCCGCGCTGGCGCGGTCGTATCATCCTCACGCGCGACCCCGACGGGGAAGAGCGCTGCGTGGCCTGCAACCTGTGTGCAGTAGCCTGTCCGGTGGATTGTATCGCCCTGCAGAAAACCGAGGATGAAAACGGTCGCTGGTATCCGGAATTTTTCCGCATCAACTTTTCCCGCTGCATCATGTGCGGTTTCTGTGAAGAAGCCTGTCCGACCCATGCTATCCAGCTGACCCCCGACTTTGAAATGGCGGAATACGTGCGTCAGGACATGGTCTGGGAAAAGGAGCACATGCTGATCAACGGTACCGGGAAGTATCACGACTACAATTTCTACAAGGTTGCCGGCAAAGCCATTGGCAGCAAGGGCAAAGGCGAGGCGCGTAACGAACTGCCGCCGACTGACCGTAGGAGCCTGCTGCCATGAGTGAGATGTTTTACGGCTCTGCCATTATCGCCATTCTCGCGACCCTGATGGTTATCACCCGGACCAATATCGTCCATGCGCTGCTGTACTTCATTGTTTCCCTGCTGGCTATTGCGGTGATCTTTTATACCCTGGGCGCTCCCTTTGCAGCGGCCCTTGAAGTGATCGTTTATGCCGGCGCCATCATGGTGATGTTCCTGTTTGTGGTGATGATGCTCAATCTGGGGCAGGTGACACAGGACCAGGAACGGGCGTGGTTGCAGCCGTCACTGTGGATCGGACCGACACTCATGGCGATTCCGTTGCTGATTGAAGTGGTTTACGGCATCAACATGAACCAGGCCACAATGGCGCATACCCCGGTGGGCGCCAAGGAAATCGGGCAGGCACTGTTTGGGCCGTATGTCCTGGCGGTAGAGCTGGCGTCCATGTTGCTGCTGGCCGGCCTGGTGGGTGCGTTCCACCTGGCCCGTAAATAAGTTGAAAAAGATGCGAGAGACAAGAGGCAAGAGGCAAGTGAGTCGAGTAGAGGTGGCACGTTAATGGAAATGCCAATGATCACAATGCAGGCTGTTCCTATGGAACACGGCTTGTTGCTCGCCGCCATACTTTTCGTATTGGGCATGATTGGTGCACTGACTCGTCGCAACCTGGTGTTTGTGCTGATGTCACTGGAAATCATGCTTAATGCAACGGGGCTGGCTTTCATTGTCGCCTCCTCACGCTGGGGCCAGGTCGATGGCCAGATCATGTTTCTGATGATTATCAGTCTGGCAGCCGCTGAAGTGGCGGTGGCACTGGGTCTGGTTCTGCAACTGTTCCACAAGCGCAAGACACTGGATATTGATGTTCTGAGCGAAATGAAAGGGTGACCGGAACGGGTTCTGCGTGAACACGTTGATGGTGAGTTCAGGAAAGCACAGGTAATAAGGTAACAAGAACAACATGTATGAATTATTGTGGTTAGTGCCGGTTGTCCCGTTTATAGGGTTTCTGATCCTTACCCTGACATTCGGTAAATTACCCCAGCTGGCGGCCGGCATTGTCGGTGCCGGTTCCATTGGCGTGTCTTTCCTGATTGCCTTGCTGGTCGGTTCAGGCTTCATGGCAGGGGAGATGACCTCCTTTACGCAGTCGCTGTGGACCTGGATGGCCGTGGGCGATTTTGAGGTGGGCTTCAATCTCTATCTTGATGGCGTCTCCCTGACCATGATGTACGTCATCACGGGTATCGGCTTCCTCATCCATGTCTATGCCACCGGTTACATGAGCGGCGATACGAGTTTCGCGCGCTTTTTCTCCTACATGAACCTGTTCGTCTCTGCCATGCTCATCCTGGTGCTGGCCGACAACCTGGCGCTGCTGTTCATGGGCTGGGAAGGGGTCGGCCTGTGTTCTTACCTGCTGATCGGTTTTTGGTACACCGACCCGCATAACGGCTACTGTGCCCGCAAGGCCTTTGTTATGACCCGTGTCGGTGATGCCTTCATGGCTCTTGGCCTGTTCCTGCTCTTTGTCAGCACGGGCAGCGTCACCATCCAGGAAGCCATGCTCACGGCGGAATCCCAGTGGGAAGTGGGCGGTGCTGTCGCCACAGCAGTCACACTGCTGCTGCTCGGCGGTGCCGTCGGCAAGTCAGCTCAGCTGCCGCTGCAGACCTGGTTGCCCGATGCGATGGCCGGTCCGACCCCGATTTCCGCCCTGATTCACGCGGCCACCATGGTGACCGCGGGCGTATACTTGATTGCCCGTACCCATGTCCTGTACATGCTGGCCCCAGAAGTACAGCACCTGGTCGGAGTCATTGGCGCGATTACCTTGCTGATGGCGGGCTTTACCGCGCTGACCCAGAACGACATCAAGAAAGTGCTGGCATTCTCCACCGTCAGCCAGATCGGCTACATGTTTCTGGCCCTCGGCGTGGGTGCTTGGAGCAGTGCCATTTTCCACCTCATGACCCATGCTTTCTTCAAGGCGCTGCTGTTCCTAACCGCCGGCTCCATCATCCTAGCCATGCATCATGAACAGGACATCTTCAAGATGGGCGGCCTGCGCAAGGACCTGCCCTGGTCCCATGCACTGTTCCTGATCGGCACGCTGGGCCTGGTGGCGTTCCCCGGTTTCTCGGGATTCTTCTCCAAGGAAGAGATACTGGCATCCGCCATGGCACACCATGATGGCGGTTATCCCCTGTTCCTTGCCGGTATGGCGGGTGCGGTGATGACCTACCTCTACAGTTTCCGTCTCTACTTCCTGGTCTTCTACGGCAAGAAAACCCACGATGGCCATGAAGTCATGGGCCTGCACTTGCAAGGGCCACTGGTACTGCTGGCCATCGGTGCCGTATTTGCCGGCTTCATTCATCTGCCGGTAGAAGCGGTATTCCCGGAAGCGGAGGAACATCATCCCTCCATCATGGCTCAGGCGGCGATGATCCTGCTGCCGATGCTGGGCTTCGTCCTGGCCTGGTGGGTCTTCATTAAGGGCAAGGTCGACACCGACAAGCTGGCCGGTCAGGGCTTTGGCGCCAAGCTGCACCGCTTCTGGTATACCCAGTGGGGCATGGACTGGCTGTACAACACGGTGATCTGCAAGCCTTACATTTGGCTGGCCGAATTCAACCGGAAAGACTTTATCGACTTCTTCTACAACGGTTCAGCAAGCGTCGTGAGTTTCTGTCATGACGTCATGAGTGAAACCCAGACTGGCCAGTTGCGTTTCTACGCCTTCACGGTGACCGTCGGACTCCTCATCGTGGTCACCCTGGGAGTGCTGTTATGATCCTTGTGTGGTTAATGGTCATCCTGTTCGCCGGTGGCGTAGGGGCCTGGTTGTCTGAAAAGAGCAACCCGCAGCTGCCGCGTTTTATCGCGCTGGCCGCGCTGGTGCTGGATCTGTTCCTGGTCCTGTTGATGCTGTTTGCGCCAGGCGTACTAGGGCTGGACGGCAGCAACCCCATCGATCTGGGTCAGCCCGGGGAATGGCTCGTGCTGTATAGCGCTGACTGGATTCCGCGATTCGGCATCTCCCTGATTTTCGGCGCCGATGGCCTGGGCCTGCTTTTGATTGCCCTGACCGTGTTCCTGGGCCTGATGTCGCTGGGTTCGGCCTGGCATGAAATCCAGAAGCGTACCGGCTTCTTCTATTTCAACCTGTTGTGGACCCTGGCCGGTGTGATCGGTGTGTTCACGGCGCTTGACCTGTTCCTGTTCTTCTTCTTCTGGGAAGTGATGCTGATTCCGATGTATTTCATCATCGCGATCTGGGGGCACGAGAACAAGGAATACGCGGCGATGAAGTTCTTCATCTTTACGCAGGTGAGCGGCATGCTGATGCTGCTAGCCATCCTGCTGTTGGTATTCTTCCACTATCAGGAAACCGCCAACGTCACCTTCAGCTACTTTGACCTGCTGGGCACCACGATACCGGAACAGTTCGCCTTCTGGGTCATGCTTGGCTTCTTCCTGGCGTTTGCCACCAAGTTGCCGTCCGTCCCGATGCACAACTGGCTGCCCGATGCCCACTCCCAGGCGCCGACGCCCGGTTCCGTTATCCTGGCCGGCATCCTGCTGAAAACCGGTGCCTACGGCCTGATCCGTTTCACGATTCCGCTGTTTCCGGCCGCCAGCGCCGACTTTGCACCGACAGCGATGCTGCTGGGCGTGATCAGCATTCTCTACACCGCCAAGGTGGCTTTTGGCCAGAACGACCTGAAACGCCTGATCGCCTATACCTCGGTCAGCCATATGGGCTTTGTCCTGCTGGGCGTCTACGCCTGGACTGCACAGGCAGTGCAGGGCGCCGTCATGACCATGCTGGCACACGGTTTCAGCGCCGCGGCACTGTTCATGCTGGCCGGTGGTCTGCAGCATCGCATCCATACCCGTGACATGCGCCAGATGGGGGGGCTGTGGGGCGTGGCACCTAAGATGGGCTTCATGGCCGTGTTCTTTACGGTCGCGGCGGTTGGCATGCCGGGCCTGGGCAATTTCATCGGTGAGTTCCTCGTGCTGCTGGGCAGTTTCCGTATCAGCATGGCGGCTGCAGCGGCTGCGGCAGTCGGCATGGTCGTCGCAGCGGTGTACTCGCTGATCGTGATCCAGAAAGTGTTCCATGGTGAAAACAAGAATAACCTGATGGTCCAGGACCTGACGCATGTCGAAATGTTCTGTTTCGCGCTAATGATGCTCGGCCTGTTGTGGATGGGTATGTACCCGCAATCCATGCTGAGCATGTCCGAGCCCACATTGCGCAGTCTCGGCGTACTGTATTTCCAGTAAGCCTGAATAATCCGTATTAACGTTTAAAGGAAAGCCAAGGTCACATGTACAGCAACCTCATAATCGACCTCATGCAGATCATCATGCTGACCGTTGGGTCTGTCGTGGTGATGGTGACAGCGGCCTTCAAGCGCGATCACGCGATTGTCTGTGGACTGACGGTGTTCAGCCTGGTGGCGGCCTTGTTGACGTTTGTTTTCGTCAAGCCGGTGCTGCCGTTTGAAGCGACGCAACTGCTGATCATGGACGAGTACAGCCTGTTCTTTTCCAACATGATCATTGTCGGTGGCATCGCTGTGGCCTTGCTGGCTTATCCGTACTTCCAGTCACACAACATCCAGAACGAAGAGTTCTACATCCTGCTGATGACAGCGACCCTGGGTGCGGTGGTATTGGCCTGTAGTAACCATTTCGTCTCCATGCTGCTGGGCATGGAAATGCTCGGGGTGAGCCTGTATGCCATGATTGCCTACCCGGTCCATGCCAGCACCATTGCCAAGTATCCGCTGGAAGCCGGTATCAAATATTTGATTTTGTCCGCGCTCACTTCCGGCATCACCCTGTTTGGGATTGCGCTGGTGTATGCCTACATCGGCACCCTGGACTTTGACCAGATTCCGGCAGCCCTGGCAGACGCTGAAGTGTTGGGCCCGGTATTCATCATCGGTGTCATGATGATTGTTGCCGGTGCCGCGTTCAAACTGTCATTGGTGCCATTCCATATCTGGACCCCGGATGTGTATGAAGGCGCGCCAGTCCCGGTAACCACCTATCTGGCGACCGTGTCCAAGGTGGGCATGCTGGCCGTTACCATGCGCCTGCTACTGGCTTCCAATGCGCTGGAATTCCATGCCGTGACGGCCGTCCTCACGGCCATGGCGGCCGCCTCCATGATCATCGGCAACCTGCTGGCGGTCATGCAGACCAACATCAAACGCCTGTTTGCCTATTCCTCGATTGCCCACCTGGGCTACCTGCTGGTGGTGGTCATTGCCGCTGCCGGTATTGCCGATGCTTTGTCTGTTGAAAGCATGAGTTTTTACATACTGGCGTACTTCCTGATGTCCATTGCCGGCTTTGCCGTCATCAGTGCCATTTCCAACAGTGAGAAGGAACTGGATACGCTCGCGGATTTCCGTGGCCTGTTCTGGCGTAATTCTTGGCTTTCTGCCGTACTCATTACCGTACTGCTGTCCCTGGCCGGTATTCCGCTGACCGCCGGCTTTATCGGCAAGTTCTACATCTTCACCACGGGTGTGGAAGGGGAGTTGTGGTTCCTGCTGAGCATGCTGATCGTAGGCAGTGCCATTGGCCTGTATTACTATCTGCGCCTGATCTACATCATGCTGCAGCCGGCCGATAATCTGACCAACGACCCGGCCGCTGCTGGTTTACCCGTTGGCGTGCACGTGGTCATGGCCGCCATGACCCTGGCCATCATCTACCTGGGTGTCTATCCGACCCCGATGATCAACACGCTGCAGGAGCTGGCTGGGCTGTTCTGAGCCGTTTTCATGCCGCCCGTATCGGGTGGTGCGTGACACTGTGGGGAGAATGCTGTGGATAAACCCCGCTTTTTCTGGACAGAGCTGTTCAAAAATTGCGCAAAATCGCCGTCTGTCCTCACTAAATCCCTGAAATCAGTGTTTTTTTTGGCGAATGCTTGCATTGTCAAAACTGAACTGATTACAATCCCATCCCCGTCTTGATATTCGTGCGAACAGAGACACATGCGTGTTGGCAGGATCAGGCGGTCAGTCTGTGCAGGCCAACCCCTTGATCACCGGCAGGAAGCGTACGCACGGATCGCGTAACAATAAAAGCAACGCTGGCAACAGGAACAGACCGAGCAGTATTAACCAGTAACAGGCCAGAGCGTCTCTTCAAAAAGACGGTTTCAGGCAGACCCGGAGCCCCGTTATGTCGGTTTATAGCTACACTCGTACATCGCAGATCGAGTGCCTGGAATCACCCCAGGACCTTGAAACACTTCTAGAAAAAGAAGATCTCCGCCTCCAGACCTATGCGCTGGGTGAGGGTATGAGAGTAAATCAGCGTTTTCTCGATGAAAACCAGAAGTGGAATGTCAATTTCATGAACCGCCCTCAGGCGGCGTCGCTAATGAACCGGATTGAAGCCGGCGACATCATCCTGGTGTGCACCCTCGAACGCATTTTCAGCAACTGTGACGATATGGTGAACACCCTGCAGGAATTCCGTAAGCGCAAGGTACGCCTGGTCGTGGTTGATCTTGATGGTGAGGCCACCGATCCCACACTGGCCCCGCGTTTTCAGGACATGTTGAAAGTTTTTCACAGCCTCGAAAAACGCCGTTCCACGGAACGCATCAAAACCGTGAAACAAAACCAGCGCAAGAAAGGCCGTTTCCTCGGAGGCAGTCGCCCGTTTGGCTACATGATTCACTCCAATGGCCGCCTGATCGAAAACCCGATGGAGCAGCGTGTCCTGAAAAAAATCCTGGATATGAAAAAACAGGGCAAATCCCTGCGCGCCATTTCCGCTGAAGTCAGCACGCCGATGATGGCGGTGAGTTTCAAGACCGTGCAGCGCCTGATCAAGCGCCATGACAGCGAGATCAGCGCCCGCCAGGACGCCTGAACACAGACAAAAGGCAAGCTGCAGCAGGCACGTGGGGCCTGAGGCATCTCGTTACACTCTGCGCTATTCTGTATTCTGGGCAGGCTTGAAGAACAGCCCGTTATACTGATCAATCTCATATGCCCATGTCCTGCCACCACTTTTCTGACTTCTGCCGCCGGCGGTTGCCATGCTGAAGTCCCCCCCTTTTCTGATTGGCTTGCGCTACATCCTGGCGCGCAAGCACAATCGCTTCGTCTCCTTTACTTCCCTGATTTCCATGGCCGGTCTGGTACTGGGCGTACTGGCCATTATCGTGACGTTGTCTGTCTTCAATGGCTCCCAGGGCATCATGCGTGAGCGCACCCTAATTACAGTGTCCCATGGCAGTATAGCGGCCGACGGTCCGTTTACTGACTGGCAGGCGGCCATGGCGGTCCTGGCCAGTCGCCCGAACATTGTTGGTGTTGCACCTTACATCGGTCTGGAAGCCATGCTCAGCCAGCAGGGCTATCACCAGGTAACCGAAATCAAGGCGATCAGTCCCGAGGATGAAGTCACGGTTACCGGCATTGCGGACAGTATGGTGCAGGGCAGACTCGCCAGTCTTGAACCCGGCAGTAACCGCATGCTGCTGGGGCGGGCACTGGCCAACAACCTGCGGCTCAATATCGGCGATCCGGTCAACCTGGTCGTGCCGGCAGTGGATGACAACAACCGCCTGAATCTGAACATGCACCGCTTCACGGTTGCCGGTGTCTTTGACCCGCAATTCACGATTGGCTCGCAGCTGGCCCTGATTCATATCGAGGACAGCAAGCCTTTGCTGGTCATCGATGACGTGGCCGAAGCTGTTCAGCTGCGCCTGAAAGTCAGTGATATAGATGCCGCTGCCCGCATTGTTGCCGAAGCGGTCGAGGCGCTGGCGCTGGCCTTTCCCGGTAATACCTATGAGGGTGAGGACTGGAGCGTGACCGAAGCCAGCCTCTTCAATGCCCTGAAAATGGAAAAGCTGATGACCTGGTTCATGCTCATGATGATTGTCGCCATCGGGGCCTTCAACATCATTTCCACCCTGGTTATGATTGTGTCTGAGAAAAAAGCCGACATCGCCATCCTGCGCACCATGGGGGCAAGCCAGAAAACCATCATGGCGATTTTTGTCGTGCAGGGTTTCCTGGTGGGCATTATCGGTACGGCCATCGGTGGCGTCATCGGCGTCATGGTGGCGGCCAATTTTTCGCGCCTTTCCGGCAGCCTGGAAAGCCTGCTGTCCTCGGCTGACCTCTTTGTCATCACGGTGCTGCCGGCAGTCTTGCAGGCATCCGATGTCTGGATTACCTGCACAGCGGCACTGCTGATCAGTTTTCTGGCGACCCTGTATCCGGCCCTGAAAGCTTCCCAGGTGCTGCCAGCCGAGGTGCTGCGTTATGAGTAACATTGTGCTGGAGAGTGCCAACCTGACCCGGACCTACCGGGAGGGTGGTAACAGCGTTGATGTACTGAAAGGGGTGAACCTGGCCGTGGCGGCCGGGCAGACTGTCGCCATCACCGGCACCTCCGGATCCGGCAAAACCACGCTGCTGAACCTGCTAGGCGGTATCGACAAACCCACCAGCGGTCATGTCAGTATTCTCGGCCAGGACCTGTCCGGTTTGTCGGGATCGGAACTGGACAGGCTGCGCAATCACACGCTGGGTTTTGTTTACCAGTTTCACCACCTGCTAGGCGAATTCACTGCCCAGGAAAATACCGCCATGCCGCTCATAATCGGCAAGCGCCCGTTTGATGAATGCATGGAGCGGGCAGCGGCCATCCTGGCCCGTGTTGGTCTGCAGGACCGACTTAACCACAAACCGGCAGCCCTGTCCGGTGGTGAGCGGCAGCGTGTCGCCATCGCTCGTGCGCTGGTCAATGACCCGGCTTGTGTCCTGATGGATGAGCCCACAGGAAACTTGGATGGTCATACCGCCGCCGGTGTGCAGGATCTGATGCATGGCTTGCAGGAACAGTTCACGACCAGCTTTGTCGTGGTCACGCATGATCGGACCTTTGCTGCCCGCATGGATTGCAGCTACCTGCTGGCCAATGGTCTGCTGCAGCCGAGCCACGCCGGAGACTGACCATGCAAACGCCGCTTTCGTTCTACATCGGCAAGCGTTACGCCTCCATCGGCTCACGTAACCAGTTGATCGGTTTTATCTCACTCCTGTCCGTGCTTGGCCTCAGTCTGGGGGTGGCGATACTGATCACGGTGCTTTCCGTCATCAACGGTTTTGACCGCGAACTGCAGAATCGCATCCTGGCCATGGTGCCGCACATCACGATGTACAGCCCCCGCAGCAATGCCTTATTGCCGGTGGCGCAGTGGCAGGAAACGGAAAACCGGCTTGCCGCCATAGAAGGGGTTACCGGAACGTCACCTTACCTTCAGGTAGAAGGCATGCTGGTAGCCAATGGCAGGAGCGAGGGCATTGCCCTGAGCGGTATCGATCCTGATGCAGAACGCGATATTTCTATCATTGAGGATTTCATCACGGAAGGGACGTTCGAGGGGCTGGCAGATCGCAGCTACCGCATTCTGCTGGGCGCCGGCCTGGCCGACACCCTGGGTGTAAAGACCGGTGATCAGGTGACACTGATTTCAACAGTTGTACCGATCACGCCGCTCGGTGAATTCACGCGCAAGAAGATATTCGAGGTTGGCGGGGTGTTTCAGGTAGGTTCCAACCTGGACAGCGGCCTGGCAGTGGCTCACCTGGCGGATGTGCAGCGTGTCTATCGCCTTGGCAACACCATTCATGGACTGCGTATCCAGGTGAATGACCTGTTCAACGTCGAGGAGATCAGTACCCGTATTAGGCAGGACATCAGCAATGATTTCATGCTTTCCAACTGGACCTGGGATTACGGCAATATCTATGAAAACATCCGTCTCTCCAAATCGCTGGTGGGGTTGCTGCTGTCGTTGCTGGTGGCGGTGGCAGCCTTCAATGTCGTGGTCAGCCTGGTCATGGTAGTGAAAGAAAAGCGCGGGGATATTGCCATCCTGCGCACGATGGGGACACCACTGGGCAGCATTCGCAATATCTTTCTCGTCCAGGGCCTGGGTATCGGCCTGATGGGCACCGGTATTGGCCTGGTACTGGGTATTGTCTTTTCGCTGACCGTCAGCGACCTGGTGAGCGGTCTGGAGCAGTTGCTGGACATCCAGTTTCTGAGTGCTGATATCTATCCGGTGAATTACCTGCCGTCCCGACTGCAGTGGGACGATCTGCTGGTGGTCAGCTGCATTGCCCTGGCGCTGACGGTACTCGCCACACTCCTGCCGGCCAGTGCGGCGGCGCGAACCGATCCTGCCGAAGTCCTGCGCTACGAATAAACTGCCGCCCGGCAGACTCGTCATTCCTGTTCTATCCTGAACCCGGAAAACACCGGGCAGGGCAGTTATGCGTGCATGGATTCTGGCATTCAGTGCCGGCGTATGGATTGCCAGTTTTATACCGGCACTGCCATCCTGGCCTGTCACCATGTTGGGGCTGTTGCCATGGCTGCTGCGTTTCTGGTGGTCCAACCTGCACCTGGCGGCTGCTTTCAGCCTGGGATTGTGGTGGCTTTTTACACAAGCGCTCATGCACCAGGCCAGTCTGTTGCCACATGCCCTCGAACAGGCAGATCTGCGGGTGCAGGCCCAGGTTCTGTCATTGCCCAGGCCCGGTGTGCTGACTACTCGCCTGACCGTAAAAATCCATCAAGGTTGCCGCGTCACAGCGTCCGGATGCGTACCGGTGATGGCGCTGCCGGGGATGCGGGTAAGGCTGGATGATTATGGCCAAATCCCGTTTGCACCAGGGCAGCGCTGGCAACTCGATGTTCGCCTGAAACGTCCGCATGGCGTCGCCAACCCGGGCAGCCCCGATACCGAGCGGCGGCTGTTCGCGGAAAACATCAGTGCCACCGGTTACATCCGTGCTGCAGAAGCACGACCAGCCGGGGCTGGCAATCCGTTGCTGCATATCGAGCGCTGGCGGCACCGGTTCCTGCAACAGTTGGCGGCAATGACGCTGACATCGGGTGCTTACATCGCGGCGTTGACCATCGGAGAACAATCCGGTCTTAGTAATGCGCAGCGCCAGCTATTGCAGGCCACAGGAACCAATCACCTGATGGTTATCTCCGGCCTGCATATTGGCCTTGTGGCCTGGCTGGTTTTTCACCTGGGTGCCTTCCTGTTCCGGCAAGGCATGACACAAACTGCCCGCTGGTCGGCACGCCAAGTGGGCGGACTGACGGCGGTAATCGGCGCGCTGGTATATAGCCTGCTGGCGGGTTTCAGCCTGCCGGTCCAGCGTGCCTTCATCATGGTGTGCTGCCTGATGAGCGGTATTTTTCTGGTCCGCCAGACCCGGGCGCTGAACAATCTGCTGATTGCCCTGTTACTGGTGTTGTTGCTGGATCCACTGGCGGTGAGGGAGCCGGGGTGCTGGCTGTCCTTTGCCGCGGTTGCCGTCCTGCTCAGCAAACCCGATGCCCCGGACAGCGCGACTGCCTGGTACAACAGGCCCGGACTGTTGCTGCAGACTCAGGGGCGGGTGTTTCTCGGATTGCTGCCCCTGACCCTGCTCATCTTTGGCCAGGTCAGTCTGCTGGCGCCACTGGTCAATCTGGTCGCCATTCCGTTTATTGGCCTGGTCGTGGTGCCGCTCTGCCTGCTCGCCATGGCTGGACTAGCGGTGTCACCGGCGCTTGGCCAGTGGCTGTTTGTCATACCGGACTGGCTCCTGACCTGGTATGAGATGTGTCTTGAGCAACTGGTTGCACACAGCCCGCTGGCCTTGCTGCAGTTCCCCGTATTGGACTGGTGGGCCATGGGGCTGCTGGTTATGGCCGTCAGTGGCTTGCTGCTTGCCCGGCAGCTTCTCATCAGGTCAGCGGCAGCCATCGCGATGATACTAACGCTGGCTTCAGGATGGCTGGTGCGGCCACTGTCTTGGCCGCCAGGCACGGTAGAGTTGGCCGTGCTGGATGTGGGGCAGGGTCTCGCCATTGTCATACAGACCCGCAATCATGTCCTGCTCTATGACACGGGACCGGCCCTTGATGCCAGCCGTAATGCCGCCGCCTTTATTCTGCTGCCGTATCTCAGGCAAAAGCAAATCACGACGGTGGGTAGGATCGTGATCAGTCACGGTGACAATGACCATGCCGGCGGTGCCGGGATACTGGCCCGTGCCTTTTCTGACGCCCATTTTATGCTCGGTGAATCCCTGCAGTCTGTTCCCCAAAGCCAGCACTGTCAGGCCGGGCAGCAGTGGCAGTGGGACGCAGTCACCTTTACCGTGCTGTATCCAGATTCGACTGGACGAACCGGCAATGCAGCATCGTGTGTGCTGCAGATCACCACGGGTGCCTTTAGTGTGCTGTTACCCGGGGATATCGAGCAGGAGGGCGAACTGGCCCTGGTGCGTGACTATCGGCTGGCCCTGCAAAGCACGGTGCTGATCGCGCCGCATCACGGCAGTAGCACCTCATCCACACCGCCATTTGTGCGGCATGTCCAGCCGCAGCATGTGGTCTTCACCACCGGTTACCTGAATCGTTTCGGCCATCCCCGTGATGCTGTCGTGGCTCGATATCGTGCCATTGGCAGTCGGACCCATGTCACCAGCAGCAGCGGCATGGTGCGTTTTCGCCTCAGCGCCGCCAACGGAGTTGAAGGTGTCACGCATTACCGTGAAACACATCCCAGGTTCTGGGCTGACCAGCCCTGAGGGCGGCTTATGGCGGGATTTAGCAGTTCTGCCGAAGGGGAGGGTTATGGTAAAGTGGCGCCCATCTAAGACGTTGTAAATACGTCTGTTTTCACCATTTTAAGGACGGCACCGTGTTTGAGATTGTCCAGGCCGGCGGGTGGCTGATGTTGCCAATCATCCTCTGTTCCATTATCGCCATAGCCATCGTGATCGAGCGCTTCTGGACCCTCAACCCGGCCCGCATAGCCCCCCGCCATGTGCTGGCTGATGTCTGGGGCAAGATCAAGCACAACCAGCTTGATGCCGCGCAGCTGAGGGAACTGCGGCTGTCCTCGCCGCTGGGCCAGATACTGGCAGCAGGGCTGGTCAACTCGAAAGCCGGCCGCAGCATCATGACCGAAAGTATCGAGCAGGCGGCCAGTCATGTAGTACACGACCTAGAGCGCTATATCAGCACGCTGGGTACCATTGCCGCTATCACGCCACTGTTGGGCCTGCTGGGCACCGTGCTGGGCATGATCCGGGTCTTCAGCGAAATCATGGCCCAGGGCACCGGCAATGCCAACGCCCTGGCCGGCGGTATTTCCGAAGCCCTCATTACCACCGCCGCCGGTTTGTGTGTCGGCATTCTTGCCCTGATGTTCTATCGCATGTTCCTGCGCCGGGTGGAAAGCCTGGTGATTGAACTGGAACGAGAATCCATCAAGCTGGTGGATGCGCTGCATTCTTCCCGTGGTGTGGAAATTCGCGAAGACTGACAGCCCATGACAAGGGAACCATTACAGTGAAATTCCAGCGCAGCCTGAAGGAAGAAGTCAGCGTCAACATGACGCCGCTCATCGACGTGGTGTTCCTGCTGCTGATCTTTTTCATGGTCACAACAACGTTTTCCCGCAACACCAACCTGCTTATCAATCTGCCGGAAGCCACCGGTCAGGCGACCGAACAGCCGCCGCTGGAAATTGAAATTCTGGTGGCCCAGAATGGCACGTATTCGGTCAATGGCCGCCAGCTGATCAATACCGAGCCGGAAATCCTGATGCGTACTGTGGCCGAAGTCTCGGGCGGCGATACCACCATTCCCCTGATCATCACGGCGGATGCCAATACCACGCATCAGTCGGTGGTCACGGTCATGGACGTCGTGGCGCAACTGGGTTTCACCAGTCTCAACATTGCGACCCGGGAACCGGGTTCGGCACCCTGAAGCCCATGACGTCAAAAACACCCGATTCCCCTGTCAGCAGAGCCCCTTTACCGGGGGTGGCACCCGGCACGCCGCAAAATAGTGCTGCGCTGTATGCGCGCCTGCTGGGCTATGTCAAACCCCTGAGGGCGTATTTTCTGCTGGGAGTGCTGGGCTTTGTCGTTTACTCGGCCTCCAGTATCCAGTTTTTCGACCTGCTGCAGGAACTGGTCGATACCATCGGTAATAATCTGAGCGTTTCGCCGGCACAACGGCTGGGGATTCCGCTGACCCTGATCATGATCGTGGCGGCACGCGGTCTCGGCGGTTTCATCGGCAGTTATTACCTGGCCTACATTGCCAATACGGTTGTGCATCGGCTGCGCACCCAGTTGCTGGCGCGCTTTATCGGTTTGCCCAGCGCCTGGTTTGATCGCAATACGGCGGGGCATCTGGTGTCTACTGTCACCTTCAACGTGACCCAGGTCAGCACCGCTGTCAGTGATGCACTAACGGTGATCCTGCGTGAAGGCCTGTTCTTGCTCGGTCTGATCGGTTTTCTCCTGTATGTGAACTGGAAGCTGACACTGCTCTTTGTCGGCGTCACGCCCATCATTTCCCTGGTGGTCCTGTATGCCTCGAAAAAATTCCGCAAGCATTCCAGCCGCATCCAGATTTCCATGGGTGATGTTACGCACATCCTGTCCGAAACCCTGAAAGGCATGAAAGTGATCAAGACCTTTGGTGCCGAGCAGCAGGTGACCGACAGATTTAATGCCAGTAGTGAGCGCAACCTGCAGCAGAACCTGAAGCTGGCCATGGTCGACGCCATCAGTACACCGGTCGTCCAGGTTGTCGTGGCTTCGGCTTTATCCCTGTTGCTCTGGCTCGCCATGTCGCCCGGCATTCTGGAGCAGATGTCGCCTGGTGATTTTGTCGCCTATGTGACGGCAGCCGGTTCCATGCTCAAGCCCATTCGCCAGCTCACCAAAATCAATGCCGTGGTACAGAAAGGCCTGGCGGCAGCGCAGTCCATTTTCGTGCTGCTGGATGAGCCCCCGGAGCAGGATGAGGGCACCCGGACTGTGGATCGCGCTACGGGCAGGGTGGTTTTCGATCACGTCAGTTTTGCCTATGGCGAAGATCGCGGGCCTGTGCTGTCGGATGTCAGCCTGTCCTGTGCTCCCGGCGAGGTTATTGCCATTGTCGGCAAGTCCGGTGCCGGCAAGAGTACGCTGGTCAACCTGATTCCGCGTTTTTACCAGCATAGCGCAGGGCAGATCACGATTGACGACATCCCGGTCGAGGCACTGTCCTTGCAGAGCCTGCGCCGCCAGATCGCCCTGGTAAGTCAGCAGGTGGTGCTGTTCAATGGCAGCGTGCGTGACAACATCGCCTATGGCGATCTGCAGGGCGCCAGTGATGACGAAGTGCGCACAGCGCTGGCCAGTGCCAATGCACTCGAATTTGTTGAGCAGTTGGACAACGGCCTGGATACGCTGATCGGGGATGACGGTTTTCTGCTGTCCGGCGGCCAACGCCAACGCTTGGCCATCGCCAGGGCCCTGCTCAAGGATGCCCCCATTCTCATTCTGGACGAGGCTACCTCGGCGCTGGATACCGAATCGGAGAAAGCCATCCAGTCCGCGCTGGAGCATCTCATGACCGGCAGAACCACGTTTGTCATTGCCCACCGCTTATCCACTATCGAATCGGCCAGCCGCATCATCGTGCTGGACCAGGGCAGGGTGGTAGAGAGCGGCACGCACGAGTCCCTGCTGGCGGCTGGCGGCCACTACCGGCATCTGCACCAGATGCAGTTTTCACAGTAAACCTGTCTTGATGGATTCAGCCTAGTGAACAAGCTCTCGGATGCCTGGTACAAGAACCGGCGCTGGGTGCATTGTCTGCGCCCCTTGAGTGCCATCTTTGGCGCAGTCTCCACGTTACGCCGGAGCACTTACCGTAATTCTGCCAAGGCCTACACCAGCCGGCATCCGGTGATTGTGATCGGCAATATCACTGCCGGTGGCACGGGCAAGACACCACTGGTGATTTACCTGGCGCGTGAACTTCAGGCCCTGGGCTATCGCCCAGGCATCGTCAGCCGCGGCTATGGCGCGAAGCCGCAAGGCTATCCTTTTGCGGTGACACCCGAGACCGATTTTCGCGAGGCCGGGGAAGAGCCTCTCATGATTGCCCTGAATACCGGCTGTCCGGTCATCATCGATCCGGACCGTGTTGCGGCCGTGCAGGAACTGGAGAAACACGACGACTGCAACATCATCATCAGTGACGATGGCATGCAGCATTACCGCCTCAATCGTACGCTGGAAATCGCGGTCATCGATGGCCAGCGCGGATTCGGCAACGGGTTGCTGCTGCCGGCAGGTCCCTTGCGGGAAAAACCGCGGCGCCTGGACTCTGTCGATCTTGTCGTGTGCAACGGTCCCAGCCGCCACGCCTTGCCGGCACAGGCACTGCGCATGGATCTGGAAGCCACTCAGCTCGTACACCTGCCCGATGGCCGGTCGCTCTCGGTTCATGATGCCTTTCTCAGCACACTGACCGCCAAAAAAGTTCACGCCGTGGCGGGCATAGGCAATCCGGAACGCTTCTTCAACTCTCTTTGCGCCTGCGGCTTTGATATCATTACCCACATCTTCAGGGATCACCATCCGTTCACGGCACAAGACATCACGTTTGCCGATGATCTTGATGTGGTGATGACGGAAAAAGACGCGGTCAAGTGCCTGCAGATTTGTGACGAGCGGCACTGGTACCTGAAGGTAGAGGCGAGACTGCCGGACACCTTCATGCAGCGCGTACGTGCCGGCCTGGAAGCGGCTGGTGTGAACCCGTAACAGACAATGCCAACAATTCGAACTCGAGACTGAAAAGCCACCTTCATGGATAAAAAACTGCTTACCATCCTTGCCTGTCCCTCATGCAAGGGCGAACTGGTTCACCAGCCGCAAACCCAGGAACTGATCTGTTATGCGGACAGCCTGGCATTTCCCATACGTGATGATATTCCGGTCATGCTGGAAGAGCAGGCACGTGCCTTGACCCCGGAAGAAAAGGCCAACAGGAAAAAGCCGTGAATTTTACGGTTGTCATCCCGGCACGTTTTCAATCCACACGCCTGCCGGGCAAGCCACTGCTGGAGATTGCCGGCCGCCCGATGCTGCATCATGTCATCGTCAGGGGGCAGGAGAGTCAGGCCGATGCCGTGTATGTGGCGACAGACGATGAGCGTATCGTGGCAAGCTGTCGGGAGCAGGGTTATCCGGTGCTGATGACAGCGGCAGAGCACCAGTCCGGTACCGACCGCATCGAGGAAGTCGCCCGTCAGCTGGGACTGGCCGATGACGCCATCATCGTGAATGTGCAGGGCGATGAACCCCTGATTCCGCCCGCCGTGATCAACCAGGTCGCCGCGGACCTGATGGCGCACCCGGATGCCGGTATCTGCACGTTGTATGAACGCATTTCCGGCAGGGACAATGTCCTGAACCCGAACCAGGTCAAGGTGGTCACAGACCATGCCGGTTATGCCCTGTATTTTTCCCGCGCCCCGATTCCGTATCCCCGTGACAATCCGGATGGCGAGCTAACTGGCTATAAACGCCATGTTGGCATTTATGCCTACCGGGTCGGTTTTCTGCATGATTTTGTCACCTGGCCCCGCAGCCCGCTGGAAAGCACCGAGCAACTGGAGCAACTGCGCGCCCTGGACAACGGTGTCCGCATCCACGTCCAGGAAGCCTGTGAGCCCATGCCGGCAGGCGTCGATACTCCGGAGGATCTTGAGCATGTCAGGGCCTTGCTGGCCCGGGATGGTGCCCATGGCTGAAGACCGGATCAGGGTATTGATGGTCTGTCTTGGCAACATTTGCCGTTCACCCACGGCGGAAGCCGTGTTTCGATCCCAGGCTGAAGCACAGGGACTGGCAGCGCATTTCGAGATCGATTCTGCCGGCACAGGCTCCTGGCATATCGGCAAGTCACCGGATTCACGCAGCATCAGTGCCGCCAGGAAACGCGATTACGACATGAGTGCCCTTCGGGCCAGGCAAGTCACCCCGGACGACATGGCCGCTTTTGATTATGTGTTCGCGATGGATCGTCAGAACCTGCATGACCTGCTGGACATGAGTGATCCGGCCCATCACGGCAAGATTTCTCTGTTTCTGCATCACGGCAATAGCGGTCATGAGGAAGTCCCTGATCCCTATTATTCCGGTGCCGACGGTTTTGAGCTGGTGCTCGACCTGATCGAGGATGCCTCATCCAATCTTCTGCGCACCCTTGCCGCAAAACACCAGTTACCCTGATTCTCAGTATGGAAGTCCTCGAGCATTTCAACCTCAAGAATTTCAACACGTTTCGTGTCAGTGCCAGCGCCCGCTATTTTGTCAATGCCAACAGCCTGACAAGCCTGCGTGATGCGCTGGAGTTTGCGCGCCACAAACAGGTGGATTACATGCTGATCGGGCAGGGCAGCAATCTGCTTTTCCGTCAGGATTATCCCGGCCTGGTGATTGAGATGAACATTCGAGGCAGGCAGCTTGTTGATGACAATGACAGGCACTGGATTGTCAAAGCACTTTGTGGCGAGAACTGGCCTGCCTTTGTGCAGTGGTGTGTCGAACAGGGCTACTACGGCCTGGAAAACCTGTCCTTGATTCCGGGTACGATTGGTGCGGCGCCGGTACAGAATATTGGCGCTTACGGTGTGGAGCTCAAGGATGTCATGCTGGGGCTGGAAGCCCTGAACCGCGAAACGGGTGAATTAAGGACCTTCAGCAATGCCGACTGCCAGTTCGCGTATCGCCACTCGATTTTCAAGGGGGAATTGCGGGACCAATACATTATCTACAGTGTCTCGTTCAGGCTGAACAAGTCTCCGGTAGTGAACATCGCTTACGGCGCCCTGGCAAAAGCCCTTGAGGGTGTGCCAGACAACGAAATCACGCCGGAAAAGGTTGCCCAGACTGTGTGTAAAATCCGCCGCAGCAAACTGCCCAACCCGAGCCGACTCGGCAATGCCGGCAGTTTCTTCTGGAACCCCCTGGTCAGCCTGCAGGAATTTGAACAGCTGCAAAAAGCCTTTCCCGGGATTGTCGGTTATCGTGACGGTGACCAGGTCAAGCTGGCCGCCGCCTGGCTGATTGAGCAGGCCGGCTGGAAGGGCCATCGGGAAGGGGATGTGGGCGTGCACGAGGATCATGCCCTGGTGCTGGTGAACCATGGCCATGCCACCGGGGCCGAACTGGTCGATCTGTCGGAAAGAATACAGCGCTCAGTGCATGACAAGTTCGGTGTGTCACTGACACCGGAAGTCCGTATTATCTAGGGCAGTGCGTTTCCAGTCCCGACCACAAAGCGCATGCTGTCACCCGGTTCGCGTTATCGTTTAGGATGCAGGCATGAGCAGTCCCGACAGCCCGACATTTGATTCGAAGAACTTCCTCAAACACACCTCCACCCGCCCCGGGGTCTACCGGATGCTGGATGAGGCCGGGGAAGTTCTCTATGTGGGCAAGGCCAAAAACCTCAAAAACCGGCTCAGCAGCTATTTTCGCGGCTCGGGGCTGGACAACAAGACCATTGCACTGGTCAACCGCATCCACGATATCGAGATCACCATCACCGGCAGTGAAACCGAAGCCCTGCTGCTGGAACAGAACCTGATCAAGGAAAAGCGGCCGCCCTATAACATCCTGCTGCGCGATGACAAATCCTATCCCTACATATACCTGTCTTCACGTGATGAATACCCGCGCCTGGCCTTTCATCGCGGGGCAAAAAAGAAGAAGGGCAAGTACTTCGGGCCGTATCCCAGCGCCGGTGCCGTCCGCGAAAGCCTAAACCTGCTGCAAAAGATTTTTCACGTGCGCCAGTGCGAGGACTCCTATTTCAGCAATCGCACTCGACCATGCCTGCAATACCAGATCAAGCGCTGCTCGGGCCCCTGCGTCAACTTGGTGACACCTGAAGAATATGCCGAGGATGTGCGCCATTCGGAAATGTTCCTGGAAGGGCGCAATGACCAGATTCGCGAGGAACTGACAGCGAAGATGGAAAGCCTGTCGGAAGCGCTCGCCTTTGAGCAAGCCTCCGTGGTGCGCGACCAAATCAGGGATCTGAACATCATCCAGCAAAGCCAGTATGTTTCCGGCGAAAAAGGCGACGTGGATGTGATTGCCATGGCCCAGGATGCCGGCGCTGTCTGCTTGCATGTCATTTTCGTGCGCGGGGGGCGGGTTATCGGTAACAAGAATTACTATCCCCGGTTTGTGCTTGAGAAAGAGGCGGGCGAAATTCTGCGCGCCTTCATCGCGCAGTACTACCTGAGTAACGCTCACCGTCAAAACATTCCGCGGGAAATCCTCTGCAGCCATCCGCCCCAGGACCAGGATCAGCTCGCGGAAGCCTTGAGCTACCTGGCTGAGCGCCAGGTTGTCATCAAGCATCATGTTCGCGGCCATCGCCTGCAATGGCTCGACCTGGCTGGTATCAATGCCGGCCATGGCCTAATGAGCAAGTTGAACAGCAAACGCAGCATGCAGCAACGCCTGCAGGCTTTGCAGACGGCGCTCAAACTGGATGTTTTGCCCCAGCGTATGGAATGTTTCGATATCAGTCACAGTGCCGGTGAGGCTACCGTGGCGTCCTGTGTCGTGTTTGACCAGAACGGGCCGCTGAAGACCGACTATCGCCGCTTCAATATTGAGCACATCACGCCGGGGGATGACTACGCGGCCATGGAGCAGGCGCTGAAGCGCCGTTACACCCGCCTGAAACAAGGCGAGGCAAAGATGCCGGATATCTTGGTGATCGACGGTGGACTCGGGCAGTTGGGTCAGGCGGAACAGGTACTGGCTGATTTGCAGGTGACCGGAATTCAGTTGCTGGGTATTGCGAAGGGCATCAGTCGGCGGGCAGGGCAGGAAACCCTCATTCTCGGCGGCAGCCACCGCGAGGTTGCTCTGCCACCGGAGTCACCGGCACTGCATCTGTTACAGCATATCCGGGATGAATCTCATCGCTTTGCCATCACGGCGCACCGGCAACGCCGCGGCAAAAAGCGCACCAGCTCGTTTCTGGACGAAATACCCGGTATTGGCCCGACCAAGCGCCGTGATCTCATTCGCTATTTTGGCGGCCAACAGGAAATCCGCCGCGCCAGTATCCAGGAACTGCAGAAGGTCACGGGCATCAGCAAGGCCCTGGCCCGAGATATCTACAATTACTTGCATTGAGCTGGGGTCGACAGCTTAGGTGGATAATGTGCAGGCCGGATAGCGCAAGAGCGCTGTTAGCCGACCAGTCCCTGATCCTACTCGATGCCGGCAAACCCACCTGCGGCCCTGTCCGGGTCTGCCATACCTATTGATGGCGCAGGGGGACGATCCGGACTGATCAGGTAGGGCATGGCAAATGAAAGCCCACCGCCGGCAAGATAAACCCCCCTGTTTCCGTGCAACTTAGGTACAATGTCCGACCATGAATACCGCCAATTTCATGACTATTTTGCGCATCCTAGCCATACCGGTTTTCATTGGCGTGTACTACGCGGATTTCCGCGGGCATTACCTCGTCTCCTCCCTCATTTTCATCCTCGCCTGCATCACCGACTGGCTTGACGGTTACCTGGCCCGCAAGCTGGACCAGTGCACGCCATTTGGGGCATTTCTGGACCCGGTCGCCGACAAGATCCTGGTGACCGTGGCACTGGTCATGCTGGCAGCAAACTTTGCCAGTCCCTGGTTTGTCATACCGGCGGCCATCATGGTGGCCCGGGAAGTGCTCATTTCCGCCCTGCGGGAGTGGATGGCAGAGCAGAACAAACGCAATTTGGTAGCTGTAGGCTGGCTCGGCAAGGTCAAAACCACGGTCCAGATGATTGCCATCATCGTGCTTCTGGCCAGTGATCCGCAGGGATCGGTATGGTTCTGGGGGACTGGTTATATGTTGATTTACGGCGCGGCGTTCCTGACCCTGTGGTCGATGATTTCCTACCTGAAAAGTGCCTGGTCGGTACTGGGTGCAGAGCTCAAGTAAAACGCTCACAAGCACCTGATTACACTTGACTTGCGGGCCAGTCTGATTAGAATAGCCACCTCTTCGAAATGCCCCCAACCGGGTATCGAAGACAGGGCTGAAAGCCACCCTTTACCTCTCAGGATAGGGTACTGGCAGAAGGCTTTGTGTAAGGCCAAAGCGCCTGAAATAATGGAACTCTGGCCGGGATAACCAGTCCTCTGAATGTATTCCACGATCATCGTGCGAATAAGATGCAAGAGGCCTGATGGTCCTGAGCAAAGAGACAATTTGGCACGTCTTTCTAGGCAAAGCGGGAATAGCTCAGTTGGTAGAGCACGACCTTGCCAAGGTCGGGGTCGCGAGTTCGAGTCTCGTTTCCCGCTCCAAATTGCCGTATACGGTTGTTGTGTATGGCGCTAAGTAAAAGACGCACGTCAAAGTGTCCTAGATCCTGAAGGCCGGATGGCAGAGTGGTTATGCAGCGGACTGCAACTCCGTGTACGCCGGTTCGATTCCGACTCCGGCCTCCAATTTCAAAGACGCACTTCCTTTCTTGCTCGGCACTCCCGGCTATATCAGCGCCTGACATGACACCTGGCATATTCCGGTGTCTGTTTTATACTGTCATTTTACCTGACAAGCATTTAGCCGCTCATACAAAGCCCGGGTGGCGAAATTGGTAGACGCAAGGGACTTAAAATCCCTCGAGGGAAACCTCGTGCCGGTTCAAGTCCGGCCCCGGGCACCAAACCCTGATTCCTTACGCCGTTTCACTGGCCTGGC